>NZ_JBSFVB010000026.1:0-86666 GCF_053592115.1 Streptomyces sp. NPDC002788 | reverse complement strand
CACGCCCTCCTGGCCCTCTTCCGCGAGGCAGCCCCGTAGCCGGTTGGCCCCAGTCACAAGACCTGAAACGGTGACCTGCGAAGTCCGGGGCTAGAAAGGGCCCCCGCGGCCGTCACCAGCCGGTAAGGGGTGGAGTCGTGTCCGACGGCGGCTCCACCCACGGACGGGCGGTCAGAGCCCACACCGTGAACGCCACGGCCGCCGCGAGGATCAGCAGCCACATCAGGCGGCGGGCGAGCGTCCTGCGCCGCAGCATGCGGCCGCCTCTGCGGACCGCCTCCGCGGGGATCTCGGGCGGCACGGGCCGCTGCCCCTGCTCCAGAAGCCGCCGTACGGCCGCCTCGCGGTCGTTGCCGCTCATGCCCGGCTCCGGTCGCCGCGAGGCCTCATGAGGGGAGCCCGCGTGGCGGGAGGTCCCATGAGGGGAGCCCGCACACGGTGAGTTCTCATGTCGGGCGTGCTCAGGGCGGGCGTTCTCATGACGGCACCGTCTTCGCGGCCGTCACCGCCGGGGCCGGGCCCCGCGGCCGGCGCAGCAGGGTCGACGTCGCGCGGTGGCAGATCGCCCGTACGCGCTCCGGGGACAGCCCGAGCAGGGCCGCCGTCTGCTCCTCCGCGACGCCTTCGTAGAGCCGGAGCACCAGGATCAGCCGCTCCTGCGGGGTGAGCGGGGCCAGCGGGCCGGCGGGGTGTGCGCGGGAGCGGCCGAGGCCGCCGTGGTGATGCCACGCGCCGCGTGCGAAACGGGTGGCGAGGTACTGGCGGGTGTGGTCGTACGGGTCCTCGCCGCGCAGCCGGTCCCAGCACGCGTACGTGCGCGCCAGCGACAGCGTCAGCAGGCGCCGCGCGCGGGGGTTGTCGTCCGGGGCCTCCGCGGTGAGCAGGGTGGCGGCGTGCAGCAGTCGCCCGGCCGCGCCCGCGACGAACGCCTCGAACTCCCTGGCCCGGCGGAATGCCTGGGACGCATGCCGCTCTCGCACCGCGCCTCCCGCCCGACGGCGACCTTGAGGATGCGGCCCCGTCCGCGCCCGACGGGACCCGGTCTCATATCAGGCCAGAGACGCCCCCGCGGTCAAGAGTCACGCACGACCCGACACCCCGCACACGCGTGCACCGGCCCGGACATCACCGGGCAGCGGCATTCATCCGGCCGTCACGGCCGGCAGAGCGGGTCCGCCTCCCGTCTCCGCCCCCTCACGCGCACGTGGCCGGCCCGGGTTCCGGGGTGTTCCCCGTCTGGGCATCCCACCCCGTCCGTCGCGCGCTGCCGGATGGTGGGCCGTGCCCCTCCGGCCCGTCATCACCGCCGCGTGGAGAGCCACCCGTCGTCGATCACGGGTGGCGTTCGACCCCCTCTGCCGTCACGTACGCGCGCAGCGCCGCGGGCTGCCGGGCGGCGGTGTCGGCGTCCGCCTCCGTGCTTCACGCGCGTGGGCTGCTCCGTGCGTACGGGGCCGCAGAACCCCGCGTCGTACACGCGGAGTCGTCCTCGTGCGGGCGGTCAGGAGCCCGGCTCCTCCTCCGGTCCCGGCACTCCCTGTGCCGCCATCCGGGAGGACAGCGCGATGTTGAAGCGAGTGAGGAGGGAGCAGAACGCCTCGCGTTCCTCCGGCTTCCAGTCGTGGGTCAGCTCGGCCATCAACTGGCGCCGGGACGAGCGCACTTCCTCCAGGCGCGACTGCCCGCGAGGGGACAGCTGCAGCACCACCGCGCGCCCGTCCTCGGGGTGCGAGGTGCGCTTGACGAGGCCGGTGTCGACGAGCGGAGCCACCTGCCGGGTGACCGTCGACGAATCGATCCCCATGCTCGCGGCGAGCGCCTTGACGCCCATCGGGCCTTCCTTGTCGAGGCGGTTGAGCAGCAGGTACGCGGCGCGGTCCATGGAGTTGCGCACCTGCCCGACCCCGCCGAGCCGGGTCTGTTCGGCACGGCGGGCGAACAGTGCCACCTCGTGCTGCAGCGTGTCGAGAAGACCGGTGTCACCGACGGTCGTCATGTCCATCGACATTTCAGGTGTTGTGGGCATGGCCGGGGGCTCACTTCGTGGAGGGCTGGCAGATTGGGGGACAGGGTACGCGGCCGGAAGGCGGGCCGTACCGGCGCTGGGCAAAGCGGGTCTCGGAGGTTGGTCACAACGGTCGTTCCCGCCCGTGAACTGCGATGCTGGAGTCATGAGCTACAGCACGGCTGACTCCTCGCGCCCCGTCACCCTCGACGACGTGCGCGGCGCCCAGAAGATGCTCTCGGGCGTGGCGCGGGCGACCGCGATGGAGGGCAGCAGGCACCTGTCCCGGATGCTGGGCGCGCCGGTGCATCTCAAGTGCGAGAACCTCCAGCGGACGGGTTCGTTCAAGCTGCGCGGCGCGTACGTCCGGATCGCCGGTCTGCTGCCCGAGGAGCGCGCCGCCGGTGTGGTCGCCGCGAGCGCCGGCAACCACGCGCAGGGCGTGGCCCTCGCGTCCTCGCTGCTCGGCGTGCGGTCCACGGTGTTCATGCCGAAGGGCGCCCCGCTGCCCAAGGTCAGCGCCACCCGGGACTACGGGGCGGAGGTGCGGCTGCACGGCCAGGTGGTGGACGAGACGCTGGCCGCCGCGCAGGAGTACGCGGCCGAGACGGGCGCGGTGTTCATCCACCCCTTCGACCATCCGGACATCATCGCCGGGCAGGGCACGGTGGGCCTGGAGATCCTCGAGCAGTGCCCTGAGGCCCGCACGATCGTCGTCGGGATCGGCGGGGGCGGGCTGGCCGCCGGGATCGCGGTGGCGGCGAAGGCACTGCGGCCGGACGTGCGGATCATCGGCGTGCAGGCGGCGGGCGCGGCGGCCTACCCGCCCTCGCTGGCGGCGGGGCGGCCGGTGACGGTCGAGAACCCGGCGACGATGGCCGACGGCATCAAGGTCGGGCGGCCCGGGGACGTGCCGTTCGGCATCATCGACGAGCTGGTCGACGAGGTGCGCACGGTCAGCGAGGACGAGCTGTCCGCGGCGCTGCTGCTCTGCCTGGAGCGGGCCAAGCTGGTCGTGGAGCCGGCCGGGGCGAGCCCTGTCGCGGCGCTGCTGAGCGATCCCGGCGCCTTCGAGGGCCCGGTCGTCGCGGTGCTGTCCGGCGGCAACGTCGACCCGGTGCTGATGCAGCGGGTGCTGCGGCACGGCATGGCCGCGCAGGGCCGCTACCTGGCCGTCCGGCTGCGGCTGACGGACCGTCCCGGTGCTCTTGCCACTCTTCTGGGCGTGCTGTCAGTGGTCGACGCCAACGTCCTCGATGTGAGCCATGTGCGAACCGACCCGCGGCTCGGGCTCACTGAGGCGGAGGTCGAGCTGCACCTGGAGACGAAGGGGCCGGTGCACTGCGCCGAGGTGAGCCGGGCGCTGCGCGAGGCGGGCTACACGGTCATGGACTGACCGGGTTCCCCGGGCCTATTCAAGATCCTTTCGGCTCGTGGAGCGTGAGGCGCGAAAAGTCGTTGCGAGACGCGATACATCGCGTTATGGTGTGTCCGTGAGAAGCCTCACCGGACGTCCGTCCGGGATTCCCCGAAGACGTGGAGACTCATATGCCAGGCGCCATTTATGCCGAAGGTCTGGTCAAGACCTTCGGTGACGTAAGGGCCTTGGACGGCGTGGACCTCGACGTGCCCGAGGGCACCGTCCTCGGTCTGCTCGGGCCGAACGGCGCGGGCAAGACGACCACCGTCCGCTGCCTGACCACCCTGCTGCGGCCCGACAGCGGACGGGCGGTCGTCGCGGGCATCGACGTGTTGAAGCAGCCCGACGCGGTCCGCCGCTCCATCGGCCTGTCCGGCCAGTTCGCGGCGGTCGACGAATACCTGACCGGCCGGGAGAACCTGCAGATGGTCGGCCAGCTCTACCAGATGCGGGCGAAGGCGGCGAAGGAGCGCGCGGCGGAGCTGCTGGAGCAGTTCCACCTCGCGGACGCCGCCGACCGCCCCACCAAGACCTACTCGGGCGGCATGCGCCGCCGCCTCGACCTCGCGGCGGCCCTGGTCGTCTCACCGCCCGTGATGTTCATGGACGAGCCGACCACCGGCCTCGACCCGCGCAACCGCCAGCAGCTGTGGGAGGTCATCAAGCAACTGGTCTCCGGTGGTACGACGCTGCTGCTGACCACGCAGTACCTGGAGGAGGCCGACCACCTGGCGCACGACATCGCGGTGGTCGACCACGGCAAGGTCATCGCCAAGGGCACCTCCGACCAGCTCAAGGCCCGCACCGGCGGCGAGCGCGTCGAGCTCGTGGTGCACGAGCGCGAGCACATCCGGGCCGCCGCCGAGGTCCTCGCCGGCTTCGGCAAGGGCGACACCACGGTCGAGGAGCACATGCGCAAGCTCACCACGCCCGTGACCGGCGGAGCCAAGCTGCTCGCCGAGGTCATCCGCGAGCTGGACACCCGGGGCATCGAGATCGACGACATCGGCCTGCGCCGGCCGACCCTCGACGACGTCTTCCTGTCCCTGACCGGACACATGGCCGAGGCCGAGGACGAGGAGAACGACAAGGAGGCCACGAAGTGAGCGCTGTCACCGACACCGTGCGGGTCGCGCCGGCCGCGAACCCGGTCAGCCAGTCGATCCGGGACTCGCTGGTCGTGGCCAAGCGGAACCTGATCCGCATGTCACGGATCCCCGAGATGATCATCTACGGGCTGATCCAGCCGATCATGTTCGTGGTGCTGTTCACCTACGTGTTCGGCGGCTCCATGAAGATCGGCAGCAGCACCAGCGCCGTCGACTACAAGAACTTCCTGATGGCGGGCATCTTCGCGCAGACGGTCACGTTCGCCACCGCCAGCTCCGGCGCGGGCATCGCCGACGACATGCACAAGGGCCTCATCGACCGGTTCCGCTCGCTGCCCATGGCGCGCGGCGCGGTGCTCACCGGGCGCACCCTCGCCGACTCGGTGCAGACGGCCCTGACCCTGGTGGTCCTCGCGGTGGTCGCCCTCCTGGTCGGCTGGCGCGTCGGGTCGGACGGCGACACGAACGCGGGCAAGGTCCTTGCCGCCTTCGGCCTGCTGCTCCTGCTCGGCTACGCGTTCACCTGGATCGGCGCCCTGATCGGCATGTCGGTGCGGACCCCCGAGGCGGCCACGTCCAGCGGACTGATCTGGCTCTTCCCGGTCACCTTCATCTCGAACGCGTTCGTGGACACCAGCAACATGACCCCGTGGCTGCGCCACATCGCCGAGTGGAACCCGTTCAGCGCCACGGTGCAGGCCTGCCGTGTCCTGTTCGCCGGCCCGGGCCAGTCCTCGTCGGACGCCTGGCCCATGCAGCACCCGGTGTGGGCCTCGCTGATCTACTCGGTCCTGATCCTGGTGGTGTTCCGGACGCTGGCGGTGCGCAAGTACCGCTCCGCGACGGCATGACGGTGCCCCCGGCGCCACAGCGGCGGCGGGGGCACGTCAAGGCTCGGCCGGGGACCGGTCAGCCCTCGTACGGCTCGGCCTTAAGGATCTTCACCAGGGCCTTCTTGCCGTTCGGCAGCTCGTACTCCGCGTCCTCGCCGACCTTGTGGCCGATCACACCGGTGCCCAGCGGGGACTGCGGCGAGTACGTCTCGATGTCGGAGCTCGCGTACTCACGCGAGGCGAGCAGGAACGTCAGCGTGTCGTCCTCGTCGCCGTCGAACGCGATCGTGACGACCATGCCGGGAGCCACCGCACCGTCCGCCGCGGGCGCTTCACCGACCTTGGCGCTCTCGAGAAGCTGGGTGAGCTGGCGCACCCGGAGTTCCTGCTTGCCCTGCTCCTCCTTGGCCGCGTGGTACCCGCCGTTCTCACGCAGGTCGCCCTCCTCGCGCGCCGCGGCGATCTTCGCGGAGATCTCCGCACGCGCGGGACCAGTAAGGTACTCAAGCTCAGCCTTGAGCTTGTTGTACGCCTCCTGGGTCAGCCAGGTGACGTTCTCGCTGGTCTGGGTCACAGGTGCTCCTCGTAGGTACTGGGATACAAAGCATCGCCCTACCCAGAAGAATGTTCCTTCACGGATGGGCGAAACCACGAGCCTAACAATTCAGGGGCTCAAGGGGGAGGACATAAGCCATCAGATTCACGTCAACGCAGGTCAGCCGCCACGTTTTGCGGGTGACGTCCGGTTGTCGTCAGCCGGCGTGGCAGCCCAGAAGCTCGGCCGTCGTCCCCTCGGAGGTCGTACGGAGCGTGACGACCTTGTCGATGCGGGTGGCGTCCCCTTCGAAGCGGAAGTCGGCCCGGCCGACCTCGGCCCCGTCCTCGGCCTGCGAGCGGATGGTGCAGTAGCCGTCGGTGCCGGAGTCCTTGCGGACCTCGAGGTGCACCTGCACGGACTTCTCGCCGGGCTCGAAGGCGATGACCTCGGCGCTGATCTTGCTCTGGGCGACGTAGTGGTAGCCGAACCAGCCGACGAGCCCCAGCAGCGCCGCCCCGAGGACGGCGCCGACGACTTTGAGCTTGCGGTCGGCGCGCTCGTCCGAGGTGCGGCCGTATCGGCCCTCGGGCAGTCGCGTGCTCGCCGTACTCATGATCGTCCTCCAGGCAGGGGCCGGGACGGAGGTCCCGAAAGGGGCCCCGGGACCCGGACCCGGAATTATTCGCCCCCCGATTCGGTCACTATAGAAGCCGCTGATTGCGCCGACGCACACCGGGCGCCGACTTACTGAGGATTGAGTCTTGACTGACCAGTTGCGACTGATGGCCGTTCACGCGCACCCCGACGACGAGTCGAGCAAGGGCGCGGCGACCATGGCGAAGTACGTGTCCGAGGGGGTGGACGTGCTGGTCGTGACCTGCACGGGCGGGGAACGCGGCTCCATCCTCAACCCCAGGCTCCAGGGCGACGCGTACGTCGAGGAGCACATCCACGAGGTACGCAAGAAGGAGATGGACGAGGCCCGGGAGATCCTCGGCGTCAAGCAGGAGTGGCTCGGCTTCGTCGACTCCGGCCTGCCCGAGGGCGACCCGCTGCCGCCGCTGCCGGAGGGCTGCTTCGCCCTGGAGGACGTCGACCACGCGGCCGGTGAGCTCGTGCGGAAGATCCGCTCCTTCCGTCCCCAGGTGATCACCACCTACGACGAGAACGGCGGCTACCCGCACCCCGACCACATCATGACCCACAAGATCTCGATGGTGGCGTTCGAGGGGGCGGCGGACACCGAGAAGTACCCGGAGTCGGAGTACGGCCCCGCGTACCAGCCGCAGAAGCTCTACTACAACCAGGGCTTCAACCGCCCGCGCACCGAGGCCCTGCACCAGGCGATGCTCGACCGCGGCCTGGAGTCGCCCTACGGGGACTGGCTCAAGCGCTGGGAGGAGTTCGGGATGAAGCAGCGCACGCTCACCACGCACATCCCGTGCGCCGAGTTCTTCGAGATCCGCGACAAGGCGCTGATCGCGCACGCCACGCAGATCGACCCGGACGGCGGCTGGTTCAAGGTGCCGATGGAGATCCAGAAGGAGGTCTGGCCGACGGAGGAGTACGAGCTGGCGAAGTCCCTCGTCGATACCTCCCTCCCCGAGGACGACCTCTTTGCGGGCATCCGCGACAATGCCTGACATGAGCGCAAGCGCAAGCCTGGCAATGACGCACCTCGTCACCTTCGCCAAGGAGGTCGACGAGGACAAGGTCACCCCCGGCGTCCTCGGCTTCATCGTCTTCGCGGCGATGGCCCTGGCGGTGTGGGGCCTGATGAAGTCGATGAGCCGGCACATGAACAGGGTCGACTTCACCCAGGTCCCGGACCCCGAGGAGCAGTCCGAGGCGGAGCAGTCCGAGGCGGAGCAGTCCGAGGCGGAGCCGTCCCGGACGGAGCCCGCGGACGCCGAGCCCTCCGGCCAGGGCAGGAAGCAGGGCTGACATTCCCTGGCCAGGGATGACACCCGTCGGTGGCCGTACCGCCGCCGACGGGTGCCCGCGTGTCTCCTGGCCCCGGGTCACGCGTTCGGCTCGACGGCGACCCCCATCACCTCGCGCGCATGCCGGCTGGGCGTCATCCCGAGCCGCCAGGCCTGCCACCCGGCCTCCAGGCTCACACCCCGCTCCAGCAGCAGCGCCCAGGCGTCGGCGTAGTCGTCGAGCTTCTCGTCCCGCAGCGGATGGCCGGCGCGGGACAGCTGGGCCAGTTCCTCCTGGGCCACCGCCGTGCCGACCTCTACACCGCCCGGGGCCGCGTAGGGGAGCAGGGTGCAGCGCAGGAAGCGGGCCCAGTCCTCGCCCCGGCGGTCGCCGTAGGACGTGAAGAGCTCCACCGCCTCCTCGCACAGGGCCAGTGCCTGCTGGGTGCGGGCGTTGCCGGCGTCCACGACCGCCAGTTCCAGGCAGGTCCACGCCTCGCCGTGGGCGACGCCGATGCGCTGGAAGTCGGCGCGGGCGTCCACGAGGAGCTGGCGGGCGAAGCCGGAGTTGCGCAGGGAGCCCGTCTGGGCCGCCCGCTGGTCGCGGGTGACGCGGGCCGAGTGGTGGCGGGCGCAGGCCAGGCCGTAGACGTCACGCATGCGGGAGAACATCGTCCGGGAGCGTTCCAGTTCACGGACCGCCTGGTCGAGGTCGCCCGTCTCCTCCAGGGCCTGGCCGAGGTAGTACAGGGTCCAGGCCTCGCCGCGTGCGTCCTCGTTGTCGCGGTGCCGGGCCGCCGCCCCGCGCAGCTCCTCGGCCGCCGGTGACGCGTCACCGGCGACCAGCAGGGCCCGGGCCAGCTGCGTCAGCGCCCAGGCCTCGCCGCGGGCGTCCCGGGTCCGGCCGTACAGGTCGAGGGCCGCGCGCAGCTCGGACTCGGCGCGGGGGACGTCGCCCATGCGCAGGCCCAGCTGACCGAGCTGGAAGTGGGCCCAGGCCTGGCCGTGCACGGACTCGCCCCGACGGTGCAGGACCAGCGACTCGGTCAGCAGGTCCAGCGCCTCCGCCAGCCGGGCCCGGTCCCGCTCCACCGCCGCGAGGGCGTGCATCGTCCAGGCCCGGTCCGTCGCCAGCGCGGGGGAGGCCTGCAGGGCCAGGGCCTCGCGGAGCTTCGCCGACGCCTCCGTCAGGTTGCCCTGATGGTGCAGGGTGATGCCGAGCGAGCACAGGGCGCGGGCGGCACCCGCGTCGTGATGGGCCTCCCGGTACAGGTCCACGACCGAGGTCAGCGTCGTACGGGCCTTGTCCAGCTCACCCAGCTGACGGGCCGCGATGCCGGTGCGCCACTGCACCGAGCGGACCAGCAGGCCCTCGTCCACCGCCTGCGCGAGTTCGCTGATCTCGCCCAGGCGGTAGAGGTCGCCGCGAAGCAGGCAGTAGTCGCACAGGGCGCCCAGCAGGTTCAGGACCGCGGCCCGGTCCACGCCCTCGGCGTGCCGCAGCGCCGCCGTGATGAAGCTCGACTCGTCGTCCAGCCAGCGCAGCGCCTCGTCGAGCGAGGTGAAGCCGTACGGACTGAAGCGGTTGGTGCGGGTCGACATGTTGCCGTCGACCATGCGCAGCACCGAGTCGGCCAGCTCGGCGTAGTTCACGATCAGCCGCTCCTGCGCCGCCGTCCGCTCGGCCGGCTCCTCCTCGTCCAGGAGCCTGGCCTGGGCGAAGGCGCGGACCAGGTCGTGCAGCCGGTAGCGGTTGTTGCGGACATGGTCGATCAGACCGGCGCGGGACAGCGCCTCTAGATGACGGGTCGCCTCCGCCTCGTCGGTGGCCAGCAGCGCGGCGGCCGCGGCGGCGCCCAGCGAGGCCCGGCCCGCCAGGGCCAGCCGGCGCAGCAACCGCCGTACGGTCTCCGGCTGGTCGGTGTAGCGCAGCCACAGGGCGCGCTCCACCGGCTCGACCGGGCCGTACGCGTCGAGGTCGGTGGCCAGGGCACGCGGGGAACGCGAGCCGAGGCACGAGCCCGCGATACGCAGCGCCAGCGGCAGCCCGCCGCACAGCTCCCGCACCCGGTCGGCGGACTCGGCGTCGTACGGCCCGGAACGGTCCTGGGCCGCCGCTCCCAGCAGTTTCTCCGCGCCGGCGGCGTCCAGCGGCTCCACCGCCAGCTGGTGCACCTTCGCGGGCAGGTCCGCCACCTCCAGCGGGCCCCGCGCGGTCACCAATACCAGGCTGTCGGACCGCTCCGGGACCAGGGCACGGATCTGCCCGGCGTCCGACGCGTCGTCGAGGACGATCGTCACCGGCAGGCCGGTCAGATGCTGGTGGTACAGCTCACCGAGCCGTTTGACCTGCTGGACGGGGGAGGAGCGCTCGCGGAACAGCAGCTGCTCGCGGGGCGCGCCGAGCCGGTTGAGCAGGTGCAGCAGGGCGTCGCGGGTGGACAGCGGGGACTCGCCCGGGCTGTCGGCGCGCAGGTCGACGACGCAGGCGCCGCGGAAGTAGTCCTTCAGATCGTGTGTGGCGTGCACCGCGAGGGCCGTACGGCCGCTGCCGGGCGCGCCGTGCAGGACAACGACGGTCGGCTGGGTCTCCGTGCTCGCCCGCGCCGCCTGCACCCACTGCCGTATCTGCGCCAGCTCGTGCCGTCGCCCGGCGAACGGCTCCACCGGTTCCGGGAGCTGCCCGAAAGACTGCGACAGGACGTTGCGCCCCCGGGCCGCCGCGCTCTTGTCGGCGCCCCGCAGCCGAGGCCCCGTCTTCTTCGGCCCGGTCGAGGCGGCGAGCATCCGCTGCTGGTCGAGGAACGGCCGGATGCCCCGCACCTCCAGTGCCGTCAGCCACTGCAACCGCAGCTGCTCCGGGCCGCCCGGCTGACTCGCGGCCCCGGCGCGGCGGTGCGCGGCCGGCAGGTGCGAGCCGACCACCTTCACCACCGTAGCCGCGGCGCCCACGACACCGACCGTGACACCCGCGCCCAGCGCCGTCCCGGTGCCCGTGCCGAGGGCCATGTCGGCGACGACGGCCGCGACCGCCGCGACCCCCGCCACCAGCAGGGGTGTCCCGGCCCCGTCCCGGGCGTAGCGCTGCCGGAAGGTGAGCTGGCCGGCCGCCGCCTCGTCCAGGGCGCGCGTGTAGGCCTCGTACTCCTCGGACGCGCTCTGCGCAATCACGTCGAGCGCCCCGCGCGCCCGCGCGAGCAGCACCTTCCCGTCGCTGCGGCCGCCCGAGCGGCGCACTTCCTCCTCCACGGCCCGTACCAACAGCCGCTCGGCTTCCGCCCGATGACTGTCCCGCATGTCACGTCCCCCTCCGGCGGCAACGGCGTTCTCTCGGTCGTTCCGGTCGTTCCGCGCGTTCCCTCGGTCGATTCCTTGGTCAAGTGTGCGGTGGACGGCGCATCGGGGCGAGGGGGTGTGCGCGGCCTGATTACATGAAGGGCCGGGCCGCCGGGGTGCGGCGGGCCCGGCGGACGGCGCCGGGAGCCCGGGGGCGTAGATTGAGTACCGGCCTGCTCTGGCTCAACGGTGCGTCGCATGCGGTCCGTGAGTTGATGTGGTGAGACACAGGGGGTCAGGTCAGGTGTTCAGCAGGTTGTACCGGCGTGGTGTCGGGCGTCTCTCGGTAGCGGACGAAGACCGGCGGCGGGACGCGGAGATGAGATCGCACAGCCGCCGGCTGATGCGGCAGCTCGCGCCTCCGCTGCCGCTCGGCGTCACCACGCTGTGCGAGTTACTGGCCGAGCAGCGCGGCACACCGATCAGACTGCTGAAATGGGATCTGCCGGCCGACGGCCCGTTCGGTGTCCTGCTCTCCCGCCGGGACGAGGACGTCATCGTCTACCAGGCGAAGACCACCAAGGCGCACCAGCAGCACATCATCCTGCACGAGGTCGGGCACATCGTCGCCTACGACCTGGCCGGAGAGCGGCCCGAGCGGCCGCAGTCGCGCAACTGCTACTCCGACCGTGACGAGCGGGACGCGGAGATCGTCGCGTCCACGTTCATGCACCAGGCCATGTCGATGCAGAGGCAGGCGCAGCGCTACGGTCTCGACGAGCCGTGGCGGCCCTCCGTCCACGGCAGCCTCGTCTTCGAGGACGGGCTGACGTGAACCACGGGCCGCACGGAGAGCACACCGATACGGGCCGGACGGGCCCAAGCGAAGCAGTGGCGAGGTATCGCCACCCGCTACGAGAAGACCGCGACCATCCACCTGGCCCGACTCCGCGTCGCGGGCCTCCTCCTCCGGTCCGCGCGGCGATCCGAACGAAGCCGCCTAGGGGACCAGCACCAGCTTGCCGCGGAAGCCGCCGCGCTCCAGGTGACGATGGGCCCCGGCCGCTTCCTCGAAGGGGAGCACGGTGATCTCCTGGCGCGGGCCGAGCCCCCGGGCCGCGGTCTCGGCGACGTTCACCGGGTCGTCCCGTCCAACTCCATGCTGACCAGGGTGTCGAGCAGGCGGGCCGCGAGGTGCGCGCCGACGCCGCCCTGGGCGCCGATCAGCAGGATCCGCCCGTGACGGTCCGGGGTCCGGCGGAGCAACTGCACCGCGGCGACACCAGTTGGGCGGTCATCGCCAGGACGCGGTCACCGGTGCGGAAGCCGGAGCCCGCGGGGGTGTGCGCGACCGTGCCCGCCAGGTCCCAGCCGAGCACGGCGGGCAATGAGGTGGGTATCCGGCCCGAACGAGTCTCGAGGTTCACCGGGTTGACGGCGGTGGCCGCCGTCTTGATCACCACCAGGCTCTCCGGGGCCTCGGGCTCCGGCATGTCCAGGACCTCCAGAACCTCCGGTCCGTGACACACCGCCAGCCCTCATACGTCATCCTCTTCGCCCGCGGACTTCGCGGACTTCGCGGACTTCTTCGGGTCGTCCAGAACGTCCATGATCGACAAAAGCTGCTCACGCAGTTCCGGCGTGAGCTGGCCGGCGCGCATCGCGATCGAGCGCACCTGCCGGTCGGAGAGTGCTTCGGCCCACTCGTCCTTCTCCTCCTGGGCGGCGGCGGGCGGGGCAGCCTCGGAGATGAGTGCGCTCACCGACACGGGCAGCGTCATCTCCCGGGACTGGAAGTAGCGCACGATCGCCGAGAGCACGCTGATCGTCGGATTGGTCTGCGAGCCGTTGCGCAACGCCGCCAGATAACTCCGGGAGATCGTGACGTCGTGGCTCGGGTCCTGCGAGATCGCCTGGGCGACCTCGGAGGTTGTCGGTTCACGCAGGCGGCCCACGGCATCGGCCGTGGCGGCATCCGCGAACCAGGCATTCAGGCGTTCTGCCAGCGTGACCATGCGGTCGACCTTCCTAAGGCTCCGGCGACTCAGGGGTGGTGGAGGTAAGGCGTGAAGCGGCCCGGTCGGACGGGTGTGCTGCGTGGTCTCCCGTGCGCTGACAACCTCGTCTCCTTGATTACGAGCCTAGCACTGCGGCACCACACGAGCCGTGCTGCTACTATATTGGACACGGCGCCGATGAATCTGCCTTCTGTTCAGTTATGTGGCACCAGATATTCGGAGGGGACAATGCACAGCGGTACTCAGTTCACCCAGGGGCTCCGTCTGGCCCTGGACGACGGTCCGGCCTGGACGGTCGAGGCCGTACGCCAGGTGCGTTACCACCTCGTCAGTTCCGACCACCTCTTCTCGCCGGACAACACCACGCTGCTGACCGGCTGCCCGGACGCCCCGCTGCGGGCCGGGGAGCGGAGGCTCGTCGTCATCGACGAGAACGTGGACGCGCTCTACGGCGCGCGGATCCGCGAGTTCTTCGCCTTCCACGCCATCGAGATCACGGTGCTCGCCCTGCGCGCCGACGAGACCGTGAAGCAGTGGGACGCCGTGTCCCGTGTCGTCGACGCGATGAACGACTTCGGCATCGACCGCCGCCGCGAGCCGGTCATCGCCATCGGCGGCGGAGTCCTCACCGACATGGTCGGATTCGCGGCGAGCCTCTACCGGCGGGGCACTCCGTACATCCGCATCCCCACGACGCTCATCGGCCTCGTCGACGCGGGAGTCGGCGTCAAGACCGGGGTCAACTACGACACCGGCAAGAACCGGCTGGGCACCTATGCGGCGGCCACGGCCACCTTCCTCGACCGCTCGTTCCTGCGCAGCCTGGACCTGCGGCACATCAGCAACGGCCTGGCCGAGATACTGAAGATGGCGCTGATCCGCTCCGAGGAACTGTTCGAGCTGCTGGAGGCGCGCGGTCCCGAGGTGCGGGCGGACCGCTTCCAGGGCTCCACCAGCGACCTCGCCCAGGCCGCCGACGCGATCGTCGCCGAGTCCATCCACCTCATGCTCGAAGAGCTGCAGCCCAACCTGTGGGAGTCCGCGCTGGAGCGGTGCGTGGACTACGGGCACACCTTCAGCCCGACCATCGAGATGCACGCCCTTCCCGAGCTGCTGCACGGCGAGGCCGTCGTGATCGACATGGCGCTCACCACGGCGCTGTCCGCCCTGCGCGGCGACGTCAGCCAGGCGCAGGCCGACCGGATCTTCTCCGTCATCCGCGCGCTCGGGCTGCCGTTGTGGAACGACGTGCTGGACGACCCGGGCCTGCTGGAGGCAGCGCTGCGCGACACCGTGCGCCACCGCGACGGCCGGCAGCGGCTGCCGTTGCCCGTCGGCATCGGGCGCCACCGCTTCGTCAACGACGTCGACCCCGCCGAGCTGCGCGCGGCGACGGAGCTGCTGCGCGGCCGCGCCCAGGCCACGGCGCAGGACGCCCCGGCCGAGGCCCTGGTGGTCGCGTGAGCACCCCCGGCCGCATGCCCGAGCGGGCGGTGGTGATCGGCGGATCGACCGGGATCGGGCGGGGCATCGCCGACGCCTGGGCCGCGTCCGGCATCGAGACCCACGTCTTCAGCCGCAGCCGGCCCGCCGGTGACGGCGGCGACCGGCTGGTCTGGCACCGGCTCGACTTCCGCGACCCGGAGCAGGCCAAGGAGGCCCTGCGCACGGGCATCCCGGAGCGGGTGGACCTGGCCTGCTACTCCGCCGTCTACTTCACCGCCCGGCGCGAGCCGTTCACGCAGGTGAGCGAGGCCGACTGGCTGGACCAGTTCGCGATCAACGTGCACGGCCTGTCCTGGACGCTGCGCGCGGCGCTGCCGGCGCTGCGCGCGGCCGGCCCCGGCCTGTTCCTGCACATCTCGTCCGAGGTCGTCTACAACGCCGGGCCGAACCGCTCGGGCTACGCCGCCACCAAGGCCGCCGCCGACTCCCTGATCCGGTCGGTCGCCCAGGAAACCGACCCCGCCGAGACGACGTTCGTGCAGGCCCTGCCCGCCGGCATGGTGGACAGCCCCGGCATCCGGGCCCGCCGGTCCACGGACTTCGACTACAGCGGCTACATGTCCCCGGCCACCTTCGCGCCGCTGGCCGCCGAACTCGCCCGCACCCGGGGCGTGCCCTACGCCGGCGACGCGCTCGTCGTGCACCAGGACGCCACCTGGTCGTCCGTCGCGGGGGGCCTTCCCGTGTCCCAGTCGCGTCCGCTCGCCGGCGCCCGCGCGTAGCCGGTCTTCCGTAGGTCACGTCGGCCTTCCGTACGTCATCGGCCCGTCCGCTGACCCTTTCCCAGGAGTGACCCTTGCCTCAACTGCACGCGGCAGCACTGCTGTTCGACATGGACGGCACCCTCGTGGACTCCACCGCACTGGTCGAGTCCACCTGGGCCGGCTTCTGCGAGCGGCACCAGCTCGATCTCGCGGAAGTGCTCGCCTTCGCCCACGGGCGCCCCACCCGGGAGACCGTGCGCCACTTCCTCCCCGACCCCCGCGAGGCCGCAGCGGAGACCGGGCGCCTCGTCGCGCACGAGGAGTCGCAGACCACCGGCATCACGGAGATTCCCGGAGCCCGGGCGCTGCTGACCGCGCTGCCGCCGCACGCCTGGGCCGTGGTCACCTCCGCCGGCCGCCGGCTGGCGGAGGTGCGGATGGCGGCAGCGGGGCTCCCGCTGCCCCGGATTCTGGTGAGCGCGGACGACGTGACGCACGGCAAGCCGGACCCCGAGGGCTATCTGCGGGCCGCCGCCGCGCTCGGCCGCCCGCCGGAGGACACCGTCGTCGTCGAGGACTCCGGCGCCGGGGTGCGGGCCGGACTCGCCGGCTGCGGACGCACCGTGGTCATCGGCGGTCTCGACGCGTACGACGACGTGGCTGCGCGCTGGGCCGACTTCCGCGGGTTCCGGGTCGCCGCGCCGCAGCCGGGGCGGGCCGGTGTGACGCTGGACGTGCCCGAGCCGGTCGCCGCGGGGCCGGTGGTCCGGTCGTGACCCGAGCCGTCACTCCGCTTCAGGACGCCCCCGAGGCCCGTCGGGCCGACCCCGGGACGCCTGCCACGACCTTCGCTGCGGACATCGGCGGCACCTGGGTGCGGATACGCACCGGCGGGCAGGACGCGCCGGTGGAACGGCTGCCCTCGCCCAGCCGTCTCCGCCACCCGGAGCGCTCCACCGCCCGGTTGAGGGCGGACATGGTCGAGCTGCTGAGCGAGCGGGCCCCGGTCGGCGCCCGCGCCGCCCTCTCCTTCGGCGCGGCCATCGACCATCTCACCGGCACCGTCTACGGATCGGCCCCGCTGTGGGGGGACGCGGCCGCCCCGTACGACCTGGCAGCCGACCTGCGGCGGCGCCGGCCCGACGTCACCTGGCACCTCGTCAACGACGTCACCGCCGCGCTGCTCGACTTCACCGCCGTGCACGCCCGGCCCGGCACCCGCCGGGTCGCCTATCTGACCGTCAGCAGCGGCATCGCGCTGCGCATCGCGGACCTGGAGCGGACCAGGATCCCGGTCGACGCCTGGGGCCTGCAGGGAGAGGTCGGCCACCTGCCGGTCCCGCTCCCCGACCCCGGCGCGGACGTCCTCGCGGGGCTGCGCTGCGAGTGCGGCGCGACGGACCATCTCGCCTCGATCGCCTCCGGGCCGGGTCTCGTCCGCGCGGCCCAGCGGCTCGGGCTTCCCGCGGCACCGCAGGTCGCCGACTGGCTCCCCGGCGCACTCGCCGCGGACGACCCCGGCGCCCGCCGGCTGCTGGAGCTGTGCGCCGCCCCGATCGCCCAGCTGCTGCGCACCCTGTGGTGCCTCGACCCGCACCTCGACCTGATCGGGATCGGCGGGGGAGTGGCCGAAGGGCTCGCCGGTCACTACGCGACCGAGATCCGCCGCCGGCTGGCCACCGCCACCTCCTACGCCGACCGGGGGCGCGACGACACCTGGCTGGACGACCGGCTCGTGTTCTGCGCGCCGGGGCAGGTGGACGCGCTGCGCGGGGTGCAGCGCGTCGGCCACTGGCTCCCGGGGGTCACCCGATGAGTGCCGCGACCCACCGCGCCCTGGTCCGCCGGCCGGCCGACCGCTCCGGCCGCACCCTGGTCGAGGTGGCCGAGGTGCGCACGCCGCGGCTCGGCCCGGGCGACGTTCTGCTGGCGCCGACGTCCGTGGGCATCTGCGGCACCGACTGGCAGATCCTGCGCGGCCTGCGCGACGACCCCAGCCCGGTCCTCGGGCACGAGGGCGTCGGGTACGTGGTCGAACCCGGGGAGTCCGGGCTGCCGGCGGGCACGCCCGTCACCGTGAACCCCACGCATCCGCAGGACCCGTCCTTTCTGCTGGGCCACAACCTCCCCGGTCTGTGGGCGGAGCGCACCCGCATCCCCGCTGCGGCCGTACGCGCCGGACTGGTCGTCCCGGTGCCCGCCGATGCCGCACAGCCGCACGTGGCCGCACTCGCGGAACCGCTCGCCTCCGCCCTCTACGGCGCGCGGATCGCACGCCACGCGCTGTCCCCGGCGGCGCTGGTCGTGTGGGGGGACGGCATCGTGGGGCGCCTCGCGCGCGAACTGTGGCTGACGGAGCGGCCCGGACTGCATACCCTCCTCGTGGGGCACGGCGGCGACGCCGTCGCCCCACACGCCGCGGACCTTCCCCGACTGCTCCGCGGCCTGCCCTCGCCGGTCCTGGCCGTGATCGCCACACCGCGCACCGGCACGCCGGAGGCCCTGACCACCCTGGACCGGTGCGTACCGGGCACGCTCCTGGTCGATCTGCACGCCGGGGTGCCCTCGGGGCCGATCCCGCTGACCGCCGGCGACATCGACGTCGCCACGATCCGCGCGGCCAACTGCGGCGGCACCCCCTGGCCCCCGCGGGTCGAGGAGTTCGCCCGGCCGCACGGCAGGCTCCTGCTCTGCGGCCATCGAGGCGTCTCCCGGGACCACCTGCGGCAGGCGGTCGACCTGCTGCGGACCACCCCGGACCTCGGCGAGCAGGTGCTCACCCACCAGGTCGGCCTGGAGGAGGCGGCCGACCTAGTCAACACCGTGCTGACCTCGTCCACGCGCAGCGCCGGCGGGCGCCGGGTGCTCAAGACCGCGATTCACACCGGGAGCCGGCCATGACCGTGCCGGCCACCGCAGCTCCGGCCCCGACCGTGCTCGCTGTCGCCGCGCCGCAGTGGCGGATCGACACCGACCGCCGGGCTGCGGCCCGTGCCGCCGTCGCGGCGGGGGCCGACCAACTGCACCTGGACTACGGCGGTGCCCACCGCGGGCCGCCGCTGAGCGATCCCGTCGCGCTGCGGACGGCCGAGGCGGTCACCGGGGAGCTCCCGGTGCCCGTGCTCGCCGTCAACCACCTCAACGACATCGGCCTGGCCCGGGAGCTGGGCACCGCGAACCCGGCAGCCGTGGACCTCCTGCTGCGGGCCCTGGACTGCGCCCGGCGCCTGGGCGTCGCCGTGCTGCACGTGCCCGGGTTCCGGCGCAGCCTGCCGGCCACCGCCGGCCTGCGCGCCGGAACGGCCGATGCGCTGCGCGGCCTGTGCGAGCGGCTGGCCGCGGCCGACCTGCTGGTCGCCTACGAGTCGCCGCTCGGCCCGCACGACTCCCTCGCACTGGCCCGGGCGGTGGACCACCCGGCCCTGCGCCTGGTCCTGGACACCGGCAACCTGCTCGACGCGGGCCGGCGGCCGCTCGACTTCGCCGAGCTGGTCGGGGGAGCCGGGCTGCTGCTGCCGCACCTGCACGTCAAGGACGGCTCCCGTACGACGGCTCCCTCCGCCGGTGACCTCCCGGCCCTGCTGCGGCGCTCCGGCGCGCGCTCGGTGCTGGTGGAGAACGACTACCGAAAGGCCCCGGGCCGTCTGCGCGAGGACATCGCGCTCTGCCGCCGGGCGGCCGAACTCTGTCATCCGAAGGACGCACCATGAAAGCCATCCAGCTCATCGCCCCCCGCACGCTGTCGGTCACCGATACCGCACCGCCCGAACCCGGCCCCGGCGAAGTCCTCGTCCGGGTCGGCCTGCTCGGGCTGTGCGGCACCGACCTCGGCTTCTTCGACGGCAGTAGCAACTACCTGCGTGACGGTCTGAAGAGCTACCCCTTCGTCCTCGGCCACGAGTGGATCGGTACCGTCGTCGGGACCGGCTCCGGCGCCGACCCGGAACTGCTCGGCCGGCGCGTGTCGGGCCACAACTTCCGCGTCTGCGGCCGGTGTGCGCACTGCCGCGCCGGACGCATCCGCTCCTGCCCGGACCGTAGCGAGATCGGAGTGCTCGGCCCCCGCCCGGGTGCCGGCGCGCAGTTGATCACCGCGCCCGTGGAGACCCTCACCCGGATCCCCGACGCCCTGTCCGACGCGGCGGGCGCCCTGCTGGAGCCGACCGCCGCCGCGGTGCATGCCGTGGACCGGCTCGCCGTGACCGCCTCCGACCGCGTCGCGGTGCTGGGCGCGGGCACGCTCGGGCTCGCGGCGGCGCAGACGGCCCGCGCGATCGGCGCGGACACCGTCGTGCTCGACCCGCACCCCGCCGCCCGGGAACTCGCCGCCGGGCTGGGCCTGCGCGCCCAGCCCTGTCCGGCTGCGGCCGACGAGGAGGCCTACGACGCCGTGATCGAGGCCTCCGGCAACGAGTCGGCGGTCCGTTCCGCCGTCCGCCTGGTCGCGGCGGGCGGACGTATCGCCCAGCTGGGCACCCCCCACCACGCTGTCGACGGTTTCGACGCGGCGGGCCTGGTGATCCGCGACGTGACACTGCACGGCGTGCTGTCCGGCATCGGCTACTGGGACCGGCTCGTCCACCTCGTCGAGTCGGGCGCGGTGAACCTGGACGCCCTCGTCGACCGGGTCTTCCCGCTGGACGAACTGGACGCGGCCTTCGCCCGCCTCACCGACGGGAACCGGAACCGCCCCAAGGTCCTCGTCCGGATCGGCCCGGAGCTCGGCCTGCCCGGTCCGGCGCTCGCCGCATCCGACCTCGCCGTGTCCGGCGCGTCATGAGTGGCACGGCAGTGGCCCGGGAACGGATCGACGCGCCGACCGCCGCGCGACTGGCCGTCCTGGCGAGCGCCACCTTCGTCTACGTCACCTTCGAGGTCTTTCCGGTCGGGCTCATCGCGGACATCGCCCGCAGCCTGGATGTCTCGGCCGGCCGGGTGGGGCTGCTGATCAGCGGATACGCCGCCGTCGCCGCCGTCGCCACCGTGCCGACGGTCGCCCTCGCCACCCGCGTCTCCCGGCGCACCGCCCTGGTGGTCTCCCTGCTCGTCCTCATCGCCGCCGAGGTGCTCGCGGCGGCCGCGACCAGCTTCCCGATGATGGTGGTCAGCCGGGTCGCCGCGGCCCTGACACACGGGGTGCTGTGGTCGCTCATCGCCCCGGCCGCGGCCACGCTGGTGCCACGTGAGCGCGTGGGCACCGCCACCGCGGCGGTGTTCGGCGGGTCCACGCTCGCCGCGATCGCCGGCAGCCCGGGGACCACGCTCATCGGTGAGCTGATCGGCTGGCGCGCCACGGCTCTCGTCCTCGCGGCGGCCACCGTGGCCGTGACCCTCGGGCTGGTATGGGCCCTCGGAGCGGGCGGCCGCACCTCGCGGCCCGCCCCTGCCGTGGAACCGCAGGGGCCCGCCGCCCCGGACACCACGCGACGGGCGGTGCACTGGCCGCGGGTGCTGACCCTGTGCGGCGTGGCGGTGGTGCTCATCACCGCGCACTTCCTGAGCTACACCTACTTCGCCGTCCTCGTGACCGACGTCACCGGCACCTCCGGCGCGGTGGTCGTGCTGCTCGCGGTGTTCGGGCTCGCCGGGGCCGTGGGCACGTATCTGGCGGGCCGGAACAACGACACCGCTCCGCAGCGGACGGCGGCCGTGACCATCGCGGTGTTCGCCGTGGGCGTCGCGACTCTGGCGCTCGCACCGGCCCTGGGCGGCACCGCGGTGCGCGGCACGGCGGCCGCAGCCGCCGTCGCCCTGTGGGGCGGCGCGTTCGCCGCGGCCGGACCCGTCTTCCAGACGGGTGTGATGCGCCTGGCAGGCAAGGACGCCGACCGCGCCTCCTCCGTCTACGTCACCGGTTTCCAGATCGGCATCGCCGGCGGATCGGCGCTGGGTGCCGCCCTGCTGGGCCACTCGACGCTGTGGCTGCCGGTCATCTCGACCGCGCTCGTGGCGGTGGTGCTGCTGGCGGTCCTGGTGCTGCGCCCGGTTCCGACGGCCGAGGAGCCTGGCGACCGGCGCCCGGAGCTGTGCGTTCAGGAGCATTGATGCGCTCCCTAAAAGCAACTTGCTTATATAGTGGCAGCTGCGCTTCTTTAGGAGTGCTTTCGCTCCCACCCGCTCTTCCAGGAGAGGCAACAAGATGCCCAAGACATCCGTCGACCACGCGACCGTGCACTACCGCACCGAGGGCCATGGCCCGGGTCTGCTCCTGGTGCACGGCACCGGCGCCACCGGAGACGCGAACTACGGCCATCTGGTCGAGGAGTTCACCGATCGGCGCACCGTGATCCTTCCCGACTACGCGGGCAGCGGTGAGACCGTCGACGACGGCCGCCCGTTGACCCTGGACCAGCTTGCGGACCAAGTGCTCGGCGCCGCCGACGAGGCGACCGACGAGCCCGTCGACGTCGTGGGATTCTCACTCGGCGCGCTCATCGCCGTGAAGGCCGCGGCCAGGCGCCCCGAGCGGGTCCGCCGGCTGGTGCTGGTGGCCGGCTGGGCGCGCAACGACGACCTGCGCAAGCGTCTGGGCTTCGCCCTCTGGCGCCGGCTGGCCGACGTCAGCCCGGAGCTGTACTCCCACTACATCAGCCTGCTGCTCTTCACCCCGGGCTTCCTGGCGAGCCTGGACGAGGAGGCGTTCGACGCGGCCGTGGGCGGCGCCGAGGTCAACGAGGGCACGCTGCGGCAGATCGAGCTCGGCCTGGACGCCGACATCCGGGAGCTGCTGCCGAAGATCGACATCCCCACGCTGGTCGTCGGCTGCCGCCACGACCAGCTCGTCCCCGTCGAGCACTCCCGCGAGCTGCACGAGTCGATCCAGGGCAGCGACTACCTGGAGATCGAGAGCGGCCACCTGGTACCGGCCGAGGCGCCGGCCGAACTGGTGGACGCCATCCGCAAGTTCCTGGACTGACACCGGCGGCACGGGCCCCGGGGCGGCCGGCCGGTTGCCTTCCGCCCCGCCGCCGACTGCGCGTGAGGGCCACCGCGCTCGGCCCGGCCGGCCGCACCCGTGATTCCGGGGGGTTCGCCCTCGGTCCGTCCCGCTCCGTCCCGGCCGTCGTACTCGATCCGCTCGGCCGCACCCGTCACTCCCGGATCCGCCGCCGGTCTGCTCCGCTACGCCCCGGCCGTCCCGCTCGGGACGCGGCCGGACCGGGCCGCGCTCCCCGCCGCCGCCCCAGCCTCTGTCCCCGAGCCCCGCCCGCCGAGCCCAACGAGCCCAAGGGAGGCCGTCATGGCCACGCACCAGACCACCCCGACCCAGCTCATATCGCCGTCACCTACGGCACTCAGACGCGCGGCACCCACCGGCACCGTCCCGGCCGACGCCGACGCACCGCGGGTCGGCGGCCCGGCGGTCCGGCTGCCCTCCCTGACGGGCATGCGGTTCCCGGCGGCCTTGCTCGTCTTCCTGTTCCACCTCTCCCTGCCCGCCCACTGGCTCATGGCCGGCGACGCCAACGACACGCTCTTCGCCCGCCTGGTCGAGCAGGCCGGCGGCCTGGGCGTGACCTTCTTCTTCGTCCTCAGCGGCTTCGTCCTCGCCTGGTCCGCCCGCGACGGGGACCCGCGGACGTCGTTCTGGCGCCGGCGGTACATCAAGATCGTGCCCAACTACGTCGTCGCCTGGGCGCTCGCGATGCTGCTGATCGCGGCCGGCACCGCCCCGTGGCGGTCGGTGGCCACCTTCTTCATGCTCCAGTCCTGGGTGCCGGACTACGCCACCAACTTCAGCGTGAACTCCCCGGGCTGGTCGCTGTCCACCGAGGTCTTCTTCTACCTGTGTTTCCCGCCGCTGTTCGCCGGGGTCCGGCGGATCGCCCCGCAGCGGCTGAAGTTCTGGATCGCGGGCGTCGTCGCCGGGGTGTGCGCCACCCCCTGGCTGGCCACCACCCTCATCCCGGCGGGCGACGTCTACATGTCGAACGAGCCCACTGTCTCCGGGCTCCACCTCTGGTTCGCCTACGTCTTCCCGCCCGCCCGGCTGCTCGACTTCCTGCTCGGCATCCTGGTCGCCCGCGCCGTCATGCTGGGCCGCTGGCGCGACATCGGCCTCGTCCCCTCCGGCCTGCTGCTGGCGGCGAGCTACGTGATCGCCGAACTCCCCGGTGTGCCGTATCTGTTCGCCCAGCGGGCGGTGTGCCTCGTGCCGTGCGCCCTGCTGATCGCGTCCGGAGCGCTGGCGGACGCGTCGGGCCGGCCGACCCCCTTCCGGAACCGCGCGATGGTCTGGCTCGGTGAAGTCTCCTTCGCCTTCTACCTGCTCCACTTCATCGTGCTCTCCGAGGCGCGCGACGTCTTCGGCGCCCGGCTGGAGTCCGGCTGGGCCGTGGTCGCCTTCGTCGTCGCCGAGTGCGCCGTGTCGGTGCTGGTCTCCTGGGCGATGTACGCCTGGGTGGAGAAGCCGCTGGTGCGCCGCTGGGCCCGCCCACGGGCCAAGGCCGCCCCTGCCGCCACGGTCGCCTGACCGGCACCAGCCCGGCCCGGCGACCGTCCGGCCCGGCGACCGTCCGGCCCGGTCACCGTCTGATTCCGTGACCGACTCACCCCGCGACCCCCGATCCCGCGTGGCGACCGACCCGCACGACCGAAGGTGTACACCCATGCCGTTCCGACTTGCCGCCCTGATCCTCGCGATCTTCTGCGTCGGCACCGCGGAGCTGTCACCCAGCGGCATGCTGGACGATCTCTCCGCCGACCTCACCGTGAGCCTGGCCATGGCCGGCCTGCTGGTGACCGCGTACGCGTTGACGATGGTGGTCGGCGGCCCGCTGGTCACCGCGCTCACCACGCGCGTACGCCGCAAGCCGCTGCTGGTGGGCCTGCTGGCCGTCTTCGTCCTGGGCAACGTCGTCTGCGCCCTGGCGCCCAGCTTCGGCGTGCTGATGGCCGGCCGGGTGCTGACGGCGGTGGTGCACGGCACCTTCATGGCGGTGTGCGTCGTCACCGCGGGCGGCATGGTGGGGGAGGGCAAGGGGGGCGCCGCCGTCGCGGCCACCCAGCTCGGGATCAACCTCGCCACCGTTCTCGGCGTGCCCATGGGCTCCTTCCTCGCCCAGCACTACGACTGGCGGGCCCCGTTCGGCATCGTCGCGGCGCTGGCCACGGCGGCCGTCGGCCTCGTCCTCGCCTGGGTGCCCGACACCCCCACCCCGACCGTGACGGCCGCCCACGAGGCACGGGTGTTCCGCCGCCCGAACGTCTGGGGCACCGTGGGCGCCACCGCGCTGTGCTCCGGCGGCATGTTCACCCTGATCACCTACATGGTGCCGCTGCTGACCGGCGTCGGCCGTCTCCCCCGGCACTGGGTGCCCGCCGTACTCCTCGCCTACGGCGTGGGCTCAGTCGTGGGCAATCTGCTCGGCGGGCGGTACGCGGACCGCGGCGTCGACCGGGCCGTGGGACAGCTGTCCTGGGTCCTGGTGGCCGTTTGCCTGCTCGTCTGGCTCCTCGCCCCCTACCCGGCGGGCGGCGCCCTCGCCCTCGTGCTGTTCTCGCTCGCCACCTTCGCCCTGATCCCCGGCCTCCAGACCAAGGTGCTGGCCGAGGCTGCCGACGCGCCCACGCTGTCGCTGACCGCCAACATGTCCGCCTTCGGACTGGGCGCCGCGCTCGGGTCGTGGACCGGTGGCCTCCTCACCGACTCCGGCTTCGGTATCCGTGCCGTGCCCCTCGGTGCCGCCGCGCTCACCGCCTCCGGCGCGCTGCTCGTGCTCGGCCTGCGCCGCGCGTCCCGGCGTGTCCCGGCCGGCCGCACCTCGCACGCCCTCCCCATCGCCCTTCCGACCTCCGAGAGGTGAGCCGTGGTGACCGCGCCACACGATGCCCCGCCCGGCCGGAACCCCGTCCCGATCGCCGCTGAAACCCCGTCCGGACGCCCGGCGCCCCTGCCCTCACTGACCGGCCTGCGGTTCATCGCGGCAGCCCTGGTCTTCTTCTTCCACTCCTCCTTCTTCGAGCCCCTGACGAATCCCTTCGCGGACCGCGACCTGGCCGATGGGTTCCAGTGGCTGTTCAGCAAGGCGGGCTGGATGGGGGTGTCGTTCTTCTTCGTGCTGAGCGGCTTCGTCCTGACCTGGTCGAGCAGGGGGGACGACACGGTCGTCGCGTTCTGGCGCCGCCGACTGCTCAAGATCTTTCCCAACCATGTCGCCTTGTGGGCGCTGGCGATGGTGCTCTTCGCCGGGGCGGCGACCCCGCTCACCGCGTGGCTGCCGAACCTCTTCCTGATCCATTCCTGGTTCCCGCAGCACGGCATCTACATCAGCGTCAACGCACCGAGCTGGTCGCTCTGCAGTGAGCTGCTGTTCTACCTGGTCTTCCCCTTCCTCATCCGGCCGGTGCGGCGCATCAGGGCGGAGCGGCTGTGGGCCTGGGCCGGTGCCATGGTGGCCGGCATGGTGGCCCTCCAAGTCGCCGTCGACCTGCTGGTGCCGGCGCGGCCGCGCACCCCGGAGGGGTTCCCCATCTCCTCCCTCCAGTTCTGGCTCGGCTACAACTTCCCCCCTGGCCGCCTGTTCGAGTTCGTCCTCGGCATGCTGCTGGCCCGGCTGGTCCTCGCGGGCCGGTTCCCGCGCGTCCCCCTCGCACACGCGCTCGCGCCGGCCGTGGCAGGCTACGCGCTGGCGCTTAACGTGCCGTTCCTGTACGGATTCACCGTCGCCACCATCGTCCCGGTCGGTGTGCTGGTGTGCGCGGTGGCCGCGGCCGACATCCGCGGCGAGCGCACCCTGCTGAGCGGTCGCGTGATGCGGTGGCTGGGGGAGGTGTCCTTCGGCTTCTACCTCGCCCAGTACGTGGTTCTCTACTACGGCCGGACCCATGTGCTGCACAACAGGACCTACGGCCTGGTCGGTGGCGTGCTCGAACTGCTCGTTCTGCTGCTGGTCACGCTGGCTCTGGGCTGGCTGCTGATGGTGTGCGTCGAACGTCCCGTCATGCGCCGGTGGGCCCGGCCCCGCGGGCGCACGCCGCGGACACCCGCCGAACCGGTCGTCGTGTCGCCCGCGGCGGTTCGCACCGGGGCAGCCCGCACACCGGCCGGGGACGGCGAGAAGGAGCCGGTGCCCACGGCCTGAGGACCCCTGAGGGGCCCGGAGGTCTCCGGGGAGGCGACCAACAGGCCGGGGCGGACGCGGCCCTCAGCCGCGGGCGCCGTGAGAGGCGTTCCCCGACCCGCCGGGGCGAAGGTCCCGCAGCCCGCGGGAGAGAGCGATCAGGCCGGCCAGGTCGCTCTCGTAGTCGGCGTCGCGGCTGCCCCCCGGGGCCGCCACGAAGACCGACGGCTCCGGTGCCGCGGCAGCGGCGCGGTCCGCCTCACCGCGCAGCCGCAGCGACCGGTCGACCAGGCGCACGAGGTCCGGCCCGGCCGCCGGCGGGGTCTTCTCGCCGGCCGTCTCCTGCGACGCGCGGTGCAGATAGGGGCTGAGCCGGGTGAGTCCGTCCCGGCACTCCACATACCTGCGGTACACGGCCGAGGTGTAGTCCAGGGGCGGCAGCCACCGGCGGCCCCGGCGCTGGTCGAGTACCAGCTCCGGATAGAAGTCCACCAGCCGCTGCCACAGCTCCTCCAGCTCACGGAACCTGGCCCGGTGGACGGCGCGCTCTCGCAGGAACTGAGCGGCGCTCGCGAAGCACGGCAGGCTCAGCCCGGCGCACACCACGATGGTGGCCACCTGGCCGAAGAGGAAGATGTTCGGATAGGTGAAGTGATGTCCGTACCCACGGCACGCAGGGCAGTTGACCCACAGGATCCGTAAGACGCAGCTGAGGGAGAGCCCGAGGAGACCGGCGGAGACGGTACCCAGGGACGCCCGGAGCAGCGGCCGGCGGCTGCTGAGGGCGTGCCGCGTGGCGAGCAGGGCGCACGTGGTGTAGCCGTAGACCAGATAGGAGCCGCCGATGTCGTAGAACGCGCGCACCTGCCAGTGGTCCAGGTACGGCAGCGTGAAGGTGTGGTTACGCAGGTCCGGCGGCGTCAGTGCGGTCACGCAGGCCATCGCGGTGAGGCAGAACAGACAGAACACCACCTCCCACCTGCGCCACAGGGTCCGGCGCTGCAGCGGATGCTCGCGCAGGAAGCCGACCATGAGGCAGAGCCCGGTCAGGATCGCCACGTTGTAGGCGAGCTTCGTGAACCCGGTGAAGACAAGGCCGTCCAGCAGTGCCGGATCGGACAGCTGGGCCGGCACGTTCCCCGCGCCCAGCAGGAAGAGCGACAGAGACAGTTGCAGCCGCATCGGGGCACGGAAGCGCTGCCGGATCAAAAGCGGAAGCGTCCACGCCGTGCCGCCGAGCAGCGTGATGACGGCCAGCAGATTCACCGCGTTCTTCACATCAGCCCGCCCACGGGAGCACGGTCGCGGCACTCCTGTCCCTCGCGGCGCCGGGCGGAGGTACCCGCACAGCGCGTTCCCGCACTCCGCATCCATCGGCCTGACACGCGTCCCCCTCGTTGCCGAGCCCTGTGACGAGGTCCGCATCGCGACGCGCCATCGAGTGCATGCCGACCCCGAGCAAGGTACGGCGGCCCCGTAGCGGAGCACAAACCCAGCGTGAGCGGAACGAGCAGAGCGCGGCGTGGTGTGCTGACCGGCCTCGTCGGGGTACTGCGGCAGGATGGACACCATGCCGAACCGACTGGCGCACGAGACGTCCCCCTACCTCCTTCAGCACGCCGACAACCCCGTCGACTGGTGGCCCTGGTCGGCGGAGGCCTTCGAGGAGGCCCGCGAGCGGAACGTGCCCGTGCTGCTCAGCATCGGCTACAGCAGCTGTCACTGGTGTCACGTGATGGCACACGAGTCCTTCGAGGACCAGGAGACCGCCGAGTACCTCAACGCGCACTACGTGAGCGTGAAGGTCGACCGCGAGGAGCGGCCCGACGTCGACGCCGTGTACATGGAGGCCGTGCAGGCTGCGACCGGGCACGGCGGCTGGCCCATGACCGTCTTCCTCACCCCGGACGCCGAGCCCTTCTACTTCGGCACGTACTTCCCGCCCGCCCCCCGCCAGGGCATGCCCTCCTTCCGGCAGGTGCTCCAGGGCGTCCACCAGGCGTGGGAGGACCGCCGGGACGAGGTCACCGAGGTCGCCGGGAAGATCGTCCGCGACCTGGCCGGGCGGGAGATCTCCTACGGCGACGCCCGGACCCCCGGCGAGGAGGAACTCGCGCAGGCCCTGCTCGCGCTCACCCGGGAGTACGACCCGCAGCGCGGCGGATTCGGCGGGGCGCCGAAGTTCCCGCCGTCCATGGTGCTGGAGTTCCTGCTGCGCCACCACGCCCGCACCGGTGCCGAGGGCGCCCTCCAGATGGCTCAGGACACCTGCGAGCGCATGGCCCGCGGCGGCCTCTACGACCAGCTCGGCGGCGGCTTCGCGCGGTACTCCGTCGACCGTGACTGGGTCGTGCCGCACTTCGAGAAGATGCTGTACGACAACGCCCTGCTGTGCCGGGTCTACGCCCACCTCTGGCGCGCCACCGGTTCCGAACTCGCGCGCCGGGTCGCTCTGGAGACCGCCGACTTCATGGTGCGCGAACTGCGCACGAACGAGGGCGGGTTCGCTTCCGCGCTGGACGCCGACAGCGAAGAGGAGGTGCCGCGCGAAGCGCGTCTTCAGAAGGGTGGTGACGGGCGACGGGAGGGCGGGACCGGCAGGCACGTCGAGGGCGCGTACTACGTGTGGACGCCCGGCCAGTTGCGCGAGGTTCTCGGCGAGCAGGACGCCGACCTCGCCGCCCAGTACTTCGGCGTGACCGAGGAGGGCACCTTCGAGCACGGTCAGTCCGTCCTCCAACTGCCCCGACCGGACGGCCTGTTCGACGCCGGGAGGATCTCCTCGATCCGGGAGCGGCTGCTCGCGAGCAGGGCCGAGCGGCCCGCGCCCGGCCGGGACGACAAGGTCGTCGCCGCCTGGAACGGCCTCGCGATCGCCGCGCTCGCCGAGACGGGCGCCTACTTCGACCGTCCCGACCTCGTCGAGGCCGCCGTCACCGCCGCCGACCTCCTGGTCCGGCTGCACCTCGACGAGCAGGCCCGGCTCACCCGCACCAGCAAGGACGGCCACGCCGGCGCCAACGCCGGTGTACTGGAGGACTACGCCGACGTGGCGGAGGGCTTCCTCGCGCTCGCGTCCGTCACGGGGGAGGGCGTCTGGCTGGAGTTCGCCGGGTTCCTCCTCGAACACGTCCTGACCCGCTTCACGGACCCGGAGTCGGGCTCGATGTACGACACGGCGGCCGACGCCGAGCGGCTGATCCGCCGCCCGCAGGACCCGACCGACAACGCCGCCCCGTCCGGCTGGACCGCGGCGGCCGGTGCCCTGCTGAGCTATGCCGCGCACACCGGGTCCGAGCCGCACCGCACGGCCGCCGAGAAGGCCCTCGGGGTCGTCAAGGCGCTCGGGCCGCGCGTGCCCCGCTTCATCGGCTGGGGGCTCGCCGTCGCCGAGGCGGCGCTCGACGGGCCCCGCGAGGTGGCGATCGTGGGGCCGGCCCTCGACGACGAGGGGACGAGGACCTTGCACCGCACGGCACTTCTGGGCACCGCGCCCGGTGCCGTGGTCGCTGTCGGCGCCCCGGAGAGCGAGGAGTTCCCGCTGCTCGCGGACCGTCCGCTGGTCGGCGGTGAACCGGCCGCGTACGTCTGCCGTAACTTCACTTGCGACGCCCCGACCACGGAACCTGACCGGTTGCGTGCGGTGTTGAACGACTGAAGTCGGGAATCGACGGAAACACGCTCTTTATGTGAACAGCCCCCACACTTCACAGTTCCCCCTTAATCTCTGCACAGTGACGTGACGGATGAAGCCGCACCGGCGCACCGTCACGATGCGGGGGTTCTGGGATCTGGGGGGATCTGTTTGCTGACGTCTGTCTTCATCGCTGCCGTTTCACTGGCCCTGTTCTGGATGGCGGCGTTCACACTGTGGTGGCAGATGCACGCCTGGCGCACGCCGGAAGTGCTCGCCTCGACGCGGTTCAGCAGTCCGGACGGGGACGAGCACGTCTCCTTCTCGCTGCTGCTGCCCGCCCGGCACGAACAGGCGGTGCTGGACCACACGATCCAGCGGCTGCTGGAGTCGAGCCACACCGACTTCGAGATCATCGTGATCGTCGGGCACGACGACCCGGAGACCACCGCCGTGGCCGAGCTGGCCGCGGCGCGTGACTTACGGGTGCGTGTCGTCGTCGACACGCACGAGAAGAAGAACAAGCCGAAGGCCATGAACACGGCCCTGCCGCACTGCCGCGGCGACGTCGTCGGTGTCTTCGACGCGGAGGACCAGGTCCACCCCGAGCTCCTCGCGCACGTGGACCACGCCTTCCGCACCACGGGTGCGGACGTCGTCCAGGGCGGGGTGCAGCTGATCAACTTCCACTCCAGCTGGTACAGCCTGCGCAACTGCCTGGAGTACTTCTTCTGGTTCCGCTCGCGGCTCCACCTGCACGCGCAGAAAGGTTTCATTCCGCTCGGCGGCAACACCGTCTTCGTCCGCACGGACGTCCTCAGGGACGCCGGCGGCTGGGACCCGAACTGCCTCGCCGAGGACTGCGACCTGGGCGTGAGGCTCTCCAGCGTCGGCAAGAAGGTCGTCGTCGCCTACGACTCCGACATGGTGACCCGGGAGGAGACCCCGGGCTCGCTGATGTCCCTGCTGAAGCAGCGCACCCGCTGGAACCAGGGGTTCCTGCAGGTGTACCGGAAGAAGGACTGGAAGCAACTGCCCACCCTCGGGCAGCGGCTGCTCGCCCGCTACACCCTGATGACGCCGTTCATGCAGGCCTTCACCGGCCTGATCATCCCGCTGAACGTGGCGATCGCGCTGTTCCTGGACGTGCCCGTCGGCATCGCCTTCATCACCTTCCTGCCGGCCGTCACCGCCCTGGTCACCTTCGTCTTCGAGATCGTCGGACTGCACGACTTCGGCAGGCAGTACGGGCTGCGCGTCCGCTTCGCGCACTACCTGAAGCTGATCGTGGGCGGCCCCTTCTACCAGGTCCTGCTCGCCGGGGCGGCCGTCCGTGCCGTATGGCGTGAGCAGCGCGGCCGCAACGACTGGGAGCTGACGACCCATGTCGGCGCGCATCTCGGCGAGACGGCCGTGAACCGGCAGGACGTTCCCGCGACCCGAGAGGACGTTCCCGCGTGACCTCCACCCTTCCCGCGGTGACCACTGCCAAGGTCCCCGCGCAGCGCCGGCCTGCGTCCGGCACCGGTGCGCACCGACGGCCGGAGCCGCCGAGCCGGCTGCGCTCCTCCCGCGCCGACCTGCTCCTGTGCGGTGTCCTCCTCGCGGCGATCCTCGTCGTGCAGGGCTGGAACATCGCCGACTACCCGGCCCTCAGCGACGACGAGGGCACCTACCTCGCCCAGGCCTGGTCGGTCCAGCAGGGCAACGGCCTCGCCCACTACACCTACTGGTACGACCATCCGCCCCTCGGCTGGATCCAGATCGCCGTACTGACCTGGATCCCCGCGCTGATCAGCCCCGAGTCGATGACGGTGGGCACCATGCGCGCCGCGATGCTGGTGATCAGCGGCATCAGCGCGGTCCTGGTCTACATACTGGGCCGCCGCCTCGCCCTGCCCCGCTGGGCGGCCGCACTCGGCATGGTGTTCTTCGGCCTCTCGCCGCTGTCGGTCGTCCTCCAGCGGGAGATCTTCCTCGACAACCTCGCGGTGATGTGGACGCTGCTGGCCTTCACTCTGGCCGCCTCCCCGAGCCGCCACCTCTGGCACCACTTCGGCGCGGGGATCGCGGCCGCCACAGCCGTCCTCACCAAGGAGACGATGCTCGTCGTCCTGCCCGCCCTGTTCCTCACCATGTGGCGGCACAGCCACCGGGACACCCGCAAGTTCGCCCTCACCGGAGCCGTCACGGCCTGCGCCCTGATCGGTTTCTCGTACCCGCTGTTCGCCCTGCTCAAGGGCGAGCTGCTGCCGGGCAGCGGGCACGTCTCCCTCTGGGACGGCGTCAAGTACCAGATGACCCGGCCCGGTTCGGGCTTCATCCTGGACCAGGGCTCCGGCTCCTGGGGCGTGCTCCAGTCGTGGCTGTACTACGACAGGGTCCTGCCACTGGGCGGCCTCGCGGGCGCCCTGCTGCTGCTCGTCACCTGGCGCTGGTCGGTCACCGCCCGCGCCCTGGCCGGACCCGCCCTGGCAGTCGCGATCTTCGCCGCGCTGGCCCTGCGCCCGAACGGCTACCTGCCCGCGATGTACGTCATCCAGGCCCTGCCGTTCCTCGCCCTCGTCCTCGCCGGAGGAACCGCCTCCGTCGCCCACGCGGTACTGAGCCGCTGGCGCTCGGCGGCGGAGAAACGGTACGTCAGTGTGGGCCGGTACGCGCTCGCCACGGTCCTCGCCCTCGCCGCCGGCGCCTACGTCGCACCGCACTGGTACGACGGTGCCCGCACCGCCGTCACCACCGACGCCAACGCCCCCTACAGGGCCGCCTCCGAGTGGCTGGCCACCGAGGTCGAGGACCCGGAGCACACGCGGGTGCTGGTGGACGACGCCCTCTGGCTCGACCTGGTGCACCAGGGCTACCGGCCGGGGCTCGGCGTCATCTGGTTCTACAAGGCCGACCTGGACCCGGCGGTGATGAAGACGATGCCGCGCGGCTGGAAGGACCTGGACTACGTCGTCGCCTCGCCGACCGTACGGCGGGACGCGGCCGACCTGCCCAACGTCAAGGCCGCCATGGAGCACTCGAAACCGGTCGCCACCTTCGGCACCGGCCCGGACCGCATCGAGATCCGCCAGATCCAGACGTCCGCCGGAGGCACGCGATGAGCCAGGAGTCCACCGTCCCCGGCGAGGTCGTCGAGACCGCCGGGATACCCGAACCGGGCGCCGTCACCATCGTCGTACCGACGTTCAACGAGTCGGCGAACGTACGGCAGTTGCTCCGCCAGATCACCGAGGCCGTCCCGGCCCGGCTGCCCTGCGAGGTCGTCTTCGTGGACGACTCCACCGACGACACGCCCGAGGCCATCGAGAAGGCCGCGCAGGACTGCCCGTTCCCGGTGACCGTGTTACACCGTCAGGAGCCGGTGGGCGGGCTCGGGGGAGCGGTCGTCGAGGGACTGAAGGCGGCCACCTCCGACTGGATCGTCGTCATGGACGGCGACTGCCAGCACCCGCCGTCCCTCGTGCCCGACCTCGTCGCCACGGGCGAGCGGGCCGGCGCCGGGCTGGTCGTCGCCTCCCGGTACATCAAGGGCGGCAGCCGGGCCGGGCTCGCGGGCAGCTACCGCGTGGCCGTCTCGCGCGGGGCGACCTGGCTGACCAAGGCGCTGTTCCCGCGCCGGCTGCACGGCATCAGCGACCCGATGAGCGGCTTCTTCGCGATCCGCCGCAGCGCGGTCACCGCGGAGGTGCTCCAGCCGCTCGGTTACAAGATCCTCCTCGAGCTCGCCGTCCGCAGCCGCCCCCGTACGGTCACCGAGGTGCCGTTCGTCTTCCAGGACCGGTTCGCCGGGGAGTCCAAGTCGACCGCGCAGGAGGGCTTCCGGTTCCTGCGTCACCTGGCCGGGCTGCGCGCCGCCTCGCCGGTCGCGCGCATGGTCGGCTTCGGCCTGATCGGTCTCACCGGCTTCGTACCGAACCTGCTGGGCCTGTGGGCGCTGACCGCCGTCGGCATGCACTACGTACCGGCGGAGATCCTCGCCAACCAGCTCGGCGTCGCCTGGAACTTCCTGCTCATCGAGCATCTGCTGTTCCGCGAGCGGCGCCGGCACCGCAGCTGGTGGGACCGGGCCGGCCGGTTCACGCTGCTCGCCAACGCCGATCTGGTGCTGCGGATCCCGCTGATCGCCGTGTTCGTGCACCAGTTCCACCTGGGCGTGCTGTCCGCCACCGCGCTCGCGCTGGTGACGACGTTCGTCCTGCGCTTCGCGGGGACCGAAGCGCTGGTCTACCTGCCGCGCCGGGGACGTGAGAAGCCGGCGCGTGACAGCCGCACCGCAAGGAGGGTCATGTGAACAAGTACCGGAGAAGGACCGCACTCGCCGGCGTGGGCGCGCTCACGGCAGGCCTCCTGCTGACCGCGCCCCAGCCCGCTTCGGCCACCAACCTCATCAAGAACCCGGGCTTCGAGACCGCCGGCGCCGGCGACATGCCGTACTGCTGGGAGAAGTCCGGCTGGGGCGACAACGACTTCACCTTCACCACCACGGCCGACGCGCACACCGGCGGCAAGGCCATGAAGGTCGAGCTGACCCGCCGCGTCGAGGGCGACCGCAAGGCGCTGATCACCGAGTCCGCCGCGTGCGCGCCGGTGGTGACGCCGGGCAAGCAGTACGACCTCCGCCTCTGGTACAAGACGACCACCCCGGACGCCTCGGTCACCCTCTTCCGGCACGACGCGACGGCCGGCTGGCAGTACTGGACCGATCTGAAGACGCTGAACCTGGCGGGCGACTGGACCGAGGCCACGGTCCGCACGCCCGAGGTCCCGGCCGGCACCGACCGCATCTCCTGGGGTGTCTCCGTCTACGGCACCGGCTCCGCCACCACCGACGACTACACGATGGAGCAGGTCACCGACCCGGTCCCGCCGCCGGACTGCACCGGCACGGCGGAGCAGTGCGCGAACGGCGAGTGGGACGTGCTGCCCACGCGGAACCCGGTCCGCTCCGTGCACTCCGTCGTCCTCCACAACGGCAAGGTGCTGCTCATCGCGGGCTCCGGCAACGACGAGTCGATGTTCGAGGCCGGTACCTTCACCTCCGCCGTCTACGACCCGGCGAACGGCTCCTACAAGGTCGTCCCCACGCCGAAGGACATGTTCTGCGCCGGGCACGTGCAGCTCCAGGACGGGCGCGTGCTGGTGATGAGCGGCAACAAGGGTTACCCGTCGGCGGACGGCCGCGTCGGCTACCAGGGCTACAAGGACTCGTACGTCTTCGACCCGGAGACCGAGACCTACACCAAGACCAACGACATGAACGACGGCCACTGGTACCCGTCGGCCACGATCCTCGGCAACGGCGACGTCATCTCCTTCGGCGGACTGCGCGAGGACTCCACCGGCTCGGTCACCGCCGAACTGTTCTCCCAGGCCGAGCAGCGGTGGCAGCCGACCTGGAAGGTCAACCAGACCTGGTCGTACTGGGGCCTGTACCCGTCGATGATCCTCATGCAGGACGGCCGCCTCTTCTACTCGGGCAGCCATGTCTTCGGCAACAACATCCCCGGCACCGGCTCGGCGATCTACGACTACGACGCCAACACCATCACCCAGGTCCCGGGCCTTCAGAAGAAGGACGAGCGCGACCAGTCGGTCAGCGTGCTGCTGCCCCCGGCGCAGGACCAGAAGGTCCTCACCATCGGCGGCGGCAACATCGACTCCAACCCGGAGGCGAACCGCCTGACCGACATCATCGACCTCAAGCAGCCCGACCCCTCCTACGTCGCCGGGCCGCCGATCCCGCACGGCACGGTCGACCTGGGCAACGGCCCCGTCCCGCAGACCGGGGATCAGGGCAAGATGTACGTCTCCGCGGTGCTGCTGCCCGACGGCAAGGTGCTGGAGACGGGCGGCGCGCTGCACAACCGCGCCAACCCGGTCTTCGAGACGTCGGTCTTCGACCCGGAGACGGAAACCTTCGCCCCGGTCGCCGTCGACCCCGAGGCACGCGGCTACCACTCCTCGGCGTTCCTGCTGCCCGACGGCCGCGTGATGACCACCGGCGACGACCCGGGCAACGGCTCCTGGAACCACGACGTGTCGGTCTACAGCCCGCCCTACCTGTTCAAGGGCGAGCGCCCCACGATCACTTCGGTGATCGACACCGAGTGGACCTACGGCGACACCCAGCGGATCACCGTAGACCGGCCCATCGCCAAGGCCGAGCTGATCCGCCCGGCCGCCGTCACGCACTCCTCCGACCCGAACCAGCGGTTCGTGGACCTGCCGCTGTCCGTCGACGGCGACAACGTCGACCTGAACGTGACGAGCAACCCCGATCTGGCCCCGCCCGGCTGGTACATGCTCTTCGCGGTCGACGCCAACGGGGTGCCGTCGGTGGCGAAGTGGGTGCACCTCCAGGGCCCGCGGGCCCTCAAGGCGACGGACGCCTCGGCCCATGTCCACGACTTCGCCGGCGCCCCGAAGGGCAAGGTCGCCGGGCCCGGCGAGAAGCGAACGTCGCAGAAGGTCAGCCCGACGATCGCCGGCTGCGACCGTCACTACGGCTCGATCAACGTCTGCGTGCCGACGGACTTCCCCGCGAAGGTGAAGAAGACGACGGCCGCACGCTGTGAGTGGCTGAAGGCGAACGACTACGGCCGCCTGAAGGTCAACGGCAGGGACGATCCGCTGGGCCTGGACCGCGACGGGGACGGGATCGCCTGCGGCAAGAAAGACATGAGGAGGAGTTAGCTTCCGAACTCGGTGAGGGCGCGCTCCACGATCGCCTCCAACTGCTCGTGGTGCGCGCCCTTCCAGTAGGCCCGGCCGCATTCCGTGCACTGCGCGAACACGTCGTACGTCGCGTGCGTGCCGTGCTCGAGCTGGTCCGCGACCTCGTCCTTGGTGGCCTTGCGCAGCGACCCGTTGCAGGCCGTGCACCGCGTCCAGGGCCGCAGTCGGGGCTGAAAGCGGTCCAGGACGTCCCGGAGCTGGTCCTCCGGACGGGTGCTGTAGACGAACGCCCCCGCCCACAACTCGCGGCGCCGCAGCAACCCCCGGTCGCGGCTCAGCATCACCCGCTGCTCGGCCGCCGAACGGGCCGCGAGCGCCGGGTCGCCGATGTCGGTCGACTCGTAGGCCGTGTCCACGCCGAGCAGGCGCAGCCGGCGGGCCAGCGTGCCGAGGTGCACGTCGAGAAGGAACCGCAGGGGAGCGCCCGGCACCTGCTGGGGGCGCGCGACGGGCCGCACGGTCACCGACTCGCCGGCCGCCGGGACGTGCGAGACGGGCACCACGCGGCCGTCCACGACCAGCGCGCCCACCTCGGTCAGCGGCACGCCGAGGGACTCGATGACATGGCCGAGGCTGGAGACGCCGTCGGTGGCGGCCCGAACGGTTCCCGACCGCCGGGCCCGGGGGACGAAGACGTGCAGCTCGGGGGCGAACTCGACGTGGATCTCGGGACCGTTCACCCGGTCAGGATGACACGGCGGCGGGCGCCGGCCTCAGGGTTTTCCGGTGGGCAGGCCGTGTTCCAGGACGTTCAGAGCGCGGTCGACGAGATCCCGGATGTCGTCCCGGTGGCCGGTCTCGGCCCAGTAGTGGGAGGCCTCCAACAGGCCGCCCATGACGGACATGGCGAAGACCCGCAGCTCCAGGCTGTCGGGATCGAGCCCGGAGCGCTCGGCGAGGCCGGCGCGGAGCAGTTGGCCGGCCGCCGCCATGCTCTCCATCATGCGGGCGCGGACGGCGGGCACCTCGACCCCGAGCCGGGTCCGCAGCCGGGCCACCTCGGGTTCCTCGGCGAGGCTCAGGTCGAGGGCCGTACGCATCACGTGCCGCAGGACATCGGCCCACGACTCGTCCGACGGCCGCGTCCGCAGCTCTTCCATCATCACCGGGTCCCATTCGTCGGTGATGACGATGTCCTCCTTGGTCGGGAAGTACCGGAAGACGGTCGACGGCGACACCTCGGCCCGGTCGGCGATCTGCTCGATCGTCGTGGCGTCGTAACCCTGCTCCTCGATCAGCGCGTAGGTCGCGGCGCGGATCGCCTGGCGGGTCTTGATCTTCTTCCGCTCCCGGAGTCCCGGTTGAGGGCGGTCGGCGGGGGTGGTGCGTGGGGCCGTCATGAACGTCATTGTCGGGCATCGGCCTCGGGCTCGGCCATGGTCGGGGTGCCGTCCTCGCCGTCCGGGGCGGTCCGGGTGTCGGGCAGGAACGCCCCGGCGAGCAGCGCGGCGACCAGGGCCGCGACGCCGCACACCAGCAGGACGACGCCCATGCCCTGGATGTAGGCGCTGTTCGCGGAGGCGGCCAGGCCGGGAGCGCCGGTGCGCTCGGCGACGAGGTGCGCGGCGACCACGGACTCCTCGGCGGTGTCGGCGGCCGGGGCGGGCAGTGCGGTGACGTCGAGCCGGTCCCGGTAGGCGCCCGCGAGCAGGCTGCCGAGCAGGGCGATGCCGACCGCGCTGCCCACCTGGCGCAGGGTCATCAGGAGCCCGGAGCCGCTGCCGGCCCGGTCCGCGGGCAGCGCGGCCAGTGCCCCCTCCATCGCCGGGACCACCGCGAAACCGAAGCCGATGCCGGTGAGGGTCAGCCACAGCGCGGTGAAGCCGTAGCCGGAGTCGGCCGCCGTCCGGCTGCCGAGGAACGCGGCGAAGGCCAGCACCACCAGGCCGCCGCTGACCACCGCGCGGGGACCGAACCGGGCCACGACCGGCTGGGAAAGGCGCGCGGCGACGATCAGCCCGCCCATCATCGGCAGCAGTCGCAGTCCGGTGCCGAGGGCGTCGTGGCCGAGGACGGCCTGGAGGTAGGACGGCAGCAGGAACAGCAGACCCGCCAGGACGAAGGTGACCAGGGTCGCCGTGAGCCCGTTTACGAGGAAGCCGCGGTGGCCGAGCAGCTCCATGTCGAGCATGGGCCGCTCCGCCCTCCGCTCGCGCACCACGAGCCCGGCCAGCAGCACCACCGCGCCGGCGAGGGACCCGGCCACCAGAGGGTCGCCCCAGCCGCGCGCGGGTGCCTCGATGATGGCGTAGACGAGGACGCCGAGTCCGGCCGCGACGAGCGCCGTCGCGACGGTGTCGACCCGGGGGGAGGCCGGGTCGCGCGTCTCCGGGAGCAGGAAGAGGCAGGCCGTGATGCCGATGCCGACCATCGGGACGTTGACCAGGAAGACCGAGCCCCACCAGAAGTGGTCGAGCAGCCAGCCGCCGAGGATCGGGCCGAGCGGCATACCGAGCGCGGAGGCGGCCGACATGACGCCGATGGCCTTGGACCGCTCATCGGGTTCGAACAGCGAGGGCAGCACGGACAGGGCGAGCGGCATGACCAGTGCGCCTCCGACGCCCATCACGGCACGGGCGGCGACCACCCAGGCCACGTCCGGGGCCAGGGCGCCCGCGACCGAGCCGGCGAGGAAGATCCCGAGGCCGGTGACCAGCATCAGCCGCCGTCCGAACCGGTCGCCCAGCAGCCCGGCGGGGAGCATCAGCGCGGCGAAGACGACGACGTAGGCGTCGGCCATCCACTGTTGCTCGCCGGTGGTCGCGCCGAGATTCTCGGCCATGGTCGGCAGCGCGACGTTGAGGATCGTCATGTCGAAACCGAGCGTGAGCATGCTCGCGACCAGGGCCCCCAGGGCCCACCAGCGACGGGGGTCGGGCGTGATGACAGCCATGAATGAGAGTAACTCTCAAAAAGTAGTTACTGTCAATCCTTGGGATTTTTCCAGGCACGCAAAAGGCCACGGCTCGCCGAGCCGTGGCCGGGGAGGTCGAGCGCGGGGCTCACCCGTGCTGGTACGCCACCAGGGAGATCCCCACGTAGTGCGCGACGAAGGCCGCCAGGGTGAAGGAGTGGAACACCTCGTGGAAGCCGAACCAGCGCGGTGACGGGTTGGGGCGCTGGATGCCGTAGACCACGCCGCCGACGCTGTAGAGCACACCGCCGACGATGATCAGGACGAGGACGGCGACGCCGCCGGTGCGCATGAAGTCGGGCAGGTAGAAGACGGCCGCCCAGCCCATCGCGATGTAGCACGGGGTGTAGAGCCAGCGCGGGGCGCCGACCCAGAAGACGCGGAAGAGGATTCCGGCCGCCGCCGCGGCCCAGATGCCCCACAGCAGCCACTGACCTTTGGCGCCGGGCAGCAGCAGCATGGCCAGTGGCGTGTACGTGCCCGCGATGATCAGGAAGATGTTGGCGTGGTCCAGCCGGCGCAGGACGCGGTCCATGCGCGGGCTCCAGTCGCCCCGGTGGTACAGCGCGCTCACGCCGAACAGCAGGCAGGCGGTCATCGCGAAGATGCCGCAGGCGACGCGTCCCCTGGTCGAGTCGGCGAGGGCGGTCAGCACCAGGCCGGCGACCAGAGCGGCCGGGAACATGCCGAGGTGCAGCCAGCCACGCAGCTTGGGCTTCACCGGGTGTGGCAGCGAGAGCGCCACGGGACCACTGCCGTCGGCCGGCGTGTCCGAGGGCGCGTCGGGGGCGAACGCAGTCATGTCCGAATGGTAGCTACGGAACCGTAAGTGACGTGTCAGTCGCATGGCTCGGCCCACGAAGAGTGGCCATCCTCTCACTCTGACCGAACGTGGTGACGCAAACGGACGGTCCGGTGAACGCAACGTGCACGTAAAGCGGCGCGAGAAACCGTGGCGATCCTCACGTTGCTCACCTGTGCGCTCCTCTGGACAGATGGGCGCTCACGTCGGATGATCAAATGAGTGCGGTCGGCACCGGATGAGCGCCGAGATTCACCGTGAAGCATCCGGGTCGCAGCCCCCACGGGGCCTCCACATCACAAAAAATCCCTCATTTAGGAGCAATCGTGGCGCGCGACATCGCGGCTCCCACCGTCCCCACCACTCATCAGGGGCTGATCTCGTGGGTCACCGAGATCGCAGAACTGACGCAGCCGGACAACGTGGTCTGGTGTGACGGATCCGAGGCCGAGTACGAGCGACTGTGCGAGGAGCTCGTCCAGAAGGGCACCTTCCGGAAACTCGACCCGATCAAGCGCCCCCACTCCTACTACGCGGCCTCCGACCCCACCGACGTCGCCCGCGTCGAGGACCGGACGTTCATCTGCTCCGAGAAGGCGGAGGACGCGGGCCCGACCAATCACTGGAAGGCCCCCGCCGAGATGCGGGAGATCTTCCAGGGCTCCGGGGGCCAGGGCGGCCTGTTCCGCGGCTCGATGCGCGGCCGGACCATGTACGTCGTGCCCTTCTGCATGGGCCCGCTCGGCTCGCCGCTGTCCGCGCTCGGCGTGGAGATCACCGACTCCGCGTACGTCGCCGTCTCCATGCGCACGATGACCCGCATGGGCCAGGCGGTCCTGGACGAGCTCGGCTCCGACGGCTTCTTCGTCAAGGCCGTGCACACACTCGGTGCTCCCCTGGAGCCCGGCCAGGAGGACGTCCCCTGGCCCTGCAACACGACCAAGTACATCTCGCACTTCCCCGAGGACCGCGAGATCTGGTCCTACGGCTCCGGCTACGGCGGCAACGCCCTGCTCGGCAAGAAGTGCTACGCCCTGCGCATCGCCTCCGTCATGGCGCGTGACGAGGGCTGGCTGGCCGAGCACATGCTCGTCCTCAAACTGACTCCGCCGCGCGGCGAGTCCAAGTACGTGGCCGCGGCCTTCCCGAGCGCCTGCGGCAAGACCAACCTCGCCATGCTGGAGCCGACCATCCCGGGCTGGACGGTCGAGACCATCGGCGACGACATCGCCTGGATGCGCTTCGGAGAGGACGGCCGGCTCTACGCCATCAACCCCGAGGCCGGCTTCTTCGGCGTCGCCCCCGGCACCGGTGAGCACACCAACGCCAACGCGATGAAGACGCTGTGGGGCAACTCGGTCTTCACCAACGTCGCGCTGACGGACGACGGCGACGTCTGGTGGGAGGGCATGACCGAGGAGCCGCCCGCCCACCTCACCGACTGGAAGGGCAACGACTGGACGCCCGAGTCGCAGACGCCGGCCGCGCACCCGAACGCCCGCTTCACCGTCCCGGCCTCGCAGTGCCCGATCATCGCGCCGGAGTGGGAGGACCCCAAGGGCGTGCCGATCTCGGCGATCCTCTTCGGCGGCCGCCGCGCCACCGCCGTGCCGCTGGTGACGGAGTCCTTCGACTGGAACCACGGCGTCTTCCTCGGCGCCAACGTGGCCTCCGAGAAGACCGCCGCCGCCGAGGGCAAGGTCGGCGAGCTGCGTCGCGACCCGTTCGCGATGCTGCCGTTCTGCGGCTACAACATGGGCGACTACATGGGCCACTGGGTCGATGTCGCCAAGGGCAAGGACCAGTCGAAGCTGCCGAAGATCTACTACGTCAACTGGTTCCGCAAGAACGACGAGGGCAAGTTCGTCTGGCCCGGCTTCGGTGAGAACTCTCGCGTCCTGAAGTGGATCGTCGGGCGCCTGGAGGGCACGGCGGAGGGCGTCGAGACGCCGATCGGCGTTCTGCCGACGAAGGACGCCCTCGACACCGACGGCCTCGAACTGTCCGACTCCGAGCTCGACTTCCTGCTCTCGGTCGACAAGGAGGTCTGGCGCGAGGAGGCCGCGCTGGTCCCCGAGCACCTCAACACCTTCGGCGACCACACGCCGAAGGAGCTGTGGGACGAGTACCACGCGCTGGTGCGGCGCCTGGGCTGAGACAGCCCTCCACCGACGCCGCGGCCGGCTCCGATCGTGCCCTGACCAGCTACATCGTCACGGCCGGCCGCGGTAACAGCACCACCACGGGCAGGGGTCCGCACAACGGCGTGCGGGCCCCTGCCCGCGCCGTTGGCGTCGCGCCCCCTCGCGGTGCGACCCACGGCCCCGGCACGGTCGCCGCCGGGGAGCCGCTGGCCGTGCGCGGCCGTTCTCCGAGGGGCGGGGGACGGGGGATGACCGGGCGCTCCCGGTATTGCAACAGGAATGGAGAGCCCGGGCTCGGGTACCTGATGGCCCTCACGAAGGGGTAGGTGGCACCCGGTCCGCGCGTCGCTGCGGGTGCGCGCGGACCGGGGCCGTCAAAGGAGCCCCGAGGGGCTCAGCGGGACGCCAGCTCGCGCGGCTCCAGAGCCGCCGTGTGGGCGTCCATCCGCTCGGCGGCCAGGATCGCGGCCGCCGTGTCGGCACGGGAGGCGGCGACGACCAGCGCGCGGCCGGCCAGGGCGTGCGCCCGCCGGTGCAGGGCGGCGGCGCTGCCCTTGTGCCGAGTGCCGCTCATCGGGGCGCGAACCGGTGTCCGCCCCCCGCGCAGCCGGCCCACCTGCTCGGCGAGCCGCTCCGCCGCGGTGTCCAGGTCGGCCGAGGCCTCCGTCGCGCGCAGCTCGTCCGTGACGGCGAGCAGGGCGGCCAGGTGGCCCGAGAGCTGGATGTCCAGCTCTTCCTCACGGGAACGGTGGGGAAAGTCGGGGTTGGGGCCGTCCACCGTGCTGTGGACCGACTTGGTGCGGATCGGTTCGTACATGGGAGGGCCTCCTGAGCGCTGACAGGAAACCATCCTAGCTTGGATTTCGTCTAAAGTTGAGTTGTTCACAAGGCCGGACCGCCTGCACACGTACGGTGAGCGGGGCGTCCGGTCAGTGCTGGGAGTAGCCGTCCAGGAAGTGTCCGATCCGGCCCACCGCGTCCCGCAGGTCCCCGACCGTGGGCAGGGTCACCACCCGGAAGTGGTCCGGCTCCGGCCAGTTGAAGCCGGTGCCCTGGACGACCATGATCTTCTCGCGCCGCAGCAGGTCCAGGACCATGCGCCGGTCGTCCTTGATCTTGAAGACCTTGGGGTCGAGGCGTGGGAAGAGGTACAGCGCGCCCTTGGGCTTCACGCAGCTCACGCCCGGAATCTGGGTCAGCAGCTCGTGCGCCACGTCCCGTTGCTCGCGCAGCCGCCCGCCCGGCAGCACCAGGTCGTTGATCGTCTGACGTCCGCTGAGGGCGGCGACGACCCCGTGCTGCCCCGGCATGTTCGCGCACAGGCGCATGTTCGCCAGGATCGTCAGGCCCTCGATGTAGGAGTCGGCGTGCGCGCGCGGCCCGGAGATCGACATCCAGCCGACCCGGTAACCGGCCACCCGGTACGCCTTCGACATGCCGTTGAAGGTGAGGGTGAGCAGGTCGGGGGCGACGGAGGCGGTCGGGGTGTGCGTGGCTCCGTCGTAGAGGATCTTGTCGTAGATCTCGTCGGAGCAGACCATCAGGTTGTGGCGGCGGGCGATGTCGGTCAGGCCCTTGACCATCGCCTCGTCGTAGACGGCACCCGTGGGGTTGTTCGGGTTGATGATCACGATCGCCTTGGTGCGGTCGGTGACCTTGCGCTCGACGTCCGCGAGGTCCGGCATCCAGTCGGCCTGCTCGTCGCAGCGGTAGTGCACGGCCGTGCCGCCGGACAGGGAGACGGCGGCGGTCCACAGCGGGTAGTCGGGCGTGGGCACGAGGACCTCGTCGCCGTCGTCCAGCAGGCCCTGCATCGCCATCACGATCAGCTCGGAGACGCCGTTGCCGATGAAGACGTGCTCGACGTCGGTCTCGATGCCGAGGGTCTGGTTGTGCATGACGACGGCCCGGCGCGCGGCCAGCAGCCCTTTCGCGTCCCCGTAGCCATGCGCCGACGACACGTTCCTGAGGACGTCCTCCAGGATCTCGGGCGGGCACTCGAAGCCGAACGCCGCCGGGTTGCCGGTGTTCAGCTTGAGGATCCGATGCCCAGCCGCTTCCAGCCGCATCGCCTCCTCGAGCACCGGGCCCCGGATCTCGTAACAGACGTTGGCGAGCTTGGTCGACTGGATCACCTGCATGTCTGGGAGCTTACGGCCCGGTAACGCGTCCCGGGTCGTGTTTTCCGCCACGTGAGACGCGACGGTTTGAGTGGATATCGCCGCACGCTGTCCCACCAGCACCTCTGGTACCTAGAATGCGCCGCCATGTCCAAGCCATTCGACTACGCCGACGGAGCGACGGGCGGTGAGCCGCAGGGGCCGCCGGACGTGTACCTGCCGCAGGGCGCCGCGCCCCCGGCGTATGACGCGTACGCCGATCCGGCGGCGGCGCACGGCTGGCAGGACGTGTACGGGACCGCGGACCCGATGTCCGCCGGGGACGCCTCGTGGGGCGGCGACGCCGGCGACTCGGGCGGCGTGGGTGCCACCCGCGAGCTGCCCGCGGTGCCGTCGCCCGGCAGGTCCGGCGCGGGTCACCGCGCCCGGCGCCGGCCGGGCCGGCGCGTGCCCCGCGTGGCGGTGACCGCCGCTGTCGTGGGTGCCGTGTCGGTGGTCGCTCTCATCGCCGGGTTCTCCCTCTCGGGTACGCCCTCCGGCGGGACGAGAGGCGGCGAGGGCGGTCGCACGGGCCCGACGGCGCGGCAGTCGCCGACGCCGACGCCCGCGGGCACCGGTCCGGCCGCGACCCCTGACGTTCCGATCGCCGGTCGGCCGGGGGAATCTGACAGGCCGTCCAGCGTCGCGTCCGCGAGCCCGCCCGCCGCGCCGAGCAGGCCTCCGTCCGCCTCCGCCACGGACAGCGCGCTGCCTGCGGCCGGCAGCCCCGCGGCCGGCATCCCGACGGACTCCGCTCCCGCCGTCACTGCATCGGCACCCGGCAAGTCCGAGAGGAAACCCGGACGTGGTCCCGGCGGCACCAAGGGACCCAAGTGACCGGTCCGAAAGGGCCGTTGAGTAGGGTCGGACCGGACGCCGATATTCCGGTCGTGGAAACAGGTTCTTGTGCGGGCCGCCTTGCGACGATCACAATGCGCATGACAACAATGCGGGCGGCCGGAGGATTTCCGGCCGCCTCCGTCGCAAGAGGGGACCCCCATGAGAAAACCTCTCGCCGCCGCGTTCTGCGCCCTGGCGATAGCCGGGGCCGGCGCGGCCCCCGCGACTGCCGCCGATGCCGCCCCCACGGGCGTCGGCAAGGTCGCGGACACGGGCTCGGCCACGTCCGCCGTCTCGGACGTGGTCACGTCCGTGGAGCAGACGCTGTCCGGGCTCACCACCCCGTCGGCCAAGGGCGTGAACTTCGCCGGCACCGTCGCGCTCAGCAACTGCTCCGGGTCCGTCGTCCGCATGCCGGACTCCGAGGACAACGACCCGGCGCTGGTGATGACCAACGGCCACTGCCTGGACGGCGGCTTCCCCGCCCCCGGCGAGGTCCGCGTCGACCAGGCCTCCAGCCGCACCTTCGGCCTGCTCAACGCCTCCGGCTCGCGCGTCGCCACCCTGCGCGCCGCCAAGCTCGCGTACGGCACGATGACCGACACGGACGTCGCGTTCTACCAGCTCACCACGACCTACGGCCAGATCAAGAGCTCGTACGGCATCAGCGCGCTGACGCTGAACGACACGCACCCGGTCGCCGGCACCGCCATCAGCATCCCCTCCGGCTACTGGAAACGGATCTACAGCTGTGACATCGACGGGTTCGTGCCCACCCTGAAGGAGGGCGACTGGACCTGGAAGGACTCGGTCCGTTACACCTCCGCCTGCAACACCATCGGCGGCACGTCCGGCTCGCCCGTCGTCGACCAGGCGACCAACAAGGTCGTCGCCGTCAACAACACCGGCAACGAGGACGGCGAGCGCTGCACGGTGAACAATCCGTGCGAGGTCGACGCGAACGGCAACGTGACGGTCCGCAAGGGCATCAACTACGCCCAGCAGACCTACCAGATCCCGGCCTGCTTCGGCATCGACAACAAGCTCGACCTGAGCGCGAGCGGCTGCACGCTGCCCAAGCCGTAAGGCAAGGGGCCGGCCGGGCGGTCACGCGGGAGGAGTCCTGCGGCCCGCCCGGCCCGCCAGAACGTCCGTGCGGCGGCCGTCCTCGATCAGGCCCTCGGCGTCCAGCTCCCGGCGCGCCTTCGGCCGCGGGCGGCCGGCCGCCGCGGCCTTCTTGACGATCCTCACGATCCGGCCGTCGTCCACCCCCGCATCGGCCCGGTAGGCGTCCGAGCCGGAGCCGTCGACGACGTCCGCGTCCCGGATGGCGAACTCGTCCATCGCGCCGGCCTCCTAGAAGAACGTGCGGACGTAGTCGACGACCGTGCCGTCCGCCTCCGCGACAGGGATCAGCTGCCACCTGTCGAACGAGGTGCACGGATGGGACAGACCCAGCCCGACCCAGTCGCCGACCTCCAGATCCGCCTCCGGCGTGGTGCTCAGCCAGGCGTGCTGGTCGGACAGCGCGGTCACCGCCACGCCGGTGGCCGGGCGCTCGGCGACGTCCCGGCGGATCACCTGGGCAACGGGCAGGCCGAGGTCGTAGGCCGCGTCCCGCTTGCCCGCGTTGACGAAGGCCTGCTCGGCGGAGGGCCGCGACACCACCTGCGTCCACAGCCGGAACGCCGGCTCCAGCGCGCCCTCCTCGGGCACCCGGTTGAACGGCGTCAGCTTGCGGTAGTGGCCGTCGTCGTGCGAGACGTACGCGCCCGAGCGCAGCAACTTCAGTACGGACCGGGAGAGTGCGGGGATCTCCGCGAAGACGTCGGCGACCGCGTCGAACCAGGCGCTGCCGCCCGCGCTGACGACGATCTCGTCCACGTCCGTGAAGCGCCCCGCCTCGTCGAAGTCGGCGGCGAGCGCGACCAGCCGGCGCAGCCACGCCGTCACCCGCTCGGTGTCGGCCTTCGGCACCTCGCCCTCGTAGCCCGCGACGCCGACGAGCCGCAGGGCCCGCGTGCCGGCCACCGCGTCCGCGACCGCAGCGCACTCCGCCTCCGTTCGGACCCCGGTGCGGGCACCCTCGCCGGCTGCGAACTCGACGACCACGTCCACCGGGCGCCCGGCGCCGCGCAGGGCCGCCTCCATCAGCTCGACGCCGCGCACGGAGTCGACGTAGCAGACGAGACGGAAGTCCGGGTCGGCGTCCAGCTCGGCGGCGATCCAGCGCAGGGCCGCCGCGTCGACCAGCTCGTTCGCGAGGAACACGCGCCGGGTCCCGAACGCACGCGCCACCCGCACCTGGTGCGGCACCGCCAGTGTGATGCCCCACGCGCCGTGCTCGATCTGCCGCTGGAACAACTGCGGCGCCATGGAGGTCTTGCCGTGCGGCGCGAACGCCAGACCGTGCCGGGCCGCGTACGTCTCCATCAACTTCAGGTTGTGCTCCAGGCGCTCGGCGGACAGCGCGAGCACGGGCGTGGCGAAGCCCCCGGTGAAGAGATTGCGGCGCTGGGCGGCCAGCTCGCCGACCGTCAGGCCGTCGGCGTCCGGCGGGAGGCCCTTGAAACGGTGGTCGACTCGCTCGGCTGTGAGCCGGGCGAGGGACTCGGCTGCGGTGTCGGCTGTCATGGACCCTCCTGATCAGCGGTGTTGCATTCTCTGCAACCTCATCGCGCATTCTGCTCGGGGCTGTCCACATCTCGGCCCCCGGTCAATGAAACCGCCGCCGACCCACCCGACGAGGAGCACGAGCATCGTGCCCCTCTCCGGACCCCGCAACGCCACCGACGTCGTCGCGCTCGGCGAGTCCATGGTCACGTGCCTGCCGTCCCGCCCGGGCCGCTTCGCCGACGTTCCGGCCTTCGCCCGCCCGGGGTCCCTCCACCACCCTGCGCCGACTGCCCGTGCGGGACCGGCTGCGGCACGGGCATCCGATGGCCGGCGCCGCGCTCACCGTGCCCGGCGACCTCGCCACGCCGCCCGCCCGGGAGCACGCCGGTCGGCTCGCCGCCCCCGGACGACGCGGCATGGTGGAGACTGCGTAACCGGCCAGGCCAACGTCAAGGCCGTCCTCGAAGAGGGCGGTGCCGGCTGGGACGACGCGATGATGATCCGCGTCTACCTGACGGACGTGGCCCACTTCGCCGAGTTCAACGAGATCTACGACGCGTACTTCGAGGAGCAGGGCCTGACCCGGCCGCCCGCCGCGCGCACGACGGTCTACGTCGGCCTCCCCGCGGGTCTCCTCGTCGAGATCGACGCGCTGGCCGTTCTCGGCTGAACCCTCTTCGGCATCAGCGAGCGGGACACGCTCACGGCCTGGACGGTGCCGGAGAGTGTGCGGTCGGTGGCGGGGTCCGTGGGCACGGCGGTGTCGAGCCCGTTCGTGTAGGCGTCCGATAACGAAGTTGGGGTCGGCTGTGTGCGGCACAGGTTTGTCGACCATACTGCTCCGCTGTGGAGCAGCGCATAGGTTCGAGCAGCCAGCCCCTGGAAGGCGCCGGATTCGACCCGGCCTTCATCCCCGGGCTCACGTCACCCGCGTCCGGACGGACGGAGGACGACGAGCCGGAGAAGGCGCCCGAGGCCGCCGAGGCCGAGGAAGCCGCCCCGGAGCCGGAGGAGACGGCCGAGACGGCGTCGCCCTCCGAGCCGGAGGAGGACGCCGAGGTCGACGGTCCGGTCTTCGAGGCGTCCGACCGCCGTGCGCGGATAGTCGCCGACCACAGAGGTGTACGACTCGCCCTGGACGACCAGGAGTGCGAGTTCCGCTGGGACGAGATCGGCGCGGTGGAAACGGAGACCGCCCGCTTCGGCAAGCGCTACACCGTCACCGTCCACACCCCTGACCGGCGCTGGTACCCGATCGAGATCGAAGCGCCGGCCAGGAGCCACTTCAAGGAGTGGGACGAGCAGTTGGACGCGGTCCTCGATGCCTACTTCGAGGAAGACGCCGGCTGAGGAGCGCGGCTAGCCGCAGTACTGGCTCTCCTTGCCGATCGACCGGTACATGCAGTCCGCGTTCTCCAGCAGTTGCAGCACGGCATCGCGGTTACGAGAGGTCTCCCGCTCGATCACCTCGTCGGGCGGGTAGAACCCGCCTCCACCGGACCGCGGGTACATCTCGAAGGTGTAGCCGAAGATCCTGTGCGCACCCCAGAGGTAGTCGTCGATCGACCCGTCCGTGATGTACAGGTCGCTGGACTGCTGGGCCCTGTACCCGTTGCTCGCGGCCATCTTCTGCCCGACCGTCTTGAACGCCGCGTGGTCGTCCGCTGTCATCCCGGCCGTCGTGTCGGAGTACGTGTAGCCGAACGGCCACAGCACCAGCTCGCTGTACGTGTGGAAGTCGACCCCGGCCTTGATCTGCTGCTTGCCGCCGACGACCCGGCTGCGCACGAAGTCGGCGACGACCTTCACCTCGGGCGCCGACTCGGCCGCCGGGCCCCGGTAGGTGTCGGAGGACGTCGAGCCCGAGGAACCGCCGCAGCAGCCCCAGCGGTAGTTCCAGTTGCGGTTCAGGTCCGTACCGACGTACGACGAACCGGAGTTGGGCTGCCGGTTCTTGCGCCACGAGCGGTAGGACCCGGTGGCGATGTCGTACTCGCCGCCGTCGGGGTTCATGTCGGGCACGATCCAGATCTCGCGGTTGTTCACCATGCCGGTGACGCGTGAGTCGGAGCCGTAGTCGGAGGTCAGCTCGCGCAGCAGGTAGAGCGCCATCTCGACGGTCAGGTGCTCGCGGGCGTGCTGGTGGTGCGTGAACAGCACCTCCGGCTCGGACTCGTCGGTGCCCACGTTGTCGCTGATCTTGATGGCGACGATGTTGCGGCCCTGGTACGACTTGCCGATCACGCGTTGGCTCGCGATGGACGGGTTGGCCGAGACGATCGAGTTGATCTCGTTCGTCATCTCCGCGTAGTTGTGGTACCGCGAGTCGGCGGACGGGAAGTCGAAGAGCCGGACGTCGCCCTCACCGGCGGACCGGTCGGGCACCGCGCCGAGCGCGCTGACCTCGTAGCCCAGCGCACGCAGCTTCTTGATCTGGTCCGCGCGGCCGGAGACGACGACACCGTGGCCGTGGACCTCGTCGACGGTCACGCCCGTGCGCTGAAGTGCCGTGCGGTCCTTGGCCGTCGAGTGCAGGTGGACCTCGTACTGCCGGATGTCGTCGGCCGAAGCGGCCGCCCTGGGCGCGCTGTCGGCGGTGGCGTCGGTCGTCGTCGAGGAGAGGGGTGCCGCGAGGGCGAGTGCGAGGAGGGCGGCGAGGGCGGCGGTGCGTCTGCCGGTGCGGGCACCGGAGCCTCGTATGCGAAGTCGCATGAAGTCTCCTTGTGGGAGGTGGGGTTGTTCCGTGCGACGTACGTGGTGCGGGTGGCGCACATCGTTCTGCCAATGGCATGAGCAGGTCAAGACCGAATACGGCCGTGCAGTGTACGCGTGCGGCGCGGTGGCCGAGAGGGAGCGGCCGAAGTACACCCACGGGTGTGACCCGGGCGTGCCTATGTGTACGTACCGGGAGAGAGTGAGGGTCCGTGACCACAGGACGATCCGCCCCGTTCGACCACCGTATGGCCGTCTTCGACTGCGACGACGGCTTCCTGGCCGCCGCCCTTCCCTTCCTCGGCGAGGGCCTCGCCGCCACCGGCGAACCACCGCCCGTGGCCATCGCCGACCCTCGCAACCTGGACCTCCTGCGCGACGCCCTCGGCGGCGACGCCGAGAACGTCACTTGCGTTCCGCACACCGACTGGTACACCGGCTCCGCCGCCAACGCCGTCGCGCAGGCCGCCACGTACCTCACCGCCCACGCCGGCCCGGGCGGCGGGATCCATCTGCTCATGGAGCCCGTGTGGAGCGGCCGGGCCGGGCGCTCGGCCCGCGAGACCACCGAGTGGATCCGCTACGAGGCCCTCGCCAACCTCCTCTTCGCCCCCATGGCCACGACCGCCCTGTGCGCGTACGACACCCGGACCGCCGGGCCCGCCGTCGTCGCGGCGGCCCGCCGCGCCCACCCCGACACGGACGTGTACGAGGAGCCGGTGCGCCTCGCGGCCGAACTCGACGCGGCACCACTGCCGTTGCCCCCGGCCGGTGCCCAGCCCCTCGCCGAGCCGCACGCGGCGGCCGTGCGGGCCTGGGCGGAGGGCCGGGGCCTGCCCGCCGCGGACGCCGAACTGTTCGCCGCGGCCGTGGCCGAGACGGCAGCCGCCCTGGCCCCCCTCGACGGAACCGCCCTGCTGTGGGGCGAGGCACCCGCCTGCGTCTGCGAACTGCGCTCGGCCCGCCGTGTCGACGACCCGCTCGCCGGCTTCCTCCCGCCTTCCGCCGACGGCCCGGGCCTGTGGTACGCGCGTCAGGTCTGCGCGTACGTGGACATCCGTGACGACGACGAGGGGGGAACGGTCCGCCTGCAGTACGCATAACCCCCTGCCCGCAGGGCCAGGGCACCGGATCTCGTCCAGTTCCGCACCCCAAGGGTGATTGCGCTCAGGCCCTCTTGTCGGCTCGCTCTCCTTGCGGTTTCTTGATCTGCATGGCGGACACCACGGGAAAAACCACGGAGAACGCGGCCCCGCAGCCCCCTCCGATGCGCAAGGCGAGTTGGAAGTACATCGGCCCGGGCGTCGTCGTCGCGGCGACCGGCGTCGGAGCCGGTGACCTCGTCGCCACGCTCATCGCGGGCAGCAACTTCGGCTACACCCTCCTGTGGGCCGCGATCATCGGCTGCCTGGTGAAGATCTCCCTCGCCGAGGCGGCGGGCCGCTGGCATCTGTCCACCGGCCGCACCCTGTTCGACGGCTGGGCGAGCCTAGGCCGCTGGACGACCTGGTTCTTCGCGGTCTACGTCGTCGTCTGGGGCTTCGTCTACGGCGCGGCGGCGATGTCGTCCAGCGCGCTGCCGCTGCAGGCGCTCTTCCCGGACGTGATGGACCTGAAGTGGTGGGGCATCGCCTGCGGCCTGGTCGGCCTGGTCTTCGTCTGGTTCAACAAGTACGCGGTGTTCGAGAAGGTCATGACGGTCCTGGTCGGCGTCATGTTCGTGGTGACGGTGTACCTGGCGATCCGCGTCACGCCGAACCTCCCCGACGCCTTCGCCGGTCTCCTGCCGGTCCTGCCGGACGAGAAGGACTCGATCCTCAACACGCTGGGCCTGATCGGCGGCGTCGGCGGCACGATCACGCTCGCCGCGTACGGCTACTGGGTCAACGCCAAGGGCTGGACCGACACCGGCTGGATGAAGGTCATGCGCCTGGACAACCGCGTCGCCTACGCCACCACCGGCATCTTCGTCATCGCCATGCTGTTCGTCGGCGCGGAGCTGCTGCACTCGGCGAACATCGCGATCGCGAGCGGCGACAAGGGCCTGATCCAGCTGGGCGACATCCTGGAGGACGAGTACGGCCCGGCCACGGCGAAGTTCTTCCTGATCGGCTTCTTCGCCACGTCCTTCACCTCACTGATCGGCGTCTGGCACGGCGTGAGCCTGATGTTCGCCGACTTCGTGGCCCGCCTGTCGGGCCAGGGCCGGGCCAAGGGCGAGGAGGTCGCCTCGGGCGAACGTGAACGCTCCTGGCCCTTCCGCGCCTACCTCCTCTGGCTGACCTTCCCGCCCATGCTCCTCCTCTTCGAGGGCCAGCCCTTCCGCCTGATCATCATCTACGGCGTCCTCGGCGCGGCCTTCCTGCCCTTCCTCGCCGGCACCCTGCTCTGGCTCCTGAATTCACCCCGTACGCCCCGCGAGTGGCGCAACGGCCCGCTGAGCAACGTGATACTCGCCGTCGCTGGACTGCTGTTCCTGGTCCTGTGCGTGAAGCAGATCTGGGACCAGCCGTGGGGGGAGTTCTTCTAGGCAGGAGAATGTCCTACCGCAGTACCGAGATGTCCCCAGCGAGCACGAGGACCGAGGACCCGACGGATGACCCAGCAGTACCCACCACCCGGCCCCGGCTTCGGCCCGCCCCCACCGCAGTACGCGCCCGCGCAAGCCCCGTACGCGCAAGCCCCGTACGCGCAGGCGCCGTACGCCCAGGCTCCGCCGCAACCGGCGTCGACCGGACCGGACTTCCTGGCCGTCGACAAACGCAACGCGGTCGTCGTCGACGCGTCCGGCGTCGCCTTCGAGTCGTCCGGGCTCTCGATCGAGTTCCGCTGGCCCGAGATCCGCAGCGTCCACTACCAGGCGAGCCCCAACGGCAAGGCGCTGATGGTCGCCGTGGTCCACGTGGACGGCAGATTCTTCGAGTGCGTGGTGGAGGCCAAGCCCAGGTCGCGACTCCAGGAGTGGTTCCCGCAGCTGGCGTGGGTGCTCGGGCACTACCGGCCGATGGGGTGAAGGGGCCGCCCTCACCCCATCGGTGAGGTCAGCGACGGCTACGGCAGCCCGTGGACATGCGGCCCGGGGCGTTGTTCCCGAAGGTCGGGGACACCGAGCCGCCGCCCGCCGCCCGCCGCGCGGGTGGCGCGAAGGCCCACCGTCAACTCCGGGTCCCGGGCCCACCGGCCAGGCCCCCCGAGACCCGGCCGGCGACCGGCAAGATGCTCAACCTGCCCCGTTTTGACGCAGCTTGTGCAACGGCAGTTGCACCTCAGCTACACAAACGCTGTTCTCCGGTCACAGAGCCGTGGATACAGTGCTGAGGTAGTCACGCAGTGAAGTCGACACGGTGCGCCGAAGTGACACCCGGCGTTCCAACGGGCATGGGGAAACGGGGAGCTGCGCGTGCCAACTGCCATTGCCGTGACCAGCGCCGACATGGCGCTGCCGCCACAGGACGAACGCACCCTGCCCGCCGTCGTGCTCCGGGACGTCGAACGACGCCCCCTGGAGCAGGCGCTGGCCGAGATGCAGGCCCTGGTCGAGCACCACGGGCATGTGATCGTGGTCTGCTCACCGGCCGCGCCCACCGCGGTGCAGCGCCGGCTGCACACCCTGCGCTCCCTCATGGAGACCGACCGGATCGCCCTGTTCCGGCCGGAGCTGCCGCCCCTCGGGCTGGCGGTCCTGGCCCGTCAGCTGAGACAGCTCGCGTCCTGCGACATCGGCCCCGGGGTGCTCGCCTCGGCCGGCCGGCTGCTCGTGCACTACATCCACGCCGGGGCGCTGCTCAACTCCGTCGCCCGCCTCGACCGCGTCCCCGTCGGACTGAAGTCGCACGCCAAGTCCTGGGTGCCCGGCAGTCAGTTCGGCGTCCTCGCCCACCCCGAACCGCAGCTGGTCCGGATCACCCCCGAAGCCCGGCTTCCCGGCCCGGAGTTCGGCACCTGGATGCTGGTCGCCAAGGGGCAGCTCCAGTCCGACTGGGTCACCGCCACCCTCGCCCCGTCCTGGAAGGCGCGGGGCCTGCGGGAGGTCCCGCTCCCGGCCGAATCACCGGGCTGGTGGGGCACCGGCAGGCTGATCGAGTTCTGCAGCTACCTGCCGGACCTGTCCGTCCTCTACCAGCTGGTCACGTCCGTACGGCGCAGCCGCTGCCACTGGTGCGGCATCGACGTCATCGGCGACCGCTGCGTCTTCTGCTCGGTCATGCCACCCGTCCACGACAGCCCACCCCCCAGACAGCTCGAGAACCGAACGGCCGTCGGGTGAGCCCTGACACCGCTCGTCAGCACTGCCCCGATCCGGCTCGACCGATATCCCCAACGAGGTTGTACGGCTCATGAATTCCCGTCAGCGCCGCGGCGTGATTCTCCTGCTCCTGTCGGTCGTCTGCGCCCTGGGCGCCTTCGCCGGCGTGCTGTCCGTCATCAGTGACGTGAAGTCCAAGGTGGGCCCCGAGGTCACCGCCTACCGGCTCAAAACCGAGGTGCCGCCGTACACCACCCTCAGCACGGGCCAGTTCGAGAAGATCAGGATGCCCGAACGCTGGCTGTCGGACAACGCGGTCACCGACCTGCGCGAGATCCAGGGCAAGATCGCCGTGACCACGCTGCGCGCGGGCTCCCTGCTCCAGTCCGACATGATCGTCCGCCGACCGGCCCTCCAGCCCGGCCAGCAGGAGGTCGCCATCATGATCGACGCGGCGACCGGCGTGGCCGGCAAGATCACCCCGGGCTCCTCCGTCAACGTCTACGCCACCTTCGAGGGCGAGCGTGAGGGCGACCCCGACCAGTCGAAGATCATCGTGACCGACGCCCAGGTCATCGACGTCGGCGAACTGACCGCGCTGAAGCCGGACGAGGGCAGCCGCATCCAGCAGCCCACCGACGCCCGCCCGATCACCTTCGCGCTCTCCGCCCGGGACGCCCAGCGCATCACCTACGCCGAGTCGTTCGCCAAGCGCGTCCGCCTCGCTCTCGTCGCCCCCGGCAGCGACACCACCGTCCCCGAGCAGGACCGGACGTACGAACTCGCGAAGGACAAGTGAGAGGCTCGCATGCCCACGAGGATCCTCCCGGCAGTCGGTGACGCGGACGCGGTCCGGTCCGTCACGACGCTGCTCAGCCAGCTCCCGGACGCCGAGCCGGTCACCCCGGTCGTCGACTCGACCCAGCTCATCGACACCCTCGCGCGCCTGGCAGCCGAGTCCGTCGACGAACTGCCCGAGGTCGTGGTCGTGCACGAGCGCATCGGCCCCGTCCCCGCCCTGGAGCTGATCCGCGAAGTGGCCCTGCGCTTCCCGGCCGTCGGCGTCATCCTCGTCACCTCCGACGCGAGCCCCGGCCTCTTCCAGGCCGCCATGGACTACGGCGCCCGCGGCCTGGTCGCCCTGCCCCTCAGCTACGAGGAACTCGCCAGCCGCGTCCAGGCGGTCGCCCAGTGGTCCGTCGGCGTACGACGGCACCTGGGCGCCGGCGGCGACGTCTTCACCGGCGTCGGCGGCACCGTCGTCACCGTCAGCGGCGCGAAAGGCGGTGTCGGCACCACCCTCACCGCGATCCAGCTGGCCCTCGCCGCCCAGGCCTCAGGCCGCAGCACGGCCCTGGTCGACATGGACCTCCAGACCGGCGACATCGCCTCCTACCTGGACGTCCAGTTCCGCCGCTCCGTCGTCGACCTCGCCGCCATCACCGACATCTCCCCGCGCGTCCTGGCCGACGCGGTCTTCCGCCACGACACCGGCCTTGCCCTGCTGCTCGCCCCCGCCGAAGGAGAACGCGGCGAGGACGTCACCGACCGATCCGCCCGCCAGATCGTCAGCGCCCTGCGCTCCCGCTACGAGGTCGTCGTCATCGACTGCGGCGCCCAGCTCGGCGGCGCCGGCGCCGCGGCCGTGGAGATGGCCGACCGGGCCCTGCTGATCACCACGCCGGACGTGGTCGCCGTACGGGGCGCCAAGCGGGCGGTGCGGATGTGGGACCGGCTGCAGATCCGCAAGGCCGAGGAGACGACCGTCGTCGTCAACCGGCACTCCCGCGCGACGGAGATCCAGCCGCCGCTCATCCAGAAGATCACCGGCACGTCCGTCGCGGCCACCGCGATCCCCGCCAACTTCAAGGAACTGCAGAGCGTCGTGGACGCGGGCCGCATCCACGAACTGGAGAGCAAGAGCTCGGTGAAACAGGCCCTGTGGGGCCTGGCGGGCGAACTGGGCCTGGTCAAAGCCCCCGACGCCGCCCAGAAGGCGGGCAGGTTCCGGGGCGGCGACCGGGGGTCGGTGACCTTCCGGCGGCGGAGGGAGGGATGAGCGTGCGCTCGGCTTTCGCGACCCCGGCTTTACGGGACCGGGGCCAGGTCACCATCGAGTTCCTCGGCATGACACCGACGATCATCGTGACGCTGATCGCGCTGTGGCAGGTCGTCCTGGTCGGCTACACCTTCACGCTCGCGGGGAACGCCGCGGACGAGGCGGTGCGGGAGGCGACGGCGGCCGAGCCGGGTGGGGCACGGGATGCCGCGTGCCAGGCGGCCGGGCTCAAGCACCTGTCGGAGGCGTGGCGATCCGGCGCCGAGGTGACCTGCGGCGGCTCGGGCTATGTGACGGCCGACGTCACGCTGGAGGTCCCGATCCTCTTCCCGGGCACGCTGTCCTTCCCCTTCCCCGTCCACGGCCACGCCGGAGCGGTCGAGGAGGCCGACTGAGATGCCGAGGACGCGCAGAGACCGGGGCCAGGTCGCCATCGAGTACATCGGCTTCCTGCCGATCCTGCTGCTCGTCGCCCTGGCGGCCGTGCAGCTCGGCCTGATCGCCTACACGGCCCAGCAGGCGGGCACGGCGGCCCGGGCGGGGGCGCGCAGCGCGTCGCTGGCCGGACCGTACGAGGCGGACTGCCGGGCGGCGGTGAGCAGCCGGCTGGAAGTGATGGGCTGCCCCGCCTCCTACGGCGCGGACGAGGTCACCGTCACCGCCACGGTGAAGATCCCGTCCCTCGTGCCGGGCTGGACGTTCGACCCGGCCGTCAAGACCGCCACGATGCCGCGCGACCACTGAACGGAGCCCCGGACTCATGAGCCTGCGAGCACGCATCAACACCCCCGAGGAGAACGGCGACCGGGGTGAGGACGGCCACTTGGTCGCCTCCTACCGGTCCAAGCTCCTGGAGGAGATCGACCTCGCGGAGATGAGTTCGCTGGCCGCCGCCGAGCGCAGGGCCCGGCTGGAGCGCGTGCTCGGGCACATCATCAGCCGTGAGGGCCCCGTCCTGTCGACGGTGGAGCGCTCGCAGCTGATCCGCAGGGTGGTCGACGAGGCACTGGGCCTCGGCATCCTGGAACCGCTCCTGGAGGACGCGTCCATCACGGAGATCATGGTGAACGGCCCGGACGCGATCTTCGTGGAGCGCGGCGGCCGGGTCGAGCAGCTGCCGTTGCGCTTCGCCTCCAACGACCAGCTCATGCAGACGATCGAGCGGATCGTCTCCACGGTCAACCGCCGCGTGGACGAGTCCAACCCGATGGTCGACGCCCGTCTCCCCTCCGGCGAGCGCGTCAACGTCGTCATCCCGCCCCTGTCCCTGACGGGCGCCACCCTCACGATCCGCCGCTTCCCCCGCTCCTTCACCCTCCAGGAGCTGATCGGCCTCGGCTCGCTCGACGAGCACATGCTGTACCTGCTGGCGGGCCTGGTGCAGGCGAAGTTCAACGTCATCGTCTCCGGCGCGACGGGCACCGGAAAGACGACCCTGCTCAACGCGCTCTCCGGACTCATCCCCGACGGCGAGCGCATCATCACCATCGAGGACTCGGCCGAACTCCAGCTCCAGCAGGCCCACGTGATCCGCCTGGAGTCGCGCCCGCCGAACGTCGAGGGCAAGGGCCAGGTGACCATCCGCGACCTGGTCCGCAACTCCCTGCGCATGCGCCCCGACCGGATCGTCGTCGGTGAGGTTCGCGGCGGCGAGTCCCTCGACATGCTGCAGGCGATGTCGACCGGCCATGACGGCTCGCTGGCCACCGTCCACGCCAACAGCGCCGAGGACGCGTTGATGCGGCTGCAGACCCTGGCGTCCATGTCGGACGTGGATATCCCCTTCGTGGCGCTGCACGACCAGATCAACAGCGCGGTCGACGTCCTCGTGCAGCTGACCCGGTTCGCGGACGGCGCCCGCCGCATCACCGAGATCGCACTGATGGACAGCCACGGCAGCGACCCGTACCGCCTGGTCTCGGTCGCCCGCTTCAACGCACAGCCGATGGCGGCCGACGGCCGCATCCACGGGGCCTTCGAGCACTTCCCCCTCCCACGCCGCACCGCCGACCGCCTCTACATGGCGAGCCAGCCCGTCCCGCAGGCCTTCGGCATCGCCCGGTCCGCGGACCAGCTAGCCACCCGAGAAGCCAGGTAGGACCGACCGATGGAACTGCACACGCTCATCACGCTCACCACCGGCATCACCCTGCTGACGTGCGTCCTCGCGGTCGTCGGCCTGCACTCCTACGCCATGGGCAAGGCACAGCGGCAGGCGCTGGTCGACCGCCTGTCCGCCGCCGGCCGGCTCGAGGCGGGCGGCCGGCGCCGCCACTTCCGCGGGATCGACCGCCGTCTGCGGCGCACCAAGCTCGGCAAGAAGCTCGAGCTGCGCCTGGCGGCGACGGGCCTTGACATCACCCCCGGTGAGTTCTTCGTCTACATGCTCGCCACGGTCGCGGGCCTGTGGCTCGTCGGCCAGGCGGCCCTGGCCCCGTTCTTCGGCCCCCTGGCGGGCCTCCTGGGCATCGGGGTCGCCGTCCAGTTCCTCGACTGGCAACGCCAGAAACGCATCGAGAAGTTCATCAACCAGCTCCCCGAAATGGCCCGGATCCTCGCCAACGCCACCCAGGCGGGCCTCGCCCTGCGCACGGCGATCGGCATGGCCGCAGAGGAGATGGAAGCCCCGGCGGGCGAGGAACTCGGCAAAGTCGCGGCCCAGTTGGCCGTCGGTGCCTCGATGGACGACGCGCTGAGCGAGCTGGCGGACCGCCTCCCCTCCCGCGAACTGGTCGTCCTCGTCACCACCCTCGTCCTGTCGAACCGGGCGGGCGGCCAGGTGGTCAGCGCCCTGCGCAACCTGACGGAGACACTGGAGGAACGCAAGGAGACCCGGCGTGAGGTCCGCACCCAGCTCTCCCAGGTCAACATGACCTCGTACGCGGTCCCGGTCCTGGGCGTCGGCTCGCTCTTCCTCATGAACGGCGTGAAGGACGGCGCCCTGGAACGCATGACCGGCTCCTCCTTCGGCCAGGCGGCGGTCATCATCGCCTTCTCCCTCTACGCCGTCGGCTTCGTCCTCATCCGCCGACTGTCCCGCATCGACGTCTGAGAGCCCGGAGGCAACCATGGGACTGCTTCTCGCCCTGCTGATGGGCATCGGCGTCTGGGGCGTCTTCGCCGGCATCCGCATGTACCGCGCCGAGGCGAAACTCCCCGACGACCTCGCCCTGGCCCTGGAGGTCGGCTCCACCCGCACCGGTGCGGTCGACTCCCTCATCGACCGCATGGGCATGCGCTACGCCCCCGCCGTGCTGCGCCTCATGGGCCCCAAGCAGGTGGCGAAGTACCGCCGCAAGATCGACCTGGCGGGCAACCCGGGCGGCCTGACGATCGACCGCTACGCGGCGCGGCGGGCGGTGTACGGGGCTCTGGGCGGGGTGGGTTTCCTGGTGTTCCTGATGCGGGGCCAGCTCCTGGTGGCCCTCCTCCTGCTCGCCTTCGGGGCGTTCTGGACGGAGGTCGGCATCTGGTCGGCGATCCGCATCCGCAAGGACGTCATCGAACGGACCCTGCCGGACTTCCTGGACGTCCTGGCGGTCGTGGTGAGCGCGGGCCTCGGCTTCCGTCAGGCGCTGGACCGGGTCGCTTCCAAGTACGAGGGCCCCTGGGCCGACGAACTCCGCATCACCCTGCGCCAGATGGACCTCGGCATGAGCCGCCGCGAGGCCTTCGCGGAACTGCGCCGCCGCAACGACTCCGAGCAGGTCGCCATGTTCGTGACGGCGCTGCAGCAGGGCGAGGAACTCGGCGCGCCGATCGTCGACACACTGGTGGCGCTCGCGAAGGACATGCGCCGTACGGACGCCCAGAACGCCCGCCGCAAGGCCGCCCGGGCCGTCCCGAAGGCCACGATGATGATCACGACCTTCATGGTCCCGGCCACGATGCTCCTCCTCGGCGCCGGCCTCATCCTCGGCTCGGGCACGGACTTCGGCGCGGTGACGGGCAAGTAGGGAAGGGGGCGACAGCATGTCGATGACAGGGGAACGCAACGGCCTGCTGGGCCGTCGCCGCCGCCGCGCCGACCGGACACCGGAGATCACGACGCCACCGGCGGGGACGGTACTGCCGGCTCACGTCCGGACGGGTGCGCCCGACGTGCCGGTGACGTCGGCGACGCCTGCGCTGCCGCCGGGTTGGGAGGCGGTGGGGGGTGAGGCGACGCCCCCGATCAAGGGAGGAGGCCGTCGGGAGGCGGCGGCGCCTCCGGCGGATGCCCCGGCCGCTCCCGCACGGAATTCGCCGCCGCCGGCTGCGAGCGGCGAACCGTCGGGGCACGCGCCACGCCGCCTTGAAGGCCATGTGAACGGCGGGCCGGGCGGAGAGGCGGTCGGCGGGCCGGGCAGGAAAGCGGGCGGCGGGCCGGAGCCGGAGGTGGCGGCCGGTGGGCGGGGCGGGGAGGCGAGCGGCGGGCCGGGCGGAGAGGCGGTCGGCGGGCCGGGCAGGAAAGCGGGCGGCGGGCCGGAGCCGGAGGCGGCGGCCGACGGACCGGGGCGGGAGGCGGCGGGCGGTGGGCCGGGCGGGCCTGCGCACGGCGAGTCAGGCGTCGATGACGCCCAGCCCCCACACGGGCCACCCGCACGCGACGGCGAGAGCCGCACAGGCGGTGCGGACTGGAGCCCGATCCCGGCCGAGGGCCGGACCACGGCCACCCCCGCCGGCCCCGCGATCGACATCCAGGTCAACGCCCTACAGGCCATGTGCCGGCAGGTGTTCGGGTTCCGCCTGGCCATGATCGCCCTGGCGACCCCCACCGCCCTCCTCAACGCCCACGACGGCCTCCCCACCCGCCTCGTCGGCGCAGCCGTGGTCTTCACCTTCATGACCTCCTACGTCCTCTTCAGAGACTGGGAACGCTTCGGCCCCCTCCTCCTCCGCCACCCCACCCTGCTCGCCGCGGACACCCTCTTCGGCGCCCTGCTCCTCATCTCCGCCGGCCCGGACAGCACCCTCGCCTACGTCAGCGTCTGCACCCCCCTCCTGGCCGGCCTGGTGTACGGCTGGCGAGGCGCGGCCGTCTTCGCCTCCCTCCAGGCGCTCCTGCTGCTCCTCGTCCACGCGGCACAGCAGAACCCGGCCCCCGGAATCGCCGAGTCCGCCCTCCTGCCCGGCCTCTGCGTCATCGCCGGTGCCGTCGGCTCCAGCCTGCGCAACCTCATGTTCCGCTTCGGTGCCGCCACCCAGGCCCTCACCACCGTCCAGGCCCGTCTCGCCGTGACGGAAGCGGTCAGCGCCGAACGCGCCCGTCTGGCCCGCGAGATGCACGACTCGGTCGCCAAGACCCTGCACGGCGTGGCGCTCGCAGCCGACGGACTCACCGGCTCGGCGGGCGCCGACCGCATGGACCCGGCCCTGATCAGACAACAGGCCGCCCTGGTCGCCCGTTCAGCCCGCCGGGCCGCCGCCGAATCCCGGGAACTCCTGGCCGACCTGCGCCGCGAGTCCGACCCCTCCGAGGCCACCGACGTCCTGGTCGAACTGGCGGCCCGGACCCGTGACTTCAGCACCCGCACCGGGCTCCCCGCGGTCTACCGCCCCACCGGCGACCACGCCGTGCCCCCCGTGCCGCACGCGGTGGCCCGCCAGCTCCTCACCATCGCCTCGGAGGCCATGGAGAACGCCCACCGTCACGCCCACCCCAGCCGCGTCGACGTCCGCGCGGGCGTCCACGGCGAGCTGCTCCGCATCAGCGTGTACGACGACGGCGGCGGTCTCCCCCCGGGCACCACCCTCGAAGAACTCCGCCGAACGGGCCACTTCGGCCTGGTCGGCATGGTCGAACGCGCCGCATCGGTCGGCGCCCGCATCCGCATCGGCCGCGGAGGCCACCCCCAGGGCACGGAGGTCCGCCTGGAACTCCCGCTGGCAGCCCTGACCACGCCCGCCGCATGTCCCCACGACCCGAGAGGAGGCCCCTGATGCCGGACCACACCACCCCTCACCCCGGCGCACCCCAGCCGCCGCCACCACAGACCCCGTTCGCCGGCCTCCCGCGACCGGCACCGCCGAGCCGCCGCCTCCGGGTCGTCGTCGCGGACGACAACCCCGTGGTCCGCGCGGGCCTCACCGCCCTGCTCTCCGGCCGCGCGGACATCGAGGTCGTGGCGGAGGCGGCCGACGGCCGCGAAGCCTACGAGGCCGCCCACCAGCACCGCCCGGACGTCGTCCTCCTCGACGTCCGCATGCCCGGCGTGGACGGCATCTCGGCACTCCCGTACCTGGTGCGGATCGCCCCGGTCGTCATGCTGACGTACAGCAGGGAATCGGAGATCGTCCAGGAGGCCCTGCGGCGAGGAGCGGGCGGCTACCTGGTCCACGGCGAGTTCACGCCCGACCAACTGGTCCAGGCGGTACGGGACATCAAGGAGGGCCGAGCCCACTTCACGCCCACGGCGGCGGGCGCGCTCCTGGCCCAGCTCCGCCAGACCCAGGCACCACCCACCCAGCCCCTCCCCGAGGGACTGGGTCAGTCATCGAGTGCGAATGCATACGGAATCCCCGCCTCCGCGCAACGGCATTCCAGTCCTCAACAAGCCACTTCACCAGCTGATTCCCCGCTTACGCACACTGCGGCACCACTCACTTCTTCGGAAGACCTTTCGCAAGTGCAACCACATATGGGACAGTCGTCGTCTGGGTGGACGAGTGGCCGTCCCGCCACTGTCGACAGGTCGCGGTTCCAGTTGAGTACGAGGGAGGCGGAGATCATGGACCTCATCGCGTCCGGCATGAACAACCAGCAGATCGCCGCCACGTGCTTCATCAGCGAGAAGACCGTCAAGAACCACATCAACCGCATCTTCGCCAAGCTCCACAGCACCAGCCGCTCCGAGGCCGCCGCGAAGTGGATCGGCACGGCACCGGACTCACGCCGAGGACTGGGGTGACCATCGGTGACGGTTTGGGGGGAAAACCGGACGGGCCCGAGTCATTGGGCCCGGAATTGGGCCCTGGGGCCCTCTGACGGACAGCCTGTTCCGCCGTACGGTCCTCGTGCCGAAAGCGGCACAGCCGAACCCGGAGGGGAACACCATGAGCGACCTGATGCTGAAGACCGCCGTCGCGACCAAGGTCCGTGTGAACGGCTGGAAGAACACGACGGCCGAGGCGATGCAGCGCCGCGCCGGCGACAAGGGGCAGACGGCGGTCGAGTACCTGGGCATCATCGCGGTGGTGGTGGCGATCGTGCTGGCGATCACGGGTACGAACATCGGCCAGACGATTCTCACCAAGATCCAGGCTCAGATTGCCAAGGTCGCTCCTTGATCCGAGCTCGCCGCTACGGCGACGTAGGGCAGGCCTTCCCCATCTACATCACGGTGGTGGGAGGCCTGCTCTTTCTCGCGTTCGCCTACTTCGCGGTCGGCCAAGCTGCGGTGAACAGGAACGGCGCCCAGACGGCCGCCGACGCTGCGGCTCTCGCGGCAGCGCAGGACAGGCGGGACCAACTCGCCGACGCCTGGGTCAAGGACCTGCTTGATCCGACCAAGTGGCAGCAGATCTTCGACGGCAACGCAGAAGGCCTCGAGCCCTCGTGCTGGCGGGCGCATGAGCTGGCCGCGCACAACGATGCCCAAGTGAAGGACAACGGCTGCGTTCAGGACGGCCCTCTGCGCTTCACGGTCGAGGTCGAGACCAACAAGTCCGTGGGAGAGTCCATCGTCCCAGGCACGGAGGAACGGAGGGCAAACGCGACCGCCAGCGCCGTGATCGAGCCCCTGTGCGAGCCCCCGGGCGAAGGTGGCGATGGGAAAGTACTGTCCACGCTCGCCTGCGAGGGGGGCAAGGAGTGGGATCTGGACGCGGATGCTCCCGAACTCGTTCCGAAACCCGAAGACCTCTTCGACGTCCACCTGGCCGACCCACAAGCGAACGACGAGTGACGAAGGAAGCAGAGAGATGAGCATTCGGTTCACCGCGAAGGCCCGCAGGGGGATGGTCGCGCTGACCCTTGCGGCCGGACTGGCCGTCGGTGTGGCCGGCTGTGGCGGTGGTGGCGACAACGATGACAAGTCGAGCCCGTCGGCGTCCGCCCCCAAAGACAGTGGATCCAAACCGAGTGCTCAGGAGGGGCAAGCGGAGACGCAGCTTGCTGAACTCAAGGGCACGGACGGGCTGCTCCTCCAGATCACTTCCGCTCAGCGAGACGCCGGAGGGTTCGTCACGGTGAGCGGCAGCTTGAAAAATGACGGTGATGAGTCAGTGGCCATCCCCGCCCAGACGAGTGGCGACGAGACCGAGGTCATCAAACACGGTCAGTCGCTCGGAGGCGCCACTCTCGTGGACTCCAAGGGGAAGAAGCGCTACTACGTCCTGCGTGACACCGACGGGCGTCCGCTGACGACAACGGGTCTCACGACCCTCGAGGCCGGGCAGACGCTCCCCGTGTTCATGCAGTTCCCTTCCCCGCCGGCCGACACGAGTGATGCCGCTCTGCAGATCCCCACATTCTCCAGCGCCACCATCAAGATCTCCGGGTGAGGCCGGCCATGACCCCGACGCCCAACCGAACGGCGGCTCCACGCCTGGCCCTGGTTCTCACCGCCGCCACCTTCATGGTCGCCACCAACGTCTACGGTGCCGTCTCGGCCCACGCCGACGAAACCCCCGGCGTCCCCCCTGGCACCGAGGCCTCCGCCTCCGCCCCGGTCGAGGTCGACCCCGCCGACCCCGACCTCAAGCTCCCGGAGGGCGCCACCCTCGCCGACCCCAAAGTCCTCGACATCAAGCAGGTCGTCGAAGACCAAAGCGGCGACGAACGCCGAGAAGACACCAACGCCGACGTCAAGTTCGCCCTCCAGGCCGAGGTCCTCTTCGGTAAGGACAGCGCGAAACTCGGCGCCGAGGCGAAGGCACGCATTTCCGCGATCGCCGAGGAGATCAAGACGCAGAACGCGACGAAGATCCGCGTCTTCGGTTTCACGGACAACCTCGGTTCGTCCGCCCACGGCGATGTCCTGTCCCGCAAGCGCGCCGACGCCGTACAGAACCTCCTGGATCAGGAACTGACCGACGCCGGCGTCACGTACGAGGTGCGCGGCTACGGCGAGCAGTACCCGATCGCCGACAACTCCACGGAATCCGGCCGCAAGAAGAACCGAAGGGTTGAGGTGTCCTTCCCGCGAACGGAGAGCTGACCGGACTCGCGGCGCCCGTCCACGGCGCCCGCGGTCACTCTCCAGCCGGTGGCCGATACTGCTCCGCGAGTCCCGTTGTGCCTGGTGAGTCGCTTCATTGAGAACGGCACGTCGGCCACCAGACCCCCCAGATCCGACCGCCGCAGGGGCGGCAAGGAGACACACATCCCCCAAGTGCCGTCCCCAGCCGCCTAACCCTCCACCACCACGACCTCCACCCGCGCCTTCTCCCGCAGCCCCCACTCGCTCATCACCCCGGCCCCCGCCTCCAGCACATGCCGGGCACGCAGCCGAGGCATCCCCAGCCGCCCCGGCCGCATGGTGCGCACAGCGATGACGCGCAGACGGCGATCCAGATAGGCAACGTCGATCGGCATGCGCATACGAAAGGTGTGGACGCTGCCGGCGGGGGAGAGCAGGATCGCTCCGTCGATGGAATTGCGCCCCAACAACCCCCTCGTACGGGCCCGATAGGAGGTGGCGATCTCCAACGGGACACGGACAGGCGCCCCCTCACCACCCCCGTGCACGACCAGTTCCCCACGTCCGTCCCGCCAGCGCCGCCCCATCCGGGCCCCCTCCGACCGTGCCACTGCCAACAGCTCCCCGACCCCGAACGTATCTGCGGCCCGGCAGGCCTCGCATCGGCCCACGGGCCCATGCGAGGACCACCGCGGACGCCACACGTTCCCCGGATGCGTGAACGCCCACCCGAACACTCCCCATGAAGTTTCCTGGGCACTGGCCCCCGATCTACGCCTGCCTCCCGCCCCGGACCGCGAGGCATGGCCGTCTCGATGAGCGCAAAATGCCTTGTCCCTCGCCTCCCGGACCGGGTAGGAAGGCCGGCATGACCGGACTCGGCGCTGTCTTCCGCCCCCAACTCGCCCCCGAACGGCTGCGCTCTGTAGCGCAGCTCGCCGACGAGGCAGGCCTCGAAGAGCTCTGGCTCTGGGAGGACTGCTTCAGAGAGGGCGGGATCTCCACCGCCGCCGCTGCCCTCGCCTGGACCGAGCGTGTGCGGGTCGGGGTCGGGCTGTTGCCCGTGCCGTTGCGGAACGTGGCCGTCACCGCCATGGAGATCGCCTCGCTGCACCGGATGTTCCCGGGACGGGCCATCGTCGGTGTGGGGCACGGGGTGCAGGACTGGATGGGGCAGGTGGGGGCGCGGGCCGAGTCGCCGGTGACGTTGTTGCGGGAGCATCTCGTCGCCCTGCGCGCTCTCTTGGGCGGGCAGCGGGTGACCACCGAGGGGCGGTACGTCAAGCTCGATGACGTCGCCCTCGACTGGCCGCCGGAGGGCCGCGGGGCCGGCGGCGTACTGGCCGGCGCCACCGGGCCGCGTTCGCTGCGGCTCACCGGCGAGGCGGCCGACGGGACCATCCTCACCGCCTCCACCAACGCCGATGGTGTACGGGAGGCCCGGCGGCTCATCGCCGAGGGGCGGGCGGCAGCCGGGCGCGGTGGAGAGCCGCACCCCGTGGTCGTCTACCTCCTCACGGCCACCGGGCCCGACGCCGAGGCCCGGCTGCGTGCCGAACTGGTCGCCGAGGGCGTCGACTCCGTGCCGGACCTCGGTGTCGCCGGAGACGCGGGAGCCGTCGCCAAGACCGTCGAGCGGCTGGTCGAGGCCGGGGCCGACACCGTCGTGCTGCAGCCGACGGGGGACGAGCCCGACCCGGAGGGATTCGTGCGGTTCGTGGCGGAGGAAGTGCGTCCCCTGGTTCCCTGAGAGGGCCCGTTCGCTTCCCTGAGGCCGGTTGTCCGCGGTGGCTGCCACACGCCGGGCGGGAGCGATGACGACGGGGTGCCGCACGCCTGCGCGACGTTGGGGAAGCCGACCTGGAGTTCTTCCCGGCCCACGAGCGCGACCCGGAGGCCGTCAGGCGGTCGAGGTTCACGCCTCGGCCGCGCGACGCTGTCCTGCGGCACCGGAAGGCCGACGTTCTCGGGGACGACACCTGCTTCGCGCAGACCGCGACGGTGGAGCGGGGATGTCGCCGGCAGCGTCGTCGCCTGGTGGGACGGGGACCTCCGCTTCATCGGGTACCGGCTCGGACGCCCGTACCGGGGCGCGGCACCGGCAGCCGGGCCCCGGCCCTCCTCCTGGAACGGGAGCCGAACCGGCCTCTCCACGCCGACCCCACGGCGAGAACACCGGCTCCGTGCGTCTCCTCGGGAAGCACGGCTTCCGCCGGACCGACACCGTCCGCCACGGCGAGGACGAGCACGTCCCGCTCGTCCTCACGCAAGGCGGCGAGGCGGGCGCGTGACGCCCCGACCCTCCACGCCGTATACGCGCCACTCCCGCCCTCCTGACCGAGAAATACTGAGCGTCCCCACCCACCGCCCTGCCAAAATCCCCCTATGACAGAGCCTCGGACCGTGCTCCCCACCTTCGAAGCCCTCGTCGCCGAAGCCGCCGCCGCCCCCACGGAAGGCTGGGACTTCTCCTGGTTCGAGGGCCGGGCGACGGAGGCCCGGCCCTCGTGGGGGTACGCCGTGTCGATGGCTGAGCGGCTGGGCCGGGCGGACGCGGTGCTCGATGTGCAGACCGGCGGCGGGGAGGTGCTGGACTTCGCCCTCTCGCGGGCTTCGAAGCGGCCGCTGGTCGCTGTCGCCACCGAGGGCTGGCCGCCGAACGTGGCGAAGGCGTCCGTCCTGCTGCGTCCACGCGGCGTCGCCGTCGTCGCCGCTGCCGAGGACGACCCGCTGCCTTTCGCCGACGGCGCCTTCGATGTGGTCGTGAGCCGTCACCCCGTCCGCCCGCACTGGGAGGAGATCGCCCGGGTCCTGCGGCCCGGAGGGACGTACTTCGCGCAGCACGTGGGGCCGCGCAGCGTCTTCGAGCTCGTCGAGTACTTCCTCGGGCCCCAGCCGGACGACGTGCGCGACGGCCGCCGTCCCGACCGTGAGCGCGCCGACGCCGAGGCCGCCGGGCTCGAGGTCGCCGATCTGCGTGCGGAACGGCTGCGCGTGGAGTTCCACGACATCGGCGCGGTCGTGCACTTCCTGCGCAAGGTGGTGTGGATGGTCCCCGGCTTCACCGTCGAGGCCTACGAGCCGCAACTCCGGGCGCTGCACGAGCGGATCCTGGCCGAGGGCCCCTTCGTCGCCCACAGCACCCGGCACCTCTTCGACGCCCGCAAGCCGGGCACACCCACGCCCGGCGCGTGATCAGGCGTGCGGTCCGAGGGGGCCACCTCACCCCCCACCCAGGTCTCAAGGCCCCGGATCACTCCTTTCACTCACTCCACTTGCGCATCTTCCGGCGAGAGTTTTCACATTGTTATCGCCTGCGGCTGGCCTACGTGCCGCCCTTCGCGTAGGTTCGGACCAAGGTAATTCGCGTGAGCAAAGCTGCGCGGGCGGTACCGCGCAGAGGAGGGGGCTGCGCGGTGCCAGAACCCCCGTGGAGCCGCCGGTGCGGCCCGTCAGGGTCGCTCCGGGGCCAATCGGGCACTCGCGGACGAGTCACCCTTCGGGGGGATGCCGGGGCAAGTCACCCGATCGGCCCAAGGTAACCAAAATGACGCACATCCTCCGGATCCCGCCCGAGGGCACCCCATCTGCCCTGCGTAGGGGCCGTATTTCGGCCAGGAGCAAGATCTGAACGCCGGCTTCCGCGGGCACCGCCACGTTGTCGGGCGGCTCCGGAGAGTAGTTGTGGCACGCCGATGCACGCAGCATCACTTACAAAGGGTTATGGTGGAAACCCCCCCTCGGGCCGGTCCGTATCCCCCCCACGGACCGGCCCGTTTTTTGTGCCCGCCGGAGCCACTCGAACCAGCGGCCGGAACCATTCGTTCCGCACCCGTGGGCCGCCCTGGGCGGCAGCGGGGGTAGGCTTCCCCTCCGGGGACTGCCACACGGGCGGGGACCGCCCGCGGCCACGACCGGGCCGCTCGCCGCGGCCCGTCCGATCCGTACGGAGGGGCTGACAATCACGTGAACCTGCGCGACAAGCTGCGTGGCCTGCTGGTCAGGCTGTACGCACGCCGGGTGGAAGGCCACCTGGACCACGCTCAGGTGCCCAAGCACATCGGCGTCATCATGGACGGCAACCGGCGCTGGGCGAAGGCCGCCGGTTCCAGCACCGTCCACGGACACCGGGCCGGAGCCGAGAAGATCGAGGAGTTCCTCGGCTGGTGCACCGAGACCGACGTCGAGGTCGTCACCCTCTGGCTGCTGTCCACGGACAACTTCGACCGGCCGCGAAACGAACTCGGCCCGCTGCTCGGCATCATCGAGGACGTCGTGCGCACCCTGGCCGCGGACGGCCGCTGGCGCGTGCACCACGTGGGCACGCCCGACCTGCTGCCCTCCGGGATGCAGACGGTCCTCAAGGAGGCCGAGGAGACCACCGCGCACGTCGACGGGATACTGGTCAACGTCGCCATCGGCTACGGCGGCCGCCAGGAGATCGCCGACGCCGTGCGCTCGATGCTGCTCGACGCCCAGGACAAGGGCACCTCGATGGAGGAGCTCGCCGAGGCCGTCGACATCGACATGATCGGGCGTCACCTCTACACCAGCGACCAGCCCGACCCGGACCTGGTGATCCGCACCAGTGGCGAGCAGCGGCTGTCCGGATTCATGCTCTGGCAGACCGCGCACTCCGAGTACTACTTCTGTGACGTGTTCTGGCCGGCCTTCCGCAAGGTCGACTTCCTGCGCGCCATGCGCGACTACGCCGCCCGCCACCGGCGCTACGGCGGCTGAGGCGCAGGTCGCAACACCTCCCCGTACCCCATCGCGGACGGATGTAACGCGGAGTTCACCGGTACGCCGTCATATGCCGTGGCATGGCGACGCTCGTTCGAGGGCATAACCCAGTCAGGTCGACGCCCGAACCACGGGTGTCGGATCTCAGCGGACGGCATGGGGCCGTCCGCCCGGGAGGCCCTTTGCACCAGCCCGATCGTGCGGTCACAGCACGGACGAAGAGGCGGAGGGCCGGTTCTCGGCCCGCGCAGGGCGGCCGACGACCGGTCCAGCTCCATACCGTCGCTCCCCGACCTCATCCGAGGGGGTACGTCCTTCCGTGGTGACCAGCACAAAGCGCCACAAGCCCGACCGGCGCACCTATGTTCTCGACACCAGCGTCCTGCTGGCCGACCCGAACGCCCTGAGCCGCTTCGACGAGCACGAGGTCGTGCTTCCCATCGTCGTGGTGACGGAACTGGAGGCCAAGCGGAACCATCCCGAACTCGGCTACTTCGCCCGGCAGGCCCTGCGTCTGCTCGACGACCTCCGGGTGCGGTACGGCCGCCTCGACGCCCCCCTCCCCACCGGGGACCTCGGCGGAACCGTTCGTGTCGAGCTCAATCACTCGGACCCCAGCGTGCTGCCCAGCGGCTACCGCCTGGGGGACAACGACTCCCGTATCCTCGCGGTCGCCCGCAACCTGCAGGCCGAGGGGTTCGACGTCACCGTCGTGTCGAAGGACCTCCCGCTCAGGATCAAGGCGTCCTCCGTCGGACTCCTCGCCGAGGAGTACCGCGCGGAGCTCGCCATCACGGACTCCTCCGGCTGGACCGGAATGTCCGAACTGACCCTGCCGGGCGAGCAGGTGGACATCCTCTTCGAGGAGGGCCACGTCCACGTCCCCGAGGCCGCCGACCTGCCGGTGCACACGGGCCTGACGATCCAGTCGGAGCGCGGCAAGGCGCTCGGGCGGGTCACACCCGAGGGCGGCATCCGTGTCGTACGCGGGGACCGTGAGGCGTTCGGCATCAAGGGCCGCAGCGCCGAGCAGCGGATCGCGCTGGACCTGCTGCTCGACCCGGACATCGGGATCGTGTCGATGGGTGGCCGCGCCGGCACCGGCAAGTCGGCGCTCGCGCTGTGCGCGGGTCTGGAGGCGGTGCTGGAGCGCCGTCAGCACCAGAAGGTGATGGTCTTCCGCCCGCTGTACGCGGTGGGCGGGCAGGAGCTGGGCTATCTGCCGGGCTCCGAGGCCGAGAAGATGAGCCCCTGGGCGCAGGCGGTCTTCGACACCCTCTCGGCGGTCACGTCCCGCGAGGTCATCGAGGAGGTCACCGCGCGCGGGATGCTGGAGGTCCTGCCGCTCACCCACATCCGCGGCCGCTCGCTGCACGACGCGTTCGTCATCGTGGACGAGGCCCAGTCGCTGGAAAGGAACGTACTTCTTACCGTTCTGTCCCGGATCGGAGCCAATTCACGGGTGGTTCTCACCCATGACGTGGCCCAGCGGGACAACTTGAGGGTCGGTCGCTACGACGGTGTCGTCGCCGTCGTCGAGAAGCTGAAGGGCCATCCGCTCTTCGCGCACGTCACCCTCACCCGGTCCGAGAGGTCCCAGATCGCCGCCCTTGTGACCGAAATGCTCGAAGACGGGCAGATCTGACCACCCTGCACCAAGCGGACGATGGCGCACCAGTTGGCGCCGCCCGGAAAGGCGAAGAGCCTAGCCGGGCGGCGCCGTCGTGTGTGGGTGTTTCTGTGAAGCTCCAGCGGCAAACGGGATGTGAGCTTTCACACGCGACTCGGAATTGCCTTGCCCCGCCGTGTTACGGCAGAGTCTCACTCCTGTCAGGCCCCGCATACGACACACCTGTACCCCCAGCGGTACGGCACCACGATCAGCCACAGCGCCAACTGCATAGCGATGTCGTATGCCGCCCGAGCATTACGCGGCACTCCCTCGAGGGAGTTGCCCACCGGGCCCGCGCCTCCCGTGACCCCGCAGTTGGGGAGGCCAGTGCCAGGGGCACGATTGCGTCCGCGAGGGTCACCGAAGCGGGCGATGCTGGAAGGAAACCGTGTGAGCCGGATCTCGGTCCGGGGATTCGCAGTGGCCTCGGCCACAGCGGTCACCGCTGTCGGAAGCGTCGTCGGCGTTGCCTCGGGCAGCACCGCGCAGAACAACGACGCGGAAGCGATGGCAAACGGCGCCACGCTGCTCGCGGACATCCCCGCGGGCCAGCAGGCCCAGGTGCAGACCGCGTCCCTGACGCAGCAGGCCGACGCACAGGCCATCGCCGCGGACGTGACCGCGAAGAAGGACGCCGAGGAGGCCGCCCGCAAGGCCGCCGCCGAGACGGCCATCGCCAAGAAGGCAGCCGCGGAGAAGGCCGAGAAGGCCGAGAAGGCAGCCAAGGAGCGCGCGGAGGCCGAGAAGGCCGCCGCCAGCCGCTCCAAGGACATCTCCGACTTCCCCGTCGCGACCTCCTACTCCATCGCGCAGATCCAGGCGATGGCGCGGCAGATGGTGCCGGCGGGTCAGTTCCAGTGCTTCAGCAACATCGTGGACCACGAGTCCGACTGGAACTACAAGGCGGTCAACCCCTCCTCCGGGGCCTACGGCATGTTCCAGGCGCTGCCCGGTTCCAAGATGTCCTCCGTCGGCGCCGACTGGCGGACCAACCCGGCCACCCAGATCAAGTGGGGCCTGAACTACATGAACGACCGCTACGGCAGTCCCTGTGACGCCTGGTCGTTCTGGCAGGCCAACAACTGGTACTGAGCCGACCGGCCCCCGGGCCGTTCTCATCCTTCGCGCGAGCCCCGCACCGTAGTCCGGTGCGGGGCTCGCGCCATGTACGGTCGGACGCGGACGACTCCCGGGGGGAGTGGTGCGGACAGACGGGGGAAGAGGACGGATCATGTCGCGAGTGCCAGGGTGGCTCGGCCGGCTCGGCGCCGGGCTGACGGAGATGAGCGAGCGGTACAACGAACGCCGCGCCGAGGCCGAACGGGAGCGGGACGCCCCCGAGCCGCAGGGCGACGAATACGTGCCGCCGCCCCCGGACTACGCGCCTGACGTTCCGGCCCGGTCCGATCCCGCGCTCGCCGTGCCGTGGGGGGTACGGGTCGCGGCGGAGGCCGGCTGGCGGCTGCTCGTCCTCGCCGGCACGCTGTGGGTGCTGATGCGCGTCATCAGCGCCGTCCAGCTCGTGGTGTTGTCGTTCGTGATCGCGCTGCTCATCACGGCACTGCTGCAGCCGACCGTGGCGCGACTGCGGCGGCACGGGGTGCCGCGCGGGCCGGCCACCGCGCTGACGGCGGTCCTCGGATTCGTCGTCATGGGCCTCATCGGCTGGTTCGTCACCTGGCAGGTCATGGAGAACATCGACGACCTGTCGGGCCAGATCCAGGACGGCATCGACGAGTTGCGGAACTGGCTGCTGAACAGCCCCTTCCACGTCACCGACAAGCAGATCAACGAGATCGCCAAGAACCTGCGGGAGGCGGTCGGGGCGAACAGCGACCAGATCACCTCGGCGGGACTCGAGGGCGTGACGGTCGTCGTCGAGACGCTGACCGGGATCCTGCTGGCCGTCTTCTGCACGCTTTTCCTGCTCTACGACGGCAAGCGGATCTGGCAGTGGACGCTGAAGCTGGTGCCGGCGGCGGCACGGCCGGGCGTGGCCGGGGCCGGGCCGGCGGCATGGCGGACGCTGACGGCGTATGTGCGGGGCACGGTGATCGTCGCCATGATCGACGCGATCTTCATCGGGCTCGGGATCTACTTCCTCGATGTGCCGATGGCGGTGCCGCTCGCGGTGTTCATCTTCCTGGGCGCGTTCATCCCGCTGGTGGGTGCGGTGGTGTCCGGGGCGCTGGCGGTGGTCGTCGCACTGGTCACACAGGGGGTGTTCACGGCTGTCATGACGCTGGTGGTGGTGCTGGCGGTGCAGCAGATCGAGGGGCACATCCTGCAGCCGTTCATCCTGGGGCGGGCGGTGCGGGTGCATCCGCTGGCGGTGGTGCTGGCGGTGGCCGCGGGGGGGATGGTGGCCGGGATCGGGGGTGCGGTCGTGGCTGTGCCGTTGGTGGCCGTGACGAACACGGTCGCCGGATATCTGCGGGCGTACTCGCGGGAGTCGGCGTTGCGTCACGCCGTGCGGCCGCGTGGTGCCACGGCGGTGAAGGCGGAGCGTGAGCACGAGGCGCCGCCGGAGTAGCCCGGCTCCCAGGGGAGGCTCCGCCCCGGACGAAAGGCGAACAGCAGGGCCCCGCCCACCGGTCAGGTGGGCGGGGCCCTGCGATGCGAGGCGTGCGGCCGAGGGTTACTCGGACAGGACCGCCTCGGCGTCCAGCGTCACGCCGACCGCCTGGATCACGGACGCGATCTTGAACGCCTCCTGGATGACCTCGCGGTCGAGGCCGGCCTTGCGGAGGACCTGCTCGTGGGAGTCGAGGCACATGCCGCAGCCGTTGATGGCGGAGACGGCGAAGGACCACAGCTCGAAGTCGACCTTGTCGACCCCCGGGTTGCCGATGACGTTCATCCGCAGGCCCGCGCGCAGGGTGCCGTACTCGTGGTCCGACAGGAGGTGACGCGTGCGGTAGAAGACGTTGTTCATCGCCATCACCGCGGCTGCGGCCTTGGCGGCCGTGTACGCCTCCGGCGACAGGTTCGCCTTGGCCTCGGGCTCCAGCTCGCGCAGCACGATCGGGGAGCGCGAGGCGATGGCGGTCGCCAGCACGGTGCCCCACAGCTGCTGGGCCGGCAGGTCGGAGTTGCCGATGACCGAACCCAGGTTGAGCTTCAGGTCCTTGGCGTAGTCAGGTATCGCGGACTTGAGTGCGTCGAGGGACATGTCAGATCACTCTCCGGCGAGCAGCGCGACCGGGTCGAGGGTCTCGTCGCCCTTCGACCAGTTGCACGGGCAGAGCTCGTCCGTCTGGAGCGCGTCGAGGACCCGCAGGACCTCCTTCGGGTTACGGCCGACGGAACCCGCGGTCACCATCGAGAACTGGATCTCGTTGTTCTGGTCCACGATGAACACCGCGCGCTTGGCGAAGCCGTCCTCGCCCTCGATGCCGAGGTCGCGCATCAGCTCGTGCTTGGAGTCGGCCATCATCGGGAACGGCAGGTCACGCAGGTCGTCGTGGTCCTTGCGCCAGGCGTGGTGGACGAACTCGGAGTCGCCGGAGAAGCCGAGGACCTGCGCGTCGCGGTCGGCGAACTCGTCGTTCAGCTTGCCGAAGGCGGCGATCTCGGTCGGGCACACGAAGGTGAAGTCCTTGGGCCACGCGAAGATGACCTTCCACTGACCCTCGTAGGTCTTGTGGTTGATCTGCTGGAACTCCTTGCCCTTCTCCAGCGAGACGCAGGCGGTCAGGTCGAACTCGGGGAACTTGTCACCGACGGTGAGCACACATTCTCCTTGCAGCGAAGAAACTCCCGGATTGCGGGCGTTTCCCATGGGTTGGACGTAGTTGATGTTGGCACAACGTCGATTGATTATGGAAATAGCTACACTCGGTCGAGTTGATCGGAGGTGGTTATCAGTGACTGTGGGGAGTAAGCGCAGGCAGCCCAGCCTCGCCCAGCTGCGGGCCTTCGCGGCCGTCGCCGAGCACCTGCACTTCCGGGACGCCGCCGCGGCGATCGGCATGAGCCAGCCCGCCCTCTCGGGTGCCGTCTCGGCCCTGGAGGAAACACTCGGAGTGACTCTCCTCGAGCGTACGACGCGCAAGGTGCTGCTCTCACCCGCCGGCGAGCGGATCGCCGTACGGGCCAAGGCGGTGCTGGCCGAGGTGGGCGCGCTCATGGAGGAGGCCGAGGCGGTCCGGGCCCCCTTCACCGGGGTGCTGCGGCTCGGGGTGATCCCGACGGTGGCGCCCTACCTGCTGCCCACGGTCCTGCGTCTCGTCCACGAACGGTATCCGCACCTCGACCTCCAGGTGCACGAGGAGCAGACCGCCAACCTGCTCGACGGCCTGACCAGCGGCCGGCTGGACCTGCTGCTGCTCGCCGTGCCGCTGGGCGTGCCGGGCGTGAGCGAAGTGCCGTTGTTCGACGAGGACTTCGTGCTGGTCACGCCGCTCGACCACGAGCTGGGCGGACGCGAGGGCATTGAGCGAGAGGCGCTGCGCGAGCTGAACCTGCTGCTGCTGGACGAGGGGCACTGCCTGCGCGACCAGGCTCTCGACATCTGCCGGGAGGCGGGCCGCGAGGACGTGCCGGTCACCACTACCGCCGCCGGACTGTCCACGCTGGTACAGCTCGTCGCGGGCGGCCTCGGTGTCACGCTGCTGCCGCGCACCGCCCTCAAGGTCGAGACCTCCCGCAGCAACCAGCTCCTCACCGGGTACTTCGCCGACCCGGCCCCCACCCGCCGGATCGCCCTGGCGATGCGGACGGGGGCCGCGCGCGGCGCGGAGTACGAGGAGCTGGCGACGGCGCTGAGGGTGGCCCTGCGGCCGTTGCCCGTACGGGTCCTGGACCGGGACGCCTGACGGCTCGACGCTCAAAGAGCGCCCGCGGCTCCTACTCCGTGCGCAGACCGTCCGGCCGCATCATCCTCAGCAGCGGCGGCATGCTCAGCAGCGTCACCACGAGTACGACGGCCGCGCCGGTGCCGGTCAGCGACAGCACGCTCGGCCAGTCCACCCGGACCGACAGGTTCACCATCCGCAGCAGGACCGCGCCCAGGGCCATGCCGACCGCCGCGGCGAGCAGCAGGCCGAGCCCGATCGGGACCGCCGTCTGCCACAGCACCGACAGGCCGAGGGTGCGGCGCCGGGTGCCGAAGGCGACCAGCGACGACAGCAGCTTGCGCCGTTCGCGCAGCTGCTCCAGCTGCGAGACCAGCAGACTCGCCCCGATCAGCGCCAGTACGCAGGCGGCGCCGACGGACAGGCCGGTGCGGATGGTGGCGTAACGGTCGTTGCGCTCGACGGCCTGCCAGACCATGGGGTCGGCCAGGGGGGCGACACGCGCCGCCGTGTTGCGCACGTACTCTTCGGCGTCCGGCACACCGGAGTCGAGGCTCAGATAGAGCTCCTTCTGCGCGAGTCGCGCGAGAGACGCGAGCGGCGCGCCCGGCGTGACGAGGATGCCGCCGCGCTCGGTGCCGGTCGGGTCCTCGCGAGGCTCGGCCTGCCGGATGCCCTGCGGCAGGGTCCAGGAGTAGTGCTTCCCGGGCCGGTCCGCGTTCACGCCGTCGAACCACACCTTGCGGCCCGGCTGGGCCACCTCGGCCGTGTCGGTGTCGTCCTCCGCGCCGTGGACGGCGAAGACGTCGCCGTCGCGGCAGGAGGGCAGCGTGGCCACCTCACGCAGTGCGGCGCAGTCACCGACGGTGACCTTGACGAAGGTGTCCGCGTCGTCGCGCCCGCCCGTGACATAGGTCTCGGCGAGGGCGGTGACCTTGCGGACGCCCTCGGTGTCGCGGAACTCGGCGGCAACGGAGGCGAGTTCGGCGTCATCCGGCACGTGCACCTGCATCTGGCCACGTGAGACGTCGTACCGCGAGGCCGCGGTGTAGACGCCGTCCACCCCGGCGAGCAGCATCTGCAGCGCGATCGCCCCGGCCACCGCCACCGCGATGCCGTTGACCATGCGGGCCGCCGCGCCACTGCTCAGCTGGAGCCTGCGCACGGCCAGTTGCCAGGCGACCCCGCCGGAGCCGAGCCGGGCGACGACCATGTCGACGACCCAGGGCAGCAGGGCCGTGACCCCGACGAGCAGGAGCATGACGCCGACGACGACGAGGTACTGGTTGAAGGCTCCGTCGTCGTTGCCCTGCCCGACCATCGGGAAGAGCAGGGCAAGCCCGCCCAGCGGCAGCAGCAGCCGCCACCACAGCCGACGCGGCGCGGGCCTGGCCGTGCGCACCACGCCGAGCGGCTCGATGACCACCCCGCGCAGCGCGAAGAGCGTCACCAGCACCGCCGCCGTCGGCACAGTCAGCGCCACCAGCCCGGCCAGTAGCGGAGCGGGATTGAGATAGCTCGGGAAGACGCTGACGCGGAACACCTCGAAGGAGGCGGCCAGCTGACGTCCGAGCAGGAAGAACCCGGTGCCGAGGACGAGTCCGAGGACGGAGCCGGCGAGCGCCTCGCCGGCGGCGACCCGCCGGGTCATCCGGCTGTCGGAGCCCACCAGTCGCAGCGCCGCCAGCCTGCGGTCGCGCCGCTCGCCGCCGAACCGTACGGCCGCGGCGATGAACACGGCGACCGGCATCAGCAGCACCACGAAGACGACCAGGACCAGCAGGAGCAGCACGGGATCCCAGGGGGCGGACGGCGCCGGGTCGGGGTTGCCGAAGCTGTCGATCCGGGCCCCGCTGGCCTCGTCGAGCCGGTCCGCGAGCCTCTTGCCGCCCGCGAAGTACGCGAGTTCCTGGGAGCCGACGAGCCCCTGCTCGTCGATGGTGCCCGTGATCCGGTAGGGCAGCCGCTCCCGCAGCAGTTTCCCGTCGTCGGAGGCGAGCAGTTCCTCCAGCGCGGGGGAGACGACCATGTCGCCGTCCGCCGGGAACGCCGAAACCCCCGGCGGCAGCGGAGCCTTCGGCCCGTCCGCCTCCAGCAGGCGCCCGCGGACGTCCCGGCCGCGGAACGTGGTGTCCGTGTCCAGGATGACCAGAGTGTCGTCGGCCTTGGGTATCTCCTGCTGGGTGAAGGTGTGGTCGCTGCGCGCCTCCTCCCGCCGGTCCCGCTCCGCCAACGCGTTCGGGATCGCGGTGGTGAGCAGCAGAAGTGCCACGCCGAGCCCGACGCCGACGGCCGTCAGCAGTGCCCGGGTCCACCCCTCGCGCCCGCCCGCGAAGGCGAACCGGACCCCCATCGCCAGATCCCGGGCCCACTGCGGCCCACTCATCCGACGCGCTCCATGTCCCGGGACCTGCCGTCCCGTACGACGATCTCGCGGTCGGAGTACGCGGCCACCCGGGCCTCGTGCGTGACGAGCACCACGGCCGCGCCGGCGGACCGGGCGGCGTCCGTGAGCAGCTCCATCACGCGCTCGCCGTTGAACGAGTCGAGCGCGCCGGTCGGCTCGTCGGCGAAGACCACCCGCGGGTCGGTGACCAGCGCGCGGGCGACGGCGACCCGCTGCCCCTGGCCGCCGGACACCTCGCCGGGCCGTTTCTTGCGCAGGTCGTCGACCTCCAGCCGTTCCATCCAGGCCAGCGCGGTCCGCTCGGCCTCCCTGCGGGACGACCCGCCCAGGCGCAGCGGGAGCGCGACGTTCTCCACGCAGGTGAGCTCCGGCACCAGCTGCCCGAACTGGAACACGAACCCGAACTCGGAACGCCGCAGCGCACTGCGCTCCGCGTCACTCATGGAGGTCACCTCGCGCCCGTGGTACCTGATCGAGCCCGAGTCGGGCATGACGATCCCGGCGAGACAGTGCAGCAGCGTCGACTTGCCCGACCCCGAGGGGCCCATCACGGCGACGACCTCGCCCGGGTGGATGGAGAACTCGGCGCCGTCGAGCGCCGTCGTCGGCCCGTACGCCTTGCGCAGGCCCTGGGCGGTGAGGAGCGAACCAGCGGGAACGGTCACCGGGTCACCGCCTCACGGAGCTTGCCCAGACGCGCCGCGGTCAGTTCCAGCCAGCGCAGGTCGGCCTCCAGGTGGAACAGGGCGTGGTCGCAGATGAGCTGGTCGGCCAGGTCGCCCTTGCGCTTGCGGTCGGTGAGGATCCGCATGCTGCGCAGGTGCTCCGAGCGCTGGGTGTCGAGGATGTCGGCGGCGTCGCGGTGGGTGAGCAGCGCGAGGACGATCTTGGTGTAGAGGGTCGACTGGAGGTACGGCTCCGGCTTCTCGGGCGTGGCGAGCCAGCGCTCGACGTCGGTGATGCCGGCCTCGGTGATCGCGTACCGCTTGCGCTCGGGCCCGCCGCCCGCCTCGATGCCGTCGACCTCGACGAGGCCGTTCTTCAGCAGGCGGGACATCGTCGAGTAGACCTGGCCGTAGTGGAGCGGCCGGTCGTGACCGAACTTCTCGTCGAAGGCGCGCTTCAGGTCGTAACCGTGCCGCGGGCCGGACTCCAGGAGCCCCAGGAGAGTGTGACCGATGGACATGACGAGGACTGTACACGGGGTGTATACGCGGCATGTATACGCCTGGGCTGCAGATCGTGGTGGGCGGTACGGCGGTGCAGGTGGGGGGTCCGTTGTCACGGTTCCGTAACAGCCGACCGGTGGTTCAGGCCGACGGTGGCTCGGAGGCGGAGCCCCCGGGCGGTCGCCCGCGGCGCGGCAGCGGCCCGGTCTCCCGGGGCAACCGCCCCGCCTCCGCCAGTGCCCGGCGCAACAGGAACTCGATCTGCGCGTTGGCCGACCGCAGTTCGTCCCCGGCCCACCGCGCGAGCGCCTCGTACACCGCCGGGTCCAGCCGCAGCAGCACCTGCTTGCGCTGCTGCTGCGGCCGGCGCTGCGGGCTCGGGCCTTCGGAAGGGGTTGTCACTGGTAGAGGGACCCGGTGTTGAGGACCGGCTGCGCGGCGCGGTCACCGCACAGCACGACCATGAGGTTGGAGACCATCGCCGCCTTGCGCTCGGAGTCCAGCTCCACGATGTCCCGCTCGGTGATCCGGGCGATCGCGGCCTCGACCATCCCCACCGCTCCGTCCACGATCTGCCGCCGCGCCGCGACCACCGCTCCGGCCTGCTGCCGCTGGAGCATCGCCGAGGCGATCTCGGGGGCGTACGCGAGGTGGGTGAAGCGGGACTCGATGATCTGCACGCCGGCCGCCTCCACGCGCGCGTGCAGTTCGACGGCGAGCTTCTCGGTGATCTCCTCGGCGTTGCCGCGCAGTGACAGGCCGTCCTCCTCGTGGGCGTCGTAGGGGTACTCGATGGCGATGTGCCGCACGGCCGCCTCGGTCTGGGTGGAGACGAACTCGATGTAGTCGTCCACCTCGAAGGTGGCCTGGGCGGTGTCCTCGACGCGCCACACCACGACCGCGGCGAGCTCGATCGGGTTGCCGTAGGCGTCGTTGACCTTCAGGACGGCGGTCTCGTGGTTACGGACGCGCGTCGAGATCTTGGTGCGCGAGGTGAAGGGGTTCACCCAGCGCAGGCCGTCCTGCCGGATCGTCCCGCGGTAGCGGCCGAAGAGCTGGACGACGCGGGCCTCGCCCGGCGCGACCATGTTCAGCCCGCACATGGCGAGGAACGCTGCGAGCGCGACCAGGATGCCGCCGATGATCAGCGCGGCCTTCGCGCCGGTCGCGTCCACCGACGTGGCGGCCGCGATCAGCCCGGCGCCGGCCAGCAGACCGAGCAGGCCGAGCAGCAGGGCGAGCCCGCCGCCGATGCTCTGCGCGGTGAACTCCCGCACGCGTGGCGCCGGCATCTCGGGCACGTCGGCGGTGACCTGCGTGTCGTGTGTGGGCATGGGTGGTCCCCCGTTTCTTCCGTGAAGCCGCTCTCGCATAGCTTCTCTCTATCTAAGTGATATCACTTTCTGCCCTCCTGGCAACCCTGCGGGTGTCTCGTACGTCGGTTCCGGTGGGATGGGTGCTGATTGTCACGTCCGCAAAGAGTCGGATCGGCAGTCCTATCTCTTATCTCCCGGTGTTAGCTTTCTGAGCTGACCTGGCGGCGAACCTGTGTGACCTGTGAGCACACATGAACGAAGCGGAGCGGATCGGACCCATGGGACGAGCGGAAGAGAGACGCGCCCGACAGCGCGGTGGGCGCCGGGCGGCTCCCAGGCGCCGCCGTTCGTCGGGCGCGGCCGGCAAGAGCGGCATACGCCGGCTCTTCACCTGGAAGAAGATCCTCGGCGCCTTCTTCGGCGTGTGCCTGCTGGGCATGGGCGCCTTCATCGTGCTGTACATGATGATCGGGATCCCGAAGGGAAACGCCGACGCCGAGTGGCAGAGCAACGTCTACAAGTACAGCGACGGCGCCCTCCTGGCTCGCGCCGGCGATCGCAACCGCGAGATCGTGGACCTGGGCGAGGTCCCCAAGCCCGTCCAGAAGACTTTCGTCGCCGCCGAGAACAAGACCTTCTACAAGGACGCCGGCGTCGACCTGAAGGGTACCGCCCGCGGTCTGTTCAACACGGTCACCGGCAAGGGTGCCCAGGGTGGTTCCACCATCACCCAGCAGTACGTCAAGAACTACTACCTGACGCAGGAACAGACCGTCTCGCGCAAGCTGAAGGAACTGGTCATCTCGCTGAAGCTGGACCGGGAGAAGTCCAAGGACTACATCCTGGCCGGCTACATCAACACCAGCTACTACGGCCGAGGCGCCTACGGCATCCAGGCCGCCGCGCAGGCCTACTATCACGTGGATGCCAAGGACCTCAAGGTCGAACAGGGCGCCTACCTCGCCGCGCTCCTCCAGGCACCGAACCAGTACGACTGGGCCATCGCCTCCGACACCGGTAAGCGGCTGGTGAAGGCCCGCTGGAACTACGTCCTGGACAACATGGTGCAGGAAGGCTGGCTGGGCAAGGCCGAGCGCGAGGCCCTGAAGTTCCCGACACCCAAGGAGCCGAAGGCCGACCCGACCATGGGCGGCCAGACCGGTTATCTGGTGAAGGCCGCCAACGCGGCTCTGGAGCAGCAGCTGATCGCCGAGGGCACCGCCGAGGACGCGAAGCAGGCTGAAGCGATGGTCAATCAGGGCGGCTGGACCATCACGCTCAACATCGACAAGAAGAAGCAGGCGGCGCTGGAGAAGTCCGTCAAGACCCAGTTGACCAGCAAGCTCGACCCGAAGAAGCGCCAGGTGGACGCGGATGTCCAGGCCGGTGCCGTGTCCGTCGACCCGAAGACGGGTGCGGTCCTGGCGATGTACGGCGGGGTGGACTACTTCAAGCACTTCAGGAACAACGCGACCCGCACCGACTATCAGCCCGCCTCGACCTTCAAGCCGGTGATCCTGGCTGCGGCCCTGGAGGAGCAGGCCGAGACGCAGGACGGCACGCCGATCAGGGCGAACACGATGTACGACGGCACCAGCAGACGTCCGGTCGTGGACAACGGCGCCAAGGTCGGGTTCGCCCCCGAGAACGAGGACGACCGGAACTACGGGGAGATCACCGTCCAGACGGCGATGAACAAGTCCGTCAACTCCGTCTTCGCGCAGATGGGAGTCGATGTCGGCATGCCCGAGGTGCTCAAGACGGCGGGGCGACTCGGGATGGACACCAAGGGTCTGCAGGCGGTGCCCGCACAAACACTGGGCACCATGGGCGCCAGCCCTCTGGAGATGGCCGGCGTGTACGCGACCCTCAACAACCACGGCAGGAAGGTGACTCCGGCCCTCGTGAAGTCCGCTGAGCACCTGAAACTCAACGTCACCACGCCCGACGCGATCGGTGACCAGGTCATCAGCCGCGAGGCCGCGGACACGGTGACGTCGGTGCTGACGGGCGTGGTCGACGACGGTACGGCCCAGGCGTCCGTGCGGAACAATCCCGAGCGCGACGGCCAGCAGGTAGCGGGCAAGACGGGTACGTCCGACGACAACAAATCGGCCTGGTTCACCGGCTACACGCCGGACTTGGTGACCTCGGTCGGACTGTTCGGGGAGGACGCGAAGACCTACGCGCAGGTGCCGATGTACAAGGCGGGTGGCGAGCCCCGCGTCAACGGCGGCGGTTTCCCCGCTGAGATCTGGGCGGCGTACACCTTCGGTGTGATGGAGAAGGTCAGCAGGTTCGACCTGGACACCACGCAGGGCGCCGCGGTCAAGCCGACCAGGACGCCGACTGTCACCCAGCAGCCGACCCGGACGCCGACGCAGGAACCGACCACCAAGGCGCCGACATCCGCTCCACCGACCACCACGGCGCCGTCCAGCTCACCCCCGCCGACTCCGACGACGACACCACCACCGACGACGACGGAGCCGACGGCTCCGACGACGACACCGCCCTTCGACCGTCCTACCGGAAATCCATTGGATCCGGGCGCGCAGTAGGACTTCGGCCAGAGGGGGCTTTCGGCGAGCACCGAAAGCCCCTTCACGCCGGCGGTGGATCGCAGTCCGCAACGCGTGAGGCTCCTGCGCCGTCGTCCATCGGCTGGTTCAGGTCGATCTTCACGAGGGTCACCGGACTCGTCCATCACCGCCGAGGGCGTCTTCCCGGAGCGGCTGGAGAAGGACCCGGCGCGGGTCCTTCGTGGCGGACGTACCTGCCGCCGAACTGCGCCCCGGCACGTCCTGCCCGGTCGCCATCGCGGTGTCCTGCTCCGCCGCACATCGACCCGCGGTTCGGAAGGCCCCCGTCCAGGAAGGAATGCGGAGCCCGGCACAGGCCGGGCGCCGCATGCCGGGCGGTGAGGCCCGGGTGGCCTCTCAGCCGCGGTTGAGCTCGAACCACACCACCTTGCCCGTGCTGAGCCGGGTCGCGCCCCAGCGGCGGGCCAGGCGGTTCACCAGGTACAGGCCGCGTCCGCCCTCGTCGGTGGCGCGGGCCTGGCGCAGGCGGGGCAGTTGCGGCACGTCGTCGCCGACCTCGCAGCGCAGCACGTCGGTGCGCAGCAGGCGCAGGGTGACCGGCCGGGAGGCGTACCGCACGGCGTTGGTGACGACCTCGCTCACCAGCAGCTCGACGGAGTCGCTGAGCTCTTCCATGCCCCATCGCTGCAGCGCGCGGCGGGCCAGGCGGCGGGCGCGGCCGGGGGCTGCGTCCTCCGGCTCAAGGAACCAGTACGCCACGTCGTTGGGCGCGATGCCGTCGAAGCGGGCGGCGAGCAGCGCGATGTCGTCGTCCCGGTCGCCCGGGCCGAGCATGTCGAGCACCTCGTCGCACAGCGCTTCCAGGGGCGGCGGATGGTCCGGCCCGGTGAGCTGCGCGACCGCGGCGAGCTTCTCCCGCAGTTGCTCGATGCCGGTCCACACGTCCCGGAGCCGGGACTCGACCAGGCCGTCGGTGTAGAGGAGCAGGGTCGCGCCGGCGGGCGCGTCCAGCTCGACCGCCTCGAAGTCGACGCCGCCGACCCCGATGGGGGCTCCGGCCGGGACGCGCAGCACCTCGGCGCGGCCGCCCAGGTGGAGCAGGACGGGCGGCGGATGGCCGGCGTTGGCGATGGTGATGCGGTGCGATACCGGGTCGTACACCGCGTACAGGCAGGTCGCCATGCGGTCCACGCCGAGGCGCTGGGCCTGCTCGTCGAGGTGGTGCAGGACCTCCTGCGGCGGCAGGTCGAGCCCGGCGAGGGTCTGGGCGGTGGTGCGCAGCTGGCCCATGATGGCGGCCGAGGTCATGGAGTGGCCCATGACGTCACCGACGACCAGGGCGACCCGGCTGCCGGGCAGCGGGATCGCGTCGTACCAGTCGCCGCCGACCCGGGCCGTCTCCGCGGCCGGCAGGTAGCGGGAGGCCAGCCGCACGCCCGTGGGGCGGGGCAGCGTCTCGGGCAGCATGGTGCGCTGCAACTCGTCCGCGATGTAGGCCTCGCGTCCGTACAGCACGGCCTTGTCGATGCCGAGGGCGCTGTACGTGGCGAGCTGGGCGGCCACCAGCAGGTCGTCCTGCTCGAAGGCGTTGCGCTCGGGCCGGCGCAGGAACAGCGCGGCACCGATCACCCGGCGCC
>NZ_JBSFVB010000025.1:0-96871 GCF_053592115.1 Streptomyces sp. NPDC002788 | reverse complement strand
TGGGGCTTCGAGCCGATTCCCTGCGACCTGCTGCACTACGCGCCGTTCGGCGGCTCGTTCCACTGCGCGACGCTCGACGTCCGGCGCCGCGGCACACTCGAGTCATACTTCGACTGACCCACGAGCGCTCTGAGCTGGTTACGCGAACAAACCAACGAAAGCGCTCAGGCGCCCTCTGAACACCACCGATAAGCCGAAGCGCTGCGAGCGTGAGGGCGGGCCGTGACCGTCGGTCCGCCTCCTGGCATTGCTGCTCAGCCACCCTGCCCGTGTCCTCATGCCTGATCTTGACGGCCACCGCCGGCCCGCCAGCAGGTCGCTGGTTGCCGTGGCAGCGGCCTTGCTTGAGCTTGGCGTGGTGCAGCACCCGCCTGGAAGTGCAGCGGCGCATGTATGAAGCGGGCTGCGCCCGGGCAGCCGGTCGGTCGCGGACGGGCCTCCCCTGCAAAGAACCGGTCGGAGGCGGGTGATCGCGCACCACCCCCGTTCCCGCCGCAGCGGGCAAGGGAAGCTGACGACGGCCGCCTGCTCGTCACTGAACGCGATCGGAATCATCAGCAGCGACTGCACGGTCGGGTAACACGGTCTTGGTCGCCAGGACGCGCCCGCCTGCCGTGTTCCGTCGGCCGGCGAGAGACCACCCAGCGGCGGTCTTCACGTTGCTGACCAGCACCCCCGGTATCGTGTGCCGGCCGGTGCGACGACCGCTCGGCCTGCCTGCCGAAGCGGGGCTCGCTTTCGTCGACCAGGCTGAGGGCTCGGAGTGCAGAGCACGCGGGCCACCCGCGCGCACGCCGCGACGTATGTCAGACCGTGTAGGAGCGAGCTCCGGTCCCGGCAAGCCTGCCGCCCTCCACTATGAGGTACTCCTGACGGATCGGGCGGTTGTCCAACCAGCACTCCAGGACTTCTCTCACGCCCGCCGCGTACCTGGCCTGAGCCGAGAGCGTCGAACCCGATACGTGCGGTGTCATGCCCTCATGCGGCATGCTGCGCCACGGGTGGTCCTCTTCCGGCGGCTCCGGGTACCAGACGTCACCGGCGTAGCCCGCCAGATGACCTCGCTCCAGGGCGCGCACCACGGCGTCCCGGTCGACGATCAGCGCGCGAGCCGTGTTGACGATGTACGACCCGCGCTTCATGGCCGCCAGCATCTCGTCGTCGAAGAGGTTCACCGTCTTGGCGTGCAGCGGCGCGTGGATGGAGAGCACATCCACGGCGGCCGCCAGGGAACGGGCGTCCGGATGCCAGGTCAGCCCCAGTTCCCGTTCGAGCTCAGGTGGCAACCTGTGCACGTCGTTGTAGTGCAGCTTCACCTCGAACGGCTGCAGTCGGCGGAGCACCGCCAGGCCGATCCGTCCGGCACCGAAAACGCCTACGTCCATGCCTTCCAGGTCGTAGTTCCGCGAGACGCTGTCGGCGACGTTCCACCCTCGGCGGGCGGTGACCCACTCATGGGCGGGCAGGTAGTTGTGGACGAGGGCGAGGATCTGCATGACCGCGTGTTCCGACACGCTGATGCTGTTGCTGTAGGTGATCTCCGCAACGGTGACGTCGTGTTCGATGGCGCTCGGAAGGTCCACGTGGTCCGAACCGATCCCGGCTGTGATCGACAGCTTCAGGTGCGGCGCACGCCGGATCCGGTCGGGGGTGAGGTAGGCGGGCCAGAACGGCTGTGAGATCACCACGTCGGTGTCGGGGAGCTCGCGCTCCAGCACCGAGTCGGGCCCGTCCTTGTCGGAGGTGACGATCAGCGTGTGCCCCCGGTCCTCGAGGAACGGACGCAGACCGAGTTCACCGGAGACGCAGCCGACCAGCTCACCCGGCTTGAAGCCGAGGCTCTGCGGGGTGGGCGCCGTCTGCCCTCCGGGATAGCCGCTGATGACGGGAATCTCGTCCCGGGCGTAGCTGGGCGGATAGCCGTCAACGGGATCCGGATAAAGTACCGTCAAGATCTTCGCCATGGCCGCGTCCTCTCGCCGAAGGCCGGGCACGCAGGCGCAGTCCGGTAGCCGCACACGCGCTCCGGCCTGCCTTGCCGTTCCAGTGCCAAGTCCCCGGCCCACCGCACACCGAAACGGGCCCCGTGCCAGCTGAATCGCCACGCCGGCAATTCCCCGACCGCGGCGCTTCATCGGCCGACGCGTTGACGCGCCGGCCGTGGTGTCGAGGTGTGGCCATGCAGACGCGCCCCGGATCGGATCTCGCACTGGCCAGGGCGCCACTTCCCGGCTCCTGCTGGGTGCTACGGCAGGTTGCCGGGGACGCCCTCGGGCTGGGTGTCCGCGAACTCCCACCAGGCGAGCGGCAGCCAGTCTCCGTCGACGAAGCCGTCGACGGAGCCTCCGCTGCCCCGTATGGCCACCCGAGTCCCTTCCGGATAGGTCGTGCCGGAAAGGCCGGATACCGGGACGAGGAGGGTGCCGAAACGTCGTGACAAGGTTATGAATCCTCTCGAATTCGTGCGTAACAGGACTTGGGGGCCTCTAGATGCAAATCATCTCATCATGCACCAGTCTGGAGTATGAGCCAGGACACAGAAGACCGGTGAGCTGCAGGGTTGGGGACCTGGTCCCGACGGACGCAGCGGGTCCCCGTCGCTCCCATCTGTGAGTGAACAACCACATTCAGTGGAGGGGTTCGATCATGAGGGCCGTCGTCTACAAGGGACCGTTCGAAGTCGCGATCGAGCAAGTGGAGGATCCCCGAATCCAGCACCCGAACGACGTGATCGTCCGTGTCACGTCCACCGCTATCTGCGGGTCGGACCTGCACATGTATGAAGGCCGCACGGCCGCCGAGCCGGGGATCGTCTTCGGCCACGAGAACCTCGGCGTCATCGAGGAGGCCGCTGACGGTGTGACGTCGCTCAGCCGCGGAGACCGCGTCGTCATGCCCTTCAACGTGGCCTGCGGCTTCTGCAAGAACTGCACGGCGGGCTTCACCGGCTTCTGCCTGACGGTGAACCCCGGTTTCGCCGGCGGTGCGTACGGCTATGTGGCTATGGGCCCCTTCGTGGGCGGCCAGGCCGAGTACGTACGAGTGCCGTACGCCGACTTCAACTGCCTGAAGCTCCCCGAGGGAACCGAGAAGGAAACCGACTTCGTCCTTCTCGCGGACATCTTCCCGACCGGCTACCACGGCAACGAGCTGGCCGACGTGCGCCCCGGTGACAGCGTCGCCGTGTACGGCGGCGGCCCGGTCGGTCTGATGGCCGCCTACTCGGCGATGCTGCGCGGCGCGAGCAAGGTGTTCGTGGTCGACCGGGTGGCCGAGCGGCTGCAGAAGGCCGAGGAGATCGGCGCGGTACCGATCGACTTCACCCAGGGCAACCCGGTGGAGCAGATCAGGGAGCAGACCGCGGGTGAAGGCACGGACAAGGGCATCGACGCCGTCGGCTACCAGGCCATGGCGCGTGGCGAGGAGCGCGAGGAACCGGCGACCGTACTGAACTCCCTCGTCGAGACGGTCCGGCCGACGGGCGCTCTCGGTGTGCCGGGCCTGTACGTCCCGCGCGACCCCGGCGGACCGGACGAGCAGGCGAAGCAGGGCATGTTGATGGTTGCCATCGGGCGTCTCTTCGAAAAGGGACTGCGCGTGGGCACCGGGCAGTGCAACGTCAAGCGCTACAACCGTCAGCTGCGTGACATGATCATCGAGGGCCGTGCGGAACCAAGCTTCGTCGTTTCGCATGAGCTGCCCCTCGACCAGGCGCCGACGGCGTACGAAAAGTTCGACAAGCGGACGGAAGGCTATACCAAGGTCGTCCTGCATCCGCACGATTGAGGACGCCTGACACCGCCCTGCTCGCCAGGCGCTCTGAGCGCTATGGCCCGGACCGGCCGCAGCCGGTGGGTGCCCTCGCCGGCTGCGGCCGGTCGGCTCCCGGCCCTGGCGGAGATGGCCGTCGTCGGCGAGTGCGAGGCTGATCGCTGACCACCACGGCGAGCCGGCCACGTCGGCACCACGCCGAGCCCTGGCGTCTGGCCCCCGGGAGTCACTGGGCATGGTGAGTGCTCACCGCCGGTTCACCGAGTGGACGAAGGCACCGGTGTGGGCCAAGCTCCACTGCCTGGTCCTCGACGAACTCGGCTCCCACGGCGACCTTGACTGGTCTGGGGCCCGGGCTGTGAGGCGATTCTGTGAGTCGGTTTCAGGTGCCTGTGGGCACGGTGGTTGCCGTGCTTCGCTGCTGTACAGCCCGGTGCGGCAACCCGTTGCTTCCTGTCTGGACAGCCATGCGTACCACGGGGCCACGGCAATCAGGCAGCAGACCAGCGCGAGCGACGTGGTGTTGAACCCGCCGTGGAAGACGGTCTCGGCGAGGTACGTGGCGCCGGGCAGGGTGGTCAGCAGAACCACAGCCACCATCGGATCCGCGCGCTGCAGCCCGGCCTGCAGCAGGAACAGCGGAATAGTCACCGCCAGTACGCCCAGCAGAGGCAGGGCAGGCAGCTCGGCCACCCACCGGCGACTGGGGCCGCCGGCCGCCACCAGGAGTGCCCCGCCGCACAGGTAGGTGAGGTGGAAGCGGTGGGCGGTCACGTACACGGGGTCGATTCCGCGCCGCCCCAACTCGGCTGAGATCAGCGCCAGCACGGCGGCCCCGGCGCCGGCGCCGACCACTAGAGCGAGCCCGAGGGCCGCTCCGGCCGACGGCTGGATCTCGCCGGTGCTGGTGAAGGTCCAGGCGGTGCCGAGGCCGAGCAGGACCAACACGGCGGCGGCCGACCAGCCCTGCCTGGTGGCGCGCCGCCCGTACCCAACCAGCCCGAGCAGGGCCAGGGCGGCCGGCCCGATTGCCGTCTCGATCCCGGTAGCGAGCGCGGAGGGTACCCAGCTCAACGAGGCGTAGAAGCCGAGAAAGGTGACCGCTGTGACCACGTTCATCAGCGCTAGCAGCCCAGTGGCCTTCGGTGAAGCGGTGGCCGGTCCGCGCAGCGCCCGGCGCACCAGCAGCGCGGCGTTGAACAGCACGGCCGCGGCCCCGAACCCCGTACAGGAAAGGGCCAGGCTCGCTGTGGCGTCCAGTCGCCCGGAGATGTAGCCGAACACCCCGGCTTGCAACAAGCACCGACGCCACGATGCACACGATCGGCACGACTTACCTTCCCATCCATATGATCCAGCAGAAGACGCCCCGGCCCCAGTCAGCTCGCTGAGCTCCCCGCCACGATGTCGGCGGGGCGTTGCCGGAGAGGCTTGTCCAGGCAACGACGAGGCCACGTCGCTTACCCGAGCACCTGGCGAGGTGCTCGTGCTCGAACGGAGGTCAGTGCAGCAGGGAGAACTTCTTGGTCAGCGGATCCAGCACATCGCGCTGCCCGAAGACGGCGACTCCGTAGTAGTCGAGGGCCTGCTCCGGCGTGGTCTTCATCCGGTCGAGCTGTTCTGCGTAGGTGTCCCCGGTCATCTCTGCGGTGAAGTCGGTGTACAGCAGTCCTGCAGCGTCGGCCTGGTCGCGCAGCCGCCGGACCCAGGCCGGGCGCCCTTCGAGGACGACGAGGGAGAGCCCCGAAATGGGGGCGTGGCTGCCGGCATCAGCGTCCGAGAAGGCAAGGAACGACATCTTGCGCAGCAACTCCGGCTGCTCGGTGGCTGCCTTGGCGGAAAGCCCCAGGCACAGGTGTGACGCCGCGTTCGCCGCCACTCCGGGCGGAAGCTTCGCCTTGAGGGCTACGACGAACTTATAGCGGCTGTCGACCTGAGTCGCGTCGACACAGGCGGGACTCGCGGTGGGGACGGTCATGGATGCCTCTTTCAAGATCTCAAGGGGAGTCACTGTGGGGCGCCTCGGGTGATGTCCCCTAGAGACTGGCGCAGACCGGCACGTCAGTCTTGTACGATCTTGCGCCCTGATCTGATGCCGCATACGCACCAGTTGAGATGACTTGTAAACACGTGGCCGCATCCGAAACGGGAAAGGCATCTGCTGGGGTGGCCGACCGATCTCAGCAGCAGCCTGACCAGGCAACCCCGACCGAACCTCTCCTCTGCGGCAGAGACGCCTGAGCCTATGCCCGGGGCGTGCCGTCCCAGCGCCATGTGGTGAGACGGGGGTGTCCGGGTAGTTCGGCGCGTCCGGTGGCCCACAAGAGGGTGGCCCAGGGATCCGTGGACGACGGCGCGTCCGGAAACAGCCGAGCGAGCACCCGAGAGCACAGATCGGCAGGCGGGCTCCATGCGAGACCGAGTCCTTGTGCAAGGTCGTGCGTGTGCACCAGGGTCTCCACGACCCCCATCGCGGCAAAGCCCTCGGGGTCCGAGACACCGAAGACGTGGTGAGCGCGGGTCCGCGGAGGCGTCGTGCGCACCATGGCGACCAGCAGCGCACCGCTCGCTTCCAGGACCTGCAGCAGGCCGGCGGGCCCCGCCTCGCGGTTCGCGTGGATGGCGTTCGCTGGGCCGCCGGGACGTCGGCTCTCCCATACGAAGGGCACCTCGCCATCCAAGGGTGGTGTCTTGGGGCCCAGTTGCGCAGCGTAAGCGAAGAGGTCGTCGCTGAGGTGCTCAACGGTTTCCCAGCAGTCCCATTGCAGCGAACCGGCCTTGCCTTCCCACGCGGCTGGAGGCGCCTCGCGAAGGACTGCCACAGCGAGGCACACGGCAAGGTCGAGGTCGTCCGCGGTGACGGGGGGCTGGGAGAGGGCAACATCGGCTGATCGGGACATGGCAGGACCGTACAACGATCGGAGGGAGCCACCCCTCCTTTTTCGATCACCTGCCCAGCAACCCGGCGAAGGTTCGCGGTCACAGCACCAAGTAGGAAGCTCACCGCAGCCGGAGCTGAAGCCCGAAGCGGCGTCTGCTGGGGCAAGGTCGAAGTGCTCGAGTGAACCGCTGCGCACGGCGGACACGCCCGATGGCATCCTGCGCGATGCGCCGACGGCCTGAGCTGGAAGGGCCGGCGCCTGAGCGAACCGGCGGTCGCTCGGCGGTAGTGGTCTGCCGGGACACCTCGGCGCCGTAGACGTCCGCCAGTGGGCCTGGACCTCGTCGATGGTCAGGCCCTCGGCTGCCGATGAGATGACCATCTCGCCGAGGCCGGTCAGGCGCCTCTGCCGCTTCCTGCGATCTTCGGTTCGAAGGAGCCGTCCCGGTCGCCGGGCACGGCTGTCTCCACCGGGCCGACCAACGGTCTTGAAACGTTTGCCGTTGAGGGAGTTGCCGCCGTCCTTGCCTGACGGGTCGTGCTTTTCATAGCCGAGGAGATGGGTGATCGCGTCATCGCGAGCGTACTCCTGCAGCCGCTTGGTCAGCTGCTGCAGGAGTACGCGCTCACCGGTCGGATGCGGTCCCTCGGCCTGGGCCAGGCCCACCAGTTCGTCGATCAGCTGGTCATCCACGGCCTTCGCCGACACAGCCACTACCGACTCGACAGCCTCCCGGTCGGACACGTTCTCACTGGTCGTCGATGCATCTTCCGTGATCGGGAGTTACACCGAACGATTCCCAGTCCCCACGGGTGGAGCGGCCCAGCCACGCGATAGGTGGCTCCGGATCTGTTGCTGCATCAGGGGCGGAGGGAAGCGGTGGTGAGGACGGCGACGTAGTCGACGAGCATGGGATGGCCGGGGCGGGTTTGCGGTGTGGGGGTGGGGTGCCCGGCCAGAGCGTTGGGGAAGCCCCCGCCGATGGCGAGGTTCAGCAGGAGGAAGTGGCCCTGGGCGGTGGCTGCTTGCCAGGTGGCCGGGTCGATTTGTGAGCGGCTGACGGTGTGGTAGCGCCGTCCGTCGACGTACCAGTGGAGTCGTTCGGTTGAGGTGCGGCGGTCCCACTCCAGGGTGTAGGTGTGGAAGGTGCCGGTGCAGCGGGCCCGGCGGCAGGTGGTGCTGGCGGCCAGGCCGGTGCTCTCGTTGCACGGCCCTGCAGTGGGTGTGCCGCAGTGCATGACGCCCCAGACGCGGTTCAGGCCGTTGGCGTTCTCCATGATGTCGAATTCGCCGGGCCTCGGGGAGGGCGCGCCCGCCCGGTACGAGGCCCCCAGAGTCCAGAAGGCCGGCCAGTAGCCTTCGGCTGCCGCGCCGGTGACGGCGGGCAGTTGAAGGCGGGCCTGGATGCGCATGCGTTCGCCCGCTGGAGGCCGAAAGTCGCTGCGGCGTGTCTCGATGCGTCCGGAGGTCCACCGCCCCGCCGAGTCGCGCAGCGGGGTGATACGCAGGTTGCCCCGGCCGTCATGGCTGAGGTTGGCCGGGTCGGCCGTGTAGGTCTGCACCTCACCGGTACCCCAGTTGGGCGGGCCACCGGGGTACCCGGTGCCGACGTCGATGATCCTGTCCTCGGCATCGGGCAGGCTCCCCGCGGGCCCGTTGAAGCGGTTGCCCAGGCAGTCCTCCATCCGTGCGTGGCCGACCCTGGGCTGCCGCCGGCGGCCGAGGGGACCAGGCCCGTGCACAGGACCACCAGCACGGCCGCCGGCATCCGCCGCGCACGGCGGTTACGGAAAGGCGTCCTCATCGGGCTGTACCTCGCCGCGTAGTGGACCACGGGCTCCACGCCCGGATTTGGTGCCGGTCGGCGGCAGGTGGCGCCTGAGTGTTTCGCATCGTTCGATGGCTTGCGGGCTCCAGCCTGCATCCCCGGCGCCGGCTCGGGCCGAACCCGTCACCCGGTCGAACCGGCCGGTGAACGGCGGCCCCCGGAGACATGGCTCGATAAGACCTGGGGCGCCGAACCTCGGTGCCGTCAGGTGAGGCGGGCCGACCGCCTGGAGCCTGCTGCCGGACGGCGCCTCCGACCTGTTCCGCGAGACCTACCAGCCAGACCCGGACGCGGTGACCTCATGCCGCGCTCGCGGCTTGGCGGTGCTGCGCGCCCTCAGCGGCATCCACGCGTCAGCCACCTCACAGACCGGTCGTCCACGGCCACCCCGGAGGCCCACCTGGGGCCACCCGCCCACGCCGCACCGCAACATCCCACCGCATCGGTTCCATCGCACCACTGACCATCATGATCACGTCCCGGTCAGGAAGGGGACATCGAAGTCGGCTTCGCGGCCGGCTCTGACGACTACATCACCAAGCCGTTCAGTCCGCGGGAGCTGTCCAGCCGAGTCACCGCGCTGCTCAACCGGGTGGAGCGGTGATCCCCACCCACTTGGTCAGCGGCGCTGCTGTTTCTGTCGGCCCACCCGGCGCCGGGTCGCGGCAGGGCTGGAGCCCCCGCACCCCCTGGCGAGTGCCGTGGCGATCGGGGTGCTCGGCGCCATGAGCGCGGTCTCCCGGACATCCGGGATCGCCCGCGCACTGCGCGAGGACCTCTCCGTCGATGTGCGGATCAAGGCGACACGCGCGCTGGGCAGGCTGGGTATGCCCGAGGGCCTTCAGCCGCTGCTGGTGGCCGTCGCGACGGGTGGGCCGGTTGCCCTGCGCGTCGCGGGGGCCGGTGCTCTGGGGAGTCAAGGGGCCGTCGCGGCGACAGAGGGGCTGGCGGGGCTGCTCGGTGACCGCGCTGCATGTGGCGGCCAGCTCGGCTCGCTCGCTGCTGCGGCTCGGCGGGCCGCGCTGCGCGCCTCGACTCACAAGCGCTGCTCGCGGTGGCCAATCCTCAGCGACGATCCGATGCGGTAGTGGGCGACCGGCGGTGTGGTCGGCCTCGCCAACGGCTGCACCGTCGTGGCCGGACGGGTGGTGGAGGCGCACGCCCCCCGGAACTGCTCCTGGATCGAGTCGGGAGCGTTCATCTTCCGCAGGACGCCGATCGACCTGTGCCGCCTGGTGGCGTCGGCAGCCGATGTGATCCCGCTGGCCCCGTAGCGCCGCGGTGGCATAGGAGATGAGGTGCCCCGAGCAGCCGCTGATCCTGGAGGTGGACGGCGAGCAACTCGCCCGGCTCCTGCTGAACCTGCTGTCCAAGGCGGTGGAGTTCCCCCCGCGGGGACGCGGTAACCGTCCGTGCCGACGCCTGGGACGGGGAGGCCGCCCTGAGTATGAGCGACACCGGCATCAGCATGCCCGCGGCCGAACGGGACGAGCTCTTCCAGCGCTTCTTTCGCGCCTCCAACGCCGCCGACGCGGCCATCCCCGGAACCGGTCGCCATCGTGCGCACGATGGTGGCGAACCACGGTGGTGAGATGCAGCTGAGCTCCGAGGAGGGCCGGGGCACCACGATCACCGCCCGGCTGCCGCTCGTCGGCCCGGGCGGCGCGGCGGACGCCGTCTGACGACGTTGGCGCGACCGCCGGTTCAGACGGTGTCCTCGAACGTCACCCCCCGCGCCCGGTAGTCGTTGACGGCGCCCTGCACCTGGGCCGGAGTCAACACCTGGTCCTTGAGGTGGTACACGTAGTCGACCCTCTGGTCAAAGGCGCGCGACCGCTTGCTGTTCGTGCCCAGCAGGTCGATCAGCCAGTGGTTGAAGCGGATGTCCATCGACGTCTCGGGCAGGTACGGCTCCGTGTGGGAGGCGAAGAGCCTGCCGTCGATGTAGTAGTTGATGCGCTCGGTGTCGACCGTGATGACCAGGTCGTGCCAGCCGGCGAAGCCGGCGCGCTCCTGGGTGGTGATGGCGACAGACTGCCAGGGGTTCTCCTGGTACGTTTCCCACGAGGTGGCCAGCAGGGCGCTGCCCGGGATGCCCCATCCGCCGTTGGGCAGGTACTCGAAGTCGAGCTCGCCGTAGTCCGGGTCCATGGGGTAGTTCAGCGGCGTGATGGTGAAGAACGCCTGCACCATGCGGTCGCCGTCCGGTCCGAACACCGGGGCGTCACTGAACTGGACGCGTGCGGCATAGGTGCCGCGGTGGAACTTGCGCTGGTGGTAGATCTCCGTCTGCGTCGTGCCGGAGGCCGTGCCGTTGGTGCCGGCGCGCAGCCTCATGATCGAGTTGCCGGACTCAGTGGCGAAGGTGATGTCCTGCGGTCGCCAGGTGGCGCCCGGAACACCGGGTCCGCCCTGACCGGACTTCAGGGTCCAGCCGCGCTGGGTGATCCGCGGATCGGTGTAGTCGGTGTAGTCGAAGTCGTCGAACAGCGCCTGGCTGACGATGGGTTGGGTGACTGCCGAGCTCTGGGCGGCGTCGGCCCTCCCGGCCAGGGCGGCGAGAGCTGCGCAGACCAGTCCGGTCGCGGTAAGCGCGAGAGCGGTCGTTCTACGCAGAGGCAGGGCGAATCCGGTCATGGGTGGACTGCCTTTCGTGGGGGCGGCAACGCGTGTGGCGGCCGCAGTCCGCATGCGCAAACGGCCCGTGCCTCAGATGACGCCGGTGCGTCGTTGAGCGTTGCACATGACAAACTGAATCGCTGTCAGGAGACTGACATAAGAAAACCTGAGCTCGACAGGGCCTGGTGACCGGATCACCCGAATGCGTGACGCGTCGTTCGGTCCGTGCGCGACGATGCCGGCCCTGGCCGAGTGGGTCACCATGTTCATCGCCACCCGCGAGGGTGACCGTCGCTGCAAGCTCCAGCCCTGGTCGGGCTGGTGTACCTGTCCCGGCACGACACCTCGCGCAGACCGAGGTTTTGGACAGGGTTTGTTGTTGTCCGTCGTCCAGTGCGAAACGCTCGTCGAGGGAGCTCCGTCGTGGATCCCCAACCGGAAGGATCAGCTCAGGGTCTGACCGGCGTAGAGGGCGCCGAGGGCTGCGGCGAGGGTGCCGAAGGTTGGCCGGTGTGACGGCCGGGTCGGGCACGCCGAAGAAGCCAGCTGACCCGGGAGCAGGAACACCGCTCCGGACACGCCGACTGCAGCGGTCACTGTTGCGATCAACAGCCTGGTGCCAGCCCCCCCGCCACTGTCCAGACCGTCACCCTCCGCCCGTAGCCCGCCCGGTCAGTATCAGAGCGGCGGGCGCCCATGGGCCCTTCCTGCAACACGATGTTCATGGACAGCAGGTGCAGCCGGGCCGGCAACCGCACACATCTGCGTCGTCGTGCGAGGAGACGGGCGCGGGGATGGTTGTCGGGGCGCAGCAGCCCTTGCCCTGCCAGGCATCGCGTCCTTCCTTGACGGCGATGACGGCGATGACCAGGGCGGCGACCGGGTCGGCCCAGGACCAGCCGAGAGTGGCGTTGAGGATCAGGCCGGCCAGGAGTACGGCCGAGAGGTAGGTGCACAGCAGGGTCTGCTTGGAGTCGGCGACCGCGGAGGCGGAGCCGAGTTCCCGTCCGGCGCGCCGCTGGGTGGCGGACAGGAAGGGCATCACCGCCAGGGAGAGGGCGGCGAGGACTATGCCGGTCAGGGAGCGTTCGGCCTCGCTGGTGCCGGTCAGGGCGCGGACGGCGTCGACGGTGACGTAGGCGGCGAGCAGGAAGAACGACACCGAGATGATCCGCAGAGTGGTCCTCTCGCGGGCTTCGCGTACGGCGTGGTCACGGGCGGAGAACTGCCAGGCGACCGCGGCGGCGGAGGAGACCTCGATGACAGAGTCCAGGCCGAAGCCGATCAGGGCGGTGGAGGAGGCGAGGGTGCCGGCGGTGAGGGCGACGGCTGCCTCGATGACGTTGTATGTGATCGTCGCGGTGACCAGCAGGCGTATGCGGCGGGTGAGCGTCTCGCGGCGGGCCGGGGAGGAGCCGAGGGATATCGCGGTCATCAGCAGCAGCCCTTTGACTCCGCGTTCGGGCAGGTCTTGTCCGCCTCCACGGCGACCACTGCGGCGCGCAGGTCGTCGAGGGCGTGGCCGAGGCGTTCATCGGCGAGTTCGTAGCGGGTGCGGCGGCCGTCGGGCACGGTGACGACCAGGCCGCAGTCACGCAGACAGGCCAGGTGGTTGGACAGCCGGGTGCGGGATACGCCGAGTTGGTCGGCGAGGTCGGCCGGGTAGGCGGGGGCCTGGCGCAGAGCGAGCAGGATCCGGCAGCGGATCGGGTCGGCGAGCGCGCGGCCGAAGCGGGCCAGCACGTCGATGTCGGAGGCAACGGTCAGCACACCACAACAGTACAGAACATCGTGAATTCAGGAAATGCTGGACTGTGCTGGCGTTCATGGCGGACGACGGGCGGCCCGGTTGTTTCCGGCCGCAGAGGCTGGTTGCGGATCCAAGGCGCGAGATGTTGAACCCAACGCCGCTTCTGTAAGGCCACTTGACGAGACCGAAGAATGCTCTCGACCTGCGACTTCATCCAGCACGCGCCGGGCGGCCGGATCGCTTACGGAAGCGGCGTTGGTTGTTGAACCAGTCCGACACCTCGGCCCTGCATGGTGGTACGTCAGCTTGTCGAGAGCCCTTTCTGCTCTCTCGAGCGGCGATTTCTGCTTGTGGGCAGGTCGGCAGCCCGGCCTCCGATGCCGGAGTCTGTCGCTGCACCCTCGTGTTTCGGTCAGGAAGGCTGTCTGCCGAGGCCAAAGAAGTCCAGGTACAGGTCAAGTTGGTGGGAAAGCATCGCAGAACCGTAGTGCACCTTGAGGCCGTGCTTCTCCGCTGTTCGCAGCAGCGCAGTGCGCCGGGGCTTCATCACGATGTCGACCACCACCGTGCTGCTGGGCAGGAGCGCCGGATCGAAGGGCAGGGGATCCTCGGGGCGCATGCCCAGCGGGGTCGCGTTCACCGCCAGATCCGCCGCCACGGGACCCGCGGCGCTGTGGAGGCGCCCCGTGAAGTGCGGTGACAGCCGCTCGGCAAGCGTGCGCACCCGGTTCTCGTCCAGGTCGGTGATCGTGAGTTCGGCATCGGCCGACAACAGGGAGACGGCGATGGCGCTGCCCGCCCCGCCCGCGCCGACGAGCCAGACGTGCCGGCCCGCCGGTTCGTGCCCGGCCGCGCGTAACCCCCGCACGAAGCCCTCGCCGTCGAAGTTGTCGGCTTGCCACCGTCCGTCCGGGGCCCGGCGCATCGCATTCGCGCCGTTGCTGAGCGCCGCCGTGGGACTCACCTCGTCGGCCAGGTCCAGGACGGCCCTCTTGTGCGGCACGGTGATGAGTAGTCCGTCGACGTTTCCGGTGCTCTGCAGTCCCCGGACCACGGCGGCGAGTCGCGCTGGTGTGGCGTGCGCCGGCACCAGCACCGCATCGATGCCGAGCCGGGCGAACAGAGCGTTCATCATCGAGGGTGCCTGCACCTGCTCGACCGGATCTCCGATCACGGCGAACAATCGGGTACTCCCGGTGATGAGTTGGTGTTCCGATGTCATACCGAACCCTCCGACATCCTTGGCCAGGTCCCGGTGCGCCCCGAATCCCGGGAACCCTAACCGTGAGCCGCCAAGGGATCAACGGGGACTCGTGCGCGGGCGGCATACTGAACGGCGGCGGGGGCCGACCGGTCGAGGGAGCCAAGGAAGGCGGAACGGGTGAGTCTTTCTGACATGCCGCGGCGCGGCGCGGGGCAGGGGCGGCGGTTCCATGACACCCGGATGCTGGATGTGAAGGTCGCCGAGGTGCGCGACGTCACCCCGGCCATGCGGGAGCTGACTCTCACGGGGCCCACGCTCGCGGTCCTGCGCAGCAAACCGGGCGCGCACCTGCCTCTGGAGGTGCCGGACGTGGACGGCGTACCGCGGCTGCGGACGTACTCCGTGTGGAGGCACAGTCCGTCGCGCGCCACGCTGACGCTGCGGATCGCGCTGCACCGGCCGGGGGGCCCGGGCAGCCGGTGGGTGTTCTCCGCGGTGACGGGGGACCGGACCCGCCTGGGCGTGCCGCGCAATCGGATCACGTTGGAGCCCCGGGCCCGCTACCACGTCTTCATCGGCGAGGAGACCGGCGCCGTACCGCTGCTGACCATGCTGGCAGCGCTGCCCGCGGGAGCGGCGGCCTGCGGGGTGCTGGAGACCACCGGGCCGGACGGCGAGTTCTCCGCACCGTACGGTCCGCGCGGTCTTCCCTGGGTGCACCGGGGCCGCGCCTCCGCCGTGGGGTCGCGGGTGCTTCTGGAGGCCGTACGGCGGCTGCGGCTGCCGCCCGAGCCGGGCATCGCCTATGTCGCGGGTGAGGCGACGACCTGCCGGGCCGTGGTGCGCCACCTGTGCGGTGAGCGGGCCTGGCCGCGTTACGCGGTGAAGACCCAGGTCCACTGGGCGGCGGGGCGGACCGGCATCCTCTGAGACAGGCCGGCGGTGCCGGAAGCGCCCTCGCGAGGGGCGGACGGGACGTGTATAAAGAGCAGATGACGCGTACACGGCACGCAGCTGGCGTGCAGCGCATCGACGTACCACTGGGAGCGCGCTCCTACTCCGTGCACATCGGCCCCGGAGTCCGCGGCCTGCTCGCCCCGCTCGTCCGGGACCTCGGGGCACGCCGGGCCGCCGTCGTCACTGCTCGGCCCGTGGACGAGGCGCCCGATCCGGGTGTTCCGGCGCTGCGGCTGCCGCTGCCCGACGGCGAGGACAACAAGACACTGGCCACAGTGGAACGGCTGTGCGGCGCGTTCGCCGACTTCGGGCTCACCCGGACCGATGCGGTGGTCTCCTGCGGCGGCGGTACCACCACCGACACCGTGGGCCTCGCGGCTGCCCTGTACCACCGCGGCGTTCCCGTGGTCCATCTGCCCACCACGCTGCTCGCCCAGGTCGACGCGAGCGTCGGTGGCAAGACGGCGGTGAACCTCGTACAGGGCAAGAACCTTGTCGGCGCCTACTGGCAGCCTGCCGCGGTCCTCTGCGACACCGACTATCTGCGCACCCTGCCCGAGCGTGAGTGGCGCAACGGCTACGGCGAGATCGCCCGCTGTCACTTCATCGGTGCCGGCGACCTGCGCGGGCTGCCGCTCGTCGAGCAGATCGCCGCGAGCGTACGTCTGAAGGCCTCCGTGGTGGCCGCGGACGAACGGGACGCGGGCCTGCGGCACACGCTCAACTACGGCCACACCCTCGGCCATGCGCTGGAGCGCGCCACCGACTACGCGCTGCGGCACGGTGAGTGCGTGGCGATCGGCACCGTGTTCGCGGGGCGGCTCGCCGGTGCCCTCGGACGGATCGGGCCCGACCGGGTCGCGGAGCATGAGGAGGTCGTACGCGCCTACGGATTGCCCGACGCCCTGCCCGCAGACGTCGACCCCACGGCCCTGATCCCGCTGATGCGGCTCGACAAGAAGGCGACGCGCGGCCTGTGTTTCGTGCTCGACGGGCCGGGCGGTGTGGAACTGGTGCAGGACGTACCGGAGGCCGAGGTGGCCCGCACGCTCGCCGGCATGCCCCGCACCGGCCGGTCCTAGCGAGGCATGCCCCGATCAGCAGTCGAGACGACCGGAGGACGGAAGACGCATGGAACGGCGCATCCTCGGCGGTACCGGGATCTCGGTCAGCGAACTGGCCCTTGGCACCATGATGTTCGGTTCCTGGGGCAACCCCGACCGGCAAGAGGCGCGCACGGTCATCGGCATGGCCCTGGACGCGGGGATCAACCTGGTGGACACCGCCGACATCTACGGCGAGGGCGGCACCGAGGAGATCGTCGGCGAGGCGCTCAAGGGCCGCCGCGACGATGTCGTCCTCGCCACTAAGTTCCACGGCCCCATGGGCCCTGACCCCAACCACCGTGGAAGCTCCCGGCGTTGGATCATGCGGGCCGTCGAGGACAGCCTGCGCCGGCTCGGCACCGACCACATCGACCTTTACCAGGTGCACGGAGTCGACCCCGACACCGACATCGACGAGACGCTCTCCGCGCTGTCGGACCTGGTGCGGGCGGGAAAGGTCCGGGCGATCGGCACCTCCAACTTCCCCGCCGACCAGCTTGTCGAGGCCCGCTGGACCGCCGAGCGCCGCGGCCATGTTCACTTCCGCTCCGAGCAGCCCGCGTACTCCATCCTCAGCCGGAGCGTGGAAATGCACGTCCTGCCGACCGCACAGCGGCACGGCATGGGCGTCCTCGCCTGGGGCCCGCTGAGCGCGGGCTGGCTCTCGGACCGCGACTCCACGCCCGGGAAGGGCCGTACGGTCCTGGAACCGCAACGGTTCGACCCCACCGTGCCCGCGAACGGGGCCAAGGCACGGGCGGTGAGCCGGCTGCGCGCGCTGGCGGCGGAGGCCGGGATGCCGCTCACCCATCTCGCCCTGGGCTTCGTGCAGGCCCACCCGGCCGTGACCTCGGTGATCATCGGGCCCCGGACCGTGGACCAGCTCACCGGCCTGCTCGCCGGTGCCGGGACGGTCCTGGACGACGAGATCCTCGACCGGATCGACGAGATCGTGCCGCCCGGCAGCGACGTCAACCCCGCCGACAACCACGCCGTGCGGCGGCTGCTCGCCGACACGGCGCGGCGCCGGCGGCCGGGCCTCCGCGGGACCGTACGGGAGACGGCCCGCCGCTGAACGGGGGCGCCCCTGCGGAACCGGGATCCGTGCGGGGCGCCGGCCGCTCGGGCGCTCAGGCCCGGACCGTCTCCAGAATCCGCAGATCGCCGCCGACCGGGATGCTGCGCCGCACCGTGAGACCCGCTCGCTCGGCCAGTTCCCGGTAGTCCGACTCGGGCCGGTCCTGGCCGCCGACCAGCACAGTCAGCAGCAGCCCCCGGAACAGCGCCTCCTGGTCGGAGGTCTCGTCCACCATGCTCTCCATGATCAGCAGCGGTACGCCGGGGCGCATGGACTCCCGGATCCGGGCCAGGATGCGCACGATGGTGTCGTCGTCCCAGTCGTGCAGCGCGCGCTTGATCGTGTACACGTCCGCGCCTGCCGGTATCTCCTCGAAGAAGTCTCCGGCGACCGACTCGTACCGCCCTTCGACGCCCGCCTTGGCCAGGAGCTCCTCGGCCAGCGGCACGATCTCCGGACGCTCCAGGACGGTGCCGCGGACCGTCGGGTGCTCGGTGAGGACCGCCGCCAGCAGACTGCCGAGCCCGCCGGCGACGTCGACCACGTGAGCCCCGGCCGGAAAGTCGTAGGCGCGGGCTATGCCGGCGCTCTCCGCCTCCGAGACCGTGCTCATCGCCGCGTTGAACCGCTGCTTGGCGTCGGGGTCGCTCTTGGTCAGCTCCCAGAAGGAGATCCCGTTCGCCTTCTCGAAGGACGACTCGCCGGTGCGCACCGTGTGCAGCAGGTCGCCCCACGCGGCCCAGTGCCAGTTCGCCGCCATGAACCGGGCGTCGGTCGACTCCGGACTGCCCGGCTCGGTGACCAGCACGGCCGACAGCGGCGTCTGGGCGTAGGTCTGCCCGTCCGGCAGCCGCCGGAACACCCCGAACGTGCTCAGCGCCCGCAGCAGCCGGCCCAGGGTCGGTGCGTGCGTGCCGGTGTGCTCGGCCAGGTCGGCCACCGTACGCTCGCCCTGGGCCAGCAGGTCGGGTATGCCCAGTTCGGCGGCGACATGGACGGCCCGCGCCCGCCACGCCCCTTGCAGCAGCTCGATCATCTGCCGGTTGACGCTCTGGTCCACGGTCTTGACGTGCTCGGTCATGGCAATCTCCGCAATCGCTCGTCGGTGTGATCGGCTGGGCAGAGCGGGGCGCGCAGGGCGGTGGGAGGGCCAGGCCTAGGGCCTGTCCGGCGGATCAGGGCCGGACAGGCCCTAGTTCCCGGCCGCCCGCGGCGGGATGTTGTGGTTGAAGCGGAACATGTTGCCCGGGTCCCAGGCCGTCTTCAGCTCGACCAGACGCTCGTACGCCTCGGCCGTGTACGCCTCCCGCACGTAGGTGGGGTCGGTGTGGGCGATGCCCGCCATGAAGTTGAGCAGGCGCGTGCCGGTCGCCCACGGCGCGAGCGTCGCCACGACCCGGTCGTGGCCCTCGTACACCGCCTCGTCCTCGCCAATGCCGAGGACCCCGGCCGAGTACACCTGGAAGCGCGCCTCGGGGAAGTGCGCGACCGAGTTGGGCACCTGCGGCGGGCGGGCCAGGGCGCCGCCGAGGTTGCGGACCTCCAGGCTGACCGCGCTCTTGGTGCCGGGTCCGACCAGCCCCAGGATCGCTTCGACCGTGTCCTCGTCCAGCGTGCCGAGCTGGAAGTTGTTGATGTGGTAGGAGCCCGAGACCGGCGGGTCGTTGTGGATGGTGCCGACCTGCGTGTACGGGATGTCGGTGACGGTGTCCAGCAGGACCGGCGCCACCTCGCGCAGCGGCCGGATCAGACGCTCGCCCTCCGCCGGGTCGCCGGCGTAACTCAGCCGCAGGTGCAGGGCGAAGCGTCCGCGCAGCTCCTCGGGCACGCCGTCCACGTCCGGCCAGTCCAGCATGAAGAAGGAGGAGGCCATCTCCTCCGGCATCTCGGTGACCCAGGTGCGGTACAGGTGCAGGGCGTCCCGCACCGACTCGGCCGGGTACCACAGGCCGCCGCCGTACAGCCGGGCGACCTCCATCAGCTCGACCTCGAGCGCGGTCACCACACCGAAGTTGCCCTTGCCGCCGCGCAGCGCCCAGAACAGGTCCGGGTTCTCGTCCTGGTCGGCGACGCGGAGTTCGCCGTCGGCGGTGACCACCTCGATGCACCGGACGCGGTCGGCGGCGTAGCCGTAGCGCCGGGAGAGGACACCGATGCCGCCGCCCAGCACGTAGGAGACGGCACCGACGAAGGGCGCCGAGCCGTTCAGCGGGGCGAGCCCGTGCTCGGCGGCGAGCGGGATGACGTCCTGCCACAGCACACCGGCCTCAAGCCGTGCGGTGCGCCGCTCGGGGTCCACCCGGACGCCGTTCATGGCGCGGGTGGACAGGTACACCGAGTGCTTGTCGGCGGGCAGGCAGGCACCGTGCCCGGTGGCCTGGACGGCGACGCCGAGCCCGTGGTCGCGGGCGAAGCGGACCGAGGTCACCACGTCGTCGGCGTTCGCCACGGCCACGACCAGCGCGGGCCGGTGCTCGACCGCCCGGTCGAAGCCGTCGATGTGCTCGGCGTAGCCGGGCTCGCCCGGCAGGTACACGGAGCCCTTGACGTCCTCGGTGAGCCGCCGGAGGCTCTCCGGGGACGGAGCCGCCTTGTTCGCCGGGTTCAACTCGCTCACTGGCATTCCTCTTCCTCATCGTCCGACGCTGTGCGGGTGCGGGCGGCACCCGTGCGGTACACCGGCCCAGGACCCGCCATGCAGGCGGCGAGCGTACTGCCGTCGGCCGGGTCGATGATCAGTAATGAGCCAGTGCGCCTGGAGTCCCGGTAGGCGTCCGGAGCGAGGGGTTCGGCCGTGTGCAGCACCACGCGCCCGATGCCGCCCGCGTCGAGCCGGTCCGGTGCCGGCTCCTCGTCCAGCAGGCTCGGGCCGAGCCGAGCGGGGATGTCGGCGACCAGGGCTCGCACGGTTCTCGTGGTGTGCTTGACCAGGACCCGGTCGCCCCGGCGCAGCGGGCGTTCGTGCAGATGGCAGACGGTGGCCTCGACGGTGCGGGTGAGCGGCGGCTCCTGCCCGGCGGGCACGATCAGGTCGCCGCGCGCCACGTCGACGCTGTCGGCGAGCAGCAGCGTGACCGACTGCGGCGCCGAGGCCCGCTCCACCGGTACCCCCAGGGCGTCGATGCCGCTGACGATGGTGGTCGACCCCGAGGGCAGGACGGTCACCCGGTCGCCGACGCGGAACGTGCCCGCGGCGATCCGGCCCGCGTAGCCCCGGTAGTCGGGGTGTTGCGCGGTGCGCGGCCGGATGACGTACTGGACCGGGAACCGGGCAGCCGCCCCGGCCGGTTCGCGGGCCGGCGGCACGTTCTCCAGGTGGTGCAGCAACGCGGGGCCGCCGTACCAGGACAGCCGCTCGGAAGGGGTGACGACCTGGTCGCCGAGGAGGGCCGACATCGGGATCGCGGTCGTCTCGGGGACGCCCAGTCTGCGCGCCGTCTCGGTGAACTCCCTCGAGACCGCGGTGAACTCGGCTTCCCCGTAGCCGACCAGGTCCATCTTGTTGACGGCGAGGACGACGTGCGGGATCCGCAGCAGCGCGGCCACGGCGGCATGCCGGCGGGTCTGCTCGACGACGCCGTTGCGGACGTCGACGAGGATCACCATGAGGTCGGCGGTGGACGCGCCGGTGACCGTGTTGCGGGTGTACTGCGCGTGCCCCGGGGTGTCGGCCATGACGAACCGGCGCCGGGGCGTGGCGAAGTAGCGGTGCGCCACGTCGATGGTGATGCCCTGCTCACGTTCGGCCCGCAGCCCGTCGGTGAGCAGCGCGAGGTCCGGGCCGGCCCCGATGGAGGCCCGGCCGATCGCCGCGAACTGGTCGGCGAGGACGCTCGCGGAGTCGTACAACAGGCGCCCGGCGAGCGTGGACTTGCCGTCGTCCACGCTGCCGGCGAGGGCGAACCGCAGCAGCGCGGTGTCCGCGGGGGGAGGCGCTGCGTCAGCGGGGACCGTAGTGATCGGCACGGCTAGAAGTACCCTTCCCGCTTGCGGTCCTCCATGGCGGCCTCGGAGACCTTGTCGTCGGCGCGGGAGGCACCGCGTTCGGTCAGCGGGGAGGCCACGATCTCCCGGAGGACCTCCGCCACCGTGGTCGCCGCGGAGTCGACGGCCCCGGTGCAGGACATGTCGCCGACCGTGCGGTAGCGAACCTGCCGTTTCTCCACGCGCTCACCGCGCCTGGGCCCGCCCCAGTCGCCGGCGGTGAGCCACATGCCGTCGCGCCGGAACACCTCGCGGCGGTGGGCGAAGTAGATCTCCGGCAGCTCGATGCGCTCCCGGCCGATGTACTGCCAGACGTCCAGCTCCGTCCAGTTGGAGAGCGGGAACACCCGGACGTGCTCGCCCCGGGTGTGCCGGCTGTTGTACAGCTCCCACAGCTCGGGACGCTGCCGCCGCGGATCCCAGCCACCCAGCTCGTCGCGCAGGCTGAACACCCGTTCCTTCGCACGGGACTTCTCCTCGTCGCGCCGGGCGCCGCCGAACACCGCGTCGAAGCGGTGGGCCTCGATGGCGCGCAGCAGGCACGGGCTCTGCAGGGCGTTGCGGCTGCCGTCGGGGCGTTCCGCCAGCTCCCCGCTGTCGATGCTCTCCTGCACCGAGGCCACGTGCAGCCGCAGCCCGTACCGGGCCACCGTCCGGTCGCGGTAGGCGATCACCTCGGGGAAGTTGTGCCCGGTATCCACGTGCAGCAGAGGGAACGGCAGCGGCGCGGGGGCGAAGGCCTTCAGCGCGAGATGCAGCACGACGGCGGAGTCCTTGCCGCCGGAGAACAGCAGCACCGGCCGCTCGCACTCGCCGACCGCCTCCCGGATGATGTGGACGGCCTCCGACTCCAGTTGGGCCGTGTGGTTCACGCGAGCCCCCGCTCCCTCAGCAGGCCGAGCAGCAGAGCGGCCGACTCCTCCGGGCGCTGCCGATGGGCCGGGACGGCGAGGTCGGGTGAGCGGGGTGCCTCGTACGGGTCGTCCACGCCGGTCAGCCCGACCAGGTCGCCCGCCGCCCGGCGCGCGTACAGCCCCTTCACGTCCCGCTCGGCGCACACCTGGACCGGGGTGGCGACATGGATCTCCAGATAGGGGGTGCCGGACTGCTCGTGGCGCTTGCGCACGGCCTCCCGGGCGTCGGCGTAGGGGGCGATCACCGGCACCAGTGCGAGGATGCCGTTGCGGGCCAGGATCTCCGCGATCAGGCCGACGCGCTGGACGTTGGCGAACCGGTCCTCCCGGCTGAACCCCAGGTCGGCGGTGAGTAGGGCCCGGTTCTCGTCGCCGTCGAGGACCTCCACCCTGCGGCCCTGAGGCGTCAGCCGGCGGGCCAGCTCGATGGCAATGGTCGACTTGCCGGCACTCGGCAGCCCGGTGAGCCACACGGTCCCACCGGGCCAGCAGGTGCAGTAGGGGCTTGGGTGCTTCATCGGCCACTCCGCAACGTCAGGGGATGGGTGCCGGTGCGGGCCGCGACCGGGCGGAGGATCCTCCGTACGGCCGTGGCCAGCAGATGGTGTCGCCGGGCCCCGGTCGGGGGCGCGGCGGCGGTGCAGCGCCAGGCCACGAAGCCGTCCGGCCGCACCAGCAGGGCGCCGCCAGGGCCGGTGCCGCAGACCTGGGCGAGGGGCACCGGGGGGCGCAGGGCCCGGGCGGTGACCGGGACCGTCAGCTCCCGGGCGACCTCGGCCGCCGTCTGCCGCCAGCCGTCGTCGCCGCAGAGCAGGAGCAGCCGGGGGCCGCCGGCGGCCGGCGCGCACAGATCGAGGACCGAGCCCTGCCCGGGGCCGCCGCCCGGCCCCGGGGTGAGCGGCAGGTGCGGCAGCCGGGTGCCGGGCGCGCCGGAGAGCTCGAAGGTGGCGGGAAAGGGGTCGCCGGGCCCGGCCGCACCGCCGATCACCGCGGCCGAACGGTAGCGGTAGCCCATGATGATGGTGCGCGGATCGCGCACCTCGGCGCCGAGCCGCTCGCCCGGGACGCCGTCGAGCAGCAGGGCCTGTTCGGCGGTCGCGACGCCGACCGGGCGGCGTTCGGCGTCGTAGCTGTCGAGCAGCGCGGGACCGGCCCAGCCGTGTAGCACCGCGGCGAGTTTCCAGGCCAGGTTGTGCGCGTCCTGGATGCCCGCGTTGGAGCCGTAGCCGCCGGCGGGCGGATGCAGATGGGCCGCGTCGCCGACGAGGAAGACGGGCCCCTCGGAAAAGCGCTCCGCGATCCGGTGCCGGGCCCGCCAGTGGAAGGTCGCCGTCAGCTCCACCGGGATGTCGTCGGTCCCGAGCGCGGCCCGCACCAGCTCCAGGCAGCGCCCGGGGTCGGGCTCCCGGCCCAGGCCGCCGACAGCCTCGCTCTCCACGGCCGCCGCCCACCGGTGGTCCGCGTCGAGTTGCATGACCGCGCCGGTGAACCCCGGGTTCTCGATCATGCTCATGAAGAACCGGCGGCCCTTAAGCAGCGGGGTGAGGTCGGCCCGGAACAGGATGCTGGTGCGGCGCGCGATCGTGCCCAGGCCGCCGCGCGCGATGCCGGCGGCCTCGGGTATCCATCCGTGCGCGCCGTCCGCGGCGACCAGATACCGCGCGGTCACGGTCTCCGTACGGCCGTCCGCGCGGCGGATCCGCGCCACCACGCCGTCGTCGCGCACCGACAGCCCGCTCAGCTCCTGCCCGAACCGGACGTCCGCGCCCGCCCGTACGGCGGCCTCGCGCAGCAGCGGTTCCGTGCGGTGCTGTCCGCACCAGAACGGGGGACACGGCCCCGGCACGGCGAGTTCCTTCTCCCCGGTCTCCAGTACCTCGGCGGCGTCGAGACCGGACAGCGAGGGAACGCCGATCACCGTGCGGGGCAGCACCCGGTGCGGCTCGGTGAGCACGCGCGGATCGTCGCCGGCGACCACCTCGAACCCGGCCGCCGTCATCGCCTCCTGGAGCCCGGCCTCGCGCAGCAACTCCATGGTCCGCCGCGTGACATGGGTGGCTCGGGGCAGGGTGGAGGTGTGGGGCCGGCGTTCCACGAGCCGCACCGCGACCCCGGCGCGGGCCAGGAAGAGCGCGGTCGCCAGTCCCGTGGGCCCGCCCCCGACGACCAGTACGGTCATGGCCGCAGCCCCTCCGTTCAGGCCTTGCTCACCAACTGGTCGCCAACGACGAGATGGTCGAGGTTCATGGCCGCGAAGGCCTCGACGGCCTCCTGAGGGGTCTCCACGATGGGCTGGCCCGCCACGTTGAAGGAGGTGTTGAGCAGCACCGGGCAGCCGGTCAGCCGCTCGAACTCGCCCAGCAGCCGGTACACCGCAGGGTTCTGGTGCTCCTCCAGCGTCTGGTGCCGGGCCGTGCCGTCCACATGGGCCGCCGCCGGGATGGCGTCGGGACGGGTGACCTTCGTGACGATCAGCATGTACGGCGAGGGCTGCCCGAGGTCGAAGAACTCTCCGCTGCGCTCGGCGCGGATGATCGGCGCGTACGGCCGGAACCACTCGCGGAACTTGACGTTCTCGTTGAGGTGGTCGCGCACGGACGCCGGGAACGGGGCGGCGAAGATGCTGCGGTGCCCGAGCGCCCGCGGACCGAACTCGCTGCGCCCGTCCCACCAGCCCACGATCCGGCCCTCGGCCAGCAGCGTGGCGACTTCGCCGGGGAGGTCCTCCGGGGTGCGGGCGGGCAGCCCCGAGGCGGCGACGGCCTCGCGGGCCCGGGAGCGCGGGTACTCGGGACCCAGGTAGGCGTTCTTCAGGGCGGGCAGCTCCGCCATCGGCACGCCCTCCAACTCGTGCAGCCCGTAGTAGGCGCAGCCGAGGCTGATGCCGTTGTCTCCGGCGGCGGGCACGACGAAGAGCCGCTCGAACGGTGTCTCCTTCAGGATCCGGCCGTTGGCGACGCTGTTGAGGCCGACGCCGCCCGCGATGCACAGATCGGTCAGCCCGGTCCGCTCGTGCAGCGCGCGGGCGCAGTGCACCAGGGCCCGCTCCAGCACCTCCTGGGCGGCGCGCGCGATGGCCGCCCGGGTGTCGAAGTCGGCGTCCTGCGCCAGCCGCCCCAGCAGATGCGAGACCTTGCTCGCGGAGATGCTGACGCCGCCTGCGGGCAGCAGGGTGACCAGCTCCGCCAGGTCGTCCACGAACCGCTCGTCGCCGTACGGCGCGAGGCCCATGGTCTTGCCGTCCTCGCTGACCGGGAAGCGGGTCTTCGGTCCGGTGTAGGCGAGCCCGACGGCGAGGCTCGCGGTGCGGTACAGATGCCCTAGCGAGTTGTCGGTCTCGCCGGGCTGGTAGTAGGCGCTCTCCGAGCCTGCGTCCACCACGTGCGCCCCGCTGACCCGGTCGAGCAGCCGTATGCCCTGCTCGTCGGCGACGAAGGAGCTGATGGTCTCCGCCTCCCGGGCGGTGGCCCCCGACTTGTCGCCGACGGTGAGACTGCCGGAGTTGTCGCACACCAGTACCGCGGCCCGGGACATGCCGGAGGCGCCGAACGCGCTGTAGGCGTGGGCCAGGTGATGGTTGATCACTGTGACCCGTCGCCGGAAGGAGTGGTAGAAGGGCCGGGGTACCAGCTCGCAGGCGACCACGTGCTCCACCTCGGCCGCGGTGGTGCCCAGTTGTCCCAGGCATGCCTGCCGGCTGACGCCCGCCAGCAGGTCCGCGCCCAGGCCGTACTTGCTGCGCATGAGCCGTTCCTCGTCCACCGCGACGAGCCGGCTGCCGTCTGTGGCACAGGAGGCCCAGTCGTGCCCGGATCCACCTAAGCCCAACACGGTCATATCGTGTCCTTTCCGGTGTGAGGGACATCGATCGGGACATGCGACGGCTGACGCCCGAGCCGGGGAGTCGCCATGGGCGGCCGGACGGTGGTCGAACGGTCCGGCCCCGCGCCGAAAAGATGACGCGCGTGCCACCGGTCCGCGACGCATGCACCGGCCCGGCTGAGAACGCCAAGGGTGTGAGCGACGTACCGGACAGCCTGCGGACGGCGAGAGGGACGCTTCGCGAGAACGGCGGTCAACGGGAAATCGGGAAAGCGAACGGACAGCCGCACTGTAGTCAACCGGCGTCGAGCACTGTCAAGGAGGCGTCCCCTCCGCCACCCGTAGTTGACTGAAACACCCATCACCGGCAGCCGGTTGAGGGCCGCCCCGGGGCCGCCGCCGCCCGGTAGCGGCCTTCTCTCAGCGGCAGAGGGCACTCCTTTCGGCCATCATCATTCGGCGGGGCATACGACACCCGGATCCGCATGTACCGTGCAGTGCTGTCGGCATGGCACCTGGACGTGCGGCACGACCCGTCCCTTGGCCCCGCCGGGTGCCCGAAGCGCAGCTCATGACCGTTCCCACTCCGCAAGCGGCGATCCCCTGTACGGCTGGACGAGGGAGTGCTGGGTGACGAAGCAGCATCGAACGATAGTGATCATCACGGAGGGCGCGGCTCCCGCCCTGCTGGACCGCTGGTGCGAGGCGGGTGCTCTTCCCGGCTTCGCCCGGCTGCGCCGCGAGGGCGCGCACGGCCCCCTCTCCGCCGAAGGCACCCCCTACGAACCACCCGGCCTGCTCAGCGTGCTCACCGGCAGGCGAGCCGCCGACCACGGCTTCTTCTCGTACTGGACCTGCCACGACCCCGAGTACTCCCCGCAGGTCCTCGGCTCCAGGGACCGCCGCCACCCGCTGCTCTGGCACCACCAGGCGTTCGCCGGGCTCAGGTTCGTCAGTATCGGCGTCTTCGGCACCCATCCCGTCGAGCCGATGGACGGCGCGCTGATCAGCTATCCGATGTACGCCACCCTGCACGCCTGCCACCCGCGCGATCTGCAGCGCCGGCTGGCGAAGCAGGGCATCCGGCCCGTGCACGACGTCTCCATCTTCTGGACCGGCCAGCCACGCGAGCAACTGCTGCCCCAGCTGCTGGAGGCCGACCGACAGCGCGGCAGGGCCGCCCTCGCGCTGTTGCCCGAGTCCGACGTCGTCATCGTCAACCTGACCAGCATCGACCGCACCTCGCACATCTACTGGCAGGAGCTGGAACTCGGCCCCGAACACGAGCGGGACAGCGCGGTGTTCGCCGCGTACCGGACGTGCGACCAGGTGATCCAGGACGCCCTCGCCGCCGCCGACGACCACACCGACGTGCTGGCCTTCTCCGAGATCGGCTTCGGACCGCTGCGCGCCTACTGCTCGATCAACGACCACCTGGCCGAGGCCGGTCTCCTCGCCACCGGTGCGGAAGGCCGCATCGACTGGTCCGGCACCCGCGCCTTCGAGGCCGTCCAGGGCACCCACGGCATCAACATCAACGTCCGCGACCGGTACAAGCACGGCACGGTCGGCCAGGGCGAGTACGAGCAGGTCCGCGACGAGGTGCGCGGCCTGCTGCTGGACACGGTCAACCCCCGTACCGGGCGGCCGTACTTCGCCGCCGTGCGGACCCGCGAGGAGGTGTACTGCGGAACGGCGACCGCGGGGGCGCCCGACCTGATCCTGGAACCCGCCGACTGGCGCTACCTCCCGCTCGGCGACCCGCAGTGGGCCGGCCATGTCCACCGGACCTGGCAGAGCGGCTGGCATCGCAGAGAGTCCTACTGGGCCGGGCTCGGCCCCGGCTTCGTCCCCGCGCACACCGACGACACCCCCGCCGCCCCGGTCGACATCCCGGCCACCCTGGCCACCCTCCACGGCCGCCCGGTCCCGGCCGACTGGCCGGGCCGCCCGCTGGGCACCTCCGCCTGAACGTCCGACGAGCCTACGGCCGGCCGTCTGTCCTCCCGTCCGTTTCGTCCCCTTCCCCTGGAGGTCCGCGCATGCGCGACATACGACCACCCGAACGGCGGCGCGAACGGCGCCGGACCGTGACCGAACCCCCGGCCGGAGTCGACCGGGAGGCGCTGGCCCGCCAGGCGGCCTATGAGGCGTGGGAGCCACGCTCGGCCGACACACTGCCCTCGGCGGTGCCGGCCGGCCGCACCCAGGAGGAACTGCTGCGCGCCGCGCTCACCGAGGGGGCGCTGGGCGGCCCCTGGGAGCGCGACTTCCCGCGGTACGCCTGGTACCGCACCGACGACGTCGTCCAGGAGTTCCGTCTGGCCGGCGCGGATCCGGGCCGCTACACCGGCTACACCCTGCACCCGAGCGAATGGCCGGAGGGACTCGCATGAGCACACTTCCCGAGTTCTCGCTAGTCTGGAAATGGCAGGAACCGCCCACGGACGTCCGTGATGAGCGGGCCGTGACCTGGGCCGATGTGGAGATGAGCATCGGCACCCACACCCCGCTGACCAGCGTGGAGGACCCGGCGACGGGCACGGTGCGGCCGTACACGACCGGCTCGCTGTACCCCCTGGCCGAGTGGATCGCCTTCAACTGGTGGTCGCTGACGGCCGACGCCCGCCCCGGCACCCAGATCTCCCAGCTCCGCTTCGCCTACAAGAACGGCGTCGGCGACCAGCGCGGCTCCTGGTGGCAGCGGTCGCGGCGGCACATCATGCGGGCCGCCTGCGACGGATTCCGCTGGCCTGACGTGCTGTTCGTGCCCGAGGGACGGCAGACCCGGATCGTGTGGATGCCGGACGGCGGTCCCGACCCCCGGCCCGGTCCCCGCTATCTCGCCCGCGGCAACCTCGTCGTCGGTTCCGAGGCACTCGCCGAGACCCTGCGCGGCTTCGTGGACGCCGTCGTCACCCGGCTGACCGAGTGGGGCGTCGACGACACCCCGCTCCAGCAGGAATGGACCGCGCTGCGCGGCACCGGTGAGGACGAGGCCGCCTTCTGCCGCGCCGCGGCCCGGCTCGGTCTGGACCCCTACACGGAGGCCGAACCCCATGCCGACGCCATCCGGCGGGTGGTGCGGGAGCTGCCCGAGCCGCACGCCTTCGACTTCCTCAACGGCGTGCGCCCCGAGCGCATCACGGACCAGCTCGCCTGGCTCGAACGCGCCCGTGAGGTCGCGGGGACGGCGCCGCCCGGCCGCCCGGCCGATCCGGCCGTCGCCGAACTCCGTGAGGTGTGCGCAGACGTCCGCGAGACCTTCTTCGCCCCGGGCCGCCTCGACAACGCCTGGCACCTCGGCTACGAACTCGCCCGCCGGGTTCGCGCCTGGGCGGGGGTGTCGGACACCGAGCGGTTCGAGACAGATGCGCTGCTCACCTACGTCACCGAGCAGACGCCGTACGTCGACCGGGGCCTGGTCGCCTTCGGCCGCCGCGAGGGCGCCCAGGGACCGGTGCTGGTCTCCAGCCGGCGCTACACCGAGCGGCCCCGCCGCTTCCTTCAGGCCCGCGCCATCTGCCACTTCATCTGCGACAACGACCCCGACTTCCTCATCGTCGCCGCGCACACCCACCGCCAGCACCTGGCTCGCGGCTTCGCCCTCGAACTGCTCGCGCCCGCCCAGGGCGTGGCCGAGCTGCTGGGCCGGCCGGACGGGCTGGTCACGGCGGAGGACGTCGAGCAAATCTCGGAGGACTACGGCGCCGGCACCATCGTGGTGGAACACCAGCTGGACAACCAGGTACTCGCCCAGGACTTCCCCTTCGAGCCGGTGGAGCCATCGGTACGGCGCGCCACACCCGCCTATCCGCTGGGGGCGGCCCGGTGAGCGCCACCGCGGGCGAGATGTTCCCCTATCCCGCGGGCCCCGGCGGCACCGTTCCACCGCAGTACGCACGGCTGCTCGCCGAGGAGCCGGTCTCCCGGGTCCGGCTCGCCGACGGCAGCGCCATCTGGCTCGTCACCCGGGACGCCGACGTGCGAGCCGTCCTGACCGGCCCGGTGTTCAGCCGGGCCCGGGCCGCGGCCCTGCCGGGCACCGGCCTCGGGCGGGGCCAGGGCACCGGGATCGTGGACCTCGACCCGCCCCGGCACACCGTCTTCCGCACCCCGGTCGCCGCGGCCTTCTCCGCCGAGCGCACGGCCCGGTGGCGGGGCCGCATCGAGGAGATCGCCGCGCATCTGGCCGCGTCCCTCGGGGACATCCCGGAGCCCGTCGACCTGGCGGACTCCTACACCGCACCGTTCGCCGGCCGGGTCGTCTGCGAGCTGCTGGGGTTCGACGGCGACGGGTGGCGGGAGATCACCGGCGACGTCGAGACCCTGCTGATGTCCGGTGGCGCCGACGGACCGGAGCAGGAAGCCTGCCGGACCCGGCTGGCGAAGGCGTTCAACGGCCTCCTTCAGGAGCGCCGGGCGCGTGACGGCGACGACGTCGCCGGAGTCCTGCTGGGGCTGGACGACCCGGACGCCGAGGGCGGGAAACTCACCGACGAGGAACGGGTGCTCCTGCTCCACGGGCTGGTCATCTCCGGCTTCATCGGGGTGCGTGACCTGCTCGCCCGCCATCTGTACGGCGTGCTGGCCGACCCCGGCGTCCGGGACCGGCTGGTGCGGCGGCCGGAGCTGATCCCGGGCGCCGTGGCCGAGCTGCTGCGGTTCTACCCGTCCAGCAACGACGGCTTGCTGCGGATGGCCACCGAGGACGTCGAGCTCTCCGCAGTACGCATCCCGGCCGGCGCCGCGGTACTGCCCCTGGTCTCGGCCGCCTGCCGGGACCCGCGCGTGGTCGACCGGCCCGGCGAACTCGACGTCGAGCGGCCGCAGACGCCCACCCTCGCCTTCGGCGCCGGACCCCACCGGTGCCCTGCCACCGACCTGGTCATGGTCCAACACGCCGCCGGAATCGGTGAGTTGCTCGCCGCCCACCCCCGCATCGGGCTGGCGGTGGCGCCCGACGAGGTGGCGCACACCTCCCAGCTGCTGCCGCTCGGGGTCGCGGCCCTCCCCGTACGGCTCGACACGGCGCCGTGAGCCCGCAGGCCGTGCCCGTGCTGCTGTGGTGCGTCTCCACCCGGGCCCCGGACCGGGTGGTGCGCGCCGCGCGGCGGCTGCTGCCCGCGGCCGACCGGGAGCGCATGGCCCAGTTGAGGTCCCGGACGGACCAACACGCGTTCGCCCTCAGCCAGGCCGTGCTGCGCCGGTGCCTGGGCACCCTGATCGGTGAGGCACCCGAGGACCTGCGGTTCACCCGGCAGGACAACGGCAAGCCCGAGGTGGCCGGCGCCGGGCGGGGCTCGGGCCTGGCCTTCAACTTCTCGCACACGGCGGGCCTGACCCTGCTGGCGGTGACCTGGGGCGGACCGGTCGGCACCGACGTCGAACGGGTACGGCAGGTCGCCGCCGCGCGGATCGCCGCCCGGTACTTCCCCGCCGACGAGGCCGCCGCCGTCGCGGCCCTGTCCGGGCACGAGGCCTGGGACCTGTTCTTCCGGCTGTGGGTGCGCAAGGAGGCCTGCGTCAAGGCCTGGGGCGGTCGGCTGCGGGAGGGCATGCGGGCCTCCGTCCAGCCGGCGCGTCCGGGCCCGGCGGCCGTGCGGGGCCCGGACGCGCGGCTGTGGCGGGTGTGGGACCTGGCCTGTGTGCCCGCCCCCTACCGTGCCGCGGTCGCCCTGCCGGAGGGCACGCGTCCCGGCGCACTGACGGTCCGCCAAGTGACCGTCGGCGAACTGCTGGAGAGCGGACCGACCGCCGGGCGGGGCCGGCGGTGCGACCTGGCGGCACCCTGACCGCACCGGACGAGTGGGACCAGCCCGACGAGGAGGAGGCAGATGGCAGAGCACTTCCCGAGGTACGTGGACGGCGGTCCGGCCCCGGCCCAGGGCGGCGCGACCTTTCGCACGTTCGAGCCGGCCACCCGCCGGCACCTCGCCGACGTGCCACGCTGCGGCCCGCAGGACGTCGAGACGGCGGTGGCGGCGGCCCGCCGCGCCTTCGACCAGGGCCCCTGGCCCCGGATGACGCCCGGCGAACGCGCCGCGGTGCTTCGCCGGGTCGCCGAGCGGCTCTCCGCGGAGTCCGGCCGTCTCGCCGAGCTGGAGGTCCGCGACAACGGAACCACCCTGCGCAAGGCCCTCGGCGCCGACGTCCCCGGAGCGCGCGCCGCGTTCGCCTGGAGCGCCTGGTGGGCCGAGCGGCTGCCCGCACGGCTCGGCCGGCCCGGCACCGCCGAGGACCGGTCGCCGCACTACCTGCGCTGGCAGCCGCTCGGCGTGGTCGCCGCGATCGTGCCCTGGAACCTGCCGCTGCTGCTGGCGGCCTGGCGCATCGCCCCGGCCATCGCGGCGGGCAACACCTGCGTGGTCAAACCGGCGTCGTTCACCTCGCTCACCGCCCTGGAACTGGTCCGGCTGATGCACGAGTGCGGCCTGCCCCCCGGCGTCGTCAACATCGTCACCGGCCCCGGCGGCACCACCGGGGACAGCCTCGTCCGGGCCCCCGGCGTCGACCTGGTGGCGTTCACCGGCTCGGACGCCGTGGGGGAGAGCGTGCGCAGCGGGGCCGCCGCCACCGGCGTGAACACCCGGCTGGACCTCGGCGGCAAGTCCCCGAACGTGGTGCTCGCCGACGCCGACCTCGACCGGGCGGCCGCCGGCGTGGCCTGGAGCATCTTCCTGCACAACGGACAGGTGTGCATGGCCGGTTCCCGGGCCGTGGTGCACACCGACGTGTACGACGAGTTCGTCGACCGGGTTCGGGAACGGGCCGGGGCCCTGCGCCTCGGCAACCCGCTCGACCCGGACACCGACCTGGGGCCGCTCGTCTCCCGTAACCAGGCCCGCACCGCCCGGCACTTCACCGAGCGCGGTCTCGCGGAGGGCGCGCGGCTGGTGTGCGGGGGCCGGATGCCCGAGCCCGGGGAACTGCCTGAAGGGCTCGACCCGGGCGCCTACTTCCTGCCGACCGTGCTCGCGGACGTGTCGCCCGAGGACGCCGTCGCCCAGGAGGAGATCTTCGGCCCGGTGCTGGCCGTCCTGCGGGCCCGCGACGACGCCGACGCCGTCCGTGTCGCCAACGCCTCCAGGTACGGGCTGAGCGCCGGCGTCTGGTCGGCGGACGCCGGGCGTGCGCGCACGGTCGCCGAGGCCCTGCACGCCGAACGGGTGTGGGTGAACGACTACCGGCTGGTCGACCTCGATCTGCCCCCTGGGGGGAGCGGCCCGGCCGGGACCGCCTGGGACCGGGTGACCAACGAACTCGACGCATACCGCCGCCGCCAGGTCGTCGTCGACAGCACCGACGGACCGCCCGGCCTCGCCCCGACCCCCTACCACCTGCTCGGTTCCGGCCGGCCGCCGGCCGTGTCCCGTCCGTGGAGCACCCCATGAAGATCGGCATCGCGTTCCCCAACACGGTCCCCGGCGCCTCCGGGGCGTTGCAGACCCGGTGGGCGGTGCGGGCCGAGGAGTGCGGCTTCTCGTCCGCCGCCGCGACCCACCGGCTGTGCTACCCCGGCCACGAGCCGCTCGCCGTGCTGGCCGCGGCGGCCGCCGTCACCTCGCGCATCGCGCTGTCCACCAACATTCTCGTGGCCCCGCTGACCACCGCCGCGGTGCTCGCCAAGGAGGCCGCCACCGTCGCCTCCCTCGCCGGGGACCGGGTCACGCTCGGCCTCGGGCCCGGGGTGCGCGCCGACGACTTCCAGGCGGCCGGGCGGGACTTCGCGAGCCGGTCCGCGGTGTTCGACGCCCAGCTCGCCGAACTGGCCCGGCTCCGGGCGAAGGGCGACACCGGTGACCTGCCGGGCCCGGTACCGCCGCTGCTGGTCGGCGGCGTGAGCCGGGCCGCCGTACGGCGGACGGTGCGCTGGGCCGATGGATGGACCGCGCCCGGTCTGGAGCCGGAGCGGGTGGCGCCCTGGGCCGAGAAGGTCCGCGACGCCTGGGACCGTGCGGGCCGCACCGGGCGGCCCCGGCTCGTCGCGCTTGCCCGGTTCTGGCTCGGCGAGGACGTGGCCGAGGAGGCCGCCGCATTCGTCCGGCAGTATTTCGGGGTGCTCGGGGACGAGGCCGAGTCCTTTGTCGCGAAAACCCCGCGCACACCGGAAGGCATTCGCGAACAGGTGGACCGGCTGGCCGCCGCGGGATTCGACGAGGTGATCTTCCATCCGACCGCGGCACGGCTCACGCAGGTGGACCGGCTCGCCGAGGTTCTGCTGTCCTGAACTCCGCTTCCGTCTCTTTCGCGAACCCCGGCCCCCTGCTAAATTCGGTCGTATGTCTGCCACCCTGACGACCAAAAAGCTGAAAGCTGCGGAGGATCTTCAGGAATACGGCTACTGCCTCCTTGAGTGCCCAATTTCCGAGCGGGAGTTCAAACAACTCAGAAAACGCCTCCTCGACGTCGCGAAAAAGGAACGGGAAGACGGCAGCGCCTTTCTCTACGACGGTGGAAACCAGCGGGTGTTCAGTCTGCTCAACAAGGGCGAGGAATTCGAGCGCAGCGTTCGCGAACCCCTCGTTCTGGATCTGATGGAGGAGGTGCTGGGCTTCAACTTCCTGCTGTCCAGCACCCATGCGAACATCGCGGGCCCCGGCGGCGCCGCCATGCACGTCCACGCGGACCAGACGTTCGCGCGGCCGCCCTGGCCGCCGTACGCGCTCGTCGCCAACAGCATGTGGATGCTGGACGACTTCACCGAGGACAACGGCGCCACGCGGCTGGTCCCGGGCAGCCATCGGCTCGGCCGGCAGCCGGACTACGACCGCGGCGAGGGGGACGTGGAGACGATCCCCGTCTGCGCCCCGGCCGGCAGCGTCATGATCTTCGACGGACGGCTGTGGCACCAGACCGGAGCGAACGTCACCGACCGGCCCCGGCACGGCATCCTGAACTACTACTGCCGCGGCTATGTCCGGCAGCAGCAGAACTTCTTCGCCGGGCTGAGGCCGGAGGTCGTCGAGCGCAGCGACGCCCGGATGCGGCGGCTGCTGGGCTTCGAGAACTACTTCGCCCTCGGACTCGCGGACGGTCTCGAATGAGCACGGCGGCCATGGACGTCGGCCGGTTCCTCCAGGCACCGGGCCCGGATCCGGTGCTGCGGCTGGTGGTACTGGACCCGGCAGGCGTCCTCGGGCCGGCGCTGCGGGAGGCACTGCGGCCGGAGACCGCGGTGCTGCGGGCCGCCCCCCAAGAGCCGTTGCCGCCCACGTCCGGGACGGCCGAGGGCCTGCCCTGGGCGCTGCTCGCCGTAGCGGACGGGGGCCCCGGGTGTGCCACCCTCCCGGCCGCCGTGGTGCGGGCGGTGCGGGCGGCGCAGGCGGCGGGAACACCACCGGCCCGGGTGCTGTTCTGCCCGGGGCCGGCCCATGGTCCCCAGGACGCGACGGCGCTCTCCGGCGACCCGCTGCCGTGTCCGGTCACCCTGCTGCTGACCGACCCGGGTGCCGTGGGCGCCTGGCACCGGCTGTCCGCGGACGGCTTCACCGCCCGCCTCCTCGGCCCGGACGCCTGGACCCCGGGCCGGGGCCTGCCGGTCACGGCCCGGCTCATCAAGGAGGAACTGCGTATCTGGCCGGCGTGAGCGCTCCGCCGGGCGCCGCGAGGCACCCGGCGGAAGCCGCGCTGCTCACGGGCCGGGTGTTTCGGCTGTCAGCCCGTCAGGACCCCGTAGAGCTCCTGGGGGCTGCACTTGCGCAGGTCCAGGTCGGGCGGGAGATCCAGACCGAGTTCCTCCTCCAGGAGGATGGCCAGTTCGATCATGCGGACGGACTCCACGGAGACCTGGGTGCCCAGCGGGACGTCCGGGTCGAGGTCGGTACCCTCCAGCCCGAGTCCCGTCACGACAGCGGTCAGGAACTCCGCCATACTCGGCAGGTCGGGCGATGCGTCGGTCACGGCTGGGGCTCCTCTCGCTCGTGCACCGGCAGCATGGCGTTCCCGGGGCGGCCCGGTGCGCGCAGCGGCAGGTCCTGGACGTAGGGAAGACCGAGGCGCAGTGCGGTCTCGGCCTTGGTCAGCTCGCCGCCGAGGTAGCCGGCATGGGCCGGATCGGTGATCACCTCGGCGCGCAGCAGCCCCAGCAGCATGGACTCCGCCCGGACACCGGTCATCTCGTGCCGGGGCGTCAGGTCGTTGTCGTAGTGCCGCAGGACGATCCGCCGGGCCCGCCGGTCCAGGCTGATCACCACGAACCCGTCCAGCACCTGGCTGAGCCCCACGCGCCTGCCGCCGGTCCGCAGCCGGCGGAAGCCCGGCACCGGGCCGCACGGGCCGTCTCCCGGAGCCGTCCGGCCGTCCGGAGCCGTCCGGCCGTCCGGAGTCGGCCGCGGAGCGGCGCAGAGGCGGGCCCGCAGCTTCTGCACGATCTCGCCGAGCACCAGCGGATCGCACTCCCCGCGCGCGTCCACGACCTCCACCCGGGCGCGCAGCCGCTCCACCTCGTGCAGGGGGACGGAACGCAGCAGTGGCAGATAGCCCGCCGCCCCGACGATGCTGCGGCGCTCGGGGTCGACCCCGTCCCGGAAGAGGGCCAGCAGGCTCTGTCCGGCGAGGAAGCGCGGCGAGTCACGGCCGCAGACGACCAGCCCCCGGACCGCGGGCCGGCGCGCGAGGGTGCGCAGCAGCTCCTCGATCCCGAGGTTGGCCGTCATCAGCGTGCCGGCCAGTGACACGCCCGGCAGCGCGGAGAGGGGTTCCACCAGCTCCCGGCTGCTCAGGCTGCAAACCGCGACCTCGCCCTGCTGGGCCCGTTCACCACGTGGCACCGGTGCCCTCGCCGGTGTACGTGCGTGGCAGGCCGCCCGGACGCACCGGTGGCAGCGTGGAGCTGATCTCGGTCACCCGCGCCCCGAGCCGGGTGAGCCGCTTGCCCACCCGCAGCTGCTCCGAGCGCAGTTGGTCGAGCCGGTCGCGGAAGTACTGTTCGACCTCCACGACCTGGCGCTCCTGCTTGTCGGCGTCCAGCGAGTCGTTCAGCACCGCTTCGAGGTTCGCCATGAAGAAGGCGTAGTTGAACTGCCCCATCTCCTGGCGGATGGCGTGCACCTGCTCCTTGAACTCCTCCATCGCCTCCTCAACGCCGGGCAGCTTGCGAAAGCGGCGCTGCAGCCGGGAGATGAAGGTCTGCAGGACCACGTTGTAGGTCTCGAACTCGAACACCGCGGACTGCTCGATGATGACTCCGCGCCGGTGGTAGTCCTCGTTGTTGTAGAGCCGCGCGAAATGCTTGGCCAGCAGCCCGACCTTCTCGTCCGCGAAGGAGTAGCCGTACGGGTCGAGGCTGTCGTGGTAGCTGTGGTCAAGCAGGTCGTCGGACTCAAGGCGGCGCACGATCGTCGTACCCGGGTAGATCTCCAGCCGTTCCGTCATCCGGCGCAGGTTGTGCCCGGCGTTGTCCCGCAGGAACCGGGCGTTGGCCGTCAGGGTGTCGACGGTCGCGTACGGATGGAACGGGATGAAGCCCATCGCCAGGTAGATGCCGTGCTCGCGCAGCATCCGGATGATGGTGACGTTGTCCTCGACCGTGGCGCGCTTCTCCCACAGCAGGAGTTCCTCGGCGGTGCCCGCCTCGATGCCGACGTTCACCTTCTCCAGGCCGGAGGCGGTGAGCAGGTCGAGCAGCGCGTGGTCCTCGGGGGTGTCGTGCCAGTTCTCGGCCCGCATGCAGACGTTGTAGTAGATGTCCAGCCCGCGGTCGAGGATGCCCTGGGCGATGGCGGCGATCCGCTTCTTGCCGACCCGGCCGCCGTCGGGGTCCTCGAAGGTGGAGTCCACGAAGTCGAAGGTACGGAAGTTGTGCCGCTCGACGATCTGCGCGACCTCTTCGACGATCTGCTCGGGTCCGCGTCCGCGCCACGCCTTGCCGGCCTGCACCCGGTTCTTCAGATGGGGTGCCGAGCAGAAGGCGCAGTTGGCGACGCAACCGCGGCTGGTGCTGACCCGTACGTACTCCAGTTTGTCGCCGTGCTGGCTGAGCTGGTCCCGGGCCGGGAACGGCAGCACCTCCAGGTCGTGGATGAGGGGCCGGGCCGGGTTCTGGTGGATGCCGCCCTCCTCGTCCCGGTAGCAGACGCCGGGGCAGTCGGTCAGCGGCTCCTTGAGGTAGAGCCGCTGGGCGAGGTCGAGAATCGTGGGCTCGCCCTCGCCGACGGCGACGATGTCCGCGTACGGGTTGTTGCGCAGCACGTCCTGGCCCGCGAACGTACCGGCCGGGCCGCCGCAGGCGATCGGGGTGTCCGGCAGCGCCTCGCGCAGCTGCCGGCACAGGCTGACGCAGCTGGTCACGTTGAGGCTCATCAGAGTGAAGCACACCAGGTCCGGCCGGTACTCCCGCAGATGGGCGATGGCCGCCGCATGGTGCTCGTCGCCATGCTCCACCTCCCGGATCTCGGCGGTGAAGCCGACGTGCCGCAGCACGCTGGCCATGTAGGCGACGCCGAGGTGCTCCGGCGACATCACGAGATCGCCGTCCAGCAGGATGAGGAAGCTGACCTTGAACGAGGCGGGATCGGTGACACGGGGGTCCAGCGAGAGCTCGAACTCTCCCGGTTTCCGTCGGGGGCTACGCGTTTCGAGGGTGACGTCCTGAATCATCGACTCTCCCAGGAGGCGGGGGCCCGGGCGCTCAGGCCGGCTCGTTGGCGGGCTCGCCCTGCTGCACCCGGCTGTTGACGTACTCGGCGAGCAGGTCGAGGTCGTCGATCAGCTTGATCGAGAGGTCCTCGTCGGCGATCTCCACTCCGAACTCGCTCTCCACCCAGATCAGGAACTCGATGGTGTTGATCGAATCCAGTCCCAGCGCCTGGACGAGCCCTTTGTCAGGGACCTCGGACGGCTCGAGGGACAGTTCGAGGGAGTCGACGAGCACCTTGCGCAGCCGGGCCTTCGTCTCCTCTGGTTCCATGTCGCGCATCCCTTCGTGTCGGTGATCGCTTACAGGTAGCCCATCTCGCGCAGTCGGCTGCTGGTGTAGTCGTCCTCGCCCGCGTCCTCCGTCGCGTCCGCCGGGCCGGGCGCGGACGGCGCGGCGTTGCGCAGGGCCAGGCGCCGGTCCGTCGGGGGGACCGGCACGTCATCGGTGAACACCTCGGTGCGCGGGCGGCCGTCGACGTCCTGCGGCCAGGCGGCCCCGAGGTCCGTCAGCAGCGTGGGCATGGCGTCGGTCAGCGGGATCGTGCCGGGCAGCCGGCCCGGGCGGACGCGGGGTGAGCGCTGCGCCCAGATGCCCTCGTGCCGGTGGAGTCCGCTCTGGGCGCTGGGAGTCCACAGCGTGCCGGTCAGCGAGGTGACCGGAAGCACGGACTCGTCCGCCGGGACCAGCAGCAGATCGGGCGCGCGCTCGACGTTGCCGCCCGGATAGGCCTCCTGCCGGGGCAGGACCGCCTGGAAGACCGGGTCACCGGTGGGGCCCTTCAGCGTGCCGAGCAGGTCGGTCACCTCCGCGGTGACCCGGTCCCGGTCCCGGGGCGCAACGGTGCCCCGGTGCTGCCGCGCCTTGAGATTGAGGTTGAGGCCGTAGGAGCCGGGGACCGGCATGTAGACGGCCGTCCGGGAGAAGTCCACCCGCCGCCCCCCGTCGGCGAACCAGCTTGCGGTGCCCTCAGCGGGCCCCTCGCCGGGCTCGGTGGCGAGCAGTCCCGCCTCCTCGAGCGCCTGGTGCACGGAGAACGCGTACCGGCCCCGGCCCAGACCGTGGTCGGAGACGAGCGTCACCACGGTGTCCTCGTCCACCAGCGTCAGCAGCTCGCCCACCGCGGTGTCCAACGCCTGGTAGATCCGGGTGAGGGCCCGCTCCCAGCCACTGTCCGCCGGGGCGTCCTCGTACCGGGGGTGCCCCGCGTCCTCGTAGTGCCAGTAGTGGTGCCCGACCCGGTCGGCTTCGGTCAGGACGACCATGACGACGTCCGTGGGCCGGGTGGTCATCAGATGCCGCATGGACCGGATCCGGGCCTCGACATTGCGCTCGGCCTGATCCAGATAGCCCATGTCCCCGCGGAACATCGTGGCGAGGTCGGACTGGAAGTGCGCCCGGGCCGTGGCGAGTTCGCGCAGCAGCGAGTCGGGGCGGCAGTGCCGCAGAGTGCGCTCCAGGGGCCAGGTGATCTGGTAACCGGGCAGGTCGGCCGGCGGGTGGGACATCGGGATGTTGACGAGCCCGAGCGTGTACGACTGTGCCGCGAGCCAGTCCCATGCCGAGGACCGCCCCAGGTCGCCGGCCTGGGTGATCCGGGCGCCGTAGCCGGGGTCCTGGGTGTCGTAGAACTGGTAGATGCCGTGGTTGCCGGGATCCGCCGCGCTGACGAAGGCGGACCAGCCGGGAGCGGTGTGGGCCGGCCAGGTGCAGGTGGTCCTGCTGCTGGCCGAGGCGGTCAGGAGACTTCCGATGTTCGGGAGCAGTCCCCGCTCCACCAAGGGGTCGATGAGATCGAACGTGCCCCCGTCGATTCCGATGACGAGGGCGAGCGGCGAGGGTGGCACGTGATTGCCTCCAGCGGTGTCGCCGGTGATCGGACCTGACCGTAACACTGAAGCAGACCGGCATTCTGCGAAAGACCTTTGTCAGGGGCACCTTGACCGAAAACCGAGGATCGGGCGCCGCTCCGTTCCTGTTCCGCCGTCCGGTTCGGGGAGACCGACGACGCACATGAACAGCTCCTTCCGGATGTACTGGACACGGATCGGATCCCATGCAGTTATGGCCAAAACGAATCGCCCGGAGTGATCGCTCCGGTGCCCGCGCGTGCTTTCCGGTCAGGCGGCCTTTCCGAAATTCGGCATGCCCGGTTGACTTCCCCAGCTTCGTCGATGGACCCTTCCCAGGCGGGCTCTTCGCGGACAGTCCGGCGTCATCCCGTCTCTTCCTCTGTCGTTCACGTCGATTTCCGCAGCGCACCCGCCTGGTTTCCCGCGCTCCGGAGCGCGCCGGGATTTGCCGGGCAGTGCTGATTCCCCTGTCGACGGAAAGGCCGATGCATGTCCCCGCACCTGCCATCCGCTCCGCTCACCCTGGCGGTGGTGGTCCCCACCCGGGGCGACCACCAGCGGCTGCGCCTCACGCTCGCCTGTCTCGCGGCCCAGACCGACGCACCCGCCCACGAGGTGATCGTGGTCGACGACAACGCGCCCGAGGGGCGTCCGGCACTCGCCGAGGTCCTCGCCGAGGCGCGCGACCGGCTGCCGCTGCGCGTGGTGCCCGGTCCCGGACGAGGGCGGGCGGCCGTCCGCAACACCGGTGCCGGCGTGGCCGAGGCCGCCTGGTTGGTCTTCCTCGACGCCGACGTCGTCATCGGCCCCCGCTTCCTGCAGGCGTACGCCGACGCCGCCCGGCCCGGGTTCTTCCTGCATGGTCGGATGCGCGAACTCCCCACGGCGGCACGGCTGCTGACAGCGCTGGCGGACGCGCCCTGGCCCGAGATCCAGCGGACCGCCGCCGAGCTGACCGGATCCGCTCCGGACGCCCGCGGCCGGGATCCCCTGCGCCGCACGATGGCGAACGCCCTGGAGCGCGCCGTCGAGGCGATGGACGCGGGGACCCTGCCGGACGTCGCCGCCTGGCTCGGCTTCGTCGGCGCCAACTCGGCCGTGGAGAAAGGGGCGTGGCGCTCCGTGGGCGGCTTCGACGAGGGGTTCGGGCGCGACTGGGGCTGTGAGGACATCGAGTTCGGGGTGCGGCTGCACGCCGCGGGGCTGCGGCGCGCCCTGGTGCCCGAGGCGTACGGCATCCATCTCAGCCACGCCCGGCCGGGCCGCTGGCACCAGCACGGGCGGAACATGGAGCGGTTCGCGATGCTGCATCCCCTGCCCGGGGTACGCGCCCTGACTGCCCTGCTGGGCCCCGACGGAACCCCGGAGCGCTATGTGGCCGCGGTCCGGGCCGAGGCGGCCGGGGCCCGGCCGACCGGCACCCGATGAGCGCGCAGCGCGAGGCCCGCGCCCAGCTGGTGGTCTCCCCGCACCCGGACGACGCGGTGTGGTCTCTCGGCGGCCGGCTCGCCCACTGGGTCGCGCAGGGGGTCTCGGTCACGGTGGTCACGATCTTCGACGGGCCGGAGCCGGAGGCCGGTCCGGCGGTCGAGCCGGCAACCGGCTCCGTGCCGGCATCCGGGTCCGAGCCGACATCAGGGTCCGAGTCGGAGGAGGCGGCACCGGACGCCGCCGGCGCGCGCCGCTCCGCCGCCCCCGACGCCGGGCGGCACGCCGCTCACCCCGTGCGCCGCCCGGCCCCGGAAGCAGATTCCCCGGCACCCGGTCCGGCCGACATGTACCGGACTCGGCGGCAGGCCCACTCCCTGCTGCACCGCCGAGCCGCGGCCGCAGACGCCCCCGATCCGCGCGGCACTGCGGTCCCCGGCGCATTCGACGCGCACGGCGTGGAGCGGGATGCCGCCCGCGTCGTCCCTCACCGCCCGGCCGCCGACGCCCTCGCCCCGCCCGGTGCCCGGCGGCACGACGCCCACCCCTTGCTGCGCCGCCACCTCCCGCCCCCCGGCACGCCCTCGCCCGAGGACCCCGACGCCTGGCGGTACGTCGCCCAGCCCGCGGTCCGGCGTCGTGAGGACCGTGCCGCGCTCGGCGAACTCGGTGTCGAGCACGTCTCGCTCGGCTTCACCGACGCCGCGCTGCGCACCACGGACGGCCGATACCGTTACCGTTCGGCGCCCCGGGTCTTCGCCGCGCGCCACCCGGACGACGACGATCTGCCCGGCGCGATCCGGGACGCCCTGCGTCCGCTGTGCCCGCCCGGGACCCGGGTGCACGGCCCCCTGGCCGCCGGCCGGCATGTCGACCACGTGGTCTCCCGGGCCGCCGTGGAGCGCCTCGCCGCGCCCGGCACCGCCTGGTACGAGGACTTCCCCTATCCCTTGCGCAGCCGGGACCACCACGGCTTCGTAGCCCGCTGCCATTCCCTCACCGACGCCGAGGTCGAGCGCTGGCTGGTCGCCGCCCTGCACTACGCCAGCCAGGCCGAGGCTCTGTTCGGCGGCCCGGACGGGCTGCGCCGGGCCCTGCTCGCCCGGGCCCGCGCCCATGGAGCCGAGGCGGGGACACCGCACGCCGACCGCCACTGGCTGGGCGCCGAGCCGGACGGCCCCTAGCAGTCCACCGGTCCGGTGCCCCGGCCCCGCGTACAACCGCGCGTCACGTGCCCCGTCGGACGACCGTGAAAGGACCCGCAGATGCCGCCCCTCGCCCCGCTTCCGCTGATCGGCAACGACCTGGTCATCAACGAGGACTCGTGCAACCTCAGTTGCACCTACTGCCTGACCGGGCAGAGCAACCTCAAGGAGGGCCACTCCCTCAAGCTCATCTTCGACCCGCCCAAGCGCGACGACTACACCCCGGACTCGGGCCTCGGCCGGCGCATCAACACCGTCGCCGACCGGCTCGGTGACCGCTTCGACCTGCCGCTGCTGAAGGTCACCGGCGGTGAGATCTTCCTGGTCCGCGGCATCATGGACTTCCTTCAGGAGCAGTCCTCCCGGTATGAGGTCCTCGTCGTCCAGACCAACGGCGTGCTCGTCACCGACGAACACCTCGAACGCATGCGGTCCTGGGGCAACGTCGTCCTCCAGGTCTCCCTGGACAGCCACCTCTACCCGGGCAACAGCTACCGCGTGCAGTCGGAGTCGCTGCACACCAAGGTGATCCGAGCCGTCAGCCGGATCCTCGACTCCGGCCTGCCGGTGGAGATCTACGGCGTCCTCAACGACCGCAGCGTCGGCGAGTTGTCCGACTTCGCCGGCTGGCTCGCCGCCTTCGACACCGCGCCCACCTTCTTCCCCTTCCCGGTCCGCGGCCCGGACGCCGAGGGGTTCGCGGTCCGCCGCGACCAGATCGGCCATATCGAGGAACTCGCCGGGCGTCACGACGAGTTCAGCCGGGTCCTGCCGCCGCGCGCCTACTTCGACCGTCTGCTCAGCTTCTACCACGAGGGCAGGCGCACCTTCCGCTGCCATCTGCCCCGGCTGGTCGTCTCCAGCTTCAGCGACGGCGTCGTCACCCCCTGCCCCAACATCTGGTTCTCCGACATGGGCAACCTCCTCGGGGACGAGGCCGAGCACCTGCTCGACCGGCTCGGCTCCAGCGGCCTCTACCAGGCCCTCCTGGCGCCCAAACCGAGGCTGGGTGCCTGCCACGGCTGCTTCACCCCCTGGGACACGCTCTCCATGTACTTCGAGGACGAGATCACCCTCGACGAGCTGTGTGCCGCCCCCACCTACGCCCCGCCCCGCATCCGCGGCATGATCGAGCGGGCCAAGGCCGACTACCTGGCGAGCAGCGATGGCTGAGGGCGCCGAACGGGCCCCGGACACGCTCCCGGACACGCTCCCGGACACGCTCCTGGACGCCGTCGGGCGCCTCGCCCCGGACACCGGGATCCTGCCCGGCCGCACCTCGGCCGAGCTGACGGCCGAGGCGCAGCAGGTCGCCGACGCCCTCAAGGCCCAGGGTGCCGAGGGCGAGGCGGTGGCGCTCCGGCTGCCCAACGGGCCCGGCTGGGTGGTGCACTTCCTCGGCCTGCTCGCCGCGGGCGCCCGGCCGCTGCCCGTGGCACCCGACACCCCCGACCCCGAGGTCCGCAGACTGCTGGAGCTGGCCGGCGGCGGACGGGTGCTGACGCCGGCCGACGGGCCCGGCCGGCCGCCCCGGCTCGACGGCACCCCGGGCGCCCCCGCCGACGACGGCCCCGGCGTCCTGCTGCCCACCTCGGGTTCCACAGGCGCCCCCAAACTGGTCTGGCGCCCCGAGGCGAGCTGGCTGTCCGAGGCCCGCCGCTACCGCGACGGCGTCGGCCTCACCGCCGAGGACGTCCTGCTGCTGCCCGTACCGCTCTCGCACGCGTACGCCCTCGGGTGGATGTGCGGCGCGCTGCTCACGGGGGCCGCCCTGAGACCCGTACCGCCCACCGGAGTCGGCGAGACGGCACGCGCACTCGCCACCGGGGCCACCGTCGTCGCCCTGGTGCCCGCCACCGCACGGCTGCTGTCCACCCGGCAGCGGCTGCGCGCCCGCCGCGCCGGGCCCGAAGCGGCCCCGCCGGCTCCCCGGCTGCGGATCGCCATGGCGGGCGCGGGTCCGGTCGACGGCCCGCTCGACGCGCTGTTCCGCGAGGCCTATGGCCTGGGGCTCGCCCGCAACTACGGATCCACCGAACTCGGCGCGGTACTTTCCGGCCCGGCCGGGCTGCCCCCGCTGTGCGTGGGCTCCCCCCTGCCCGGGGTCGGCGTCCGCCTCCTGGACCGCACCACCCGCGCCGTGACCGCGGACGGCCCCGGAATCCTCCAGATCCGCACCGACGTGCTGCCCGACTGGCACGACACCGGCGACCTGGCCGTCCCCGAGCAGGGCCACTGGCGCATCCTCGGCCGCGAGGGCACCGCCGTCCGGCGCGGCGCCCGCTGGGTGGCGCCGCTGGAGATCGAGTCGGTGCTGCGCGCCCACGGCGGCGTACAGGACGTAAGGGTCGCCGCCCGACGCCGCTCCCACGAGGGCGAGGACGGACTGGTCGCCGAGGTCGTCGTGACCGACGACACGACCGGCGAGGAGGAGCTGCGCCTCCACGCGGCCCGGCACCTCGCCACCTACAAGGTCCCTGACACCTTCGTGCTGCGCACCGCCCTGCCGAAGACCGCCACCGGCAAGGCCGCCGCCCCCGTCCGCTACCGTCTCACGCCGCGCGCACTGCGGGCCGCCCGCGCCTACAAGGCGTCCGAGCTGCTCTTCGCGCTCCACGACCTCGGCGCCCTGAGCGCCCTGGCCAAGGGCGCCGAACTCGCCGACATCAGCACCGAACTCGGCTGTGACACACGAGCACTGGAGCTGCTCCTGGACACCGCCACGGCCCTCGGTCTGCTCTCCACCGCACCCGCCCCCAACGGCCCCGCGGTCGTCGCCGACGAACTCGCCGCCTTCGTGGAGCTGGAGAAACGACTCTCCCGCGATCTGGTGAGCCGGGAGGCGTTGGCCGCCGTGGCGCGTACGGGCGTACACCAGCGGCCGTTCGAACAGCGCGCGCACGACGCCGAGTTGGTGCGTGTCTACCAGGGTGCCATGAGCGGCCCCTCCGCCCGCGCCCGCACCGCCGTCGGGCTGCGGCTGGTCCGGCCGCGGCCCGGCACCCGGCTGGTGGAGGTCAGCGCCGGGCCCGGCCGCTACCTGGAGCGGCTGCTCGCCGCCGACCCCACGGCCACCGGCCACCTGTGGCAGACCGGCCGGCTCGCGGGCCCGGTGTGCGAAGCGGTGCGCGCGGCCGTCGCCGACGGCCGGATCACGACCGGGCCCGAGCTGCCGCACGGCGACGCCGACGTCTGCGTCGTCGCCAACAGCGTCCACGACCCCGCCGGCGGCGCCCGCCTCGCGCCGCTGCTGCGGACCCTGAAGCCCGGCGGCCTGCTCCTGGTCGACGACGTCTTCCTGCCCTCCGGCGCCCCCGACGGCGAGCCGGGCGAGGGCGCCGAACTGGCGCTGGACTGGCTCACGCACGGCGGCACCCGCTGGCCCACCCTCGCGGCGCTCACCGCCGCCCTGGCCGATGCGGGTGCGGACCTCGTCCGCGACCTGCACTTCGAAGGCTCCCCCTGCCATCTCGTCCTAGCCAAGGAGGCCGACTGATGGGCGATCCCATCGTCCGTATCGCCGAAACCATGGGACAGCGCGGCCGAGTCGTCGTGGTCTCCGGAGCGTCCGGGACCATCGGCAGCGCCTGCGCCCGCCATCTTGCCGAACTCGGCGCCACCGTGGTGGCCGGCTACCACAGCGGCGAGGACCGGGTGGGTAAGCTCGCCGCCCAGGTCGAGGAGGCCGGCGGCACGCTCGTGCCCGTCCGGGCCGACCTGTCGGCGCCGGGTGCCCCGTCCGCGCTCGTCTCGGCCGCCCTCGACCGGTTCGGCCGGATCGACGGCCTCGTCGCCGCCGCCGGACTGCGCACCCGGCGCCTCGCCATGGCCACCGACGCCGACACCCTGGCCGGACTGCTCGACGTCAACCTGGCCGGCTCGGTCAACCTCGCCAAGGCCTGCCTGAAGCCGATGATGCGCGCCCGCTACGGCCGTATCGTCCTCTTCGGCTCCCGGGCAGGCACCAGCGGCCTGCCCGGGCACAGCGCGTACGCGGCGACCAAGGGCGCCCTGCAACCGTGGGCTGCCTCGCTCGCCGGCGAGGTCGGAAAGCACGGCATCACGGTCAACGTGGTGGCGCCGGGAGCCATCCGGGCCGAGGTCATGGACTTCTCGCCCGAGGAGCGCGACCTCGTGCTGAAGTTCATCGGTGCCGGGCGGCTCGGTGAACCGGATGAGGTCGCCGCGGCGGTCTCGTTCCTGCTCTCCCCGGCGGCCTCGTACGTGAACGGCAACACCCTCGTCGTGGACGGCGGTGCACGCTTTTGATATCCGGCACGGTCCACGCACCCTGCGGCCCCGTCGTGGCCACCGAACGTTCCCGGTCACGCACGGCCGACGCACCGGCCCTGCGCACGGCCGTCCTCGGCGCGGGCTGGGTTTCGCGCACGGTCTGGGTGCCGCTGCTCGAGGCTCACCCCGCGTTCGAGGTGACGGCGCTCGTGGACGCCGACCCCGCCGCGGCCCGTGCCCTGGTACCTCCCGGACGCGACGTCGTCGTCGGCACCGGCCCGGACGACCTGCTCGGTCTGCCCCTGGACCTCGCCGTCGTCGCCCTGCCCAACCACCTCCATGTGCCCGTCGCCCGCACCCTGCTCGGCCGCGGTGTCCCAGTGTTCGTGGAGAAACCGGTCTGTCGCACCGCCGCCGAGGCGCGGTCCCTGGCCGAGGCCGCCCGGGGCGGTGCGGGCGTGTACGCCGGGAGCGCGGCCCGCCATCGCGCCGACGTCCAGGCACTCGCGGCGCTGCTGCCCTCGCTCGGCGACCTGCGCGCCCTCGGCCTCGACTGGACCCGGGCGTCCGGGATCCCGCAGCGCGACGGCTGGTTCACCGACCGCCGACTGGCCGGCGGCGGCGCCCTGCTCGACCTCGGATGGCATCTGCTGGACGTCGGTCTCGACCTGCTCGGCCGGCCGGGGGTGACGGCCGCTCTGGGTGCCGTCTCCGGCGACTGGCTCGGGGACACCGGCGCCACGGCCGACTGGAGCCCGCGCGGCCGGGACCGCGACACCCCGGCCCGCACGGCGGGCGACCCGGTGGAGGACACCGCGCGCGGGTTCCTGCTCACCGACACCGGCGTCGCCGTCTCGGTCCTGGCGCGCTGGGCCTCGCACCAGGCGGTGGACAGCACCACCCTCAGCGTCGAGGGCACCAAGGGCGTCGCCGTCCTGCGCGGCACCTTCGGCTTCAGCCCGCACCGCGTCCCGCGCTCCTCGCTGACCGTGCTGCGGCGCGGCGAACGCACCGAGGTACCGCTGCCCGACGAACCCGTCGGCATCGAGTACGAACGCCTCGTCGACGACCTCGCCCGGCGGCTCACCGACCCCGCGCGCTCCACGACCGGGGCGGACGGCGGCTCGCTGGCCGAGATCGGCGTACTCGCCCACTGCGTCGACCGGCTCTACGCGACGGCCGGCCGCACCGGTCCTTCCCCGACGACCCCGGAAACCCGGAGTGCCCCATGAAATTCGCGTACTTCACCCACGTATGGGGACGGGAGAACCTCACCGTCCCTCAGCGGTACGAGGAACTGTGGCAGGAGGTCGAGGCGGCGGACCGGCTCGGCTTCGACTACGCCTTCTCCGTCGAACACCACTGCACCCCGGAGGAGAGCTGGATGTCCTCGCCCGCGGTGTTCTGCACCGGCGCGGCGTTGCGCACCGAGCGCATCCGGGTGGGGCCGATGGGCTGGGTGCCGCCGCTGCACCACCCGCTGCACATCGTGGAGCAGGCCGCCACCCTCGACCAGCTGCTCGGCGGCCGGCTGGAGGTGGGACTCGCCTCCGGGGTCAGCGACCAGCCGTTCAGGCCTTTCGGCGCCGACTTCGCCGGCCGCAAGGAGCGCACCCGGGAGTGCGCCGACCTGCTGCGCACCGCGTTCACGAGCAAGGGCGCCTTCGACTTCGACGGACCGGTGCACCGACTGCGCGACGTCACCCTGTCGTTCGGCGCCGAGCAGAGCCCCCACCCGCCGCTGTGGATCCCCACCACGGACCGCGCGACCCTGCGCTACCTGGCGAGGACCGGAGGACACACCTGCTCGACCATGATCGTGCCGAGGGCGGCCATGGGTGTCGTCTACCGCCACTACGTCGACTGGTGGCGCAAGGAAGGGCAACCGGGTGTGCCGAACATCGGCTACTGGAGCCTCGTGCACGTGGCCGAGACGGACGCCGAGGCCGAGGCCCGGGCGGCTGAGCAGGCGACCCGCACCTTCGTCGAGACCCTGCGCTACGGCGCGGTGCGCCGCTCGACCGACCGGCCCGCCCCGGCGAGCGGCCTGAGCACCGCCGACATCCTTGCCGGCTGCAACGACTTCCGGTTCCTGATGGACCAGAACCTGATCTTCGTCGGCTCGCCGCGCACGGTCGCCGACCGCATCGCCGCGGCCGCCCGCGAGGGGCACTTCAACACCCTCTTCGGCGAGTTCGTCTTCGGTGACGTCACCGGCGGCGAGGCGATCGGCTCCATGGAGCTATTCGCCCGGGACGTCGTCCCGCGGCTGGCCGCGTTCTCCCCGTACCAGCCCTCCGAGATGGCCGAGCCGAGCGTCGCCGTCTCCTGAACCCCAGGGATCAGCCTTGCCCTCCATGACTGAACGCGACGGTGTCCTGATCGGATTCGCCGACGGTGACACTGCCGCCCGCCAGGCGCTCGCCCGGCGCCTCACCGACCTCGTCGCGCAGCGCGGCGCCCGGGCGACCGTCCTGACCGGCCCGGCCGTGCCCGCCGAACTGCGCGCCGCCCTCGGCCCGGACGCCACTGATCTCGTCGTCGAGGTGACCGGCGGGCCGCGCGGCGCCGAGCCGATCGTCGTCCCGCCCGGCGAGCCGGATCCGCTGGACCGCCTCCTGAGGGAGCTGGAGCGGCACGGGCTGCCGCCGGCACCTGCCGCTCCCTACAGCCCTGACGAGGAGGACGAGGTGGCCCGCCGTCTCGAAGCCCTCGGCTACATCGACTGACCGAGGTTGCCCCATGGTGACGCCCGTCAGCAGCGAGCCGCGCGAGCGCCAGCTCCCCGACCCCGAACGCATCGAGGACCTCGTGCGGCGCCTGCGCCAGGTACCCGATGGTCAGCGGCGCTTTTCGGTCACGCCCGCGCAGGCCCGCCGTGTGCACGGCATCCGCCCTGATCTGCTGGCCGCCCTCACAGCCGCCGGCGTGCCGCATGTCGGTGCGGGCGACGAACGGCTCTACGACGCCTACGACCTCGGCAACGCGGCCCTGCACCTCGGCCGGCTCTCGGTGCAGAGCCGGTCCATGCGCGCGTGGGCCAAGGCCTGGCAGACCGCGCTCGACCAGATGCCGGGTCACCGCATCCAGGTGGTCTCCGCCTGTCCGGCCCCGGGCCATCCCGGTCCCTGCCGCTACGGCGTCCTGCTCGACGGCCGGAGGCGCCAGGTCGTGGGACCCGCGGCAGAGGCCCGGCTCGGGGAGCTCCAGGTGACCCCCGCCACCCGCGCCTGGCCCGAACTGCCGCCGAATGTGAAGGAGTTGCTCCAAGAGGTGGCGGACATCGGATTCTTCCTGCTGCCCGAGGCGGTGCGCTGGGACCCCGAGTTCATGTGGCGCACCCGCATGTCGGACTGCGGGGGCGCCGCGGCCTGGCTGGTCCATGAGGGCAGCCGGCGCGGCCTGGAGACCCGGTTCTCCTTCGGCCTGCTGGTGGCAGCCCCGTACTCCACCCCGCACTGCTGGGCGGAGTTCCGCGTCGACGGGGTCTGGGTGCCGGTCGACCCACTCCTCGTCCAGGCCCTCAACCAGTGGGGCGGACTGGACCCGGGCGCCTTCCCTCCCGACGACACCCCGGGCGCCCTCTTCCACCGGCTCACCGACCGCTTCACCAAGGTGGTGAGCCACGGCGGCATCTGGGCGCAGGTGTCACTGCCGACGGAACGGACCGACTGAGCGGGCCCGGGCGTGGCGGCGTCCCGGTGACGGTTCGCGGCACTCCCCGGCGCAGTGCCAGCCTTTTTCGGCCATCGTGCCCGGACCGCAGGCGCGTTGGGCGCGACGGCCGCAGGGAAGGCCTAGGCTGGCGTACGCCACCGGAGCGCCGGACTCCGCCGGTCGCGTGCCTCCCGGCACGCCGCCGGCCCCATCCGCGACGAGAGGACGGGCATGACCCCTGAAGAACTGTCGGACTTCGCCCTGGAGCTGCCGAGCGCCACGGACGACGAGGCCTTCGGCCCCGGCGCCACGGTGTTCAAGGTCGAGGGCAAGGTGTTCGCCATCCTTCAGGACGCCACGGACGAGGGGCCCGCGCAGGTCACTCTGAAGTGCGAGCCCGACCTGGCGCTGCACCTGCGTGACCAGTACCCCGCGGTGGGACCCGGCTACCACGTCAACAAGAGGCACTGGAACACGGTCCTGCTCGACTCCACCGTCCCGACGCCCGAACTCAAGGAGATGGTGGAGCACTCCTACGACCGCGTGGCGTCCGGCCTGCCGAAGGCGGTGCGCGAGCGCCTGCGGCTCCAGCGCGGCTGACCGCCGGGACAGCCCGCGCCCACCCGAATAGCCCGACTCCAAAGGAAAGAGCACCACTCATGGCAGTCCCTCAGCTGTCCCTCTTCGGAATCGTCGTCGACGACATGCCCAAGGCCCTGGCGTTCTACCGCCGTCTCGGGCTGGACATCCCCGCCGAGGCCGACGCGCAGCCGCACGTCGAGACCGTGCTGCCCGGCGGGGTGCGGCTCGCCTGGGACACCGTGGAGACGGTCCGCAGCTACGACCCCGAGTGGAAGGCGCCCAGCGGCAGCCACCGGTTCGCCGTCGCCTTCGAGTTCCCCGACGCACAGGCCGTCGACGCGAAGTACGCCGAACTGGTCGACGCGGGCTACGTCGGGCACGTCGCGCCCTGGGACGCCGTCTGGGGCCAGCGTTACGCCATCGTCCTCGACCCCGACGGCACCGCGGTCGACCTGTTCGCACCGCTGGCCGGCTGACCGTCCGCCACCGCGGGAGCCGGCCGGTGCCATACCTCGGGATCGACATCGGCGGCACGAAGGCCGCGCTGCTCCTGGAGCGGTCCGGCTCCGCGCCCCCGGCACGGCTCAGGTTCGCCTGGCCCCGGCACGGCGGCGCCGACGACGATCTGGACGCGCTCGCCTCGGCGGTGTCCCGGATCGCGGCCGACGCAGGCTGCGAGGGGCTCGCCGGGATACGGGCGGCCGGTCTCGCGCTGCCGGCCACCGTGCGGGAGGGCAGGATCACCGTCTGGCCCTCCCGGCCGAGCTGGGCCGGGCTGCGCCTCGACGCGCTGCTGGGGCGGGTACTGCCGCGGATCCCCGTGCTCCACGAGGACGACGGAAACCTGGCCGCCCTCGCGGAGGCCGCCCGCACCGGCGTGCCCGACCTGGCCTATCTGGGCCTGGGCACCGGAGTGGGCGGCGGCATCGTCCTCGACGGACGGTTGCACACCGGCCCGTTCGGCGGCGCCGCCGAGATCGGCCACATGGTGATCGATCCCGGCGGCGCCGTCTGCGTCTGCGGGCGGGCCGGCTGCCTACAGGCCGTGGCATCCGGCACCGCGACCCTCGCCCGAGCCGCCGCCCTGCGCGGCGCCCCGGTGGACGCGGCGGCCTTCCGCACCGGGCTCGCCGAGGACCGCCCCTGGGCCACCGACCCGCTGCGGCAGACGGCGGCGGCGCTGGCGGTCGCTGCCGTCAACCTCGGCGAACTCCTCCAGTGCCGCCAGATCCGCATAGGCGGCGGCTTCGGCCACGGCACACCGGGCCTGCTCGGTCGCATCCGTGCGGAGACCCGGCGGCTGACCCGCCCCGGCGTCGCCCCTCCCGTGATCCGCCGCGCCGCCCACGGCGCCGACGCCTCCCTCCACGGAGCCGTACTGCTGGCCCGCACCGGAGGGGCGGCGCAGCCGGCCGGCTCCCGTGCGGGCCGGGCCTGACGGGCCCGGGCCCTTCCGCCTCACCCGGGCAGCCTTCCGCCTCCCGGCAGGCCCAGCAGCTCCCGTAGCGCGGGAGCCACGTCGTACAGCGACAGCCCGTCCGCCCGGCCCGGGGTGACGCCGGGTGAGTCGAGGACGAAGATGCCGGTGTCGCCGTGGTTGGCGTGGTCGGGGCCGGTGTCGTTCTCGGTGGTGTACAGCCCCTCGCCCAGGCCGAGGGTGGCCAGCGCGCGCCAGCGCAGGTTGCCCACGTAGACCAGCAGGTCGGGGGCGATGCCGTTGACCTCCGGGTAGAGCTGCTGGGGGCGCAGGGCCCGGGTGCCCATGGGGTTGCCCTGGTCGTCGGGCAGCCGCTCCAGCGCGCTCGCGATGCGGTCCAGGGTGTCGTCGTACTCCCGCGCCGGAACCACGCCCTCGGGCTCGCGGCCCTCCACGTTGAGGAAGATCCGGCCGTAGTAACCGCCCTCCGCCCACGCCGTGGTCCGTTTCCAGTCGACGTGCGCCTTGGCCATCGGCGTCGGCCCGTCCGGTTCCTTCGCCAGGACGAGCAGCCCCTCGCGCCGCAGCCACTCGTTGATGAACAGCCCGCCGACCATGGGCTGCGCCCCGTGATCGGAGACCACCAGGACGGCAGTGTTCTCCGGCAGGCACTCCAGGAAGTCGCCGATGTGCCGGTCAAGCGCACGGTAGTAGTCGCGGAACAGGTTCTCGTAGGGGTTGCCCGGCTCGTGACGGGGGTGCCCCGGGTCGCAGTACTTCCAGAAGCCGTGGTGCAGTCGGTCCGGGCCCATGTCGACGAAGGACAGGAACTCCCAGTCCTGGCGGGTGGCCAGATGCCGGGCCACCCGGAAGCGCTGCTCGCTCATGTCGAAGATCTGCTGGGAGACCCGTTCCAGCTCGGGCGAGCGGAAGTTCTCCACGTCGAGCGCGTAGCCGCCGGTCAGCTTCTCCAACTCGTCACGCAGATCGGGCGGCGAGGTGTATTCCGCGCGGGTCGAGGGAGCCAGGAAGCAGGAGACCATCGCGCCGCGGATCGGGGTCGGCGGGTAGGTGCCGGGCACGCCCAGCACCACGCTGTCCCGGCCCGCGGCCGTCATCTCGTCCCAGATCCGCGGCGCCCTGATGCTGTGCGAGGTGGCGAAGGCGAGCGGCCCGTAGTCGTGGGCGGCGCGGTCGCGGAAGCCGTACACCCCGAGTTCTCCCGGCGTGCGGCCGGACATCATGCACGACCAGGCCGGCATGGTGATGGGCGGGTCGACGCTGCGCATCGGGCCCCACAGTGAGCGCTGCCGCAAGGCACTGAGGACGGGCATGTCCTCGGCGAACCTGTCGAACACGAGCTGCGGCGTCGCCGAGTCGAGTCCGATCACGGCCACCCTGCCGGGCTGGGGCATCGATTCCTCCCTCTCTGGGGGACGGGGGTCGGGGCGGGGCGCAGCGGGTCAGTCCGGCTCGCCTGCCGAGGACACGAGCTGGGTGAGGGCCTGAGCGGCGACGCGGTAGCCGAGTGCGCCCATGCCCATGACCACGCCCGCGGCGAGCGGGGCGGTGACGGACATGTGGCGGAAGCTCTCGCGCGCCCAGACGTTGGACAGGTGCACCTCGATCCAAGGGGGCGCGAAGTCGGCCAGCGCATCCCGCAGACTCCAGCCGGCGATCATCAGCGCCCCGGGGTTGACCAGGGCGCCGACCGCGTCGCCGTGCTGCTGGAGCAGCTCGATCAACTCCCCTTCGCTGTTGCGCTGTTCGGCGACCAACTCCCAGTTGCGGGTGGAGACCTCCTTGGCCACCTCGGCCTCGATCTGGGCCAGCGTGGTGGTGCCGTAGATCTCCGGTTGGCGGGTGCCGAGCGTGCCGAGGTTGGGGCCGTTGAGCAACAGCACATGGCTCATTTCCGTTCCCCCTCACCGGCACCGAGGACGACCGCGCCGTCGAGCCCCAGTGGCTGGATGCCGATCGAGGCGAGCACGGTCGGCGCCACGTCCACCATGTCGAACGGCTTCTGCGGCACACCGGCGGCCGTCCGCGGGGCATGGGCGCCACGCCGGTAGAACACCGCGTCCTCGCGGGTGTGGGTGCCGGTCAGCGTGTCGGAGCGCACCTGGGCCGTGCCCTCCCAGCCGCCGCGCAGCTGCACGCCCGGCGCGGGCAGCGCCAGCAGATCCGGGGCATGGCCGGTCAGCGGACCGTGGTACAGCTCCTCTGACCGGTACACCGCGGAGACCAGCAGGGGTCCGTCCACATCGGCACCGACCCGTTCCCCGTCGAAGCGCAGCGCGGTCAGTTCGGCGGCGATCTCCTCGGCCAGTTCCTCCGCCTCCGAGTCGGTGAGCCCGCCGCCCGGGAACCGCCTCTTGCGGTGCAGGTAGATCCGCGCGGGGTCGAGGGCGAAGGCCCCGGTGCGCGCGTCGAGTCCGGCGGCGAGCTTGGGCGCGGCGCTCTGCGGAGCCAGATGACCGGCCTCCCGCAGCCAGGAGTTGACGTAGAACTGCCGGTCGACGGGGCCGAAGCCGTGGTCGCTGACGAGGAACAGCTCGTCCTCGTCCCGGCACAGGTCGACGAGCCGGCCGACGCAGGAGTCGACCAGCCGGTAGAAGTCCCGTACGGCTCCGTGCAGCGGGTCGGCGGGGTCGGCCACCGCCCGCCACAGGAAGTGGTGCACCCGGTCGGTCTCGGTGACGACCGCCACCCCCAGGTCCCACGGCTCGTGGGTGAGCAGGTGCTCCATGGCGTCGGTGCGGGCCCGCAGCGCCCGTACCGCCCGGCCGAGGAACCCTTCGGGGTCCTTGGCCACATCGCCGACCTCGACGTCCAGCTCGTAGCCGAAGCCGCGCAGCACCGGAAGCAGCCGGGCCGGGGTGACCGCGTTCTCCATCCGGGGCGCCACGAAGCCGGAGACCACGACGCAGTCGGCGACCGGCGCGGGGTAGGTGCCGGGCACGTTGAGGCACACCGTACGGCCGCCCGCCGCGGCGGTCAGCGCCCACAGCGGGGGCTGGCGCAGCTGCAGCAGATTCGAGAAGTGCACCCGGTAGTCCCCGTCGGGCACGAGGTCGGTGAAGCCGAAGATGCCGTGCCGGCCGGGGTTGGTCCCGGTGAGGAAGGTGGCCCAGGAGGTGGAGCTGATCTCCGGCACCGGAGCCCGCAGCTCGGCACAGTACCCCTCGCCCAGCAGCTCGCCGATGCGGGGCAGGGTCCCCTCTGCCGCGAGCTCGGTCAGCAGGGTGCGCGGCATTCCGTCGAGCCCGATGATCAGGGCGCGCTCGGCCATGTCTGCTGTCTCCGTTCGTCAGACGGTGGGCGTGCCGCTGCGGTCCATGCGGTCGTTGACGTAGGCGGCGAGCAGGTCGAGGTCGTCGATCAGCTTGATCGAGAGGTCTTCGTCGGCGATCTCCACCCCGAATTCGCTCTCGACCCAGATCAGGAACTCGATCGTGTTGACCGAGTCCAGTCCCAGCGCTTGCACGAGCCCGTGGTCGGGGATGTCGGACGGCTCGACGGACAGTTCCAGGGAGTCCACGAGCACCTTGCGCAACCGAGCCTTTATCTCTTCCACGGCGGAGCGTCCTTTCGGGGAAACGCGAACCGGACGAGCGGAGTGCAAAGGGAAGGCGGGCAGAAGGGGAGCGGCTGGGGTGCCCGCGCGGGCACCGCCCTCGGTACGAGCTGTCGACCGGTCCAGAACAATCGCTGGCCTGGGAGGAACCGCGAACGGGCGGCATGGAAATGTGCCCGGGGCATCGTCGGCTTTCCCGGCGGGCACCACGATAGGGGGATTTGCATTCGGTTCAGGCGTGCAATCTGGCCATTCCTCCGACGCGGGTACGACGGCCGAGAACACCGGCCCCGGTGCGGTGCGCAGCGGTGTCCCGGCCGGGGTCCGGCGGCCGTGGGGGTGGCAGAAAAACTACCGTGCGGACCGTGGCGGACTCGCCCCCTACGTCGCGGTGTTGACGCCGTTCGGCGGAGCTTGCAGGATTTGGACCGCCGGGCGACCCCGATCGCCCCTCCACCGTCTGCCCGTTTCCGTCAGCGCAGCTCGACCGGGTCGTATGGACCCGGACTCCTTCGTCAGCGCGACGCCACGAGAGGCCCCGCCTCAGCGCCGCGAACGACGGGCTCGCCCCCGGCCCGGGACTCGTGTCCACCCTCGGACCGCCGCCCGTGGAGTCGTCGCAGTACCGCGCGCGCCGCACACCGACCGAGACGACGAGAGGCACGCCTATGTCATCCGATCCCGCCCAGCCCACCCTGACGTTCCCCGCGTGGCCGCAAGCCGGTGCCGAGGAGCGCGAGGGTCTGTTGCGCGCCCTGAACCAGGAGGGCTGGTGGCGCAACGGCGGCAGCGAAGTGGACAATTTCGAGCGCGAGTTCGCCGAGCTGCACGGGGCGCCGTACGCCGTCGCCACCACCAACGGCACGCACGCCCTCGAACTCGCGCTGTCCGTCCTCGGCGTGGGCCCCGGTGACGAGGTAGTCGTGCCCGCCTTCACGTTCATCGCCTCCTCGCTCGCCGTCCAGCGGCTCGGGGCGGTCCCGGTGCCCGCCGACGTCCATCCGGACACCTACTGCCTCGACATCGAGGCCACGGCACGGCTCATCACCCCGCGCACCAAGGCCGTCATGCCGGTGCACATGGCGGGCCAGGTCGCGGATCTCGACGCGCTGGCGAAACTCGCCGAGGCGACCGGAGTCACCGTGCTCCAGGACGCGGCGCACGCGCACGCGGCCCGCTGGCACGGCCGCCGCATGGGCGAGTTCGGCTGGATGGCGGCGTTCAGCTTCCAGAACGGCAAGCTGATGACGGCCGGCGAGGGCGGCGCCCTGCTGCTGCCGGACGAGGAGAGCCACCGGCAGGCTTATCTGCGGCACGGCTGCGGGCGTCCGCCGGGCGACCGGGTCTACGCCCACCTCACCCAGGGCTCCAACTACCGCATGAACGAGTTCTCGGCGGCCGTCCTGCGGGCGCAACTGACACGTCTGGAGGCGCAGATCGCCGTACGCGAGCAGCGCTCCCGCCAACTGACGGCGGCGCTCGCACGGATTCCCGGTGTGGTGCCGCAGGGCCGGGACGACCGGTGTGACGTGAAGTCGCACTACATGGCCATGGTGCGGCTCCCCGGGGTGACGCCCGAGCGCCGCACCGCCGTGGTGGACGCGCTGAACGCGCACGGCATCCCCGCGTTCGTCGGCTTCCCCCCGGTCTACCGCACCCCCGGCTACTGGCAGGGCCCGTACTCCGGCGACGCCGACGAGATCGGCAAGCGCTGCCCGGTGGCCGAGGAGATCGGCGGCGACTGCGTGTGGCTGCACCACCGGGTGCTGCTCGCCGACGCCGCGACCGTGGACCGGCTCGCCGAGGTGTTCGCCGAGGTCGTGGCCCGCACCTGAGGCGCGGCGGCCCGATCCGCCGCGCACATGGGGACGCTTCTGTCAGGCCTATCACGGAACGGGGAGCAGATGACGGCTCAGCGTGAGTTCGGCACGGTGGTCTTCGATCTGGACGGGGTGCTCATCGACAGCTTCGCGGTCATGCGCCAGGCGTTCGCCATCGCCTACCGGGAGGTCGTGGGCGAGGGAGAGCCGCCGTTCGAGGAGTACCGCACCCACCAAGGGCGTTACTTTCCGGACATCATGCGCCTGATGGGTCTGCCCCCGCAGATGGAGCAGCCCTTCGTCGAGGCCAGCCACCGGCTCATCGCCGAGGTCGAGGTGTACTCGGACGTACCCCTGTTGCTGAAACGGCTGCGGGAGTGCGACATCCGCACCGGCATCGCCACCGGGAAGTCCGGGGCACGGGCGCGCACCGTCCTGGAGGTGGTGGGTCTGCTTCCGCTGCTGGACACGGTCGTCGGCAGCGACGAGGTCCCGCGACCCAAGCCCGCGCCCGACATCGTCCGCGAGGTGTTGCGCCGACTCGGCGCCGGACCCGATGACGCCGTGATGGTGGGGGACGCCGTCATCGACATCCAGAGCGGCCGGGCCGCCGGAACGGCCACCGCGGCGGCGCTGTGGGGGGAGACCGCACCGGATCCCCTGCGGGCGGAGCGCCCCGACTTCGTCCTGGAGCGTCCCGCAGATCTGCTGGAGCTAGTCCCCGGCGGGGCGGCCCGATGAGCATCGAAGCCCCACGTCCGCGCCTCAGCGTCGTCGCCCCGCAGGGCACCAACCTCGAACTGGCCGGGCTCGACGGAGCCGCCGCTTGGCGCACCCTGGCCGACACCGCGGCGCTGGCCCGCACCTGCGGATACGACACGCTGTGGCTTGAGGACCGCACGGACACCCTGCCGCGCAGGGAACTGCAGCCGGTGACCGAGTGCTGGACCGCGCTCGGCGCCCTCGCGGCGACCGTCCCGGACCTCGGTCTTGGCCTGCTCAGCGCGGCTCCGCCGCACCGCAACGCCCTCCTGCTCGCCAAGCAGGCGGCAGGCGTCGACCTCATCTCCGGCGGCCGCTTCACCCTGGGACTGCCCACATCCCCGCACCTGCCGGAACACGTCGCCGCGGGCACCGCCCGCCACGGGGCCGAGACCGGGCCCGCCCTCGCCGAGACGATCGAGGCGCTGCGGGCCCTGTGGTCCGGCACCCGCACCAGCGTCGTCGGTGAAACGTTCACGCTCGCGGGCGCCCACGCGGTGCCCGTCCCGGTCCAGCCCCGGCTGCCCCTGGTGATCCGGGTGGACGCGGCCCGCCCCGACGCCACCGGCCTGCTGCCGGAGGCGGCGGTCCGCGAGTGCGCCGCGGTGCAGTGGCAGGGCGAGCCCGGTGAAGTGGCGTGCGCCGTCACGGAGTTCGGGCTGCGACGGGAGAAACTCGGCCTGGATCCGGCCCGGACACAGCATGCGTTGCTGGCCGAGTGCCGGGTCTTCGAGGACCGGGTGAGCCGGGACCGATGGCTCGCCACCCCGCACGTGGTGGCGTTCTGGAGCCACCACCCCGACCTGCTGGCCCGGCGCAGTCTGTACGGGACCGTCGAGCAAATCCTCGAACGCGCCGGGCGCTATGCCGCCGCCGGGGTGACGGAGTTCGTCCTGTGGTTCCGCGACTATCCGGAGACCGAGAGCCTGCGCCGGTTCGCCGAGGAAGTCGCACCGCGGCTGCCGACGCCGGCCCACGGCACGGACATCGAGGAAGCGTAGACATGCCGACGCCCACCGCGACCACCGGCTATCTGTCGGACGCCTGGCTGTCCCTGGCCGCCGGGCTGCGACCCGCACCCGACCCCGGCCGGCGCAGCACCGTCGCCCTTCGCCTGACGGTCACCGACCCGCCCCCCGGCGTCCACGCCACGGTCGACGTGCGCGTCGACCTGGAGGCCGGCCGGCTCGCGGTCACCCCGGCGACCGGCGAGCCACCCGGGCTGCTGATCACCCTCCCGTACACCGCCGCGTACACCCTTCTGCTCGGCGCCGCGCGGCCACGCGCGGAGCTGCTGGAACGCGGCGACGTCACGATCACCGGCAACTTCAGCCTGCTGTTCTTCATCGACGCGGCGCTGCAACGCGACCGCAGCGGCCATGTCGCCGCCCTGCGCGCCGGCACCGCCGTACCCCCGGGGCACGTACCGTGGGACGAACCGAAGACCGAGGAGGGGGGGACCGGCACATCCCGGACCGACCGTGAGGCCCTCGCCCGGGCCGCCGACACCTTGCCCGGCACCCTGCGGGAGCTGTGCCGCGAGGTGGGCACCTCCACCCCGGGAGCACAGTTCTACGCCTCCCAGGACGGCAGGGTCCTGGCCGACGTCGGCCTCGGCCTGGCCCGGCCCGGCGTCGCCATGACCGCGCAGTCCGCACCCCTGTGGTACTGCTGCGCCAAGCCGCTGCTGTCGGTCGCGCTCGGCCGGCTGTGGGAGACCGGGGACTTCGACCCCTACCGTCCGGTCGCCCACTACCTGCCCGAGTTCGGCACCAGGGGCAAGTCCCACATCACGTCGATGGAGTTGCTCTGCCACACCGGGCCGGTGCCCACGGGCCTGGACCCGCTGCACGGGGTGGTGACGGGCCCGGACGCGGAACGGCTGCGGCGCGCCCTCGACGTGCAGGTCCCGCTCAAGTCCCCCGAGAACCGGCCGGGCATCAACTACAGCCAGTGGTGGGCCTGGTTCGTGCTGGCCCGCCTGCTGCCCGCCATCGACGGCCGCGACTACGTCCCCTACGTCGAACAGCAGATCCTGCGCCCCTGCGGCATGGAGCGCACCTGGGTGTGTCTGACCCCCCAGGAACATGGTGAGTTCGGCGAACGGCTCCCGCTCATCCATGTGTCCAACCTGGGTGACGTACCGCAACCGACCTACTTCTGGTCGACGCGCGGCGCCACCACCCGCTGCGTCCCCGGAGTGAACACCCGAGGTCCCCTTAGCGACCTCGGCCGCCTGTTCGAGATGCTGCTGGACGCCGGGACCGCCCCCGGCGGACGCGTCCTGGCGCCGACGACCGTTGCTGCTCTCACCGCCCGTCATCGCACCGGACTGACGGACCGGTACGGAAACGCCGACTGGGGCTTCGGTCTCCGTCTCGAATCCCGCTCGCTCGGCCCTGAGTACACAAGCTTCTCGCGTCATGCCTCCCCGCGCGCCTTCGGCCACGACGGGCTGTGGACCGCCGTCGTCTTCGCCGACCCGGAGGCCCGCCTCACCGTGGCCGTCCACCTCAACGGCAAGGTGGAGCACGAGCGGCACCGCGAACGCATCCTGCGGATCGCCGACGCCGTCTACCAGGACCTCAAACTCACCTGAGACGACAGGAACCCGTCAACAGCCCGGGCTTCTCGCACCCAGAAAGGCGTCCGATGGCACAGCAGCCCGCCCCACCCACCCTTCCCGTCCCCGACGAGGTCGGCCGGCTCTACGACCGCTATACCGACCTCGGCAGTGCCACGCTGGGCGAGAATCTGCACTTCGGATACTGGGACACCCCGGACAGTCCCGTCCCGCTGGAGGAGGCGACCGACCGGCTGACCGACCTGATGACGGACCGTCTGCACCTCCGCCCCGGCGCCCGGGTGCTGGACCTCGGCTGCGGCACGGGCCGCCCCGCCCTCCGGATCGCCGACCGCACCGGGGCGGACGTCACCGGCATCTCCATCAGCCACAAACAGGTCGAGCGGGCCACGGCGCTGGCCGCCGACCACGACTTGGCGGGCCGGGTCCGTTTCGAACGGGCCGACGCGATGGATCTGCCCTTCGCCGAAGACTCCTTCGACGCGGTCATCGCCCTGGAGTCCATCATCCACATGCCCGACCGCGCCCACGTCCTGCGCCAGATGGGCCGGGTGCTGCGGCCGGGCGGACGGCTGGTGCTCACCGACTTCTTCGAACGCGCGCCGATCCCCGACGCAGGGCGGCCCGCCGTCGAGCGGTATCTGCGCGAGTTCATGATGACGATGGTCCAGGCGGAGGACTACCCGCCCCTGCTGCGCCAGGCCGGGCTGTGGTTCGAGGAGCTGACCGACATCAGTGAGCCCACCCTGCGCCGTACCTTCATCGAGCTGTCCGCGCGGATCAGCAGCTCCGCGCAGCAACTAACTGCCGACTACGGGGGCGAGCTGGTCGAGCAGTTCGACCCGGCCGACATGACCGACGTCAAGGAGTTCGGTCATCTGCTCGTCGTGGCTGTGCGGCCCGTTCGCTGAGATGGCGGGATGCAGCCGTCGGCCTCAGAGGCACTGGCAGGATGGCGGGTCATGTCACACATGATTTCCGAACCGGATTCCGCCCGGGGCGAGCAGCGTGATGGCGGAACCACGTGGATCGCTGTGTTCGCCGCGTGCGTGGGACAGTTCGTCGTCGTCCTCGACATCTCGGTGATCAACGTCGCGTTGCCGTCCATCCGCGGGGGTCTCGGCATCGGTGCCGGAAGCCTGCAGTGGGTGGTCAACGCCTATGTGATCACCTTCGCCGGGTTCCTGTTGCTGGGCGGCCGGGCATCCGACCTGTTCGGGCGCAAGGCTGTGTTCGTCTTCGGACTCGGCGTCTTCACTGCGGCCAGCCTGTTGGGCGGGCTGGCGACCTCGCCGTGGATGCTGATCGCGGCCCGCGCCTTGCAAGGTCTCGGGGCGGCCGTGCTGTCGCCCGCCACCCTCACGATTCTCACCACGACCTTCCCGGAAGGCACCGGACGCGTCCGTGCCATTGCGACGTGGACGGCCGTGGGAACGGGAGGCGGCGCGGCCGGCGGGGTCATCGGCGGGGTGCTCACCGACTATCTGTCCTGGCGCTGGGTCCTGCTGATCAACGTTCCGCTGGGGCTGATCGTGATCGCGGCGTCGGCGGTGTGGCTCGCCGAGGGCAGGACCAGGCAGACGGGCCGGCGCCAGCTCGACGTTCCCGGAGCCGTCCTGGCGACGCTCGGCGCGGGCTGCCTGGCGTACGGCATCTCCCGGACGGAGTCGGACGGCTGGGGCTCTGCACCGGCCCTGGGATTCCTGCTCCTCGGCGTCGTGGCGCTAGGGGCGTTCATCGCCGTGGAGCGCCGTGCGGCCGAACCGCTGACCCCCCTCGGGGTCTTCCGCGTGCGATCGGTGTCCGTGGCCAACATCATCACCATGGTCAGCGGCATGGCCTTCTACGCGATGTGGTTCTTCCTGTCGCTGTACATGCAGAACGTGCTGAAGTACTCGGCTGTGGAAACCGGGCTCGCCCTGTTGCCCCACACCCTCGCCGTCATCCTTTCCGCCCAGCTCGCGCCCCGGATAACGCGCTGGATCGGCGGACGCGCGCTCCTCACGCTCGCCGGTGTGCTGACTGCGGCGGGCTTCTTCTGGCAGGCGGCCATGAAGGCCGACGGCACCTTCCTGATCACCCTGCTCGGTCCCGGCGTCGCGTTCTCCTTCGGCGCGGGTGTGATGATGACCCTCCAGTCCGTCTTCGCCACCACGGGCGTGCCCCCGCAACAGGCGGGAGTGGTGGCAGGTCTCGTCAACACCTCGCGCACCATGGGTGGTGCACTCGGGCTGTCGGTCCTGTCGTCCCTCGCCGCGAGCCGCACCGACCGGGCCGGGACCGGCCTGGAGGCGCTGACCTCGGGGTATGCGAGTGCATTCTTCGGATCCGGAGTGGTCATCGTACTGAGTATGGCACTGATCGTATTGCTGCCCCGGTCGCCACGAAACCCGGCGACCCCGTGACCACGAGGCTTGCCGGAGCCTGTCCGCGGCGATGACACCCGGCCCTTGCGGTGCGGCTACCGAAGCGGCAGCGGTCCGGGTCCGCCGCTTCGATGGCACGGCCACGGTGGTCACCGGTGCCATGCAGTCACATCAGCCGCCACACCGACGCTATTTTGTCTTCGATGCCCCGCGCGTCAAGGGAAGGCCCTGTCTGGTATCGCGCGCGGCCGGGGCGATACTCACGGCTGCAGCTGCAGAGGACTGATCGAGCGCCTCGGCCCCGAAGGTCACAAACGGTTCACTGAGACAGGAGGATCACTGAGACACCCGAACTGTTCCCAACGGCGGTCACGTCGGCCCGACGCCGCACGAGCTTCATCGCCCCGGTCCACGACTCGCCTGATGTGCGCACCTGTGCATCCCGAGGCGGGGCCGGGCCTCGCCTTCGAGTAAGGGCGTACAACTACAACACCACGGCCCTGCGCACTCTGTTGCTGCAGCCTCCGACACGGCTACACCGCCGCCCGCTCCAGCCCGAGGGCGGCCAGCCGCTGGAGCTTGTCGGCGGTGAGCCTCGCGCGCCTGCTCTTGCTGTTGCTCTGGAACACCGAGATTCACCTCGGTCCCATCCGGCAAAAACTGGACGGGGGAGCGGCTTCGAAGGCCCCCAGAGGCGCCCTTGGGGGCCCTGACGGGCACGTGTCGACGGTCAGGAAGTACCTGGCGCCGGCGGAGTCGGCCGGGATCACTATCCCGCGCCGTCTGGTGCCGGACAACCTGAAGACCGGGGTGGGCAAGCCGGTCCTCTACAACCCGCAGAGCAACAAGTCGTCTGCCGAACGTGCCTCCCACTACGACACGTTGGTGGATCCGGCTCGCGCCTCGAAGCCGAAGGACAAGCCCAGAGTCGAGCGGCCCATGCCCTATGTCCCGATTCGTTCTGGAGCGGGTGGACGTTCACCACGCTTGAGCAGGTGCAGGCCGGGGGCCCTGCTCTGGGCGAAGATGGTCTCCTGACGCTTCTGAGGGCCGGGGGCGGCAACGCCGGCCGTGGCCGTGCCGCGCTGCCGTCGCCCCCCGGCCCTCCCGCGTTCAGCTCATCGCGGGCCAGAACTGCACGAGATACTTCTCTACGCCTTTGCCAGTGCCTTCTTGCTCCGACAGGGCCGCGGTCTCCTTGCGCCCGGTGCAGTTCGCCCGTACGCGCCACGAGCCGCCCGAGTCGGAGAGCGTGATCAGGTCATCGGCGCGACCCATGGACCATACGGCCACTTCACCGCTGGTCGACTCGAAGTCGGCCTCGGCCTGCTCGTCCCACTGCTGGGGGTCCTGAGAGGGAGGCTCTGCGTCCCATACCTCGACAGTGACCGAAGCGGTGTGCGTGTGGCCGGCACTGTAGAAGTCAAGACGTCCGGGGAAGGCGTTCAGGAACACGCCGTCCGCGAAGTCGTCAGGGAACGGGACGGGCAGATCAGCGTCATCGGACTCCTGGAACCCGAAGCAGTGGTACGACACATCCGCATCGACATGTTGCTGCCGGACAAGCTCGGCCATAAGAGCTCCCTTGGCGCGACAAGCCACTGATCATCCTCGTGATGGTAAGCGGATTCACCCTAGAGCGCGTTGACATGGGCTTTCAGGACGCTGAGAGGCCGTACCTGACACGCCAGGTGATAGCTGGCTCCATCAGGTGGCAGGACTGCCATGGATTCCGTGGGGGATCACTTGCACTCCGGCAACCTGTCCACGGTGCTCGACGGCGGGCCACTCGTCGCCCCGTGAGGTCACCGTCCGGCCTGAACGCCCGGGACGGACTGACCGTCTGACACCTCAACGCAACGCGCTCCTTACCGACCGCGCAGGCGTCCACTGCAGGGCCGGATGTCTCGTCGGCGCCGTCGAAGCGGTAGCGCCCGGGGTTCCGGCCGTGACGGGCCGCCGTCGCCGAAGTACCCCACTGTGGGCCGTACGCCTCGTCTCTCCCCCCTCGTGGTGGATGGCCTTCGCCGGGCCGGGGGTCGCGCGTACGTCGCCCCCGGCCGCGCGCGTGCCGGTCAGACGCCGGCGACGGCTGTGAAGCGTTCCCACACCCGATGGGAACCCATTAGCTCCTGCACCTGCTCCAGCGCGGCGGTCCCGCTGCCGACGACCACCACCCCTGGCGCGTCAGCGGGCACCCCGGCCCGGTCGAGGGCGTGCTCACCGCCGGCCCAGGCGCCGATCGCCTTGCCGTGCCGGAATGCCTCCGACAGCAGCAGACTCACCCGGGGATCGGCCGCGGCGGGCACGGTGCCGGAGGGGTACGCCTTGGCGTCGCGGGATCCGTACGCGTCGCTGCCCACCGTGGGCGTACCGGCCAGCAGCAGCGCGTCGAACTCGACGGACCGTGCGGTGGCGTACGTCCGCTGGGCCGTCACCGCGCCGTCGCCCGAGCCCAGGACGCCACCCGTGGGCGCGATGACCAGCGGGACCATGCCCGCGTCGAGGATCACCTCTCGTACCGCGCGCACGCCGTCCAGGTCGCCATTCGGTCCGGTGACGATGCCGATGATGCGGCCGTCCGCCGGCCAGGTGTGGCCGACCTGGGACAGCGCGGGGCTCGGCTCGACATCGGCCAGCGGCATGGTCGGCCCTGGCGCGGGCAGGCCGAGGCCCTCGGCGACGCCCGCGCAGAGTTCGGGGTCGATGTTGGCCAGGACCTGAAGTGCCCGCTCCTTGACGGCCTGTTCATAGCACTTGCCGAGTTCGAAGGTGTAGGCGCCGATGATGTGCTCGCGCTCCACCGGGCTCATGCTCAGCCAGAACCGGCGGGGCTGGCTGAAGTGGTCGGAGAACGACTCGGGAGCCGCGCGTACCTTCGTCGCCTCCGGCACACGCACGGGGGTCTCGATGTACGCGCCGGCGTCCGCGCCCGCCAGGAACGGGCAGCCGCCATCGAGCGAGTTGGGCCGGTACGGCGCGACGCCCCGGTGCACGGCCGTCTGGTGCATGCCGTCGCGCAGCATGTCGTTGACGGGTGCGTGCGGCCGGTTGATGGGCAGCTGCGGGAAGTTGGGCCCGCCCAGGCGGGTGATCTGCGTGTCCAGGTAGGAGAACAGGCGCCCGGCGAGCAGCGGGTCGTCGGTGATGTCGATGCCCGGGACGAGGTGGCCGACGTGGAAGGCGACCTGCTCGGTCTCGGCGAAGTAGTTCGACGGATTGCGGTTGAGTGTCAGCAACCCGATCGGCTGCACGGGGGCGAGTTCCTCGGGGACGATGTTCGTCGGGTCGAGCAGGTCGATGCCCTCGAAGGTCTGTTCCGGGGTGTCGGGGAAGGTCTGGATGCCCAGCTCCCACTCCGGGTAGGCGCCCGCCTCGATGGCGTCGGCGAGGTCCCGGCGGTGGAAGTCCGGGTCGACGCCGCCGGCGATCTGCGCTTCCTCCCACACCAGGGAGTGGACGCCCAGTTTCGGCTTCCAGTGGAACTTCACCAGCGTCGTGGAGCCGTCTGCGGCCACCAGCCGGAAGGTGTGGACGCCGAAACCCTCCATCATCCGGTACGAGCGCGGGATGCCGCGGTCGGACATGTTCCACAGGGTGTGGTGCGTGGCCTCCGTGTGCAGGGTGACGAAGTCCCAGAAGGTGTCGTGGGCGCTCTGTGCCTGCGGGATCTCCCGGTCCGGGTGCGGCTTGCCCGCGTGGATGACGTCCGGGAACTTGATCGCGTCCTGGATGAAGAAGACGGGGATGTTGTTCCCGACCAGGTCGAAGACGCCTTCGTCGGTGTAGAACTTGGTCGCGAAACCCCTCGTGTCACGCACGGTGTCGGCAGAGCCCCGGGACCCGAGCACCGTGGAGAACCGTACGAAGACCGGTGTCTCCACGTCCTTGGCGAGGAACGCGGCCTTCGTCACGGAGGCCGCGGTACCGTAGCTCCGGAACACTCCGTGTGCCGCCGCGCCGCGGGCGTGGACCACGCGCTCCGGGATGCGCTCGTGGTCGAAGTGCATGACCTTCTCGCGAAGGTGATGGTCCTGCAGCAGCACCGGCCCGCGCGGTCCGGCCTTGAGCGAGTGGTCGGTGTCGTACAGCCGCGCGCCCTGAGCGGTGGTCAGGTACGCCCCGGACTGGGCCGCCCGCGCCTGGGCGTCACCGGTCGGCTGGCCCGTCGGCGACATGGTCTCCGGGCCGCTCTGGTCCGGCTTCGGCGGCAGCGGCTCGCGGGGTTCGGTCGGCTCGGCGACGGACGGCGACTCGGGACCGGGCTTTCCGGGAATCCCTTCCTCCGGACCCGTCCCGCCACCCTGCACGGCCTCGGTGACCTTCTCGGCTGCCCGCTTGAGGGGATTAGGCTGGCTCATCGATGTATCGATTCCTCTGATCTCGACCGGCCACGGTCACCGTGGCCACGCGTGTCGGAGTGTGGTGAAGGCCGACGGGTGGGCCCACTCGAGCGAGACATTTCCCGAATCATCCGGAATGGGCGTTCGCCTGCCAACTTGTCACAGCGCGATCACCCACACACCGGGCGCGTGCCAGGGGAGTGAACCGCCCCGGCAGGCCATGGTCCGAACTCCGCTCCCATGCCCCTCGCTCCTCTTCCTGCCCGATGGCTGTGACCGCCACGACTGCGTACCCAGGCATCAGGACTCAAGGCATGCGGAATGCGTCGGCTGCGACGACAGGGACGGAGAAAGGCATCGGCGGGCGCGGGCAACGCGCTCGGTACGGCCGTCGGGGCGTGGCTGCGCTCCCGGGCGCCGGAGAAACCCGGAGTCAACCGCCCACCGCTGGTTCTTGATCTGGTCGAGAGCCGGCGTCTCGGGCCGACTACCCGAAACCGTGCTGCACCGACTGAACGACGCCGGCCTGATGAACGCATCCTCGACACCGCGCACGTCAGGGCCAACAGGGGGCGAACTCAAAGGCCCCGGTAGCCGCCGTCAGTGACGGTGGTCATCCGGGCCGACCATGACCTTTGCCTTCTAGCCGTTGCGGTTGCCGGGCACTGGCCTGTCGACGGCGACGACCAAACTGCTTGCCGCGTCCAGCACGATCTGGTGATCGGTGGAGCAGCGGTCGTACCCGCAAGGGAGCGGAAGCCGGCCGTCGACCCGGGCGTGCTCCCTTACGTACGGTCGATATGACCGAGGTCGCGGACAACGCGGTGACGAGACTCCCGCTCGGGCGCCGCCGTGTCTCCCATCCGGTCGTGGAGTGACCCGCGAGATCAGGTGGTACACACGGTTATTCAGGGCCGCGACGCAAGCCCGCATATTGCAGTGCTCGCTGCTTGTGGCGAACCGGGCAGCCCCCACCGGGGCACTGCTGTCGGAGGACAAGGCGCGCGTCACCAGGTGGACTATGCGGAGCTGTCCAGCGCAACGGGCATGCGAGGAATGCGTGCGGCGATGGCGGGTTGCATAGGCGTGGGCATGTCGTCGGCCGACCGCGGGCAGTGGTAAACCATGGCTTCGGACAGTTCTTCGAGCTGCCGCTGTCACACGTCTTCGACAACTGCGTCCGGCTGATGCACGACGATCACGCCTACGTGCAGAAGGGCTGCGGCTGGCTGCTCAAGGTCACCGCCGAGGTCCATCCCGACGAGGTGGCCGAGTTCCTGCGCACCTGGCACACCGACATGCCCCGCGACACGTTCCGGTACGCGGTGGAGAAGATGGACCCGCGGCTGCGACGGTCCTTGATGGCACTGGGTCAGGGGTGACGCGATGAGCCCGCCCGGCCGCTACGTCCACCGGCGGGGCGTTCGCTGCGAGTCGGCCTGCCCCATGCGCCGCCTCGCGGCCGGCGGATGAGAGGTGGACGAGGAGATCGTGTCCGGGCTGGACGTGGACGGAGGTTTCGGCTTCTCGTTCTTACCGGCGAACGGCAACGCGCCGGACATCGCCGTCGGCAAACAGGCGATCATGCCGCTTCGGGCGTCGCGGCTGATGGGCGTCGAGGTCGCACCCCGAAGTCCGGTACGGGCCTGGCCGAGCCGTTCGCCGAGCCCCTGATTCTGGCCCACGCCGTCCACTCCACGCCCGCAGCACACCGGTAGCCGCACCGCCACGCACGGGTGCGCATCGCGTGCGCGCGCCGCGCACCGGCCGGTGCGCACCGTCTGGAGTGAGCCCTCACCATCTTGACGTCGCAGGTCAAAGGGCTGGTGTGCTCGTCTGTCGGGGTGCTCGCTGGTCGTGGGCGGCAGTCTGCGGAGTAGATCATCTGCGGAGTTGCCTTGGGGGGAGGTAGCGATCAGGCAGTGTGGATGGATGCCTGAGTCGCCCTTGCCTGGAGGTTTTGTCAATGCGGTCGTCCGTGTCGGGGACACGGTGCGCCGTCCAGCCTCGTCGAAGTTCGTGGGTGATCTGCTGAGGTTGCTCGAAGCCGGCGGCTGGAGTGGTGCTCCGCGGTATCTCGGTGTGGACGACGAGGGCCGTGAAGTCCTCAGCCACCTCGAGGGTCACGTGGCATGGGAGCCGCGACAACCTGCTGCTGTCTCATCCGACGAGAGTCTGGTGACGGTCGCCCGGCTCGTCCGGGAGTTCCATGACCTGACGACCGGCACTCCGCTGGCCAGGGATCAAGAGGTCGTGTGTCACAACGACCTGTCGCCCAAGAACACGGTCTATCAGCTGTGCGGTGGCGAGCTTCGGCCAGTGGCGTTCATCGACTGGGACCTTGCGGCACCGGGCGCGCGGATCCACGACATCGCTCATGTCTGCTGGCAGTACCTCGATCTGGGCCCTTCGGTCACCGACGTCCAGGAGGCAGCGCGCCGCATGAGGCTGATCGTCGACAGCTACGAGTTGTCGGACCGGCGACGTCTCGTGCCCACGATCTTGTGGTGGCAGGACCGGTGCTGGCGGGGCATCGAGACCCAGGCCGATGCCGGTGACGTCGCCATGGCCCGGCTCCGTGACGCAGGGGCGGTGAGGCAAGTCCAGGCGGCCTGTCAGTGGGTTTCCGATCACCGGGGTGCTCTGGAACGCTCAGTGCAGTGAGCGCGTGGGTAACGGCCGCACTCGGTTCGCCGTCCCTCCCGTGGCGGTCGGACGGCCTTCCCCGATCCGGCGCACACTGGATCCCGAACCGCCGGTACGGATCACCGCGCGGCGCGCGGAACACGCGGGGCTGAGGGACCGGAGAGAAGTCCAATGTCCCCCCTTTGGCCGTTCCCGGCCGCTCGAGGGGTGGTTACGGTCTGGCCATGGACGAGCTGACAAGGATCTTGCATCGCGCTGCCGAGCACGCCGCCGCCTACCGCCGCTCGCTGTCCGAGCGGCCGGTGGCGCGGCCCGTCGACTACGCAGCTCTGCGCGCCGCGTTCTCCCGCCCGCTGGACCGCTCGCCCGCCGACCCGCTCACGGTGGTGGACGAGTTGGTTGCCGCCGCCGAGACCGGACTCGTCGCCACCGCGGGGCCGCGGTTCTTCGGGTTCGTCGTCGGCGGGGCGCTGCCCGCGGCCACCGCCGCGGAGATCCTCGCGGCCGGATGGGACCAGAACGCCTTCAACGCAGCGCTCTCGCCCGCCGCCCTCGCCGCCGAGGAGGCGGCGGGCGGCTGGCTGAAGGACCTGCTCGGCATCCCGGCCACGGCGTCCACGGGGTTCGTCACCGGCGGGCAGGCGGCCAACACGGCAGGGCTCGCGGCAGCCCGGCAGCATCTGCTCACCGAGGCCGGCTGGGACGTCGGGCGAAAGGGGCTGGGCGGCGCCCCGCGCCTGCGGGCGGTCGCGGGCGAGGAGCGGCACGCCACCATCGATCGTTCGCTGCGGCTGCTCGGCCTGGGCACCGACTGCCTGGAGACGGTCCGCACCGATGGACGCGGCGCCCTCGACACCGACGACCTGCGCCGCGTGCTGGCGTCCGACCCGGACACGCCGGCGATCGTCTGCACCCAGGCGGGCAACGTGAACACCGGCGCCTGCGACGACCTCCGTACCGCCTGCGAGCTCACCCACGCCCACGGCGGCTGGGTGCACGTCGACGGCGCCTTCGGCCTGTGGGCGGCCGCGAGCCCGGCGACCCGCCACCTCGTCGACGGCGTCGAACTGGCCGACTCCTGGGCCTGCGACGGCCACAAGTGGCTTAACGTGCCCTACGACTGCGGCTACGCCTTCTGCTCCCGCCCCGCCGTCCACGCCGGCGCTCTGTCGTACACCGCCTCCTACCTCACCCGCGCCGACGGTAGTCCGGCCGGCGGCGCCGACTACACCGCCGAGTCCTCCCGCCGCGCACGCGGCTTCGCAACCTGGGCGGCGCTGCGTGAACTCGGCCGTGACGGCGTCGCCCAACTCGTGGACCGCTGCTGCTCCCTCGCCCGCCGCTTCGCCGACGGCCTGTCCGGGGCGGGCTTCGAGGTGGTCAACGACGTGACGCTCAACCAGGTCCTCGTCAGCTTCGGCGACGACGCCCGCACCGACCACGTCGTGCAGGCAGTGCAGAATGACGGCACCTGCTGGATGGGCGCAACCACCTGGCGCGGCCGGCGGCTGATGCGAATCTCGGTATCCGGCCACGCCACGACAGAGGCCGACGTCGACCGGTCGATCGCGGCGATCGTGCGGCTGGCACGGGCGTCGTAAATTCGGCGGCACTCGTGGGGCCGAGTCACGCACCACGCTGGACACATGGAGATGACCGGGACGGACGCTCGTGGCTGACCCGACACGAGCCTCCGTCAACACCGGCACCGGGTCCCGCCGCCACGGAGCGGCCGTGCACGACTTCCGGCTGTGGTCGCGGATCTACCCGCCGGCCGGACGCGCGGGTTACCCGCCGATAGCGTTCGTCTTCACCGGCAAGACCGCCGCGCAGCGCGAGAGCCCGATGCTGCGCCTGGAAGAGGGCGGCCGCTTGGGGTACTTGTGACACCGGGAGTGGTGCGCAGCGAAGCGCGGAGCACCTCTCCCGGTGCTTCTGTGGGTGCTGGCTGGCCCGACCGGGGGGGGGCCGGGCCCGGAGGCCAGCGGTCCCGTTGCGGAACCGCCGAAAACATAACGGGGCACCACGGCCGGATAGAGACACCTGTGGACGCACCCACGAGGTTCGTGCGGATCATCGATATCGAGAGACCGCATCGACGAGATGCGGGAGCCGGCCCATGAGACGGAACAACGCCTCGCGGAGCGCAGCCGTGGGCCCCACGCGCCGTTTCATCCGCACGGACGGGGGCAATCGAACCGCTACCTCGTAGTGATCGAGTTCGACTCCCACGAGGCCGTCCTGCGTAACAGCGGCGACCCCGAGACGACCGAGTGCGCGGAGCAGATGGCCGCACCGTGCACCAGGCGGCCGTCCTTCACGGCCTGCGACGTATAGGAGATGACCAGGGTGTCGCGTAGCGACATACAAGACACGAAGGCCCCGCATTCGGAGGGCGCGGGGCCTCCTGACAGCGCCACAGACCGGGATGCGAACCCCGAACACCTCGGCGACGATCGCTCCGTGATCGCTCTGCTCAGGCCGCTCATGACCCGGTGGACGTCCCTCGTGCCGGTGCTCGCGGTCGTCCTGCTGGCCTTCACCTGGGGACGGGACCTGCCCGGCGCGGTCGTCGCCCTGGTGACGCTGGTCCTCGCGGGAGCCGTCCTGTCCGCCGTACACCACGCCGAAGTCGTCGCCCACCGCGTCGGCGAACCGTTCGGCTCGCTCGTCCTCGCGGTTGCCGTGACGATCATCGAGGTCGCCCTGATCGTGACCCTGATGGCGGACGGCGGGGACAAGAGTTCCACCCTCGCCCGGGACACGGTCTTCGCCGCCGTGATGATCACCTGCAACGGCATCGTCGGGCTGTGTCTGCTGGCCGCCTCTCTGCGGCACCGGACGGCGGTGTTCAATCCTGAGGGCACCGGGGCGGCGCTCGCGACCGTCGCCACCTTGGCCACGCTCAGCCTGGTGCTGCCGACGTTCACTACCAGCAAGCCGGGCCCGGAGTTCTCCACCGTGCAGCTCACGTTCGCCGCGGTGTCCTCGCTGGTTCTGTACGGTTTGTTCGTGGCGACCCAGACGGTGCGGCACCGCGACTACTTCCTCCCCGTCAGCCGGCAGGGCGACGTGATCGCCGCGGACGACCACGCCGACGCACCCTCCGCCCGCACCGCACTGATCAGCCTCGGACTGCTGTGCCTGGCGCTGATCGGCGTGGTGGGCCTGGCCAAAGGGGTGTCGCCCACCATCGAGTCCGGGGTGGCGGCCGCCGATCTGCCGCACGCCGTCGTCGGCGTGATCATCGCCATGCTGGTGCTGCTTCCCGAGACGATCGCCGCACTGCGCTCCGCCCACCGTGACCGCGTGCAGACCAGCCTGAACCTCGCGCTCGGCTCGGCGATGGCCAGCATCGGCCTGACCATCCCGGCGGTCGCTCTGGCCTCCCTCTGGCTCTCCGGCCCGCTCGTCCTCGGCCTCGATCCCACCCACATGGTGCTGCTCGCGCTGACGGTGGTGGTGAGCTCGCTGACGGTAGTGCCAGGGCGGGCGACGCCGCTGCAGGGAGGCGTTCATCTGGTGCTGTTCGCGGCGTACCTGGAGCTCGCGATCAATCCGTAGCCGCAGTATCCGCATCTTCATGGACGGGTAATTTCGAGGCGGAGCGGTGACGGTGGGAGTTGCCCTGCCGGTGTTCAGCTCGTGGCTGGACCGCGAGAACCGCGGGCCGTCCCCCGATGACGCCATCCTTGCGGACATCTGCAAGCCGCCTGCACCCCCGACCGCCTCCCCAACCGGTCGGCGAATGCTGCTGAGGTGAACCAACTCAAGGCGTGCTGCAGGCCAGTACGGTTGCCCGCCGTAGACGTCGACGGAGCCGTACCCGACACCCGCCAAGGTGAAGGACCTGCGCTGGTGCGGCTCCCAGCATGTCCTCCCCAACGCAACACGATTCGTTACGTACCGGGCTGGGGCGGAACCATTGCCTCCATGATGGAGTCGAACAGTGACCTGGTGGCAGGGAGTCCAAAACCGCATTCACAGGCGTCGGCGACCCAGGAGACTCCGCAGAGCAACCGAGGACACCGGGCATCGCCGGCCCTCCCGGCTGACAGATGCCGCAGTCGCGCTGCTCCTGGCGGTAGCCGATGCGCTGGCCCTGGCCGGCGCTGCCCTGTTCACGTTCCTGCTCGGGATGTCGCGCTCGGAGCCACCGGGAGACGGGCCCACAAGTGACCAGCCTGTGCCGTTCTTTCATCTGACCCTGGTCTGGATCATCCCCGCTGCACTCGCCGTGTCGTGCTACGCCCACGCACGGCTGCGCATGCCCCTCACCAGCGCCGTTCAAGGACTGTTCTTCATCATCGGCACAACGCTGGCCACCGGACAAACGAGGATGCTGCTGTCCTTCACCTGATGCAACCCGGCTCGGAGCGCAGGCAGTACAGCCGCCGTGTCGACACACCCCTTGCACCCGTCGGCAGGTACCGGCACGCTATACGACTGGCCGTCCAGGCACCTCGGTTCCACGGTGTCAGCGGCAGCGCTGCTGCGCCGCATTCCGGCTTGTCCGGCTGCGGTTTGCAGCAGGTCGGGGCACCGCCCCACCCCAGGCCCCGGTCCGGGTGAGGTCCTTCAGCCAGATCAGCGACGCGCGCAGGTGAAGGCCGACGAGGGTCCACCTCGCACCGCTCGTGGCTTCCGCGATCACGCCCTCCAGCAGGGCCTCGAAAACGCCTGCATCTCGCCACTGCCGAAAGCGGTTGTGCACGTGGACCCAGGCGCCGAACTCCTGCGGCATCTCCCGCCACGGCGAGCCGGTCTCGAACCGCCAAATCACGCCCTCGAACTGCTGCCGCAGCCGCTCGGGGTACGGACCGTAGTCCCCGATGGGCAGGTACGCCCGATGAACTCCCACTCAGGATCCGTCGATTGCACTCGCGTCACGTCAGAAGATCTACCCTTCCAGGCCGCGTCGCGAGGGCGAAGCCCCGTGGCTGCCACCGCCCGCCTTTAGAGTGCAACCGAGCTCAGCCGAGACCACGATGAGCGGCCCACAACGCCCCGGCACGGCTGGCAGCGTCGGCGACCAGGGCCGCAAGTTCGGGTTTGTCGGGGACAGGGAACGAGACGTATGCGCCCCGACCACCATTGACTGGCCGGCCATAGGCCTTTACAGCGAGGTGACCGTCCGGGAGAAGCCGGACGTTGAGTGTGGTCAGCGTAAACGCTTCACCGCGTCGAGTGTCTGTCCAGCGGAGCGCCTGCGGGATCGTGACATTGATCGCCAGAGCACTCACTTCCAGGTCGCTGCTCATGGACGGATGATCTCACGCGAGTCGCCGCAGGGGGCCGCTACCGCCGTATGGAGCAGGCAGTTTGATCACGACTCGATACGCGCCGTAGTACTCCAGCAGTACTTTGATGCCGTACATGGAGTGGGGCATGCGCCGGGCGCTGCACTTCTCGGGCCCGGACGCGAAGGCATTCGGGAGCCGTCGGCGCCAAAGTGGACCTCGGGGGCCGCATAGCCCTACCGCCCTGAGCCGCACAGCCGGCCGTCATGGACGCACGACGACGGTCCATCCTGGGTTGTAGGTGTCCGGCACCGGAAAACGTGGCCAGTCGCGGGCCCAGTGCGGTGGCTTCCGCTCGCGAAGGACCAGCGCACTGGGGTGCGCCGGGGGATCCGTCTCCGTGACGGAGCAGCCCGCGGTGTGGGCGATGGGAATCGTCGAACTGTTCCCCGCGAGGACACACGGCGGGTGCACCCCGTGCTCGCGCAGCACGCCCTCGATCCGGCCCCAGTCCCCGCGGGCCCGCTGCTGGATGCCCGCATGAGTGTGGACGAGACCGACCTGGATGCCCCAGTGCCCGAGGAGTGCCAGAGCGAGCACCGCGGCTGTCGGCAGCGAACCGCGGGTGCGGGCCCGGTGGACGACGGCGAGGAGCCCGACAGCGGCAGGGAGCGCCAGCAGGGCGTAGGCCGGCAGCAGGAACCGCGGCGCGGCGTAGGGGACGAGGAAGAGATACGGGGCTGCCGTGGCCACCGCCACCGCCACGGACAGCCACAGCGGCGCGGCGGACCTGCGCGCCCGGCGCTCCGTCCACAGCCCCAGGCCGACCAGCAGCGGCAGCAGCACCCACCACTCCGTCACGGGCAGCTGAACGCTGTCGCCCGTACAGGGACGGCACAGCAGCGGGCCGTCCAGCGCGGTGAGATGGGCGCGCGGGGAGAAGACGGCCCGCAGACCGCCCTGGACCTCGTCGGCCTCCGCGAGCCGGTTCCGCACCCCGCCGAACCGCACCTCGGCCTCGACGACCCAGGGCAGCGCACCCGCCACGACTCCGGCCGCCACGGCCGACAGGCGCCCCCGGAGGCGGCCGTGGCCGCGCAGTGCGGGCATCAGTACGGCGGCCAGGAGCAGCGGCGCGGCGACGGCCACACCGTCGTTGGGCCGCATCAGGGTCACCACCGCCAGGCCTGCCGCGACACCCGCGTACCGGGGACGCGGTGCGAGGAAACAGCCCAGCGCGGCGGTGGCACCCATCGCGGTGTAGTGGTTCGGCATCGCGGAACCGGCGTAGAACAGGGTGATCCACAGGCTGCCGTACAGCCCGGCCGCCACCCACACTGCCGACGGGCGGTGCACGATGCGCAGCCAGGGCCGGAATCCCAGCCAGAGCGCACCGCCGGCCAGCAGGAGCAGCCACACCCTGAGCAGCACTGTCGAGTCACTCCAGGAGGCGACCGGAGCAAGCAGCAGGGGGACCCCGCGGGTACGCGGGGCGCTGAACGGGGTCGCGGGACCGTACGGGCCGAAGCGGCTGGCGTACACGATCTCGTCCCAGCCGAGCGGCAGGGTGAGCGGTACGAGGACGGCCGACAGCAGACAGAACCCGGCAACCACGATCCACAGCATCCGCTGTGCCGACGAGGCCGCTGTGCGATCCGCGTTCATCCGACCCACCCCAGCTTGCGCCGCCCGCGGCGCACCGCTCCGCGGGCGAGGATGCCTGCCGTCGCGGCGAGCACGGTGGCACGGTCGCGCCAGTCGGCCGGTCCGGGCGGTGGAGCGGACCGCTCGGCCCGCTCCTCCACCAGGGTGCTGAACAGCCGCTCGTAGCGGTCGGCGACGCCCTCCGGGGTGAATCGTTTCGCCGCACTGGCCAGGGCGGCCCTTCCCATCTCCGCACGCCGTCCGTCGTCCCGCATCAGTGCCAGCAGTGCGTCGGCCACGCCCCGGGTGCTGTCGCGTGGGACGAGACAGCCGTCCACACCGTGGCGGATGATCTCGCCGGGCCCGTGGGGGCAGTCGGTGCTCACCACGGGCAGGCCGCAGCGCATGGCTTCCACGATCGTCATCCCGAACGACTCGTGCGCGGAGGTCACCGCGGCGATGGAGCCCTTGGCCCACTCGGCCTCGATGGGAGTGGCCGAACCCATCAGGAAGACCCGGTCGCTCAGGCCGTGGTGGGCTATCCGGTCGGCTATCCGGGCGCGTTCCGCGCCGTCCCCGTAGATGCGCAGGGTCCAGTCGGGGCAGGCCGCACCGGCCAGGGCGAACGCGTCGACCAGCATCTCGTACCGCTTGACGCGGGCCAGCCGTCCCGCCGCGACGACGACCTTGGCCGCCGCGTCGGCCGGCGGCACCGAGGGTTCGGGGACGCTGTTGGGGATGGCCAGCACCCGGGTGCGCGGCAGCCGCATGCCGCGCCGGTGGGCGCGCGCGTCGGCCTCGGTCATGGTGACCAGCGCGTCGAGACCGCCGTACCAGCGTTGGAGTTCCGTCCGCAGCCGGTGCGAGTGGTTGTCGTGGGTGAGGTGTTCCTGGCCGACGAGCACGGCATGTCGTGGTCCGAAGCGGGCCAGCAGCGCGTTGAGTCCGGCCCTGGTGCCCACGACGACGTCGGCGTCCGTCTCCCGGAGCCAGTCGATGACCCGCTGCTCGGCGAGCCGGTGGTACTGGTGCGAGCGGCTGTCCCCCTTCGGGAAGACCTCCCCGGTCCGCCGGGCGAGGGGGTCCGCCGCGTCCGCGAATCCCTCGCGCCGGTCCACCAGGGCCCGCAGCGGCACCTCCGGCGACCGTCCCAGCCGTGGTGTTTCGCGGTGCCGGAAGACCGACACGAGTTCCACCTGATGTCGCCCGGCGAGCGTGTCGGCGAGTGTCATGCTCGTCCGTACGGTGCCGCCCATCGCGTAGGCGTTGTGCAGCAGGAAGGCGATGCGCACGTGCGGCGTCCCCCGGTTTCCTTGTGATGTGGCTGGTCAGAGCCGCTGTGTTCACCTTCGGCGAGGCAACTGCACCCGTGCTGTCCGGTACGTTCCTGGCCGCGCTCGCCTCCGTCCCAACCCTGCTGGCCAGAGCCGGCGGAGACGGGTGCTGGGCTGCGCGAGCCGCCGCACCGGCACGAGGACAACAGATCGCTGACGTCTGCTCTGTGCGCTCACCGGAGATGACAGGCACCTCGGGTGTACAGATGCATCATCTGGCCCAGGGGTTCCTCAGCCCCGAAGCCCGCTCACCGTGACGAGGGATCTGAAGCAATGATCGTCTTCACGGATTGCCTCCCGCGGCAGGCGGAGACGTCGAGGCCCGCTCCCTCCGTGCCCCTGACACGGCGCTCCACGTGATCCCGGAACAGACCAGCGGCCGCACGCCGCCCCGCGCCCGCCGAGTGGCGGACGGCGGGTGACTGTAGACGCCGAGATCTTGGGAGGCGCTGGCGGAGGACCGGGTGGCTACCCAAGGGCACACCCGGCCCCCGTCCGAAGAGGTGGGCCACTCGTATCAAAAGCGTGACCAAGGCCCGCCACCTGCACGGGCGTACCCCACGCCATGGTCTAAACACTGCGCGTATACATGCCACGTATACATGGTGTGCAGCGTGCTGGGCATGTCCATCGGCAGTACCCTTCCGGGGCTCCTGGAGTCCGGTCCGCGACATGGTTGCGACCTGAAGCGGGTCTTCGACGAGAAATTCGGTCATGACCGGCCGCTGCACTACGGCCAGGTCTACTCGACGATGTCCCGGCTGCTGAAGAACGGCCTCGTCGAAGTCGACGGCATCGAGGCGGGCGGTGGGCCCGAGCGCAAGCGGTACGCGATAACGGACGCCGGGATCTCCGACGTCGAGCGCTGGCTCGCGACGCCGGAGAAACCCGAGCCGTACCTGCAGTCGTTGCTGTTCAGCAAGGTCGTCCTCGCGCTGCTGACCCACCGGGACGCGGCCGGCATCCTCGACACGCAGCGCTCCGAACATCTGCGCAGCATGCGGATCCTGACCGACCGCAAGCGCAAGGGCGACCTGGCCGACCAGCTGATCTGCGACCACGCCCTGTTCCACCTCTAAGCGGATCTGCGGTGGCTGGAGCTGACCGCCGCGCGTCTGGACAAGCTCGCCGAGGCGGTGACCGCGTGACCCGTGTTCCTCCTCCAGGCTCTCTGCTGGCTGCCCAGGGCCTGCGCAAGGCGTACGGGCCGACCACCGCGCTCGACGGTGCCGAGTTCTCCATCCACCCCGGTGAGGTCGTCGCCGTGATGGGCCCGTCCGGATCCGGCAAGTCGACGCTGCTGCACTGCCTCGCCGGGATCGTGACGCCCGACTCCGGGGCCCATCACGTACAACGGGCGTGAGCTGGCCACCATGAACGACGCCCAGCGCAGTGCGCTGCGCCGCCCAGAGTTCGGCTTCGTCATCCAGTTCGGTCAGCTGGTGCCCGAGCTGACCTGTGTGGAGATCGTGGCGCTGCCGCTGCGGTTGAACGGCACCTCCCGCAAGGAGGCCGGGCGGTCCGCGCTCCGGTGGATGGAGCGGCTGGAGGTCGACGACCTGCGCAAGAAGCGGCCCGGCGAGGTCTCCGGCGGTCAGGGGCAGCGGGTGGCCGTGGCCCGGGCGCTGGTCACCGACCCCCGGGTGCTGTTCGCCGACGAGCCTACCGGCGCGTTGGACTCGCTCAACGGCGAGCGCGTGATGGGGCTGTTCATCGAGGCGGCCCGCTCCACCAACGCGGCCGTCGTGCTCGTCACGCACGAGGCCCGGGTCGCCGCCTACTCCGACCGCGAGATCGTCGTACGCGATGGCATGTCCCGGGACATGGAGCGGGCCATATGAAGGTGCGCCAGTGGTCTCGTGACCTGAGCATGGGAGCCAGGTTCGCTTTCACCGGCGGGCGGGAGGGGCGGGTGCGGATGCTCCTCCCCGCAGTCGGCGTGGGGCTCGGCGTGGCACTGCTGCTGCTGTCCACCACGGTCCCGAACGCGCCGGCCGTCCGGCACGACCGGGAGGAGGCGCGCGCCGACCTCACGTATATGGCCAGCGAGTCGCCGCTGCCGAAGGCGGACGACACGCTGCTGGTCGGCGAGGCCGGGACGGCCTTCCATGACAAGGAGGTGCGCGGGCGGGCGTTGCAGCCCGAGGGACCCAAGGCACCCCTGCCGCCGGGGGGCTCGAGGTTTCCGGGGGTGGGCGAGATGGTGGTCTCCCCCGTGCTGAAGCGGCTGCTGGAGTCCGGCGAGGGGAAGATGCTGCGCGAGCGGCTGCCGGAGCGGATCGTCGGCACCATCGCCGAACCCGGACTGATCGGTGCCCAGGAACTCGCCTTCTACCGCGGCGCCGATGACCTCGTGGTCAAGGAGGACAGCGGCCTGGTCGAACGCATCGACCGGTTCGGCGCAGGGTACAAGCCCTCGGAGAAGACGGACCCCGTCCTGGTCCTGCTCGCCCTTGTCGTGTTCCTGGTGCTGCTGACGCCGGTCGGCGTGTTCATCGCCGCGGCCGTGCGGTTCGGCGGCGAGCGCCGCGACCGGCGACTCGCAGCCCTGCGGCTGGTGGGCTCGGACAGCCGGATGACCCGGCGGATCGCCGCGGGCGAGGCCTTCGCCGGCTCCGTGGCCGGCCTGGCCTTCGGCACGGTCTTCTTCCTGATCGGCCGGGACCTCGCCGGGTCCGTGGACCTGTTCGACGTGAGCGTGTTCCCCAGCTATCTGACTCCCACCCCCGTGCTCGCCCTGTTCGTCGCGGTCGCGGTCCCGGCGGCCGCCGTGCTGGTCACCCTGCGGGGCGTGGTGATCGAGCCGCTCGGAGTGGTGCGCACCGCGAAGCCCCCGCGGCGCCGGCTGGCTGCCGCTGGGCGGGCTCGGACTGCTCTCCCCGCTGCCTCGGCAAGGGCCGAGGCAGCGGGGAGTTCAACCAGTACCTGGTCATCGGTGGTGTCCTGCTGCTGCTCGGCGGGGTGACCGCGCTGCTGCCGTGGGTCGTGGAGAGGGTTGTGAACCGGCTCGGATCCGGCGGGGTCGCCTGGCAACTGGCCATCCGCCGACTTCAGTTGAGCAACGGAACGGCCGCTCGCCTGGTCAACGGCATCGCGGTCGCGGTGGCGGGCGCCATCGCCCTGCAGATGCTGTTCTCCGGGCTGCAAGACCAGTACACCAAGCACACCACCAACGACCTCACCCGGGCCCAGATGCACGTGACACTGCCGGAGGAGGTCCCGCTCGCCCGGGCGGCGGCCGACTTCAAGGCGACGAGAGGCGTTGCGAAGGTCTACGCCTTCGACGAGGGCTACGTCAGCGACCGGCGCAGGTTCGCCGAGTACACCGCCCGGGTCACGATCGCCTGCTGCGCTCCCCTGCGCGAGGTGGCTTCCTTCCCTTCCTGCGAGGACGGTGACGCCTTCGCCGTCCGGGGTGGCGACGATGAGGAGGGGGTGACCGACCTTTCCAAGCCCGGCACAAAGCGCGCCCGAGTACACGCGGAACACGGCCCGCCGTCTCGGCCTGCCCACCGACCCGGTGATGTTGGTGTCCAGCAAGCACGACGACACCTACGCCTCCATCCGCACCGGCCTGTTCGTCGGCGCCGCCTGCGTACTGGCGCTGATCGGCGCCGGTTTGCTGGTGTCGCAGCTGGAGCAGCCGCGCGAGCGCCGCAAACTGCTGTCGTCGCCCGACGCAGTGGGACGCGATGACGGTGAACGAGACGGTCATCGCGCTGATCCGCCCGAAGCCCGACCTTCACCTGGTGGCCGGTGAACCGGCCGAAGCCATCGCGGCAGCCCAGGCCTGGGTCGGCGCGCCCGACGGGATCGGCAGCATCACCTCCTACGCCACCGAAGGCGCCCTTCCGGCGACTGGCACGTGGAAGAACCCCGGCGTAGGAGGCGCGCGGGCCGACATCGTCCTCATCGCCCCCGAGGTGGGGCTGCCGCTGTTGTTCATCGAGGCCGACAACTGCACCGAGGACGCCGCGAAGACAGCGGCGAAGTTCGACAAGTACATGCGCCACTTCACCGGAAGGTGAAGGACACCGACGGCCAGGCCAAGCCGATGTGGCGCACCGCTGGTCCGCTCCCGATCCGCAGTGGGGCGACGCGTCGCACCCGCCGGTCCTGCTCGTCTTCAACCAGGTCGGCCCGCGGCCCGCGCTGAAGCAGATGGAGAAGGTCGCCGACCTCACCCGCGAGCACTGGCAGGGCCAGTGGGCCGAAGGCGGCTTACGCATCTGCAACGGGAAGATGCCGATCGTGGCGACCACGCTGGAGCTGCTGCGCGAGCACGGCCCGGCCGGGCCCGCGTTCTGGCGCTTCGGCCGCGAGGACCGGTCAGAACCTCTGGGACGCGATCGGCAACCCCCGCCGGGACGCCGCCCTCGCTCGCCGCGCCGAACAGGCGCGACGCCGCCAAGCGCAGGAAGCAGCCGAACGCGAAGCCCGGCGCTCGGTGTGCGCCGACTGCCGGACCAAGCTCACCGACGACCGGTGGAAGACGAGCACCACCCTGGACTGGGGCCGCGGGGACAGTCACCCGCACCTGTGCGACGACTGCAAGGCCCGCACGCTCGAAGCGGAGTGGCAGGCCGAACAAGCCGAACGCGAGCGCCAGGAGCAGGAGCGCCAGGAAACCGGAGGCGGCGCAGGTAAACCAGGGGGCCGGCGGCTGGCTCTCCTGCTTCCGGACCTGATTAGGGCCTGCCATTCCAGGCAGCGCGGGCAAGGTCAAGGCGACTGTGGGCAAGCCTGCGTTGTTGTGGCGGCTGAGACGGGCCCACGCCCGTCGTGGACCGGTCAGGAGAGGTGTACAACGTGTGGCCTGCGGCGGCAGGTAGCTGTCGTAAGTGTCTGTTTTCGATCCCCGGGTTTTGAGTAGCTTTGGGTCCCAGGCTGGACACGGATCCGCCTACGCGCAGCCGGGCTGCTCGGACAACCATTCCGTTGCCGCGTCCAAGACGGGATCCTTGCTTCCCCCGCGCCCGAGGTTGTCGACGACTGGCTGGTCAGGCGGAATGGGACTGTCGTATGCGCGCCCCGTGCGGTCGGCATCCATCACCTCTGTCAGGTTGAGGATCGCCCCATCGGACAGTCGATGCTGTGCGTTGCCGGTGGGGATGCCTGTGGTGTCCTCGCCGAAGGAGCGCGTATCAGGGCGCCCGCGGAAGGCCACGGTCACCGCCTCCCCGGAACTGGCAGTGGAACGGCTGGTGAGCACCGCAACAGGGGCTGATCCGCCGCCTATTGGAGGACTTGTTCCCCAGCCGGTGGAATCACCGTCCAGACGAGGGCTGCCCTTCTCAAGGGACCACACCGTCTTCTTGCCGTCCGCATCGACGAATGATCCGACGTCGCCGTCACCGAGGATCGGTCCCACGACGGCGAGCATCGGCCACATGTTGCCACCGCGATTGCGGCGGAGGTCGATCACCCAGCCGCAGGCGTTCGGACGATTGGCCTTCGCCACGGCATCTCGTCCTTCCCGCACGTACTGCTGAAAGACTCTCTCAGATCCCTTCACTCCGGGGAGCGACAGATACCCCACGCGGCCGGGCAGCGCCCGCCCTTCCACCGGCTGGCGGACCTGCTCGTCCCCGGACAACTCCTTCGCCCTCTTCGGGTCGTAGAAGCCGCTGTGCCCGTCTCTCAATCTGCCCAGGGCTGCCTCAACGGCCTGATAGGTGTCGGCAGGACGCTGCGCGTTACCGGCTTCGGTGAAGGCTGTTCGCCGTATGTCACCCCAGTCGACATCGTCGCGGCGAAGTGCGTTGTCCTCCATGACGGTCAACGCGGTGGACAGGTAGGACCGAGCCTCGTCAGACATTGCAGCGCCAGGGGGCGACGCTTCCCCTCCCGAGCACCCGGCCCCAACAGCGAGAGCACACACCACCCCCGCAACCTTCAAACGCGGCAAACGTTCCCAAACCATGTGCCCCCAGTCGGCCAAAGGAGTCGATCTATTGGTGACCCTGACTCCTGATGATCAGCAGGCAGCCGACTCCGGTTCAGATCAGACTCCTTGACGTTTGAGGTCCAGGGTCGAACGTGGCTCGAAGTTGACTACTTTGTTCGAAGTTCAGCAGACGCACACCCGCCCGCGTGCGGCGGGGGTTCAGGCACCTCTGCAGCTCTGGGTCCTCACCCCTCGTCCGGACCGGTTGCTGGCTCAGATGATGCCCAGCCGCCGTGCCTCGCGCATCCACGACGGAAACTCGGACAGCAGCCGGTCGTAGAGCTCCGCATCCGGTACGCCGCTGATGTCGTCGACGGCGAAGAACCCCACGTTGTCGACGCGCCGGCCCGGCAGGGTGTCGAACCGCTCCAGCACACCGTAGTTGGAGCGACCCAGTCCGACGAACTGCCAGAAGACCGGTTCGTCCACCGCCTCCCGCAGCTCGGTCTCGATCTCCTTGTTTCGGTAGACGCCGCCGTCGGAGAAGAAGAGCACCAGCGTGGGGGCTGCCGCCGGGTGCTCACGGACGTAAGTCCGCACCTCGGCGATCACCTTCTGCTCCTCGTTCTGGACCCCGACCGCGCGCATGTCCACCTGGCCCGGCAGCAGACCCTTCCGCGGCTTCTTGCGCCGGAACAACGCCAGTTCACCGACCCGGACATGACGCTGCAGCCACTCCGGCAGGTCACCCAGGGCGAGGTCCGGCAGCCGGGCCGGGTGCGACGCGAACGTCCATGCCTGCATCTCACCGTCGTCGTCGAGCTGCGCGGCCACCGCGGCCATCCGCTCCACCACGTCGGCCACGACACCCTTGGAGTACAGGAACGACATCGACCCGGAGGCGTCCAGGACCAGGATGACGCGCGCGGTCACTCCCGCAGCCCCGTGCTTGCGAAGACTGACGGCCACCTGCTCCTTGCGCAGAGAGAGCCGCTTGCGCATGTCCACCGGCAACTGCTCCTCGCCCTTGACGAGACGCGGGGAGGAGGCGTCCGGGGCGGGGGTCATCGAAGCCCGGGGCGTGGTGGGAGAGGCAGGCCGGAGCGCAGCGCTCGCGACGGCAGGGGCGGGCGTGGACGGGGACGTGGGGGCGGGCGTGGCCGCTGAGGAAGCCCTCGACGCCGTGGCGCCCGGTTCTTCATCCACGCTGATCCCGAAGTCTGTGGCCAGGCCCGCAAGTCCCGACGCGTACCCCTGTCCCACCGCGCGGAACTTCCACTGACCGGCCCGCCGGTACAGCTCTCCGCCGATGAACGCAGTCTCCGTCGTTGCTTCCATCTCGAACGACGCCAGTTGTCCACCCGTCCGCGCATCCAGCAGCCGCAGCCGCAGACCGGACAACTGGCCAAAGGTGCCCCCATCCGCGGAAGCGCCGAGAACGACCCGCTCGATCTCCGGCTCCAAGGCCCCAAGATCCACGCCGACGGTGTCCGTCGTACCGCTACCGTCCCGCCGCTTCCCCAGATGACGCACGGCACCCGAGGCATGCTGGGGCTGGTTGTAGAAGACGAAGTCCCCGTCGCCCCTCACCCGCCCGTCGGCACGGAGCAGCAGCGCGGAAGCATCGGCGTCCGGCGCACCAGGGCTCCCGGACCAGCCGAGCTCGACCTGCACCGCCTTGGCGGCGACGGGAAGGTTGCCGCCCTTGCTCATCGATGTCGCTGTCATGCGCCCAGTCTGCAGTGTGCCCACAGAACCCGGTACCGGGACCGTCCCATAGACAACTGCACGGACCGATCGGCGCCGCTCCCACCAGCAAGGGGATCGCCGCGGCGCGGATCTCGCGGCTCAGGGCATTTCCTTTTCGTGGGCTGTCGAGGACGTGACCACGGCCCCCTGGCCCACATGCCAGGCCGCCGTGGCCAGACCCGACCGTGCTAACGTAGCAGCCGTTACGCAACAACTGTTATGTAAAGGGTGGCGGATGCCGAGACAGGTGGACCACGAAGAGCGGCGGGAGGCGATCTCCCAAGCTGTATGGCGGGTCGTCTCGGACAGCGGACTGGAGGGCCTGACCCTGCGCGCGGTCGCCGCTGCGGCGGCCTGCACCACGGGGATGGTCACGCACTACTTCGCCGACAAGAAAGCGCTGCTGGCCCATGCCCGCACCGAGATGCACCATCGGATGGCGGCGCGCATCGACACTCTTCCCGTCGGCGAGAACGCCCGCGACACGCTGTACGCCGTGGCCGAGCAGGCCCTGCCCCTGGATGCCGAGCGGCGTCTGGAGGCCGTTGTCTGGTCCCAGTTCCTCCTCAGCACCCGCCACGACCCCGCACTGCTCACCGAGCACATCCGCAGCCATGCCTCCTGGATCAGCCGCCTGACCGCTCTGGTGCAGACCGCCTGTCTTGACCGCCTGGAACCGGCCGATCTCCAAGCCAGGGTGCGCAGCCTCGTCGCCTGTCTGGACGGCCTCGCCCTGAACGCCGTGACCGACCCGGACGCCTATCCGCCCGACCTCCAGCGGCGCGTCCTGGAAACCCAGCTCGACCTGATCCTCGAAGGGAACCACAGCCTGTGACCTCTCCTGACCCCGTCATCACCGCCGCAGTGGCCGGCGACTCGAGGATCCAGCAGCTGGTACGCAACCTCGACGCCGACCTCGCGGCCCGTTACCCGGACGAGCCCTGCACCGGCGGCGCCCACATCAACCCCGGGATCCGCTTCCTGCTCGCCGAAGTCGACGGCCGGCCGGTCGGCTGCTGCGCCGTGCAGCCCTTCCCGTTCCCGGACACCGCTGCCGAGCTGAAGCGCATGTACGTCACTCCAGAGGTGCGTGGCAGGGGAATAGCCGCTCGTCTCCTGGCCGTGGCCGAACGCACCGCCACCGTCTTCGGCCACCCCGAGATACGCCTGGAGACGGCCGTCCACCAGCCCGAGGCCATCGCGCTGTACACCCGCGCCGGCTACACCCTCATCCCCAACTACCCGCCCTACCAGCACAAGACGCTCAGTCGCTGCTACGCCAAGCCGCTGCCGCTGCCCGAAGCGCGCCCCGAGGACCGGGAGGAGATCACGGCTTTCCTCGTGGGCCAGGGGCTCTCGCCCCAGGACGTCCTGGCGCCCGGCACTCGTTACTGGCTCACCAGGGATGCGGCCGGGCCGGCCGCGACCGTGGGCCTGGAGCTACAGGGCCACTGCGTGCTGCTGCGCAGCGTCGCGGTCCGCCCTGATCTTCGGGGGTGCGGAGCCGCGTGGCGGCTGGTGCGGCGCGTTCTCGCGGAAGCGGCCACGCAGGGCGGGCGCACCGCGTATGTGTTCTCCACGGGCGCCGAACCGGTGTGGGAACGGCTGGGCTTTCGGCCGGTGCCGGTCGCCGAGGCCGCCGAGGCCCTGTCCGACGCGCCACAGGTCCGCCATTACCGGGCGACCGGCACTCTGGCCGACGAAGCCGCATGGCGCCATGACCTCGTCGATGTCACAACGGGCGATCTGCCGCCCATGAGTGCTGACCGCTCCGCGGCCGATGCCCCGCCCACTGCTGTGGCCAACGGCAGATGAGCCAGGCCGCTTCCGGCTGCCGCGCCCTTTCGGGTGGTTGTTTACCGGCCATCAACGTCGGCTTCGGCGTCGCCGCGGCGAGCGCCGGATTCAACGCTCCCCGTCGGCGGAAGACCTGGCGGTCAAGGCCGAAAGGCCGCCTAGTACTCCAGTGCGGTTTTGTAATCCACCCAGCGACTCGTGGCTGAGCACTGCAATTGGCTGGTGGGCACGGGGTGCCGGTGCCCCGGTGATGGCGCACTCAGCTGACGGCAGGGAGCTGCCGAGCGAAGCGGCGAACGGCATCAGTGAAGGAGTCTGGGTCGTCGAAGTTCGCGAGATGTCTTGCGCGCGGGATCAACTCGACCCGAGCGTGGGGATGTGCGCGGGCGAAGTCCGCCTCGCCGCTCCGGAAGACGGCGTCCTTCTCGCCGTTCAGGATCAGTACCGGAGCCTCCACAAAACGCATCGCACCCGCGTCGAAGCGTCCCAGGACCTCGCCCCAGGCTGCTGGCAGGGTATGGAAGGCGTAGCCGGAATGGATGGTCGCCTCCACCACTTCTGGCGGGTAGAGCCGCCGCAGTAACCGGTCGTTCCACTGGGCCAGCCAGTCCGCCGGTATGCGAGGGACCAGCCTGGCTACCCACCGATATGGCGCTGCCCAAATGCCGCGGGTGGAGGCGCTGGCTCCCGCGAGGATCAGCCCGCGCAGTTGTTCTGGATGACGCCGCGCGAACTCCAGCGAGGCGTATCCGCCGAGCGAGTGCCCGACGATCAGAGCTGGCCCACGGTCGAGCGAGTCCACCGCGGAAGCGATGATCTCTGTCGCACTGCTCAGGCTCCAGGCCTGAGCCGAGCGCTCCCCGTGGCCGGGCAGGTCGACGGCGGCTACCGGGAATTCGTCCCGGAGTGCAGCAAGCTGCACGCTCCACTGCCCCGCGCTGAAGCGCGTCCCGTGAACGAAGACTATGGGCACTGCATCCGCTGCCGTCATCAGTTCCCCCCAGGGTGGTGACGTCCAGCCGACTCTACCGGCGTGGTCTCCCTCGCGACCAAGGGAGATGGAAGTGCTTCTCGAGTCAACTGCGGTGCAAAATCAGGCGAGTTCATCGGTGGACCGTCGTCGGTAGTGGCTGCGACGGGCTGTTGCCTGGTGGCGTCTGCGCCAGGTGGGCCCGTGCAGCAGTCTGGCTGCGGTCACGGCCGGTGGGTCGAAGACGGCTGCGAGCAGATGGCGGATCTCGGGGCAGTCAAGGTGATCAGGTCGTTGCTGCTGGCTGGGTGGTGCGGGTCGGCGGGCCGGTTGGGGGCCGCGCTGGCGGCGAGGCGGTCAGGAAGGCCAGGGCGAACATGGCGAGCGTGATGTGCCGGTGCCATGAGGTCCAGTGCCGAACCTGGTAGTGGTCGAGGCCGACGTGGCTCTTGGCGGCCTGGAAGCACTCCTCGACACTCCAGCGTGCACCTGCGACGCGGACCAGTTCGGACAGCGTCACCGTGGTGGGGGACCAGCACAGGGAGAAGGCGAGTTCACCACTGGTGCGGTTGCGGCGGATCAGCTGATGGCGGTGGCTGTCGCTGCCGATGTGGATCCAGGCCCAGTCGTAGTAGCGCGGGCCCTTCGCACCGGGTCCGGCGCTGCGCCGCTGCCAGTCCGTGGCGGGTAGACGCTGGGCGAGGACATCGGCGCGGGCAGGAGTGCGGCCGTGATTGATGCGGACCCGAGGGAAGTAGGCCACGGCCGGCATCTAGCCGATGCCGCGCGCCTCCAGGGCAGTCCGCAACCGCGGGTCCTGGCCGTAAGCTTCGTCGCCGGTCACCCAGGAGGCGGTGATGCCGGCGTCCAGCGCGGCGGCGATCACCTCCTCGGCCAGGCGGGGCTTGGTCGCGAACTGCACCGTCTGGGGTATCCCGGCCGCGTGGCGGCGCTCGTCATCGGTGCACCACGAGTGCTCGGGCAGGTAGAGCCGGCGGTCGATCAGGGCCCGCCCTCGGCTGCCGGCCAGGGCGAGGAACACGCCGGCCTGGGAGTTCTCGACGGTGTACTGCCGCTGCACCCCCGCTGAGGTGCGGCCCTTCTTCACAAAGCCGGTCTCATCCACGATCAGCACACCGCCGGCGGTGCCGAGGTGGTCGGCAACGTAGGTGCGCAGGTCGTCACGAACGGCATCGGCGTCCCAGCGGGTGTAGCGCAGCAGGCGCTGCATCGGCCCGGGTCGCACGTGGCCGGCGTGTTCGGCCAGCTGCCAGCAGTTCTTGCGCTTGACATCCGACAACAGCCCGAGCAGATAGGCACGGGAAGGGGCCACAGCGGCGCTTGACCTCAACCAAGCTTGAGTTTCTAGGTTCGTTCCAGAGCCGCAGGAACTGACCAGCGGTGCCTTCAAGGAGGTTCGCCATGACCGAGCGCACAGCTCACGTCGACATCCCCGACCGTTATCGCTATGCCGTGATCCCGCACATCATGGTCGATGACGCTGCCGCGGCGATCGATTTCTACCAGCGGGCGTTCGGCGCCCGTGAAGACTTCAGGGTCGATGCTCCGGGCGGCGGGATTCTGCACGCCGAGATCACAATCGGACGGTCGGCGCTGATGCTGGGCGACGCCGGCGCGGACGAGTCGGAGGTCGGCTCCTTCGCCGCGCCGGCCTCGCTCGGGGGAGGAACGTCCGTCACGCTGCATGTTTTTGTGCCGGACGTCGACAGCTTGGCGGCGCGCGCAGAGGCTGCCGGCGCCGAGATCCTCCAGCCGCCGACAGACATGTTTCACGGTGACCGCACCGTCATCCTCAAAGATCCTTCGGGTCACATGTGGGTATTTCTGACCCACTTGGAAGACGTCTCAGAAGAGGAGCTTCGGCATCGGCTGGCCGCCACCGGGTGACCTCTTGCAGTTGGGCGAGGTGGGCTGAAGGACCGAACCTGGTGACGGCAACTGCGCTTCCCGCGCTGTTGGTGACATGCTGCGCGCCGACCCAGTGACAAAAGTGAGCTTCGTTGACTAGAAGACGCAGGTCAGCGTCCATCCATGGTGACAACCAGCGTGCTTTGGCTCATGTCATCCGCTGCGCCCAGTGCGCGGCGGATCCGTCATCCGTTCGTTCTTCCGCGACGATTCGGAGGCTCGTGTGAGCACCCCCGTACCCCGACACCGCCGGCGGCCGCGCGCCGTGAGCCGGTCGACCGGGCGCGCCGGCCGCCGCACGGTCCGCCGGCGCGCCCGGGGCATGACCCACCCAGATGCGGCCGCCGCCCTCGAGGAAGCCGAAGCCACCCGTGGGGACGGTCCGGATCTCCGCAGCGCACCCCACTCGCGTCACCCGAGCGCCCGGACCACCGACCACAGCAGGCGCTTGTTCTCCGCGGCCGCGCCGCCCGGGTAGGCATAGCGGCGGCGGGTGTACGCGTACGCGTAGCCCTGGCGGGGGTCAGCGAAGGCGAGGGAGCCTGCGGCGCCGCTGTGGCCGAAGGCGCCGGCGCCGACGGAGTCGAAGTGGCAGCCGATGGTGTTGAAGCCCAGGCCGAAGGCCTTCTGCGAGCCGCTCACCAGGTCATTGCCTTCGGAGTGGACCCGGGCGAACTCGGCGGCGGTGTCCGGCTTCAGGAGCGGGCCGTCCCCGTTCAGACCGAACGCGGCCGCCGCGTACATGCCGGCCAGACCGCGCGCGGAGCCGATGCCGCCCGCCGACGCCTGGCCGTTCGCGCGGACCAGGCGCGATTTCGCGAAGTCCTCCAGTTCGACGCTGTCGGGCGCGTGCTCGTTGAACGCGATGCCGCCCAGGCTGTACGGGCTGTACGGGCTGTACGGGCTGTACGGGGAGGCGTCGATCTCGGCCTGCTGCTCGGGCGTCGGCAGCATCGGTAGCGTGCTGAGGAACCGCACTCCTCGGACTCTGGAAGGCCCAGCCACATGTCCAGGCCGTACGGGGCGCGGATCCGCTCCTCGTACCACTCCTGCAGGGTGCGCCCGGTGGCCCGGACCACCACTTCGCCGACCAGCGCGCCGATCACGTACCCGTGGTAGCCGAAGAACTGCCCCGGCTGCCAGAACGGTCGCTGCCCGGCCAGCAGGGCCGCTATCGCCCGGTCGTCGGCCAGCTCCTGCGGGGTGAACCCGGCGTCCAGGCCGACCACACCGGCCCTGTGTGCGAGCAGCTCGCGCAGGGTGATCCCACCTTTGCCCTCGGCGGCGAAGTCCGGCCAGTACGAGGCCACGGTGCGGTCCAGGTCGAGGGCGCCGTCCTGGACCAGGAGCGCGGTCACCAGGTACGCCGCGCCTTTGGTGGACGAGGAAACGCCGAGCAGCGTCTCCCCGGTCACCCCGTCCGACCACAGGTCCACGACCCGCTCGCCACCCCGGTGCACCACCAGCTGTGCGCCCGGCGCGTGTTCCTCGCTCGCGAGGAAGGCGGCGAACTCCTCCCGTACTCCCTCGAAACCGGCGGCCACCGTGCCGTGGACCGCCATGAACCCTCCCGAACTGCCGTGCGGGTCTTGTGCTTTCGGCAACCGGACGGCCCGGGCCACTATTCCCCTGCCTGGCTCCCAGGCGAGCCCTTCGATCCGCCAGAGCGACCGACGGCCTCGGAAGAATCTTCAGGGACTACCGGCCGTGGCTGACGGCCAGACTCGGTATCAGTTGAAACAGCAGAGCGTGACAGCGTGACGCGTGACAGAGCGCCCCGGCCGGACCGCCCGCGGCGTCACGGTCCGCACCCGCTCCCGCAGGCCTCGCTCACCCGCACCCGCCGCGTCCCTGACCTGCGCAATCAAGTCAGCAGGGCCGCTTTGCCGCCAACCCCCGTCAACCCCGGCGCGCTCTTGGTCACTTCGCGCTACAGAAGAACACCGGAGTGAACATGCGGTGCTCGCAAGGCAGTTGTGGCCTGACGGGAAGTCCGGGCAGGTGATCGTGACCATCAACGTGGCGGTGCTGCTCGCCATCATCGCCGTCGTGCGGCTGCGCCGCCGTACGCATTCCCGGAGCCGGTTCGACGAGAAGACGACCGTGGCCCTCTGCCTCACGCTCGGGGTGCTGATCGCGCCGACCCCGTTCGGGCAGACGATCCTGGACGTCGTCCCCCAGCTTGTGGAAGGTTCGTCGCAGGCTGGCCAATGACCCCGGCCGAACTCGCCGCGCGGGAATCAGCTCGCCGTGCGAACCTGGTTCCCGCTTGGGCCACTGGGGCCTGGGCCCGGCGTTTACCCAGGTGGACACCCGCACCTGGGTCCAGCTGGGTCCGGTATCTGTGTCATCGGCGTCGATCTGTGTCATCAACCCCCTGTTTTCCCAGGTCGTCATGACCATCTGCGTCACTGTTCAGCTGTGTCATTTGTGTCATGAAGGCGGGTTTCGCCCGTCCCGCAGACCGGTGCCGCGCCCCGGCGATACCGTGAGCACACACGCCAGATGACGCCCCGGAAGCCCTCGATGAGCCAGGAGCCGGCCGCCGCGCCCGACCGCCAGCCGCTCGGCGAATCCGCCGCCGCCTCGGTCCGCAAGTACGCGGCCGACCAGCGCGCCAAGGTTGACGTCCTCGCTTCCGTGCTGGAGGACATCGCCGAACGCGGCTACCCCTCGCCGGAGTCCGGCATGCCGTGTGAGGTCGCCCGCGACACCCACCTCGCCCGCCTCGCCGGTGAGGAGCCACGTGTCGCCTGACCACGGCGCGCGGCGCTCCCGGGTCATCCTGGTGGAGCCCGCACTCACCCAGCTGGCGAAGCTCACCACCAACGAGACGCACCGGCTGGACCGCGCGATCGTCGCGATCAGCGTCAACCCCGAAGCTCCTCTGAGGCCAGGTGGATCTCGGTGCTCAGTTCGCCGCGGGAGCGTCCGAGTGCGTGGTCGGCCGGCTCGTTTCGGTCTGCATCCCCCCATTTGAGTGCCCCGGTGGACTGCCGGTGGGCCCGGACGACGGTGGAATCGGCCGAATCGGTCCAGCCGGTGTCGTCGACGGCATCCTCTTCGCGTGCGACCACCTCGCCGACCCCGTCCTGCGCCGCGAGACCCACGCCGGCCTCCAGGTCGTGGAGAACTGCAACAGCGCGAACACCGTGCTCCACTACGGCAAGGACGGCGCCCTGACCGGCCCGGACAAGGAGCACGCCGAGACCTCGATGCTCGCGCTGCACCTGCTCCAGTCCGCGCTCGGGCACGTCAACATTGCAGCAGGTCCTGGCCGAACCGGCGTGGGCATCGAGGCTCTCGGACGACGACCGGCGCGGGCTGACGGCGCTGTTCTGGTCGCACGTCAACCCGTAGGGCACCTTCCTGCTGAATCCAGGCCCAACCGCCCCGAGGTTCGGTGCGCCTCGTCGACCACGATCAGGTCCCACCTCGGAAGACCGGCCTGGTGTGCGCGCTCGAGCGTGCCGAGTCCGAGGGAGGCGTAGGTGGCGAACACGGTGATCTTGTTGAAGGGCCGCAACCAGCCGACGAGCTCGTCTACGTCCGTGGTGTTGGGGAAGGCCACGTCCCGCCCCGCAGGGAGGAGACCCCGATATCATCGGGCCGGTGCGGCCTCCCTCGCGCCACGCGGTTCCGGTCTGGGCGAGCAGGTCTAGCGAGGGTACGAGGATCAGCACACGGCCGACACGCAGTTCCTCGGCGCTGCGCACGGCGACGAGGGTTTGCCGGTTTCGGTGGCCATGATCACCTGCGTGCGCAGACCCCGCTCGGGCCCAGTCGATCGTGCAGGAAATTCGAGTGCCCGGAGTATCGTGTCCACGGCTTCCCAGTGATGAGGACCGGAGCTCCTGCATAGCCATTCCGTCGGCCCTTTCCAGCGGAGTCAGACGAACATTTCCATACGCCCCGCCCGGCCAACCGTCGTGTACACAAGCCACGTTGGCCCATGAGATCGTCTTACCCGAGAAGGGTCATGCACACCCTGACCCGAGACCCACACAATCAGCCTGCAGCAGCGCACCCGCCACATTCCTGGAGCCATCTGAATCCAGAGTCTATCGCAGTGAAAAAAACGAAGCACCCTGTCTTGTGAATCAACCTCGGCGCCACGGGTACTCCGCATCGAAACCCCAACACTTCAAGCTGCTCCCAGGAGAGTCATGACGCAGGCGACCGAGAAGGGCAACCGGTTCTGTAAGGCGTGCGGTACGCCGGCCGAGGACGGGAAGTTGTGCAGCCAGTGCGGCGCGGTTTTGGACTTCCCTGATGAGGGTGGGCTGATCGAGGACCAGGGAGCTGCAGTGCGGCGGGACTTCGAGGGGCGTGCCCGTCACCCAGAGGGCTGAGTGGAACTTGACTACCGGATCAGGACCACGACTTCGTCGGCCGTTACCGGTCGGCCACCAGCCTGACCGCTCCTTGCCCGGTGCCGCCCTCAGCTGGCCCCGGTTCCGGTTCTCTGTCATCGATTGGTTGTGTCTTCCGCTCACGGTGCCTGCTGGACGTGCGTACGCCCAGGCCTGACAGGGCAGGAGGAGTGCCGGTAGCTGGTTGTGCTTCACAGCAGCGTGTGGATGTCATGAGTCGTTGTACTCATGCGTGGTGGTCTTCCCGCGCGTCACACTGCCTTGGCCGTGACAGACCATCAGAAGGGGCAGGCGTGATGAGTGCGCGCAGGACCGTAGCAGTGGCGTTATTGGCGGCTTTCGGGGCGGTGGGTGCAGGGGCGGTGCCGGCCGCGGCAGATGGTGGTCTTCTTCCTCATCCCGGGCCTGAGGGTCTGGTGTGGGTGCCGGAGTGGACGGGTGATGGCGGGGTCGCGTCCGGTGGGGCATGGGAAGGGCTCCCGACCGTGCTCACGGTGGCCTGTGAAGGCGGAGGCAGTGTGGCGGTGACGATGGAATCGCAGCAGGCACGGGTGGCCGAGTTTTCGGTGGACTGTCCTGCCGGCAGCGCGGGTGTGGGCTCGGTGACCATGGATCCCGGAATCATGCAGCGGGGTTCTTTCACCGTAGGAGTTGACGCCTCGAATGACAGTATCCGGTGGGCTCTGACAGTGACCCAGCCCGAGTAGGATCACCCGCCCGGCATCTGCTGCCGCCCGGGCCGAAGGCCCGTTGCCGGCCCCGCGCAGCGGGGCCGGCTTGCTTGGCGCGCAGCGCCTCCCGCAGCTCCGGGAGCGCAGCGGACGAAGCTGATCGGCAAGTATCGACCAGGGGATCGACCTGGTTGAAGCACGCAGGCGAAACGGACTGGGTCGTCACGAACGGGCATTGCGTAGATGCCATGG
>NZ_JBSFVB010000024.1:0-100002 GCF_053592115.1 Streptomyces sp. NPDC002788 | reverse complement strand
CAGCTTCCTGCGGCCCTGAGCCACCGTCCGGGTCTTGCGGATCTCGAACATCGCACCCCTGGGCTGGGGTGTTGCGACGATCGCTAGAACCTAAGGTGTCCGGGTGGGGCCTCACGTGTCCGTACGAGGATCAGACCTGCGCCGGCTCCGCCTCCTCGGCCGCCTCCGGGCGCTGGGCCGTAAGGCCCTTCTTCGCCGCCCGCTTCTTCGCCCGGCGCTCCTTGCGGAGCTCGAACATCGCGTACAGCGTCGGGACCAGCAGCAGCGTCAGCAGCGTCGACGTCACCAGGCCGCCGATCACGACCACGGCCAGCGGCGGGGCGATGAAGCCGCCCTCGCCGGTGATGCCGAGGGCCATCGGGAGCAGGGCGAAGATCGTCGCCAGGGCGGTCATGAGGATGGCACCTTCCGCTCCCTGGTCCAGCCGCTGATCCTGCTACGGCACATACTCCGGGCGCAGTACGCCCGGCCGGGCTCACTCCACCCTCGGACGGACCAGACCGGACTCGTACGCGATGACCACGAGCTGGGCCCGGTCCCGGGCGCCGAGTTTGGCCATGGCCCGGTTGACGTGCGTCTTCACCGTCAGCGGGCTGACCTCCAGCCGCTCGGCGATCTCGTCGTTGGAGTGGCCGCCCGCGACCAGGACCAGCACCTCGCGCTCCCGGACGGTGAGCGAGTCGAGCCGTTCGCCGCGGGCCGGGTCGCGGTCGCCGTCGGCCGGATCCTCCTGGGCCAGGAAGCGGGAGATCAGACCCGTGGTGGCCGCCGGGGACAGCAGGGCCTGGCCGCCGGCCGCGATCCGGATGGCGTTCAGCAGCTCCTCGGGCTCGGAGCCCTTGCCGAGGAAGCCGGAGGCGCCGGCGCGCAGCGACTGCACGACGTAGTCGTCGACCTCGAACGTCGTCAGGATGACCACGCGGACGTCGGTGAGCTCGGGGTCGGCGCTGATCAGGCGGGTCGCCGCGAGGCCGTCGGTGCCGGGCATGCGGATGTCCATCAGGACGACGTCGGCGCGCTGCTCCTTCGCCAGCCGGACCGCCTCGGCGCCGTCGAAGGCCTCGCCGACGACCTCCATGTCGGGCTCGGAGTCGACGAGCACACGAAAGGCGCTGCGGAGCAGCGCCTGGTCGTCGGCGAGCAGGACACGGATCGTCATGCGGGGTCCTCCCTGGTCGGTGTGCGGTTCTTGACCGGCAGGATCGCATGGACGCGGAAACCGCCGCCGTAGCGGGGACCGGTGGTCAGGGTGCCGCGCAGGGCGGTGACGCGCTCACGCATGCCGAGCAGCCCGTGGCCGCCGCCACTGCCCGGGGCCTCCTCGCCGCTGCCGTCGTCGAGGACGGTGATCTCGATGTTCGGTCCGACGCGTACGACGCTGACCTCGGCCTTGGCCTGGAGCCCGGCGTGCTTCTGCACATTGGTGAGCGCCTCCTGGATGATCCGGTAGGCGGCCAGGTCGACGGCTGCGGGCAGGGCGGTGCCCTGGTCGGCGCGGGCGACCTCGACACGCAGACCGGCGTTGCGGAAGGTACCGGTGAGTTCGTCGAGGCGGTCCAGGCCCGGGGCGGGTTCGGTGGGGGCCTCCGGGTCGCCGGACTGCCGGAGCAGGCCGACGGTGGCGCGCAGTTCGTTGAGCGCGGAGCGGCTCGCCTCACGGACGTGGGCGAGGGCCTCCTTGGCCTGGTCGGGGCGCTTGTCCATGACGTGCGCCGCGACGCCTGCCTGGACGTTGACCAGGGCGATGTGGTGGGCGACGACGTCGTGCAGGTCGCGGGCGATGCGCAGGCGTTCCTCGGCGACCCGGCGGCGGGCCTCCTCCTCGCGGGTGCGTTCGGCGCGTTCGGCGCGTTCGCGGATGGCCTGGACGAAGGCGCGGCGGCTGCGGACGGCGTCGCCCGCGGTGGCGCCGATGCCGGTCCAGGCGAAGATCGCGAGGTTCTCCTGGGCGTACCAGGGCAGGCTGCCGGCCGCCATGGCGGAGCCGGTCAGCACGGTCATGGTGAGCAGGCCGACCCGCCAGGTGGTGGGGCGGTCGGTGGTGGAGGCGACGGTGTAGAGGGCGATGACGGCGGACATCGCGACGGGGGCGCGGGGGTCGCCGGTGACGGACTCCAGGACCGAGCAGGCGCCGGTGAGGGCGAGGACCGTCATGGGGGCGCGGCGACGGAACACCAGGGCGGCGGCGCCGAGGGCCATGAGGAGGAGGCTGAGGGAGTCGGGGGTGCGCAGGGCCCAGCTGACGCTGTCGCGGTGCCGGGGCTCCACGAACGACCCGGCGACCATGCAGACCAGGACGGCCGCGGCCAGGACGGCGTCCATGGCCAGGGGATGTGCCGTGGCCTGGCATCTGGCCCGCTGGAGGGTGCTCACGGCTGTTTACGGTAGCCGGACCGGGGGCCGCGCCCCCAGCCCCCCGTCGGCCTGGACGGCCTCGTCCTCGATCGCCGGACGGGGGAGACGGACCAGCGGCGTTCGCGGCGCTCAGCCCGGAATCAGACCGTCGTCGCTCAGCAGCTCCCTGACTTCCTCCAGGGTCGCGTCGGAAGACGGCAGGATCAGTTCCGACGGTTCCAGGGAGTCGTCCGGCAGGGGTTCGCCCAGGTCGCGGACCCTGGCGAGCAGGGCGTGGAGGGTGCGGCGGAAGCCGGGGCCGTCGCCGTTCTCCATCTCCGCGAGGAGCTCGTCGTCCAGCTTGTTCAGCTCGGTGAGGTGGCCGTCGGCCAGCCTCACCTGGCCCTCCCCCATGATCCGTACGATCATGTCGCCCTCCTAGGCGTGGACCCCTACTGCTTGTCGAAGCGCGGTGTGTCCTGCGGCTGCTGCTGGGACTGCTGCTGGCTCGTGCCACCCTCGAGGGCCTGCTGCCCACCGCTCGAGCCGCCGGCCAGCTCGGCCTTCATGCGCTGCAGTTCCAGCTCTACATCCGTACCACCGGAGAGCCGGTCCAGCTCGGCCTGGAGGTCGTCCTTGTGCATGCCGGAGGGGTCCTCCAGGGCACCGGAGGCGAGCAGCTCGTCGATCGCGCCGGCGCGGGCCTGGAGCTGGGCCGTCTTGTCCTCGGCACGCTGGATCGCCAGGCCGACGTCGCCCATCTCCTCGGAGATGCCGGAGAAGGCCTCGCCGATCCGGGTCTGCGCCTGGGCCGCCGTGTACGTCGCCTTGATCGTCTCCTTCTTCGTACGGAAGGCATCGACCTTGGCCTGGAGCCGCTGGGCCGCGAGGGTGAGCTTCTCCTCCTCGCCCTGGAGCGTCGCGTGCTGCGTCTCCAGGTCGGTCACCTGCTGCTGGAGCGCGGCCCGGCGGGAGAGCGCCTCCCGGGCCAGGTCCTCACGGCCCAGCGCGAGCGCCTTGCGGCCCTGGTCCTCCAGCTTCCCGGACTGCGACTGCAGCTGGTTCAGCTGGAGTTCCAGGCGCTTGCGGCTGGTCGCCACGTCGGCGACGCCGCGGCGCACCTTCTGGAGCAGCTCCAGCTGCTTCTGGTACGAGTAATCGAGGGTCTCGCGCGGGTCCTCGGCCCGGTCAAGGGCCTTGTTCGCCTTCGCGCGGAAGATCATCCCCATACGCTTCATGACACCGCTCATGGGCTTCGCGCGCCCCCTTCTGACCGACTCCGGCTCCAGCTCCTGCGACAGAACCCACAGTACGGGCCCTGCATCCATTACCGCACTGTTCGGGGACGGATGCGCTCATCCCCAAGGACGACTGCGTACGCTCCCGCTCCGGCGTAGGGAGTAGGTGGTCCCCGGGGTTACCGGAGCCCTGCACCCCGGGAAACATCCGGAGGCGTACCCGACGTACCCCTCTGTCCCCTTATTGACGACTGGTGTTGCCGGATCGTTCCCCACGGAACTGGGGTCCATGCCCGGGAAGCCCGTACCCTTGGGTTTTGTGTTCCGTAGCCGTGCGAAGGATGAGAAGGCCCAGGCCGCCGACAAGGCGCCGGTGAACTTCTCCAAGCAGCCCCGCGACCCGCAGGCCCCGAAGGGCAGGCCCACGCCCAAGCGCAGTGAGGCCCAGTCCCAGCGCCGCAGCGTCGCCAACACGTCGATGACGCGCAAGGAGGCCGCCAAGCGCCAGCGCGAGGAGCGCCGCGCCGCGCTGGAGCGGCAGCGCCAGGCGCTGGCGAGCGGCGACGAGCGGTATCTGCCCGCGCGTGACAAGGGACCGGTCCGCCGGTTCGCACGCGACTTCGTCGACTCGCGGTTCAACATCGCGGAGTTCTTCCTGCCGATGGCCGTCGTCATCCTCGTGCTGAGCATGGTGCGGGTGGCGTCGCTGCAGAACGTCGCGCTGCTGCTGTGGCTCGTGGTGATCGTGCTGATCGTGCTCGACTCGTTCGTCTCGGCCTTCCGCCTGAAGAAGCAGCTGAACGAGCGCTTCGCGGGTGAGAACCGGCGCGGTGCGGTCGCCTACGCCCTGATGCGCTCCCTCCAGATGCGCCGGCTCCGGCTGCCGAAGCCCCAGGTCAAGCGCGGAGAGCGGCCCTGACCACGACGCCGTTCTCCGGGGGTGCGGCGGAGGCCTGGCTGGACAAGCTGGGCGGGCTTCGCGATGTCGTCCGCCAGGAGCTGGTGGCCCGCCAGCTGGACGAGCAGATAGTCGGGCGGTTCCCGGTCGGGCAGCGGCTGCGGGTGCTCGACGTGGGGATGGGGCAGGGCACGCAGGCGCTGCGGCTGGCCCGGGCCGGGCACCAGGTGACCGGTCTGGAGCAGGACCCGAAGATGATCGCTGCGGCACGGGAGTCCCTCGCGGGGGAACCGGAGGGCATCCGGGAGCGGATGCGGATCATCGAGGGCGACGGCCGGGACACCGGCGTGCACTTCCTGCCGGGCAGTTTCGACGTGGTGCTGTGCCACGGCGTCCTGATGTACGTGGAGGAGCCCGATCCGCTGCTGGCGGGCCTGGCCCGGATGCTGGCGCCCGGCGGGCTGCTGTCGCTGCTCGTGCGCAACGGGGACGCGCTCGCGATCCGGCCGGGGCTGTCCGGCGACTGGGCGGGCGCGCTGGCCGCGTTCGACACGGTCTCCTACCGCAACCGGCTGGGCCTCGACGTACGGGCCGACCGGCTGAAGGACCTGACGGCGACACTCGCCGGGATCGGGGCGCCGCTGCACGTCTGGTACGGGGTGCGCGTGTTCACGGACACCGCGGTGGACGGCGCGGAGGTCCCGGCCGACATCCGGACGCTGCTGGCGGTGGAGGAGAAGGCCGGACGGACGGATCCGTACCGCGGGGTGGCCGCGCTGCTGCACCTGTGCGGCGTACGGGGCTGACCACTCGAAAGAGGAGGTGGGCGAGGGCCGTCGGCCCCCGCCCCCGGGCTCAGGGGTCCTTGCACTATGCCCGCCCGGGTCGCGTGGCCTGGCACCGCGCCTCGCCGCGTTGCCGGACCACGCGACCTGGTCGGACGCTCATAGGGCGAGGACCCCTCAGGCCTCGGCCGCGTGCAGGCTCATCGGCCCGTAGATCTCCGTGGTGTCCTCGAACAGCCGCACCTGGTCGGCGCCGCCCTCCTTCAGGGCCTTCCAGTGCTCCCCGATCCAGGACTCGGCGTCCCCCTGAGTGGGGAACTCCTCCGGCGGCACCGCGGGCTGGACCTCCGTCCCGTCGGTCTTCTCGAACCGCCACGTCCATGCCGCCATGTACGCCTCCCATGTGTGTGAGCACACTGCACAGCGAAAAGCCGGAACACGGTCCGGCTCCTGACCAGAGCCTATGCGCTCCGCCGGGTGTGCCGTCACGGACTGCGGGTGACCCGTCGCGGGCGGGTTGCACCTCGAACGCCCTGCCGACCTCGCCCAAGGCGCCGTACGGGGCTCCCCGCGACGCTCCCCGGGGGCTCCAGGCGCGCAGGAGCCGCGCGGGCACGCGAAAATCAGTGCGTGGAACTCACTCTCCTCGGCACCGGCGCCCCCGCGGGTCTTCCCCGCCCCGACTGTCCCTGCGCGACCTGTGCGGTCGCCCTCGGCCCGGACGCGCGGGCGGCCACCGCGCTGCTCCTGGACGGGGGGCTGCTGCTCGACCTGACGCCCGGAGCGGCGTTCGCGGCGGCCCGGGCGGGCCGTTCCCTGACCGGTGTACGGCAGGTGCTGCTGTCGCATCCGCACGACGGGCCGGCGGTGGAGGTGCCGGCCGGGCTTCCGCAGCCCGGCCGGGTGCCGGACGGGCGGGAGTTGACGCTGCTGACGGGGCATCGGGTGCGGGCGGTGGCGCTGGACGCGCCGGGCACGGGGTACGCGGTGACCGGGCCGGAGGGGCAGCGGCTGCTGTATCTGCCGCCGGGCGGGGCGCCGGCCGGGCTCGAAGGACCGGCCGAGCCGTACGACATGGTCCTGGCGGATGTCGTGGGACGTCCGGACGCGCTGGCGAAGCTGAGGGCGGTGGGGGCGGTGGGGCCGACGACCGATGTGATCGCCGTCCATCTGGACCACGACGTGCCGCCCGGGCCGGAGCTCGGACGGCGGCTCGCCGCGGCCGGGGCGCGGGCCGTGCCGGACGGGGCGACGCTGGCGGTCGGGGCGTACGAGGACGTTCCGGACGTGCCGCGGCGGACGCTGGTGCTGGGCGGTGCTCGGTCGGGTAAGTCCGTGGAGGCCGAGCGGCGGCTGGAGGCCTTTCCGCACGTGCTGTACGTCGCGACGGGCGGGTCGCGGAACGGGGACGCCGAGTGGTCCTCGCGGGTTGCCGCGCACCGGGAGCGGCGGCCGGGGTCGTGGCAGACGGTGGAGACCTGCGATCTGGTGCCGTTGCTGGCGGAGGAGGGGCCGCCGGTGCTGGTCGACTGTCTGTCCTTGTGGCTGACGGATGCGATGGACTCCGTCGGGGCGTGGGACGACGCGGTGTGGGCGGAGCGGGGGGAGAAGGCTCTGCGGGAGCGGGTGCGGGAGCTCAACGAGGCGGTGCGGGCCACTCGGCGGACCGTTGTCGCCGTGTCGAACGAGGTGGGGTCGGGGATCGTGCCGGCCACCGCGTCGGGGCGGCGGTACCGGGATGAACTCGGGCGGCTGAACGCGGGGTTCGCGGACGAGTGCGAGCAGGTGCTGCTGGTGGTGGCGGGGCAGGCCGTGGTGCTGCGGGGCTGAGGGTGCTCGGCCCGGGGCTGAGGCCGGGCCTGGCGCGGCTCGGCGCGACGAGGTGCCGTCGTGCCGCCGGTGCCGCACCGGCGGCACGACCGCCGGCACCTGACCGGGAATCGGCGGGCCGCGGCTGAGCAGCGCCTGCGGCCCGCGGCTGAGGGGCGTCGGGGTCCCGGCTCGGCGGCGTCGCGTCCGCCGCTACGACGGTTTGAGGGCGATCAGCCGGTACGTGTTCGCGAAGCGGGTGCGGCGGGTCACCGGGGCGATGAGGTGGTCTGCCAGCGCTGCCAGGGCCACCACCGGGATGCCCGCGCGGAGGAGGGCCGTGCGGGTGTGCTGGTGGAGCTGGGGCGGGGGGACCGCCCGCCACGGGGTGTCCGGCGTGGGGAGGGCGTGGGAGAGGGCCAGGGCCGTGGCGCCGGCGAGGTCGTGGGGGATGTGGACGGCGCGGTGGTCCAGGGAAATGATCGTGCAGTCGGCCGCCTCCAGTTCGGCTCTGAGGTTCCGCGGCGGGAGCAGGTGGAGGTGGCGGGGCTGGTCGTAGGGGAGCCACCAGCGGCCCAGGAGGGCGGCGAAGGCGCTGCGGGGGCTCAGGGTCTCGATGAGCAGGTGGCCGCCGGGGCGCAGGACGGTCAGCGCGGCCCGGAGTTCCGCTCGGGGGTCCGGCGTGCCCTCCAGGTGGTGCAGCATGCTGACCACGTCGTAGCGGGCGCGCAGCGGCGTCACGATGCGGGGGTCCGTCAGGCGGCCCACGTGGGCCTCCTCCACCCGGTCGGCGGAGCGTGCGCGGACCACGCGGGGGGTCGGGTCCAGGCCGTCGAACGCGGTGTACGGGAAGTACCGCCGGGCCGTCGCGGGGAAGCTGGCGTGGCCCGTGCCGACGTCGAGCCAGCTCTCCGGCTCCCCGAAGCGCAGCATCGCGCGGGCTGCCGACCGGTGGCGGCGCGGGCTGCCGCGCAGGGCGAGCAGTCCGTCGCTGGCCGGGTCCCTGGGCGCCCCGCGCACGGTCCGGTGGTAGAGGGCGAGCCCCTCGGCCGTGAGCCGCGGGTTCTGGAAGGTGTGACCGCAGTCGCGGCACTCGTCGACGGTGAAACTGCCCGGCTTGTACTGCCGCAGGTCCCCCGTGCGCATCCGGTTGCGCAGCCGGGCGGAGCCGCACCAGGGGCAGTCCTCCCGGCGCGGTTCGTGGACCGGTGCGGTCGCTTGGGGGGCGGGCGGTGCGGAGGGGGCGGGATGTGCGGTCATGGGCGGCTCCCGGGCGCTAGGGCGTACGGCAGAGACGTTCAGCGATGAGAACCGCTTACGACAATCCTCTGCAAAACGGAACGTATGGGATGCCGATCTTGGGTGCAACGACGTCGTCCTGACGGAGTGGTGATGTGGCGCCGTGCTGTTCGACCGCTGCCGGTACTGTTCGGCGAATGAGCTCGCTTAATCTCGACGACTTCACCGATCTGATCGAGCGTCCGGACGGCGGGATCCGCCGTGACGCCGAGGCGCGCCGGGAGCGACAGATCGTGCCCCCCGGGTCGCTGGGCCGCCTCGACGACCTGGGCGAGTGGCTGGCGGCGGCGCAGTCCGCCGTGCCGGTGCGGCCGGTCGAACGGCCCCGGGTGGTGCTCTTCGCCGGTGACCACGGCGTCGCCGAGCTGGGCGTCTCGGCCCGTGCGGCGGGCGGCGCCGGGGAGTTGGTGCGCGAGGTGCTGGAGGGCGGCCGGCCGGTGTCGGTGCTCGCCCGGCGGCTGGGCGTGCCCGTGCGGATCGTCGACATGGCCCTGGACTGCGATCCGGAGGCCCTGCCCGAGGACGTCGTACGGCACCGGGTGCGGCGCGGGAGCGGGCGGATCGACATCGAGGACGCGCTGACCCTGGAGGAGGCCGAGGCGGCGTTCCGGGCCGGGGTCGCGGTGGCCGACGAGGAGGCCGATTCCGGTACGGATCTGGTGGTGCTCGGCGATGTCAGCGTCGGCGGGACCACGGCGGCGGGCGTGCTGGTCGCGGCTCTGTGCGGGGTCGACGCGTCGGTCGTCACCGGACGCGGGGGGCTGGCCATCGACGACCTGGCGTGGATGCGCAAGTGCGCGGCGATCCGGGACGCGCTGCGCCGGGCCCGGCCGGTGCTCGGGGACCAGTTGCAGCTGCTGGCGACCGTGGGCGGCGCGGACCTCGCGGCGATGACGGGCTTCCTGCTGCAGAGCGCGGTACGGAAGATGCCCGTGGTGCTCGACGGGGTGGTGACGGCCGCGTGCGCGCTGGTCGGGCAGCGGATCGCCTTCCGGGCGCCGGACTGGTGGCTGGCCGCGCACGACAGTGGGGAGCCCGGGCAGGCGAAGGCGCTGGACCGGATGGCGCTGGAGCCGCTGCTCACCCACGGCGTGACCGTCGGGGAGGGCGCCGGGGGCCTGTTGGCGCTGCCGCTCGTGCAGGCGGCTGCCGCGCTGGCGGCGGAGCTGCCCGAGAAGCCCAAGGAGTCGGAGGAGCCCGACGAGCCGCAGGCCTTCGAGGTTCCCTCCGGGCAGTGACGCTCGGAAGATCCAGGTCACCCGGGCCTGGCTCAACCTCGTTCCGTTCCGGTCGGTCTTGGAACACGGTGTCGGTTTGACTGAGTCGCAGACACCCTCAGACGTACCGACGCACGGACGAGGACGACCCGATGAGCTCGCTCGCCCGCGGGGCCCGCGCCGAATGGGGGCCGCTGTACGCCGCGGTGCGCGGGCCGCTGCGGGAGCGGCGGTGGCGGGCCGTGCCGATGGCCGGCACGGCCGTGTGCCTCACGGCCGTGCTGCACTTCGTGCACCAGCAGGCGTGGGGCTACCGGCTGGTGCAGAACGTGGGTGCCGTGCGGGCCGAGGACCCGCTGTGGCTCGCGCTGCTGCGGACACCGCTGTCGCTGTTCGTGCCCGCGCTGGATCTGCCGGTGTGGGGCGCGCTCGCACAGATCCTGCTGCTGTTCGGCTTCGCGGAGATCTGCCTGGGCCGGTGGCGGACCCTCGCCCTCGCCTACGTCGCCACGCTCGCGGGCACGCTGTACGCGCGCCTGGGCATCTGGCTGGGCCCGAACTCCCCGCTGGGTCTGCCCGCCTCGGACGCCTGGGTCGTGGACACGGGGCCGTCGGCGGCGGTGGTCGGCCTGGCCGTGTTCCTCGGATGGCGCTACCGCGCGTACGTCACGGCCGGGGTGGTGATCGCGGCGATGGCGGTCGAGGTCGCCGTGATGGAGAACCTCGCGGGTAAGGAGCACCTCGCGGCGATCGCCGCCGTGCTGGCGCTGTGCGCGGTCGGTGAGCTGCGTCAGCGGCGTTCGAGGGCCCGGGCCGGCTCGGGGTCGGGCGCGCCGCCGATCCAGTCCTGAAAGGCGCGCCGGGGGCCCGCCCAGCGGCGGTCGTGGTGGTAGGCGCGCAGGCCGGACTTGGCCCGGGCGCGGGGGCGGCGCCGGTAGAAGCGCTTGGCCCACGGGGAGCCCGGGCGGGCCAGCCGTACGGCGGCGACCAGGGCGACGAGGGGGATGATCACGCCCAGCACCGCGAGGCGGACCTTGCCCTTGAACAGGGCGATGAGCGCGAACAGGAAGTTCACGAGGACGTTCCCCAGGACGGCGGCGCGGTTCTGCTGCTGGTCCTCGGAGAGGTCGTCGACGCCCAGGGGCGAGAAGCCGATCAGGAGCAGTCCGACGAGGGAGGCGGTGAGGACGACCATCTCGACGCTCTTGCGGCCGTCCGGGGTCCAGTAGACGTCGGCGAGGTGCAGGATCAGGGCGAACTCGTCGAGGACGAGGCCCGCGCCGATGCCGAAGATCACCGCGGCCAGGCACGAACCGAAGCCGTGCCGGCCGCCGGCGACCGCGCCGAACCCGCCGACGAGCGTCAGGATGACCCCGGGGACCACATGGTGGACGTGGACGCCTCCGGTGCTGACGTTGCGGAAAGGCCCCTTGCCCGCCCGGATGAGGCGGGTGATGCCCCGGGTGATCACGAAGGTCAGCACGAACGCGACGAGGGCGAGGAGCAAGGGCAGCTTGCCGGGTTCGATGATGTCTCGCTCCAGCCATCCCATATGCGCACTTTATCCTCGGCTGCCGTTCCCGCTCTCCTGACCGGCCGGTAGCCTGCGCCGGTGCCCAGAACCTCACCCCTCGACGGTCTCCGCTTCGCCTTCGGCACCCTCACGGTGATCCCCGTGCGGGTGACCCGGTGGGACCGGCAGGCGGCGCGCGGCGGCATGCTGTGCGCCCCGCTGGCCGGGCTGGCGGTCGGTTCCGCCGCCGCCGTCCTCGGGCTGGTGCTGCTGTTCCTGGGGGCGGGCGCTCCGCTCGCCGCGGTGGCCGGCGTCGCCGTCCCCGCGGTGCTCACCCGAGGGCTGCATCTGGACGGGCTCGCGGACACCGCCGACGGGCTGGGCAGCGGGAGGCCCGCCGAGGACGCCCTGCGGATCATGAAGCAGTCGGACATCGGCCCGTTCGGGGTCATCACCCTCGTCCTGGTCCTCCTCGCCCAGGTCGCCGCGCTCACTCAGGCGTACGACGCCTCCTGGGCCCGGGGCGCCTTCGCCGCCGTGGTCTCCGCGACGGTCGCCCGGCTGGCGCTGACGCTGGCGGCCCGGGCCGGGGTGCCGGCGGCACGGCCGGAGGGGCTGGGGGCGGCGGTGGCGGGGGTGGTGCCGGTGCGGGGAGCGCTGGTCGCCGTCGTCGCCGTCGCGGGCGGGGGGATTGCGGCCGGCGCGGGCTTCGCAGCGTACGACGCGGCCCGGACCGTGCTCGCGGTCGCTCTCTCCCTGGCCGCCGCCGAAGCGCTCCTGCGACACTGCACACGCCGTTTCGGCGGGATCACCGGGGATGTCTTCGGCGGCCTGGCGGAGACGGCGGCGACCACGGCGCTGGTCGTCCTGTCACTGGGCTGAACGATCTCCCGGACTCCTCCTGCATCGCCTTCGACGCCTCGCAGGACCCGGGCTCACGCTGTGGAACAAGTCGGTGCCGTACGCCGGGCATCGTGCTGTCGGTGCCGGCGCGGGCGGTCGCCGTGGCGCTGTTCCCGCTGAACGCGCCGGCGGTCCTCTCCCCCGGCCGCCGATCCCTCGCCGACCGTGGCGGGCGGGTCGGACACGGGAGCGGCCTCAGCATGCCCGTCGCCAAGCCCCCAGTTCGTACTTCTTGAGCAGCGAACTCAGTCTCAAGCGGCGGGAGTCGGCGCAGAAGCGGCCGGTGGGCACCTCGTACTCGACGTGGAAGACGGCCTTGCCCGCCTCGACGAAGGGTTTCAGGGCCGCGCACTCGCCGTACTGGGCGCACTGTTCGTTGACCGCGAAGTCGAAGTCGCCGACCAGGTCCGTGATTTGGTCCAGGTCGTTCTTCAGGCCCACGGCCAGGCCTCGGTCGTGGGCGAGGCGGGCGACGAGGCGGTTGTAGCGGAGCTGGTCGGCGGCGGTGAGCGGGAAGCCGGTGTCGTTGCGGTAGCCGTCCATGTTGTCGGCCTCGACCGCGTCGAATCCCTTGTCGCGGCACATGTCGATCCGGGCCGCCATGAGCGGCTCCAGCACGTCGGTGCGGCGGATGTCGAGCCAGCGCTCGCCCTTCCAGCCGTTGCCGCGGCCGAGGACGGCCTTCGGGAACTTCGCCGCGTCCGGGCGGAACTCCTCCCAGGCGCCGGTGGACAGGTAGCAGATGACCTTGCGGCCGTCGTCGTGCAGCCGCGCGACCGTCTCCTCGGAGTGGTCGAAGCCGTCGATGTCGTAGACCGGCACGTCGACGGAGGTGTCCAGGCGCCCGCTGAGCTGCCACTGCCAGGCGGTGCCGGGGCGGGGCTGCCAGCGGGGGCCGGGTTTGTCGTCGGTGGTCTGCGTGCAGCCCGCGAGCAGCAGGACGAGCAGGGCGACGAGCGCAGGCGGGCGTCTCACGGGGCGTTCTCCGGGTTGTCCAGGGTGTACGGCAGGGTGCCCCAAGGATGGTCTCCGGTGCCGGGCACCGCGCAGTGCACCGCCGCTCCCCGCGCCCGGGCCAGGCTCGCCGGGTCGGCCCCGGGCGGCACGCCGTGGATGAGGTGGCACAGCCGTACGTCCGGGCCGCCGGGCCGGGGCTGCGGAGGCAGAGCGCGGTACGAGGACCAGGTGCCCTCGAAGGTGACCAGGACGTCGGCGATGCGGGCGTAGCAGGGGTGCGGTGTCGCGCCGTGGTTGAGGACGAGGGTGGCGCAGCCGGCACCCCAGGCCGCGACCGCGAGTTTCTGGTAGTGCTCGAACTCCTCGGGCCCGGACGGGACCTGGTCGAGGAAGGCGCCGTCCGTGCCGTACCAGTCGCGGTGCCGGGTGAGGTCGCGGACGGCGTCCGTGTGGGGGCGGCGGCCGTAGGCGGTGTCGGCGTAGCCGAGGACCCGGACCCCCGCGGCCCGCAGCCGCGCGGCGACCTCGGCGAAGGCCGGGTCCGGGCGGTCGCCGGGGCCGCTGGCCGGGTTGAGGACGACCCCGTAGAGGCGGGGTGCGGCGGCGACGATGGCGTCCCACTCGGCGGGGCGCACGGAGGGGTGTTCGTAGTACGGGACCAGGAGAGTGCTCATCGGTGGGCGGTTGCCCTCCCCAGCAGGCCGCACACCAGGGCGGCCTGGACGGCGGCGGCCGTGCCGTAGACGGCCGCACCGGCCAGGTGCGGATCGCCGGTGCGGGTGACCAGCAGCAGGGTCTGGGCGAGGGCGGCGGCGCAGCACACCGCCGTCGCGCCGGTCACCGCGCCGAACGACTGGAGCAGCAGCCCCGTCCACAGCACCACGCCCAGCAGGAGCAGTCCGGCCAGCCGTACACCGCCCGGGACCGGGGCGTGCGGCCACAGGGCGGAGGCGGCGAGGCTCAGTACGAGCAGGGCGGCGAGGTAGGCGGCCAGGCACTGCACGACCGTGCGGACCGTGGTCCGCCAGAAGTCCCGGGCGGTGCCGCTGGAGCGCAGTCCGGTGAGGCTGTCGCTGCGGAAGCGGTACAGCAGCCACTCGGCGGGGCCCATGCTGAGGGTGAGCGCCACGGCGGCGGGCGCGGCGACCGCGCCGGCCGTCCCGCCGGCGAGGACGTCGCCGAGGGCCGCGTACAGCACGAGGACACCGGTGCCGAGCCCGAACAGGGCGTACGGCAGGGAGCCGGTGAGCCGGGGGCCGGCGGGGCCGCGGTGTGCGGGGGCCGTGCCGAACGCGCCGAACGGGAGCAGGGCGACGAGCCCGGCAATCCGGCCGTCCCCGTCCTTCAGGGCGGGCGCCACCTCGCGCAGGGCCAGCAACGCGACCGCCGCCAGGGAGCCCGGCAGCAGGGCCAGGCTCGCGGCCTCGGGCAGCGGGTCGACCAGGGACAGGACGGCGCCCGCCGCCATCGGCGCCAGCGCGATCAGCAGCCGCCGTTCGCGGCCCATCACCAGCAGGACGGTCGCCGCCGCCAGATAGCAGGACTGCCCGGCGGCGAAGGCGACCACGGCCGGGGCGGCGGCGCCCGCGAACGCCAGGGCGACCAGCGAGCCGAGCAGCGCTCCGGCCGGGGCACCGAGCAGCAGGGCACGCCGGGCGGCCATCCGGTCGCCCAGTCCCAGCCACGCGTACGCCCGGTGGGCGAGGCCCTGGTTCCACGTCCAGCCGCACAGGGCGCCGGCCAGCAGCGGGACCGTGCCCGTGGGGAGTTTGAAGTCGCCCGGGCCGGTGAACAGGGGTGCGCCGAGGACGTAGGCGAGACCGGGCAGGGCGAAGACGACTCCGCGCAGCAGACAGCCGAGCAGGCCGATCCGCCAGGGGTCGTGGACCGGGCCGTCGGGCTCGGGGTAGCTGCGTTCGACGCGTTCGTAGAGGGTCTCGGCGAGCGCGAAGGAGTTCTTCACGCCGTACCGCTCGCGTATCTGGTCGTCGGAGAGGCCGTCGGACTCCAGCAGCGCGGCCACCTCGTCCGGGTGGACGGCCGCGGCCACGAAGTCCTCCAGACGGTCGGCCAGTTCGTCGACCGGTTCGGGCCGCGCCCAGCTGGGGGTGCGCTGCCGGGGGATGCCGGGGAGGCTGTCCGGGCGGGAGCCCGGGGGCAGCCAGACGCTTCCGCTCACCAGATGGCCCCGCCCGTCGCCACGGCCCCGTACCAGGGGTCGCGCAGTTCCAGGGTCCAGTCGGCCACGGTCTCCAGCGTCGGCTCGTACACCTCGTCCCCGCCCGCGAGTTCCTTGTAGATGGTGCGGAAGGCGTCCACCGAGCGGCGCAGCGTGAACCGGTCGATGACCCGCTGCCGCGACAACCGGCCCAGTTCCAGACGCCGTCGCTCGTCCTTGAGCAGGGTCAGCGCGGCGGCGGCCATCTTCTCCGGCTCGCGCGGGGGCACCACCAGGCCCGTGTCGCCGACCGCCTCACGCACGCCGCCGACATCCGTCGACACCGTCGTACGGCCGCACGACATGGCCTCGATGATGGAGAACGGGAAGCCCTCGGAGATCGACGACAGCATGACCAGATGCCCGGCCGCATAGGCGCGCCAGACCTCGCTGATGCGGCCCTCGAAGGTCAGGCCGTCGGTGACGCCCAGTTCGGCGGCGAGCTTCTCCAGCCGGGTGCGGTAGGCCTCGACGCCGGGCGGCACCGGGCCGAAGAGTCTGAGCCGGGTCGCCGGGATCTCCGCGCGCACCATCGCGTAGGCGCGGATGAGGGTCTCCAGGTCCTTGATGGGGTCGATCCGGCCGCACCAGGACAGGGTGGGGACCTCGGGCTCGGGGCCGGCGTGCGCGAAAGCGGCCGGGTCGACGCCGTTGTAGACGGTGCGGATCTTGTCGGAGGCGGCGCCGCCGCGCTCCTCCCAGCGGCGGTTGTACTGGTTGCACGGCGTGATCAGGTCGGCGGCGCGGTAGCCGTAGGAGTTCAGCTCGCGGTAGAAGCCGAGCATGAACGCCTTCACGGGCCAGCGCTGGGCGTCGCGGCGGTAGCCGAGGTAGCGCTCGCGCAGGTAGATGCCGTGCTCGGTGAGCAGGAACGGTACGCCGTCCAGGTGGCGGGCGGCGAGTGCGGGCAGGGTCGCGAGGCCGCTGCTGACGGCGTGTGCGACGGAGTCCTCGGGTATGCGGACGCCGAGCGGGCGCAGGGCGTGTTCCAGCAGGTCGGTCGCGGTCAGCGCGTCGTGCACGGTGGGGCGGGCGGCGGCCGTCGGCAGATGCGGCATGGTCCAGATCCACATCAGCGACCGCAGTGCCGACTCGGTGCGCAGCGCGGCCGAAAGGCGTCCGTCGCGGGCGAGTTCGGCCAGCTCCATCAGGGAATCGCCGAAGTCGGCGTGCGAGCCGGGGTCGAGGAAGGAGAGCAGGAAACGCTCGTAGGCCTCCGTGAAGCGGCGGCGGGCCCTGCCGTACGGGGGCCTTCCGCGGCCCGGGCGCGGGCCCCAGGTGGGGACCGAGGTGTGCGCGTAGACGTTGGGCGGCAGCTCCCAGGTGACGGGTTCGCGGCCGTTGCCGGTGAGCGAGACGATGTGGAAGTCCACCTCGGGCATGCCCTTGACGAGCTGGTCGCACCAGGTGCTGACGCCGCCGTGGACGTGCGGGTAGGTGCCTTCCGTGAGCATGGTGACATGACGGCCTGTTCGCCTCATGCGGTGTTTCCCCCTGTATTGCGGATGATGTGCGGGGAGCTGCCTGCCCGGATGCCGGGTGCGGGCTTCGTTCGGCTGGTCGCGCCCCCCGCGGCGGGGCCGCATACACATACGGCCCCGCGCCCCTTGGAAAAGGGCGTCGCCCTCTACGGCAACTTCAGCGTGAGGGCTGAGTTGAGTGCCGCCGGCGTCGTCCAGTCCGAGCGCGCTCCCGCGTACGGGGTGCCGAACGCTGCGGTGCCCAGCAGGGTTTGCTTCTGCGTGCCCTCCGGCGCGGTCACCGGGATCTGCGTCCCGGACGGTGCGGTGACCGTGACGGTGCCGCCGATCCGGTACGCCGTCACGCGGCCGGCGGCCAGGGCGGTCTGCCAGGCGGCGCGGCGCTGCACCTCGGTACCGATGGCGCTGTGCCGGGGGTTCTCCAGCGGGGTGTTGTCGGCGAACAGTGCCCGGTAGTCGTCGAGCACCTTCTCCATGACCGGGTAGAGCAGCCGGTCCTCGGCCAGGTTGGACTGGTGCGCGTAGTGCGGCCGGGGGTCGCCCGCGAGGGCGTGCCCGAGAGCGGTGCGCGTCTCCTGCGGGACGATGTGCTCGGCGTAGCCGGTGGCGGGGTCGAGCGGCTCGTCCAGGCAGGTCGAGGTCGGGTTGTCCTCGCAGACGCCGCTGCCGCCGTCGGCCCGCGAGGTGTAGACCCAGTTGTACTCGTCGGCCATCTCGGCGGCGGTGCCCACGTTGTAGTACACGTTCATCGGGTGACGCGGGACGGTCAGGGCGTTGCCGACCGCCCGCTGCTCGGGCTCGCGGGAGTTGTCCGAGGCGATCCACTTGACGCCGGTGTCGGCGAGGGCCCCGGCCAGGTTGGGGTTGTCGGCCGGCTGCTGGGGCAGGGTCTTCAGGCCCGAGTGCTCACCGGTGACCAGTTCGGCGCGGTCGACGGGGAGGCCCTTGCCCACCGCCCAGTCGTGGTTGTCGCGGATCTGCGCGGCGATCTCGGCGCGGCTCATGTACTTCGTCGAGCCGTCGGCGTTCTTCGCGCAGCTCCACGGCACGCTGGAGGTGTCCTGGACGCAGCCCAGGAAGGGGTGCGTGTAGGTGTGGTTGACCCAGCGGTACTGCGCCTTGTCGGCGAGCAGCCGGTCGGTGAGCGCGTCGGTGCCGCCGTGCTGGGCCTTCCACTCCTCGCCGGAGCCCGCGTTGTAGACCATGTCCATCGTGAAGCCGTGCTCGCGCTGCCACTGGGCTGCGTAGGCGGCGTCGTCCGCGGTCATGCGGATCGGCGTGGTGCCCTCGCCGTCGCCGCCCGCGCAGTCGAAGTCGCCCGGGGTGCAGTTGCGCTCGGTGTCCCAGCGGCTGTCCGGGGCGAACACGTCGTCGACGTGCACGGCGAAGGAGTGGCGGGTCCGGCCCAGGTGCACGCCCTGGGTGAGCCACTCGACGATGCCCCGGGCCAGCAGCCGGAACTGCTGCTGGTTGCCGTTGTAGGCGAACGTCACGACGAGTTCCCGGCGGCCGTCGTGTGCGTACTCGCCGACCAGGCTGCCGCGGCCGGTACCGCCTGGCACGGGGATGTCGACGTAGCTGGTGAAACCGGCGCGTGGCCGGGCGACGTAGCCGTAACTCTCCTGGACGGACGGGGCGTTGTCCTCGAACCGGAACGCGCCGTCGAGGTAGCCGAACCAGCCCGTCTTCCCGGCCGCCGTGACGGACGCCTCGCGCCCGTCGAGGGTCCCGGCCCAGCCGCCCTCACTGGTGTAGTCGAGGCCGACCTCCGGGTGGGCCCAGGTGTAGGCGTCGACCTGCGGGATGCCGTACGTCCGCTCGTAGGCCTCCAGTGCGGTCTGCTCGGCGGAGCCCGCGCCGAAAGGGGCCTCGTTCGGCAGGACGACGCCCTGGTACTTGGCGCGGGGCCGGCCGTTGACCGTGTCGCTCAGGAACGACTCGGTGATCTTCGGGCGGCCGGCGTCGTTCAGGTCGATCGTCGTGTACGGGACGCCCGTGTTCTTCAGCTGGGCGGTGACGGCCTTCACGGGGCTGTCGCCGTTGTCCACCACCAGCACCTTCAGATCGATGCGGGGTTCCTCGGCGGCCGCCGCCCCGGGCGCCGCCGCCCCGGACGTGATCATGCCTGCCGCGGTCATCGCGGCGGCCGTGTTCCTCCATCTGCGCGCACGCTGCGCCATGGTTCCTCCCCCAGAAGATCTCCGAGATCCTCTTGCGGTCGCACAGAGGAGGATCCGTGGAAATCATGCAAAGCGGTGAGCGGGACGCTCACCGGATCGCGATGAGTGTGACCCAGTTCACCGGTGTGAGGGATCGAGAAATGGCCACTACGCCACCGGCAGGGAACGCCCGCAGGAATGAGCGAACGGGGCCACGCGCGTAGTCTCGACGTCGAGTGTTCGCCGCACCGGGGAAGGCCCCGTGACCACCAGACCCTGAGGTCGGAATATGGTCGGCTGTCGGGCCCGGTCGACCCACACCGTTCGACCACCGCAACTTCACATCGGAAGCGAGATTTCACCACCGTGACTGCTCTCACTCTCAGCACCGCCGCGGCGCCCGGTCTGCGGGCCGACGCCATCGTGATCGGTGTCGCCAAGAGTGCCAAGGGGCCGGTCGTCGCACCGGGCGCCGAGGCCGTGGACAAGGCGTACGACGGCAGGCTCGCCGGCGTCCTGGAGACTCTCGGCGCCTCCGGTGCCGAGGGCGAGGTGACGAAGCTGCCGGCGCCGTCCGGCTTCAAGGCACCGCTCGTGCTGGCGGTGGGCCTGGGCGCGGTGCCCGAGAAGGACGCCGACTACGACACCGAGGTCCTGCGCAAGGCCGCCGGCGTCGCCGCCCGCGCCCTGGCCGGGTCAAAGAAGGCCGCCTTCGCCCTGCCGCTGACCGCCGCCGCGGACGCCGCCGCGATCGGGGAGGGCGCGCTGCTCGGCGCGTACTCCTTCGACGCATACAAGGACAACGGCAAGGACCCCAAGGCGAAGAACGGCAAGGGCCCTCTCGCCGAGGCCACCCTGCTCGGCGGCAAGCCCCGCGACAAGGCGTACAAGGCCGCGATCGAGCGGGCCGTCGCCGTGTCCGAGGAGCTCAACCGCGCCCGCGACCTGGTCAACACCCCGCCGAACGACCTGAACCCCGAGGCGTTCGCCGCGATCGCGCAGGCCGCGGCCAAGGAGCACGGCATCAAGGTGCAGGTGCTCGACGTGAAGGCCCTGGAGAAGGGCGGCTACGGGGGCATCCTCGGCGTCGGCGCCGGATCGGCGGCGGGACCGCGCCTGGTGAAGCTGTCGTACACCTCCTCCAAGGCCAAGAAGCACCTCGCGTTCGTCGGCAAGGGCATCACCTATGACTCGGGCGGCATCTCGCTGAAGCCGGCCGGTCACAACGAGACGATGAAGTGCGACATGAGCGGTGCGGCCGCGGTGTTCGCCGCGGTCGTCGCCGCCGCGCGCCTCGGCCTGGAGGTCAACGTCACCGGCTGGCTGGCGCTGGCCGAGAACATGCCCTCCGGGTCCGCGACCCGTCCGGGTGACGTGCTGCGGATGTACAGCGGCAAGACGGTCGAGGTGCTCAACACCGACGCGGAGGGCCGGCTGGTGCTGGCCGACGCGCTGTGGGCGGCGTCGCAGGAGAAGCCGGACGCGATCGTGGACGTGGCGACGCTGACCGGGGCGATGGTGCTGGCGCTGGGGAACCGGACGTTCGGGATCATGGGCAACGACGACGCGTTCCGCACGGCGCTGCACGAGGCGGCCGAGGAGGTCGGCGAGCCGGCCTGGCCGATGCCGATGCCGGAGCACCTGCGCAAGGGGATGGACTCGCCGACGGCCGACATCGCGAACATGGGCGAGCGGATGGGCGGCGGCCTGGTGGCCGGGCTGTTCCTGCGCGAGTTCGTGGGCGAGGGCATCACCTGGGCGCACCTCGACATCGCGGGGCCTGCCTTCAACGAGGGCGGGCCGTTCGGGTACACGCCGAAGGGCGGCACGGGCAGCGGTGTGCGGACGCTGGTGCGGCTGGCCGAGCTGACGGCTTCGGGCGACCTGGGCTGAGTTCGCCCCTTGGCTGATCTCGCCGGCTGTACGGCGAGTACGGGGGCGTGGGGGTTGTTCGCGCAGCTCCCCGCGCCCCTTTCGGGGCGTGACCCCGCTGTCCGTCGCAGGCGAGCTCGGGGGCTGGCCGGGCCCGTGCGACGGAGCCGCAGATCGAATACGGCCCCCGCCCCCTCGGTTCGCCGCCCTCTCGTCCGTCACATGTGAACGTGGGACGTCTCACACACCGGCCCGGCGTCTCTTTGTGTGTCGACAAGTGCGAAGATGGGGCTCGGCAGGACAGGGCCCCACCGAAGGGCCGAAGAACGAGCGGCCGGACACCAGCCGCCTGCCGGTCAGTGAAGACCGGCTCACGGCGCACATGCATGGAGGACGTGACGTGGCGAACGACGCCAGCACCGTTTTCGACCTAGTGATCCTCGGCGGTGGTAGCGGTGGTTACGCCGCGGCCCTGCGCGGGGCGCAGCTGGGCCTGGACGTCGCCCTGATCGAGAAGGACAAGGTCGGCGGCACCTGCCTGCACCGGGGTTGCATCCCCACCAAGGCCCTGCTGCACGCGGGAGAGATCGCCGACCAGGCCCGCGAGAGCGAGCAGTTCGGTGTGAAGGCCACTCTCGAGGGCATCGACATCGCCGGGGTCCACAAGTACAAGGACGGCGTCGTCGCCGGCCTGTACAAGGGCCTGCAGGGGCTCGTCGCCTCCCGCAAGGTGACCTACATCGAGGGTGAGGGCCGGCTGTCCTCCCCCACCTCCGTCGACGTGAACGGCCGCCGCGTCGAGGGCCGTCACGTCCTGCTCGCGACCGGCTCCGTGCCGAAGTCGCTGCCCGGCCTGGAGATCGACGGCGACCGGATCATCTCCTCCGACCACGCTCTCGTCCTGGACCGCGTGCCGAAGTCCGCGATCATCCTGGGCGGCGGTGTCATCGGCGTCGAGTTCGCCTCCGCGTGGAAGTCCTTCGGCACCGAGGTCACGATCGTCGAGGGCCTGAAGCACCTCGTCCCGGTCGAGGACGAGAACTCCTCCAAGCTCCTGGAGCGCGCGTTCCGCAAGCGCGGCATCAAGTTCAACCTGGGCACCTTCTTCGAGAAGGCCGAGTACACCCAGGACGGCGTCAAGGTCACCCTCGCCGACGGCAAGGAGTTCGAGGCCGAGGTCCTGCTGGTCGCCATCGGCCGCGGCCCGGTCTCCCAGGGCCTGGGCTACGAGGAGCAGGGCGTCGCCATGGACCGCGGCTACGTCCTGGTCGACGAGTACATGCGCACCAACGTGCCGACCATCTCCGCCGTCGGTGACCTCGTCCCGACCCTCCAGCTCGCGCACGTCGGCTTCGCCGAGGGCATCCTGGTGGCGGAGCGTCTGGCCGGTCTGAAGACCGTCCCGATCGACTACGACGGTGTCCCGCGGGTGACGTACTGCCACCCGGAGGTCGCCTCCGTCGGTATCACCGAGGCCAAGGCCAAGGAGGTCTACGGCGCGGACAAGGTCGTCGCTCTGAAGTACAACCTCGCGGGCAACGGCAGGAGCAAGATCCTGGGCACCGCGGGCGAGATCAAGCTCGTCCAGGTCAAGGACGGTGCCGTCGTCGGCGTCCACATGGTCGGCGACCGCATGGGCGAGCAGGTCGGCGAAGCCCAGCTGATCTACAACTGGGAGGCGCTGCCCGCCGAGGTCGCGCAGCTCATCCACGCCCACCCGACGCAGAACGAGGCGCTCGGCGAGGCCCACCTGGCCCTGGCCGGCAAGCCGCTCCACGCGCACGACTGACCCCTCGGTCGACGAACGCGACGACACAGACTTCCGTACTTTCCGTAAGGAGCAACCGAAACCATGGCGGTTTCCGTAACCCTTCCGGCGCTCGGCGAGAGCGTCACCGAGGGCACTGTCACCCGCTGGCTGAAGGCCGAGGGCGAGCGCGTCGAGGCCGACGAGCCGCTGCTCGAGGTGTCGACCGACAAGGTCGACACCGAGATCCCCTCGCCCGCAGCCGGTGTCCTGGCCTCCATCAAGGTCGCCGAGGACGAGACGGTCGAGGTCGGCGCCGAGCTGGCCCTGATCGACGACGGCAGCGGCGCGCCCGCCGCCGCCCCGGCCCCGCAGGCCGAGCAGGTCGCCGAGCCCGCTCCCGAGCCGGCCGCGGCCGCACCGTCCACCGAGCAGGCCGCCCCGGCGCCCGCTCCCACCGCCGACGCCGCCGCCGGCGGCGGCTCCGCCGAGGGCACGGACGTCGTCCTGCCCGCGCTCGGCGAGTCCGTCACCGAGGGCACCGTCACCCGCTGGCTGAAGTCGGTCGGTGACAGCGTCGAGGCCGACGAGCCGCTGCTCGAGGTCTCCACCGACAAGGTCGACACCGAGATCCCGGCGCCCACTTCGGGCACGCTGCTGGAGATCGTGGTCGGCGAGGACGAGACCGCCGAGGTCGGCGCCAAGCTCGCCGTCATCGGCGAGGCGGGTGCCGCTCCGGCCGCCGCCCCGGCGCAGGAGGCCCCGGCCGCCCCGGCCCAGCCCGAGCCCACCCCGGCTCCGGCTGCGGCTCCGGCTCCGGCTCCGGCGCAGCCCGCCCCGGCCCAGGAGGCCCCGGCCCCGCAGGCTCCGTCGGCCCCGGCCCCGCAGCAGCAGACCACCCCGGCTCCCGACCCGGCCCCCGCCGCTCCGGCGCCCGCCCCGGCCCCGGCTCAGGCCCCGGCCGCCGCCAAGCCGGCCGACGACGGCGCCTACGTCACCCCGCTGGTGCGCAAGCTCGCCGCCGAGCAGGGCGTCGACCTGTCCACCGTCCAGGGCACCGGCGTCGGCGGCCGTATCCGCAAGCAGGACGTCGTCGCCGCCGCCGAGGCCGCGAAGAGCGCCGCCGCCGCCCCGGCCCCCGCCGCCGCCGCTCCGTCGGCCGCGAAGAAGGCCCCGGCTCTGGAGGCGTCCCCGCTGCGCGGCCAGACCGTCAAGATGCCGCGGATCCGCAAGGTCATCGGCGACAACATGGTCAAGGCCCTGCACGAGCAGGCCCAACTGTCCTCGGTGGTCGAGGTCGACGTCACCCGCCTGATGAAGCTGCGCGCCCGTGCCAAGGACGCGTTCGCCTCGCGTGAGGGCGTCAAGCTCTCCCCGATGCCGTTCTTCGTCAAGGCCGCGGCCCAGGCGCTGAAGGCGCACGCGCCGATCAACGCCCGGATCAACGAGGCCGAGGGGACCATCACCTACTTCGACACCGAGAACATCGGTATCGCGGTGGACTCCGAGAAGGGCCTGATGACCCCGGTCATCAAGAACGCCGGTGACCTCAACCTCGCCGGTATCGCCAAGGCGACGGCCGAGCTCGCGGGCAAGGTCCGCGCCAACAAGATCACCCCGGACGAGCTGTCCGGCGCGACCTTCACCATCTCCAACACCGGGTCGCGCGGCGCGCTCTTCGACACGATCATCGTGCCGCCGGGCCAGGTCGCCATCCTCGGCATCGGCGCGACGGTCAAGCGCCCCGCCGTCATCGAGACGGAGGAGGGCACGGTCATCGGCGTCCGCGACATGACGTACCTGACCCTGTCCTACGACCACCGCCTGGTGGACGGCGCCGACGCCGCCCGCTACCTGACGGCGGTCAAGGCCATCCTGGAGGCGGGCGAGTTCGAGGTCGAACTCGGCCTCTGACCTCCAACGCCGGTACGGCTGTACGGTGCCCCCGCTCGGAGACCTCCGGGCGGGGGCGCTGTGTTGGGGTCGCGGGGAACTGCGCGACAAGCCACACACCACCGTCAGTCACACGACAACCCACACTCCAACGGCGGCCGAACAGCACCACTCCCTCATGTAAGGCTCGTCTCACCTGCACCAAAGCGCCGTCACCCACCCCACCCGCGGAGCGAACCCGCCGTATTGTCTAAGCGTCAATCCCGACTGAGGAGCCTTCATGACCGCGCCCGTCATCCACTCGCTACGCGAGCAGATCCGCGAGCACATCCTGGAGGGGATCATCAGCGGACGCTGGCAGCCGGGCGAGCGGATCGTCGAGCGCCGGATCGCCACCGAACTGGAGGTCAGCCAGACCCCGGTCCGTGAGGCACTGCGCGAGCTGGAGTCGCTGCGCCTGATCGAGTCGGCTCCGAACAAGGGCGTCCGCGTACGGAACCTGACCGCCGCCGACCTGGAGGAGAGCTACCCGGTCCGGGCAGGCCTGGAGGCCATCGCCGCGGAGCTGGCGGCCCAGTCCCTGTCGGAGGACTGCTCCGCACTGGAACCGCACGTCACCGCCCTGTACGAGGCCGACCGCAGGTCCGACGGCACGGGCCAGGTCCGCCACACCGTCGCGTTCCACCGCGAGCTGGTCCGCGCCGCCGGCAACTCCGTGCTGCTGCACACCTGGGAGGGCCTCGGCATCGAGGTGTTCACGGCCCTGTCGATCCGCTGGCTGGGCACCCGGCAGCAGTCGTACGCCGAGGAGCACGAGGAGCTGGTCGCCGCCTTCAAGCGCCGCGACCCCGGCATCGCCGAACTCGTGAAGGCCCACGTCCTGGGCTGCGCGCCCCGGGCGTGACACCCGAGCACGCCCCTGCTCAAACGCCTCCGACCTGCGAAAATCCTCCGGAAAGCCGTCACCGCGTGCCACCGCCGGAGGCACCCCGTGCCTACTTTCTCGTGATCAAGAGGTTTTGCCTGTCAACCCTTTGATCGATCATCGATCAGCGAGTTACAGTCGCCGACGGGCTTGCCACCCAAGCCCCAGCCCTGTCCTGCCAAAGACCAAGGGCACCCCCGATCCCCTTACGTGAGGGAACCCCCTTCGACTGAGGAAGGCGGCGACATGACCGACCCCAACGCCATCCAGCCGAGCGAGCTCGACCAGCTCCCGGACCGGGACCCGGAGGAGACCGCCGAATGGCAGGCCTCCCTGGACGCGGTCGCCACGGCGGCCGGGCCGCACCGGGCCGCGTATCTGATGCGGCGCACGCTGGAGCGCGCCGAGGGCGCCGGCATCGCGCTACCGAAGCTCCTCGAGACCGACTACGTCAACTCCATCCCCACATCCGCCGAGCCGGCCGTGCCCGGCGACGAGGCGATGGAGCAGCGGATCACCGCGTGGAACCGCTGGAACGCGGCCGCGATGGTGACCCGGGGCAGCAAGTACGGCGTCGGCGGCCACATCGCCACCTTCGCCTCCGCCGCCTGGCTGTACGAGACCGGCTTCAACCACTTCTTCAAGGGCAAGGAGGCCGACGGCTCCGGCGACCAGCTCTACATCCAGGGCCACGCCTCCCCCGGCATCTACGCCCGCGCGTTCCTCGACGGCCGCCTGAACGAGGAGCAGCTCGACAACTTCCGCCGCGAGTCGGGCGGCAACGGCCTGCCCTCCTACCCGCACCCGCGCCGCCTGCCCTGGCTGTGGGAGTTCCCGACGGTCTCGATGGGCCTGGGCCCGCTCTCCGCCATCTACCAGGCGCGCTTCAACCGCTACCTCACCAACCGCGGGATCAAGGACACCTCCGCCTCACACGTGTGGGCGTTCCTCGGTGACGGCGAGATGGACGAGCCCGAGTCGACCGCGGCCCTCGCGCTCGCGGCCCGTGAGGAGCTGGACAACCTCACGTTCGTCATCAACTGCAACCTGCAGCGCCTCGACGGCCCGGTCCGCGCCAACTTCAAGATCGTGCAGGAGCTGGAGGCCCAGTTCCGCGGTGCCGGCTGGAACGTCGTCAAAACGCTGTGGGGCACGGCCTGGGACGAGCTGTTCCAGCTCGACACCACGGGCGCGCTGGTACGCCGTCTGCGCCAGGTACCGGACGCGCAGATCCAGACGTACCAGACCCGCGACGCGGCGTACATCCGCCAGGACTTCTTCGGCGGCGACCCGGCGCTGGCGGAGATGGCGAAGCTGCTGAGCGACGACAAGATCCTCGAGTGCTTCCACCTCTCGCGCGGTGGTCACGAGGCCCGCAAGGTGTACGCCGCGTACAAGGCGGCCGTCGAGCACAAGGGCGCGCCGACCGTGATCCTGGCCCAGACGGTCAAGGGCCACACCCTCGGCGAGGGCTTCGCGTCGAAGAACGCAAACCACCAGATGAAGAAGCTGACGGTGGACGAGTTCAAGAACATGCGCGACCTGCTCGGCCTGCCGATCAAGGACAGCGACTTCGTCGACGGCGTGGTCCCCTACGGCCACCCGGGTGCCGACTCCCCCGAGGTCCGCTACCTCCAGGAGCGCCGCGCCGCCCTCGGCGGTCCGGCCCCGGCCCGCCGGGTCCACCCGGTCGCGCCGCTGCCCGCCCCGGCGGAGAAGGCGTTCGCGTCCTTCGACAAGGGCTCCGGCTCGCAGAACGTGGCCACCACCATGGCGTTCGTCCGCCTGGTGAAGGACCTGGTCCGCGACAAGGAGACCGGCAAGCGCTGGGTGCCGATCGTCCCGGACGAGGCGCGCACCTTCGGCATGGAGAGCCTCTTCCCGTCCCTCGGCATCTACTCGCCGAAGGGCCAGACGTACGAGCCGGTCGACCGCGACCAGCTGATGTACTACAAGGAGGCCGAGAACGGCCAGATCCTCAACGAGGGGATCACCGAGGCCGGTTCGATGGCCGACTTCATCGCCGCTTCGACGTCGTACGCGACGCACGGCGAGACGATGATCCCGTTCTACATCTTCTACTCGATGTTCGGCTGGCAGCGCACGGCCGACCAGATGTGGCAGCTCGGCGACCAGCTCGGCCGCGGCTTCCTCATCGGTGCGACGGCCGGCCGCACCACCCTGACCGGTGAGGGCCTGCAGCACGCCGACGGCCACTCCCCCGTCATCGCCGCGACCAACCCGGCGGCGCTGACGTACGACCCGGCGTTCGCCTACGAGGTCGCGGCCATCGTCAAGGAGGGCCTGCGCCGGATGTACGGCGAGGCGGCCCCGGGCGAGGACCAGAACGTCTTCTACTACCTGACCGTCTACAACGAGCCGCTGCCGCAGCCCGCGAAGCCGTCCGTCGACGGCATCGACGAGGGCATCGTCAAGGGCCTGTACCGCTTCAACACGGCGGAGTCGGCGGGCATCACGCCCCCGGCCGACGCCCCGCGCATCCAGCTGCTGGGCTCCGGTACGGCGATCCACTGGGCGCTCAAGGCGCAAGCGCTGCTCGCCGAGGAGTGGGGCGTGGCGGCCGACGTGTGGTCGGCGACGTCCTGGAGCGAGCTGCGCCGGGACGCCCTGGAGGCGGACGAGGCGCTGCTGCGCGGCGAGGAGCGGGTGCCGTTCCTCCGGCAGGCGCTCCAGGCTGCCGAGGGCCCGGTGCTGGCGGTCTCCGACTACATGCGCCAGGTCCCGGACCAGATCGCGCAGTGGGTCGAGCAGGACTGGTCCTCGCTGGGCGCCGACGGCTTCGGCCTCTCGGACACCCGTGAGGCGGCCCGCCGCCACTTCGGTGTCGACGCCGAGTCGATCGTCGTCGCGGCCCTGGCCCAGCTCGCCAGGCGCGGCGAGGTGAAGGCGACGGCCGTGAAGGAAGCGCGCGAGAAGTACGGTCTGTAAGGACGACGAAGCGGTCGCCGGCCCGCACGCTCCTGGGGCCGGCGGCCGCTTCCGTGGTACCGCCGGGAGACTACTCGGGGTGCGGGACCGTCGCCTCGTCGGCGGTCGGTCCCGGGTCGGGGTGGCGGCGGAGCTGGACGATGGCCAGCCCCAGGCCGCCCCAGACGATGAGGATCGCGATGATCATCATGATGATGGCGCCGCCGGACATCAGCGGTCCTCCTTTCCGTGCCGCTCGCCCTTTCGGTGGTCCTGGGCCTCCTCGAGGGTCTCGATGTCCAGGTCGCTCAGCCCGCCTTCAGCCGCCTTCCACGGGATGAGGGAGAGCAGCACGCCGACCACCAGCGCGGCGATCGCCACGCTCCAGCCCGCTCCCAGCAGGAAGTCGGTGGGGTAGCCCTCGTAGTTCTCGTCGAACTCCGAGCGCAGGCTGTCGATCATCATCCAGCCCAGCACCACGGGGGTGACGACGCCGAGGCAGATCCGCCACCAGTGGCCGAGCCGCATGGCGGAGGTGGCGTCGGCGTCACGTTGCAGTTCGGGCAGCTTGCGCATGAACCAGGCCACTGCGATCACACCGACCAGCGCGGCCATCGCGATGCCGTACTGGTTGATGAAGTGGTCGGAGGCGTCGAGCAGGTAGACGCCCTGATTGGTCGGGAACAGCAGGATGGAGGCCACCGCCACGGCGCCGCCCACGCCGAACACGGCGGGCACGCGGCGCATGCCGGTGCGGTCCTGCACGGCGCAGACCACCACCTGGACGATCGAGATCAGCGAGGACAGACCCGCGATCACCAGGGACACGAAGAACAGCACGCCGAAGGCACCGCCCAGCCACATCTGGGAGATGATCGTCGGGAAGGCGACGAACGCCAGCCCGAGCCCCGCGGTCGCCACGTCGCTGACGGGCACTCCCGCGGCCTGCGCCATGAAGCCCAGCGTGGCGAACACGCCGATGCCGGCGAGGATCTCGAAGGAACTGTTGGCGAACCCGGCGACCATGGCGGAGCCGGTGAGATCGGCGCGGCGCCGCAGGTAGGACGCGTAGGTGATCATGATGCCGAAGCCGATCGACAGCGAGAAGAAGATCTGGCCGTAGGCGGCCACCCAGACGCTGCCGTTGGTCAGCTCCGACCAGTCGGGCCGGAAGAAGGCGTCCAGCCCCCGCGCCGCACCGTCCAGGGTGAGGGCCCGGATCACCAGGGCGACGAAGAAGACCACCAGCAGCGGGATGAAGATCTTGTTGGCCTTCTCGATGCCGCGCCGGATGCCGAACGCCAGGATGCCCAGCACCGCCACCCAGACGGCGATGAGCGGCCACAGCACCCCGGAGACGTAGCCGGAGACGAAGCCCGGCTCCTCGGACGCCTTGAGGAAGCTGCCGAAGAGGAAGCCCTCCGGGTCGTCGCCCCAGGCCTGGTCGACGGAGAAGCCGACGTAGCGGACCGCCCAGGCGATGATGACCGCGTAGTACGTGGCGATCACGAAGGAGATCGCCACCTGCCACCACCCGATCGCCTCCGCCGGGCGGGCCATCTGCCGCAGCGCCGCGGGGGGCGAGGTCCGGTATCTGCGCCCGATCGCGTATTCCATGATGAGCAGGGGGATACCGGCGGTGAGCAGGGCGATGAGATAGGGGAAGAGGAAGGCGCCGCCGCCGTTCTCGTAGGCGACGGCCGGAAAGCGCCAGATGTTGCCGAGCCCGATGGCGGAGCCGATCGCCGCCAGCAGGAATCCCGTGCGTGTGGCCCATTGTTCGCGAGGCTGTTTCGCCATGTGTGTCCTCGTCGAGGGACGTCCTGTTGGATTCACCGAACCTCTGCATGCTGAACTCCGACCGACGCTAACAGCGGTGACGGCATGATCACAGGGTGTGTACAGCCAGGCAGGTGGCGCGCCCGGCACAATGGCGGTCATGCGTGCTGCCCGGCTGATCAAGATGGTGCTGCTGCTCCAGTCCCGGCCCGCCATGACGGCCGCCGAACTCGCCCGTGAGCTCGAGGTCTCGGAGCGGACGGTGACGCGGGACGCGCAGGCGCTGTCGGAGGCGGGCGTGCCGGTGTACGCGGACCGGGGCCGGGTCGGCGGGTACCGGCTGGTCGGCGGGTACCGCACGCGGCTGACCGGGCTGCACCGCAGCGAGGCCGAGGCACTGTTCCTGTCCGGGGTGCCGGGTGCCCTGCGCGAGATGGGTCTGGAGGACGCCGCCTCGGCCGCCCGGCTGAAAGTGTCGGCGGCGCTGCTGCCGTCCCTGCGGGACGCCTCGCGGACGGCGGCGCAGCGCTTCCATCTGGACGCGCCGAACTGGTTCAAGGAGCCGAAGACGCCCGCGCTGCTGCCGGCGGTCGCCGACGCGGTGTGGGACGACCGGCGGATCACCGCGCGTTACCGGCGCGGGGAGGACGAGGTCGTCCGGGAGCTGGAGCCGTACGGGCTCGTGCTGAAGGCGGGCGTCTGGTACCTGTGCGCACGGGTGGCCGGGGGCGGGTCCTTCCGGGTGTACCGGATCGACCGGTTCGAGGCGGTGGAGCCGGGCGCGGAGCGCTTCGAGCGGGAGCCGGAGTTCGACCTGCCCGCGTTCTGGGAGGAGCGGGCGGAGCAGTTCGCGCGGTCCATCCTGCGGGCGCGGGTCGTGGTGCGGCTGTCCCCCGACGGTGTGCGCGCACTGCCGTACGCCCTCGACTCGCTGTCCGCCCGGGAGGCCCTGACCGGCGCGGACGCCCCGGACGGCGACGGATGGGTGACGGTGGCCCTGCCGGTGGAGTCCGAGGAGGTCGCCCACACCCAGCTGACGGCGCTGGGGCCGGAGGTCGAGGTGCTGGCGCCCGAGAGCCTGCGCGAGCGGTTCGCCCGGGACGCGCTGCGGCTGGCCGGGCTGTACCGCTTCGGGCACGACGGCTCCGAGGGCGGCGCATAACGATCCCGCGCACTCCGGGTGCGCCCCTGTGCCCCAGGGCCGATGCTTGACCCGTGATGGACGAGACGGAGTTCTGGGAGCTGGTGGACGAGGCCCGGGAGGCCGCCGAGGGCGACCCCGAGGAGCAGGCCGACCTGCTCGTGGAGCGGCTCGCCCAGCTGGACCCGGACTCGGTCCTGGATTTCGCCCGGCACTTCGAGTCCCGCTACAACCGGGCCTACCGGTGGGACCTGTGGGGCGCCGCCTGGGTGCTGCTCGACGGGGCGAGCGACGACGCCTTCGACTTCTTCCGCTGCTGGCTGATCGGCCAGGGCCGCGAGGTCTTCGAGGGCGCCGTCCACGACCCGGACGCGCTCGCCGGTCTGCTGGGCGACTTCGACCAGGAGATCGACGGCGACGGCGAGGAGCTCGGCTACGCGGCGGACGAGGCCTACGAGCAGCTCACCGGCGTGGTCGCCCCCGATCTGGAGATCACTCCGGCGCCGCTGGAGCCGGAGGGCACGCCGCTCGACTTCGAGGACGAGGGGCTGCTCGCCGAGCGCTACCCGCGGCTCTGGGAGCGCTTCAGGGGCTGATCAGGCCACCTTGCGGCGGCTCGTGTCCGACGGGATGTGCGCCTGCGTCCGCTCCGCCTTCACCGCGTGGTGCAGGGGGGCCGCGTTGGCCTGGCCGAGAGCGGAGGCGGTGGCCGCGGCCGGTCCCAGGACGACGGTCGCGACCGCGCAGAGCACCGCCCAGGGGCCGCGCGTGGCCGCGGTCCGCGTTCCCGGGTTCCTGGGCTTCTCCGGGTTCTTCGTACGGCCGTCGTTCATGGTCCCCGCCTCCGGTCGGCTGCCTGTGGTGACGACCGTAGGGCGCCCGTATCTGAGGAGACCGCGCTTCCGCTGTGGCCTTCCTGTGCGTCTGCCGGCCGGCCCTGGAGCCGGGCGGCGAGCTGCCTGATCTCGGGCAGGCGGGCGTGCAGGGCGGCGCCCGGGCAGCTGGTCGTGTAGCCGTCGTTGTGGCCGGCCAGGGCGGGCAGCCTGGCCGTGGTGCCGGCCGCGTACCGGCTCAGGCCGTTGCTGGAGACCAGGCGGACGCCGGCCCGCGGGTCGGTGCCGGTCAGGCCCAGCTTCCAGGCGGACAGCGCGGCGACGGCCCGGATCAGGGGGCGCGGGACGGGCATGCCCGCGGTGAAGGTGCCGAGGGCGGCGATGCCCGTGGTGCGGTGGTTGAAGCCCTGGGTGTGGGCACCGGTGACGGCGCGTTCGACGCCGCCGGCGCGGCCCTCGTAGATGGTGCCGCAGCGGTCGACGACGAAGTTGTAGCCGATGTCGTCCCAGTCGCGGGTGCCGGTCTGGCCGGTGTACACGTCGCGGATGATGCGAGGCGCGTCGGCGCAGTCGTAGCCGTTGGGCGTGTCGGTGTGGTGGACGAAGACGGCGGCGACCCGGTCGTCGTAGCGGGGGCGGGGCTGCTTGCGGGCGGCGTCGCCCAGCCAGTGCGATCTCGGCACGATGTGCGGGCGCGGGGCGGTGTAGGGCGTGGCGGTGGGGCGGTGCGCGCCCGCGCGGGCGCCGGTCTCGGCGGCGTTCTCGACTCCGTGGGCGCACAGCACCAGGGCCACGACGGCGGCGATGCCCGGTAGGCAGCCGAGCAGCACCCGGGCCGCGCGCGGCATGCCGGCTGTGCCGGATGTCCCGGCGGCGCGGTGCCTGCGCGTACCCCGCCGTCTTCGGAAGGCACGCATGATCCCACTGTCGGACCGATCCGGTCCGTCCGCGATGTGTGATGTGCCACCTGGTGGAACCATCATCACGGTCCGCGGCGTTTCTCCGAATGCACGCGGGTGGCCGGTTCGATCATCCCGTGCGCGTACGACTGATCACCGGGCCCTTCCCCCGCGTACTAAGGGGTCCTTGCACGATGAGCGTCCGATCAGGCCGCGCGACCCGGGCGGGCACAGTGCAAGGACCCCTGAGGGGTTCCGAGAGAAAGGCAGCGTTGCGTGGACCTGCTCGACATCCTGCTGTTGCTGGTCGTCCTGGCCTACGCGGCGTCCGGGTACCGGCGTGGGCTGGTGGCCGGATGCGTGTCGCTGGCGGGCTTCGTGGGCGGTGCGGTCGTCGGCGTGTGGATCCTGCCGTGGGTGATGGGCCTGGTCGAGGCGGGGACGACGCAGGCCACGGTGACGGCGGTGTTCACCGTGCTGCTGCCGGCGGTGGTGGGGCACGAGCTGGCGGGCCGCCTCGCGCTGCGTCTGCGGCGGGAGCTGGACCACGGGCCGCTCAGAGCGGCGGACGGGATCGGCGGGGCCGTGGCCAACTCGGTGGCCGTGCTGATCGTGGCCTGGGTGGCCGCGAGCGTGCTGGGGGCGTCCTCGTCGCCTCTGGTCACCTCGGCGATCCGGGACTCGCGGCTGCTCGGCGCCGTGCAGCGGACCATGCCGGACACCACGCCGGCCTGGTTCTCGCGGGCCACCTCCGCGCTGACCCAGGCGGGCTTCCCGCAGGTCTTCAACCCCTTCGAGAACGAGTCGACGGCCGAGGTCGCGCGGCCCACCGGCGACAGCGTCACACCGGCCGCCACCAGCGCCGCCAAGCTGAGCACGGTGAAGATCGAGGGCGTCTCGGGCACCCAGGGCCGCGAGGGCAGCGGGTTCGTGTACGCGCCGGAGCACGTCATGACCAACGCCCATGTGGTGGCCGGCATCGACCAGCCGACGGTGCAGATCGGCGGGGTCGGGCGGACGTACGAGGCGCGGGTGGTGCTGTTCGACCCGAAGAAGGACGTGGCCGTGCTGTACGTGCCGGGTCTCGAGGCGCCCGTGCTGCGGTTCGACGACCACGCCGAGCGCGGCGACTCGGCGGTGGTCGCGGGCTACCCGCAGGACGGCGACCTGAACCTCCAGGCGGCGACGGTCGCGAACCGGGTGCGGGCGACGGGCCAGAACATCTACAACGACGGGACGGTCACCCGCGAGATCTACTCGATCCGCTCCACGGTCCGCCCCGGCAACTCCGGCGGCCCCCTGCTCACCACCGACGGCCGGGTGTTCGGCGTGGTCTTCGCCCGCTCCACCTCGGACGCCGAGACGGGCTACGTGCTGACGGCCGACGAGGTCGCCTCCGACGCGGAGCGCGCGGCGAACGCGACGGCGCCGGTGGACACGGGCGAGCTGGCCGAGTCGTAGCACCGGCTCACAGAAAGCGCCCCATGAACACGTCGTCGACGTACTCCCCGTCGAGCAGGAACTCCTCGGGCAGAATCCCCTCCACCACGAACCCCTCGGCCTCGTAGAGCTTGCGGGCCGGGGTGTTGTGGCCGAGGACGCGCAGGGTGAGGCGGCGGGCGCCCCGCCGGCGGGCATCGTCGACGGCGGCCCGGATCAGGGCCCGCCCGACACCCCGGCCGCGCGCGTTCTCCGCGACGGCGAAACCCTGGATCTGGCGGACGTGCCGGTTCGATTCGAGCGGCGTGGGGAAGCCGAGGCGGAGACAGCCCGCGAGCCGGTCCCCCAGTTCGGCGACGAGGCAGTCCTCGGGCGCGTGCCGCTCGCTGAAGAAGGGCGGGTAGGGCGGCTGCGGCTCGGGCGTCACGGCGTGCAGGTGCGACCAGGTGAGGCGGTCGAGCCGGGCCAGTTCCTCGCCGTCCCCGGGCATGGCGGTGCGGATGCGGACTTCGCGGGGCTCGGGCATGGGCGTCACCCTAGGTCGAGAAGGCCGTGGCCCGACAGCGGTTTTGGCGGGGCCGCCGGGCAGGATGGGGCCATGGAACGCTCACGAATCGCAGTGGCGGGTGCGTCCGGTCTCATCGGAGGCGCCCTGGTGCGGTCTCTGACCGCCGACGGGCACGAGGTGCACCGCCTGGTGCGGGGGACTCCTCGGGCGGCCGGAGAGGTCCGCTGGGACCCCGAGAGCGGGCAGGTGGACGCGGCCGGGCTCGCCGGGTGCGACGCGGTGGTCAACGTGGCGGGGGCCGGGGTCGGCGACCGGCGCTGGACGGACGCCTACAAGCAGCGGATCCGCGACAGCAGGGTGAACGGCACGGCGGCCCTCGCCCGGGCGGTCGCCTCGCTGGACGAGGGGGACCGGCCGCGGGTCTTGGTGAACGGCAGCGCCATCGGCTACTACGGCGAGACCGGGGACCGGACCGTGGACGAGAGCGCGCCGGCGGGTAAGGGTTTCCTGCCCGAGCTGTGCGTGGAGTGGGAGGCCGCCGCCGCCCCCGCCCAGGAGGCCGGCGTCCGCACGGTGTTCACCCGGACCGGGCTTGTCGTCTCCCGCGAGGGCGGTGCGTGGGGGCGGCTGTTCCCGCTGTTCCGGGCCGGGCTCGGCGGACGCATGGGCGACGGGCGGCAGTACTGGTCGTTCGTCGCGCTGCACGACGAGATCGCGGCGATCCGGCATCTCATCGACACCGACGGCCTGTCAGGGCCGTTCAACATCACCGCCCCGAACCCCCTGACGAACCGTGAGATCACGGCGGCGATGGGGCGCGTGCTGCACCGCCCGACGCTGTTCGCCGTGCCCGCGCCCGTGCTGCGGACCGTGCTCGGCGAGATGGCCGGGGACGTGCTCGGCAGCGCCCGGGTACTGCCGACGCGACTGCTGGAGTCGGGCTTCCGGTTCGCCTTCCCGGAGATCGAGGGGGCGATCCGGGCGGCGCTGTGACACTAGCCCCTGCGATCACGAGATGCCCTCCGGCGCCCGTATGCGACCGCTGTGCGACCGTGCCCTGTCGATGCGCGACTCCCCCTGACTGATCACCGCCCTACCCTCGACCAGAACTCGCGTATCCCTGGGGCCTGTTGAGGGCATGACGTCTCCAGCGCCCGCGCAACCTCGAGGAGGGGCACGTGCTTGAGCCCGCGTACCAGGCGGACGTGGTCGTCGTGGGAGCCGGGGTCGCCGGACTCTCGGCCGCGCACCGGCTGACCAGCGCTGGAGTGACGACCACGGTCCTGGAGGCCGCCCATCACGTCGGCGGCCGCATGGCCACGGAGAAGATCGACGGCTTCCGGCTCGACAGGGTCGGCCAGTTGCTGTCCACGGCGTATCCCGAACTACGGCTGACACCCGGCCTGGGCGGACTGGTGCTGCGCCCCTTCGCGCCCGGAGTGCTGCTGCACGGCGACGGCCGCCACCATCGCGCGGGCGTCCAGTCGGGCGCAGGGGGTGCACGGGGCGCACTGCACGCGGTCCGTGCGCTGGCGAGTGCGCCCCGGTCGCCGTCCGCGCCCAGGCCGCCCAGGAAGCCGGTGGCCGTGCCCGGCCGGCAGGTATCCGTGCCCCGCAGCCGGTCCGGCGCCCCGCTCGGCACGGCCGTCGACCAGGCCCGCCTCGGCGCCGCCCTGACCCGGCTGGCGGACACACCCGCCGAACGGCTGCTGGCCCGCCCGGAGTTGCCGGCCGGTGAGGCCCTCGCGGCCCGCGGACTGCCCGCCCGGACGATCGACGGCTTCCTGCGTCCGCTGCTCGCGGCCCTGCTGTGCGACCCGGGCCTGACGACGTCCAGCCGGTGCGCGGACCTCGCGCTGCGCGCCTTCGCGAGCGGTCGGCTGTGCGTGCCGGAGGGCGGCGCGGAGGCCCTGCCGGAGCTGCTGGCGCGGACGCTGCCTGCGGGCACGGTGCACACCGGCGTGCGAGTCACCTCCGTCTCCACGACCTCGGTGACCACCGCGGAGCACGGTGAGATCCGCTGCCGGGCGGTGCTGGTGGCGACGGACGCCCGGGCCGCGGCCGGGCTGCTGCCCGGGTTGCGGGTGCCGGAGTTCCATCCGGTGACGGTGGTGCACCACACGACCGACGAGCCGCCGGGGACGGGGGCGTCGCTGTTGCTCGACGCGGATCTCGGCGGGCCGGTCGCGCATACGGCGGTGGTCAGCCAGGTCGATCCGTCCCGGGCCCCGGCCGGGCGGGCACTGGTGTCGTCGACGGTGCTGGGGCGTGCGCCCGGGGATGTCGACACCGCTGTGCGGATGCATCTGGCGCGGCTGTACGGGATGTCGACGGCCCGGTGGGAGACGTTGGCCGTGCACCGGACGGTGGAGGCGGTGCCGGCGATGCGGCCGCCGCATGATCTGCGGCGGCCGGTGCGGTTGATCGCCGGGCTCTATGTGTGCGGGGATCACCGGGACACCAGCACCGTCCAAGGCGCCCTGCACTCCGGGCATCGGGCTTCGGCGGCCATTCTGGCGGATCTGGGGGCCGGGCGGTCCATGCATGCCGCCGATCCCCTGCCGACTGTGCCGCGGGCCGCGTAGGTGCTTCGCCGGGTGCGGGTGCGTGGAGATCGCGATCGCCCGCGGCTGCCCGTACCCCGCGAGAAGGCGCCTCACCCGAGGGCCGCCACCTTGTCGCGGTACGTCCGCACGGGCGCCGCGTCCTTGTAGGGCTCCAGTCTCCGCTCGAAGTCCCTGACGTACTCCACGGCCCGCACCGAGCGCATCTCCGCCGCCTGGCCCGCCGCCTCCGCCCCCAGCCGGCAGGCCTGGTCGATCTCGCCCAGGCCGAGGCGGGCGGTGGCGAGGACGACGCGGCAGAAGAGGCGACTGCGGGCGTAGGAGGGGGCCCGGAGCTGGAGTGAGCGTTCCGCGTGCTGGGCGGCGGCGCGGAACTGCTGCAGGTCGCGGTGGCAGTGGCCGAACTCGTCGGCGAGCTGGGCCTCGTCGAAGAACTTCACCCAGTGCGGTACGTCGTCCCCGGGCCGGGCCGTCTCCAGGGCGCGCTCGGCTCGGACCAGGGCGGCGGTGCAGGCCCGGACCTCGCCGAGCACCCCGTGCCCGCGCGCCTCGGAGGCGTGCAGCAGGGCCTGCAGGACGGGCGGGCCGGAGGTGCCGACGCCCTGCTGGGCCACCCGGGCGAGCTGTACGGCCTCCCGGCCGTGCCCGAGGTAGACGGCCTGGCGGCTCATGGTGACCAGTACGTACGCCCCGTACGTCCGGTCCCCGGCCGCCTGGGCGAGCCGGAGCGCCTGCACGAAGTAGCGCTGGGCCAGGCCGTGCGCGGCGATGTCGTACGAGGTCCAGCCGGCGAGCCGGGTCAGGTCGGCGGCGGCCGCGAACAGCCGGCGGCCGGTCTGCTCGCCGTAGGTGCCGCGCAGCATCGGCTCGCACTCGTGCTCCAGGTAGCGCACGAGGGCCTGGCGGGCGTGGCCGCCGCCGTAGGCGTCGTCGAGGGTGCGGAAGAGCTCGCCGACCGAGCGCAGGGCGGCGATGTCGCCGGCGGTGACCTTCTGGCCGGGTCCGCGTTCGGCCGGGCCGCGTCGGCGGGGCGGGGACGCCGCGTCCTGCTCGGCCGGGGGGCGGAGAGCGGGGCGGCCCTGCGCCGGGATGCGGGCGGCTGCCGGCTCGCCCCGGGCGACCTTCTCGTCGGCCCGGCCGATCAGCCAGTCCCGGCTGGGCACGACGAGCCCGGCCGGGGTGAAGGCGATCTTGCGGAGCTCGGCGTGGCTGCCGGAGTCCTTGCGCCACAGCCCGCTGACGATGTCGACGGCCTCCTCGGGGGTGGCGGCGAACTCCAACCCGGCGTAGACGGGGGCACAGGCGTCCAGGCCGAGGTCCTGGGCGGTGAGGCGGCGGCCCAGGCGCCGGGTGAAGACCTCGGCGATCAGGGCGGGCGTGGTCCCCCGGGGCTGCTGACCGCGCAGCCATCGGGTGACGGAGGTCTTGTCGTATCTCAGGTCGAGCCCGTGTTCGACACCGAGCTGGTCCACGCGACGGGCGAGTCCCGCGTTGGAGAACCCCGCTTCTGCGATGAGCGCGGCGAGCTGTCGGTTGGGGGTGCGCTGCGCGGGTCGTTCCGTCATCTGCGGTGCGGTCTCCTGCCTTCCGGCCTTCGTGCGCGGATTGCCTGTGAGCAGGCCTTATGCCTTGCTGAACGGCGCGAATGTAGCGGAGAGTAAACACCCCATCACACATTTCCCCGGACATTCATCCGATCGTGTGAGGATTGACCCCGGGACTGACGTGTCCGGGCCGGACGTACAGTGGCTTGGGCGCGTTACGTGCCTGACACACCGTCCGAGGGAGGCGCTTGCCGATGAGTGGTCTGCGGTTCGTCCGCATGGGGTTCGGTGACGAGGCCGTCGAGTACCAGGAGGCCTGGGACGAGCAGCGCCGGGTGCACGCGGCGCGCTTCGCGGACGAGGTCCCCGACACCGTCCTGCTCCTGGAGCACCCGCCGGTCTACACGGCCGGACGGCGCACGGCGGAAAACGAGCGCCCCCTCGACGGCACGCCGGTCGTCGACGTGGACCGCGGCGGCAAGATCACCTGGCACGGGCCCGGCCAGCTGGTGGGCTACCCGATCCAGAAGCTCCCGCGCCCGGTGGACGTCGTGGCCCATGTACGCCGCCTCGAAGAGGCCCTGATCCGCACCTGCGCGGAGTTCGGCCTGGAGACGAGCCGGGTCGAGGGCCGCAGCGGGGTGTGGGTACTGGGCGACCCGGTCGAGCGGCGCCCCGCGCTCGGCGGCCTGGCCCTGGACTTCGACCCCCGTCTGCACGACGAGGAGTTCGACCCGCGCCTGAACGGCCCGGAGTACGCGCCGTCCAACGCGGGCCAGCGCCGCGAGGACCGCAAGATCGCCGCGATCGGCATCCGCGTGGCCAAGGGCGTCACCATGCACGGCTTCGCGCTCAACGTGAACCCGGACAACAAGTGGTTCGACCGGATCATCCCGTGCGGGATCCGTGACGCGGGTGTCGCCTCCCTGGCGAACGAACTGGGCCGCGATGTGACGATCGAGGAGGTCCTGCCGGTCGTCGAGCGCCACCTGAGGGACGTGCTGGAGAACGCGGAGCTGAGGCCCCGGGAGATCGAGAAGACGCCGGCGGCATAAAACGGGCTGTGGAGGGGCTGGCACCCACACAGGCATTCAAATCGACGGGCGTACCCTTGAGGGCGCCGAAGAATCAATCGCTAGGGAGCCGGTCGTGTCCGCAGTCGCACCCGACGGACGCAAGATGCTGCGCCTGGAGGTCCGCAACAGCCAGACCCCCATCGAGCGCAAGCCCGAGTGGATCAAGACCCGGGCGAAAATGGGCCCCGAGTACACCAAGATGCAGAACCTCGTGAAGAGCGAGGGTCTGCACACGGTCTGCCAGGAAGCCGGCTGCCCGAACATCTACGAGTGCTGGGAGGACCGCGAGGCGACCTTCCTCATCGGCGGGGACCAGTGCACCCGGCGCTGTGACTTCTGCCAGATCGACACCGGCAAGCCCGAGGCGCTCGACCGCGACGAGCCCCGCCGCGTGGGTGAGTCCGTGGTCACCATGGACCTGAACTACGCCACGATCACCGGCGTCGCCCGCGACGACCTGGAGGACGGCGGCGCCTGGCTGTACGCCGAGACCGTGCGCCAGATCCACCAGCAGACCGCCGGACGCGAGGCCGGCCGGACGAAGGTCGAGCTGCTCGCCCCCGACTTCAACGCCGTCCCGGAGCAGCTGGCGGAGGTCTTCTCCTCCCGCCCCGAGGTCTTCGCGCACAACGTCGAGACAGTCCCGCGGATCTTCAAGCGCATCCGCCCGGGCTTCCGTTACGAGCGCTCCCTGCGGGTGATCACCGAGGCCCGTGACTATGGCCTGGTCACCAAGTCGAACCTGATCCTCGGCATGGGCGAGACCCGCGAGGAGGTCAGCGAGGCGCTGAAGCAGCTGCACGACGCGGGCTGCGAGCTGGTCACCATCACGCAGTACCTGCGCCCCTCCGTGCGCCACCACCCGGTGGAGCGCTGGGTCAAGCCGCATGAGTTCGTGGAGCTGAAGGAGGAGGCCGAGCAGATCGGCTTCTCCGGGGTGATGTCCGGCCCGCTGGTGCGCTCCTCGTACCGCGCCGGGCGGCTCTACCGGATGGCCATGGAGCAGCGGGACGCACGCATCGCGCCCCAGGCCGTCTGACGAACCGCCACCGTCTCTGCCCAGTACAGGGCGAGACACTCGTGTGAATTCGCGCACAAGACACTACTCGTCGGTAGTGACCGATTCGACGCGGTCCTGACCGTCCTCGCAGATGAGGGCGCATGTCAGGACCGCGTTCGCGTTCGGCCGCCCCCCGCCGAGGCTTCATGGGTGTTTGACCGGTCGGACACGCCCTGGTAACACCAATCAGTGACGCTGGACTCACAGCACGTACACCCGCACCGAGGGGGGACCTCACCCATGCAGGCCGCGCCCGTTCGCGCCACCGCGATCCCGTCCTTCACGACCGCCCTGCGTGCAGTCGAGTCGCTGCTGATGAGCAGCGGTCAGCGCACCGCCCGCCGCAACGCCTGGACCTCTGTACTGGAGGACCGCCGTCGCGCCAAGGACCGGTTCGAGGCGCAGCGCGTTCTCGAGCAGTCCGTCTCCCGGTCCGTCTCGGTCCGTCCCTGACCCCCCCCGCCCCGCACCCTCGAGGCCCGGTGGACACTGCCGTCGTCGGCGCTTGTGGGGCCACGTAGACTTCGGGGCATGGCGAGGAAGGAAACCGCAGCGGACGCTGCGAACCCCGGGCGACTGAAGCAGATCGCCCTGACCTACAAGATGACCCGCAAGGCCGACAAGAAGATCGGTCTTGTACTCGCGGCTATCGGAATCGTCACCTTCGGTGTCTTCCTCGCGATCGGTTTCTTGATCGGTCACCCCATCTATCTCGGCATCCTGGGCCTCCTGCTCGCCTTCCTCGCGACGGCGATCGTGTTCGGGCGCCGGGCCGAGCGGGCCGCCTTCGGGCAGATGGAGGGCCAGCCCGGTGCCGCGGCGGCGGTGCTCGACAACATCGGCCGGGGGTGGACGACGACCCCCGCGGTGGCGATGAACCGCAACCAGGACGTGGTGCACCGCGCGGTCGGCAAGGCCGGCATCGTGCTGGTCGCCGAGGGCAACCCGAACCGGGTGAAGGCCCTGCTCGCCGCCGAGAAGCGGAAGATGAACCGCATCGTCGCGGACGTCCCCGTGCACGATCTGCTGGTGGGCACGGGCGAGGGCCAGGTCGAGCTGAAGAAGCTGCGCACGACCATGCTGAAGCTGCCGCGCGTACTGACCGGTCCGCAGGTCACCGCGACCAACGACCGGCTGCGCGCCCTGGGCGACCTGATGAGCAACATGCCGCTGCCGAAGGGGCCCATGCCGAAGGGCATGCGGCTGCCGAAGGGCGGCGGGCCGAAGGCTCGCTGACACCCCGCACACGACGGCGAAGGGGCGCCCGGACCACTCCGGGCGCCCCTTCGTCATCGGCGCATGACACCCGTCAGATGCGGACCTCGACCGTGCCCGCCAGCCGGTCGTGCAGGCCGCGGCCGTCGCGGTCCCAGATCAGGGCGGGGATCGCGAGGAAGAGCAGAACGGTCCGCAGGACGGCCCGCCAGGGGCTGACGCGGCCGGTGTCCAGCGCGAGCACCCGGATGCCGAGGAGCCGCTTGCCCGGGGTGAAGCCGACCGTACCCACCGTGAGCACCATCAGAGCGAACATGATGAGGGGCGCCCAGATCTGGGCCGCCTCGTTGTAGCTCTGGGTGATGAGGCCGTATGCGATCAGGAGACTCAGACCCCAGTCCACGGCCAGGGCGCCGAGCCGGCGGCCCGGACGGGCGATCGAGCCGGGGCCCTCCTCGGGCAGACCCAGCTGCTCACCCCGGTATCCGAAGTCGACACCGGCCTCTTCCGCGGCCGCGCGGGGCCCGGAAAGCCACGATCCGAGTGCTTGCCTGTTGTCCACCCGTCCACGGTACTGCGCCCGTATATGACCAGGGCTCGGCGGGGTGCGTAGGGGCTACGGTGAAAGCGGAGCCGGTTAACTTGCGCGAAACAATTGGGTCACGCCAGAGAAATCACCCGTCCCTAGGGTCGAGGTCAGCGTGTGCCACCCGCACTGGCCGCACGAACGAACTACCACCCCGGCGGGACGGTCGGGAGTAGGAGGAGCTGGATGTTCCAGAACGCCGACGAGGCCAAGAAGTTCATCGCGGACGAGGACGTCAAGTTCATCGACGTCCGCTTCTGCGACCTCCCGGGCGTGATGCAGCACTTCACGGTGCCTGCGGAGGCGTTCGACGCCGAGGAGGAGCTCGCCTTCGACGGCTCCTCGATCCGGGGTTTCCAGGCCATTCACGAGTCCGACATGGCGCTGCGCGCGGACCTGTCGACCGCCCGGGTCGACCCGTTCCGCCGTGACAAGACGCTGAACATCAACTTCTTCATCCACGACCCGATCACGGGCGAGCAGTACTCCCGTGACCCGCGGAACGTGGCGAAGAAGGCCGAGGCCTACCTCGCCTCCACCGGCATCGCCGACACGGCGTACTTCGGTCCGGAGGCGGAGTTCTACGTCTTCGACTCCGTCCGCTTCGCGACCAGCGCGAACGAGTCCTTCTACCACATCGACTCCGAGGCCGGCGCCTGGAACACCGGTGCCCTCGAGGACAACCGTGGTTACAAGGTCCGCTACAAGGGCGGCTACTTCCCGGTCCCGCCGGTCGACCACTTCGCCGACCTGCGTGCCGAGATCTCCCTGGAGCTGGAGCGGTCCGGCCTGAAGGTCGAGCGCCAGCACCACGAGGTGGGCACCGCCGGCCAGGCCGAGATCAACTACAAGTTCAACACGCTGCTCGCCGCCGCCGACGACCTCCAGCTCTTCAAGTACATCGTGAAGAACGTGGCGTGGAAGAACGGCAAGACGGCGACCTTCATGCCGAAGCCGATCTTCGGTGACAACGGCTCGGGCATGCACGTCCACCAGTCGCTGTGGCAGGGCGGCTCCCCGCTCTTCTACGACGAGGCCGGTTACGCGGGCCTGTCGGACACCGCCCGCTACTACATCGGCGGCATCCTCAAGCACGCCCCGTCGCTGCTGGCCTTCACCAACCCGACGGTGAACTCTTACCACCGCCTGGTGCCGGGCTTCGAGGCGCCGGTGAACCTGGTGTACTCGCAGCGCAACCGCTCCGCGGCCATGCGTATCCCGATCACCGGCTCGAACCCGAAGGCCAAGCGCGTCGAGTTCCGCGCGCCCGACTCCTCCGGCAACCCGTACCTGGCCTTCTCGGCGCTGCTGCTCGCGGGCCTGGACGGCATCAAGAACAAGATCGAGCCGGCCGAGCCGATCGACAAGGACCTCTACGAGCTCGCCCCCGAGGAGCACGCGGGCGTCCCGCAGGTCCCGACCTCGCTCCCGGCCGTCCTCGACTCCCTCGAGTCCGACCACGAGTTCCTCCTCCAGGGCGACGTGTTCACGCCGGACCTGATCGAGACGTGGATCGACTACAAGCGCACGAACGAGATCGCGCCGCTGCAGCTGCGTCCGCACCCGCACGAGTTCGAGCTCTACTTCGACGTGTGATCGACACCCCTGTCGACCGTACGGTGCCCCCGTCTCCCTTCGCGGAGGCGGGGGCACCGTCGTATGACCGGATCCGGCTTCACAGACGGCCCCGGACGCGGGATCATCGGTACTGACACGGTTGTTCGAGAGAGGTTACGGGGATGTCCGAACGGCACGACGGTGAGCGGGAGTTCGACCTCAGATGGGCGGACAGCGCCGAGCACAAGGAGCCCTCGGCCCGGGCCCGTATGCTCGCCGCGCGCTGGAAGCACGACCCGCCCGGGCCCGTGCCGTTCCGCGCCGACCCGGAGCACGTGGGTTCGCGTCGCCGGTCCTCGTGGGTGTCGACGGCCGTGGTGCTCGGCTGTGTGGCGGCGGTGATCGTCCTGCTCGGGTACATCAACTTCCGGGCCCCGTACTAGGTGCACTGATCACGCCACGGACGCGGTGTCCGGCACGCGCCACCGCCGCGTTGTCGTCACTCTCCCCCACTCTCGGCTTCGCTCGAGCGGGAGGGGCCCCGCCGCTCCGCATCGACTCCCTCCTCCGCCTTGCCGCCGCGAGCGCCGTAGCCCGCTCACGGCGACCGGCAGGCCGCTGCCGATTCCCTGCGACCTGACCCGAACGACCACGGCGGCGCTTGCCCGACACGCTGAGCGCGCACGCGCGTGGCCTCGCACAAGCGCCGTCCGCCGGGGCGCTCAGCTGGTGACGCGCGTGTAGGTCAGGAAAACCGCACCGCTTTTGAGGACGGTCTGATCCGCGAGTGTCCAGGTGCGCGGGTCGAAGGCAGCCTTGCGGGAGAACAGCGGGATACCGTCGCCGATGGTCAGCGGGCCGACCTTGAGGATCATCGCGTCGATCTCGGCGTACAGGGAGCCGGCCAGCTCGGCGCCTCCGAGCAGCCAGATGTCCTTGCCGTCCTGCTGCTTCAGCTCCCGCACGGTCGCCACCGGGTTGTCGGCAACCAGTTCGACGGCCGGGCCGGGGATCTCGGTCAGGGTTCGGGAGAACACCAGATGCCGCAAGTGGGGGTAGGCGTCGGTGATTCCAGCCGCGAGACCGATCTCGTAGCTGCGCCGGCCCTCGAGGACGGTGTCGAAGCGCGTGCCCGCCGCCGTGACGGACAGTGCCTGCCGGGCCTGGACGGGTAACGTCTCCGGGTACTCGGCGACGAGGTGTTGTACGTAGTCCTCCTGAATGGGCCAGAAGCCGTTCGGACCGGTGGGATCCGCGCCGTCCGGGCCGGCGATGAAGCCATCGAGAGTGGTGGCGATGTAGTAGACGAGTCTGCGCACGCAGGTTCCTTCCGTCAGTCCGGTGTCGCGGTGCGGCCCGGGGCCGCCGGGTGGCGGGGCCAGGATGCGGGGCCGCTGAGCGATCATGCACCCGATCGACCGGGTGAACCACTGTGTCGCCGAATTCAGTGAACATTCGCATGCGCGCCGGGGCCGACTGCTGTTGAAGCCAGCCGACAGACGCTGTCGCTCGAAGCAAACAGAGCCAGAGCAGGACAGCGCGGCGGCGAGACCGCATGACACTTGGAGACACCACCAGCGAGATCACCATCACCCCGGGGCCGAAAGCCTCAGGTAGCGTCCGGCCACGTGAACGACAGCGTGTATGTGGGCAACGCGGGCCGGGACGCGGCGCTGGACCGGGGATGGCTCCTCGGGCACTTCAAGGACGTCGGGGATCCGCGCCACAGCGAGGCAGTGGAGATCAAGTGGGGTGTGCACCCGCGGGGCGGCGAGCGCTCGCAGTGGGTGAGGGGTGAGAAACGGACAGCGCTCCTGGTCCTGATCAGCGGGCGCTTCCGCGTCGAACTCCCCGGGCGCAGCGTTCTGCTGGAACAGCGGGGTGCTACGTGGTGTGGGGACCCGGCGTCGATCACTCGTGGTGTGCCGAGGAGGAGTCGGTGGTGCTGACCGTCCGATGGCCGTCCGTGCCCGGCTACGCGGTGACCGCCGACGGCTGACGTCTTTGCCGGTCCTGGGGGCGACCACGACCCCTTCATGGGCGGGGCCGGGTGCACACTGGCAGTGGGACGAGTGCCTGACTGCGGGGTGAGGCAGATGCACAGCCGTTTCCGGAGCGATCGGCGGTTGACCACCCGGATGGGGATCACGCTGTTCCTGCTCGGGTTGGTGTACGTGGGGTTCGTGGCCGCGCTGATCGTGCTGCTGAAGTCGTGGGTGCTGGTCGTCGTGGTCGCGGCGGCGGTGCTCGGCGCGCAGTACTGGTTCTCCGACCGGATCGCCCTGTACGCCATGCGCGGGCGGGTCGTGGAGCGCGACGAGTACCCCGAGCTGCACGCGGTGATCGACCGGCTGTGCGCCCTCGCCGACATGCCCAAACCGGTGGTCGCCGTGTCCGGTATGGACATGCCGAACGCGTTCGCGACCGGACGGAACCCCGACCACGCCGTGGTCTGTGTGACGACCGGCCTGCTCAGGCGGCTGGAGCCGGCGGAGCTGGAGGGCGTGCTCGCGCACGAGTTGTCGCACGTGGCGCACAAGGACGTCGCCGTGATCACGGTCGCCTCGTTCCTGGGTGTGCTCGCGGGGCTGATCGTGCGGTTCGCCTTCTACTCGCAGTTGTTCGGCGGGGGCAGGCGGGACCAGAACACGGCCGCGGTGTTCGCCGCGGTGATGGGCGTGTCGGCGGCCGTGTACGCGATCAGCTTCCTGCTGATCCGGGCGCTGTCCCGGTACCGCGAGCTGGCCGCGGACCGGGCGGCCGCGCAGCTCACCGGCCGGCCATCGGCGCTGGCCTCCGCGCTCACCAAGGTCTCCGGCGACATCGCCCGCATCCCGACGAAGGACCTGCGCACGGCCCAGGCCTTCAACGCCTTCTACTTCACGCCGGCGCTCGGCCGCGAGCCCGGCGTCGCCCGGCTCTTCTCGACCCACCCGAGCCTGGAGGAGCGGCTCGACCAACTGGGCCGGATCTCCGCCGAGCTTGGCGAGACAGCGGCACCCGGAGGGGTGTGAGCGACGCATGGGGCTGATGGACATCCTGCTCGGCCGGACCAAGCCGGTCGTGGCGGACCTCGACCGGATCTTCGCGCTGCCGTCGGCGGCCGTGACGCTCGAGGCCGCCGCGGGCTTCACACCCACCGGGCAGGGTGCGGTCTGTTTCGCCACGGTCGAGGGCGCGGCCTTCGAGCAGACCCACCGCGAGGTGCAGGCGCTGCTGGACGCGGACACCGACCGCGACGGCCCGCCGGTGGAGCTGCGGCAGGACGACTACGGCTACTCCTGGCTGGTCTCGCGCCGCTCTCCCGACCAGCTGGCGGCGCTCGTGAACGATCTGCACGCCGTCAACAGCCAGATGGAGGTCAACGGGTACGGCCCCCAACTGCTGTGCTCGCTGGCCGGGTTCGAGGACCGGTCCGGCCGGCGCCTCGCCCTGGTCTACCTCTACAAGCGCGGCACCTTCTACCCGTTCGCGCCCGTGCCGGGAGAGACGCAGCGACGGGACAACGCGCTGGAACTCCAGGTGCGGGCGGCGCTCGCCGGCGACCTGCCGATCGAGCAGGACCTGGGCCGCTGGTTCCCCTTGTGGGGAGCGCCGGGCCTGTGATCGCCCGCTGTGCGTGATCGCGCCTCACGCGGCCCGGCCGCGTGAATGAATGGCCGTATGAGTGAGCTGATCCCCTTCACACATACCGTCGGCGGTGAACGACTCAGCGGGCTGTCCGGCGGCACCGGCCCGGGTGAGCCGGCCAGGGCGACCGCCGTCCTGCTGCACGGCGCGGGCAACGGCGGCAAGGAGCGGCTGATGCCGTTGCTGTCGGAGTTCGCCGCGCACGGCTGCCACGTCCTGGCCTTCGACTTCTCCGGGCACGGGGAGAGCACCGGCCTGCTGCGCGAGCTGAGCCTGCGCCGCCGCTTCGAGCAGGCCGTGTCCGTCATCGACGCGCACGCGCGCGTGGACGGGCCGCTGGTCCTGGTCGGCTCCAGCATGAGCGGCCAGACGGTGGCCGATCTCGTCCGGCACTACGGGGACCGGGTGGCGGCACTGGGGCTGTGTGCGCCGGCGGTGTATGCGGCTCAGGCGTGGGACGTGCCGTTCGGTGCGGGGGACGGGCGGTTCAGCGAGATCATCCGGCGGCCGGGAAGCTGGCGTGAGTCGCCCGCGCTCGACGTCCTGCGGGCGTACGAGGGACGGGCGGTGCTCGCGGTGCCGGGCACGGACGAGGTCATCCCGCCCGCCGTGACGGAGGCCGTCTCGGAGGCGCTGGCCCGCCGCGCCCAGTTCACCCACTGGGAACTGCCCGATGCGGAGCACCGGTTGGGTCGGTGGTTCCGTGACCACCCGGGCGACCGGCGTGAGTTCGTCACGGCCGTACTGACCGGGCTGGGCGAGCGGGGCTGGACGGCCACGCGCGCGTGGGTGGCCAAGCAGCTGCCGGAAGGCCGTACAGTCGACAAATCGGCCTTGCTGAGCGGTGGTTGGAGCGCCCAGATGCGGCGGCTCACCCTCGACGACGGCACCGAGCTGGCGCTGCGGACCTTCGTGAAGCCCTTCTTCCGGCGGCACGCGCCCGGGCTGCTGGCCCGCGAGGCGGAGATTCTCACACTCCTGGCGGAGCAGGAGGGCGTGCCGGCCCCCGAACTGACCGGCCTGGACGCGACCGCCGAGCACTGCGACCACCCGTCCCTGCTGATGTCCGTGCTGCCGGGCCGGGTCCGGGTGGACGAGGAGGACGACCTGGACCTGCGGGTGGACCTGCTGGCAGCCCAACTGGCCCGGATCCACCGGGTCGTTCCCGAGGAGCGCCCTCGGCTGTACCAGGCGTGGACGTCCCCCGAGCGGGTGCTCGCGCCCGAGGGTGCGATGTGGGGGCGAGCAGTGGACGTGATCCGCCGCGACCCGCCGCCGTACGAGGGCTGTTTCCTGCACCGCGACTTCCATCCGGGGAACGTGCTGTTCACCGGCTCGGGGGCCGGCCTGCGAATCAGCGGTGTCGTCGACTGGGTGGACACCTCGTGGGGTCCCGCCGACCTGGACGTCGCCCACTGTTCGACGGCCCTGGCACTGCTGCACGGCCCGGCGTACGGCCTCGGTTTCCGGGAGCGCTACGAGGCACACGGTGGCCGGCACCTGGCCGACGGCCCGGACCACCTGTACTGGCGGCTGCTCGACGCCCTGGCCTACGCCCCCGACGCTTCGAAGCTGGCGGGCCCGTGGCGGGAGCTGGGCCGGACCGATCTGACGCCGGAGGTGCTGGGCGGGCGGCTGGAGGCGTATGTGGCGGGTCTGCTGGAGCGGTACTCCTGAGAGGCGGTGGCCGGTGCGGGCGACGGCCGATTGTCAGTGGCGCTCGCGATGATGCAGTCGGGTCGGAGGACGTGACGAACGGAGGCCGGTATGGGCGGGGCGCAGCGGTACATCGGGGTGGCGGAACGGCGGACCCGGCTCGCGCTGCGGCAGCGGCTGGCCGGGCAGGCGCGGGCGGGGACTCCCGAGGAGGTCGCGAGTTCGCTCGTCGCCCTGCACGGCACGGACCCGGCGACGGTGTATCTGGCCGTGGGCGCGCGGCTCGCGGACCCGGCGAAGACGGTGGCGGAGACCGGGCGCGCGCTGTACGACGACCGTTCTCTGGTGCGGATGCACGGCATGCGGCACACGGTCTTCGTGTTCCCCACGGCCCTGACCGCCGTCGTGCACGCCTCGACCGGCCTGGCGGTCGCCGCCCGGGAGCGGGCCGCGCTGCGCAAGGACATGGCGGCGGCCGGGGCGCCGGACGCGGCCTGGCTGAAGGAGGTCGAGGAGTCGGCACTGGCGGCACTCGCCCGGCGCGGGCAGGCCACGGCGGCCGAACTCGCCCAGGACGAGCCGCGGCTGCGGGAGCAGTTCGTGTACGCGGCCGGCAAGAGCTACGAGGGCCTGCACACGGTCTCGACCCGGCTGCTGAAAGTGCTGGGCGTCGAGGGGAGGGTCGTACGCGGCCGCCCGCTCGGCTCCTGGACGTCCAGCCAGTTCCGCTGGGCCGTGGCGCCCGAGCACCCCGAACTGGACCCGGCGCGGGCGCAGGCGGAGCTGCTGAGACGGTGGCTCGCCGCGTGCGGTCCGGCGACCGAGGCCGATCTGAAGTGGTGGACGGGGTGGCGGGTGACAGAGGTCCGCCGGGCGCTGTCCGCGATCGGAGCGCAGCCGGTGTCGCTGGACGAGGGCACGGGATACGTGACCGACGGCGACGTCGACGAGGTGGCCACGCCCGGCGAGCCCTGGGCCGCGCTGCTGCCCGCCCTCGACCCGACGGCGATGGGGTGGCAGCAGCGCGACTGGTATCTCGCGCCGGAGCTGCGGCCCCGGCTGTTCGACCGCAGCGGGAACGTCGGGCCGACGGTGTGGTGGAACGGACACGTGGTCGGCGGGTGGGCCCAGCGGCCCGACGGGGAGATCGTCTGGCGGATCCTCGACGAGGAGGGGGTGGGCCGGGAGGCACTCGCTGCGATCGAGAGGGAAGCGGAGCGGCTGAGCGGGTGGGTGGGGACGACCAGGATCACACCACGTTTTCGTACGCCGCTGGAGAAGGAGCTGGCGTAGCCAGGAGGGGCGTCGGGGCTCCGCGGCGTCAGACTCGTACGTACACCCCCGCTCGCGCCGCAGTCGCCGCCGCCTCCGCCGCCCGGTCGGCCATCGTCTCGTCGAGGCGGCCGCCGCTGACCAGCAGGTGGTAGTAGAGCGGGGCGGAGACGGCACGGACCACTTCGTGTGTGTCGGTGCCCTCGGGTACCTCGCCACGGTCGACGGCCTGCCGGACGCAGGGGGCCCACTCCCTGACGCGGATGTCGTAGAAGCGGTGCAGCGCCGCCGCCGTCTTCGTGTCGCCGGTGGCGGCGGCGATCAGCGCCTTGAACAGCGGCCCCTGTCGAGGGTCCGTCAAGGTCCGCTGCACCAGCCGGGCGTTCGCCGTCAGATCGCCGAGCAGTGAACCGGTCTCGGTGCGCGGCGCCGACTGCTCGGCCATGTCCGCCAGGAGGTCCGCCACCAGCCCGGTCACCGTCCCCCAGCGGCGATAGACGGTCGTTTTGCCGACACCGGCACGGCGAGCGATGTCCGCCAGGTCCAGGCCGGTGAAGCCCCGCTCGGTCAGGGCGTCCTCGGCCGCGCGCAGCACCGCCTCACGGACCCGTGCCGTGCGCCCCCCGGGCCGCACGGTCCCCGGCTCGCCCCCATCAGCCATAACGGCACTCCTGTTCCATTAATACCTTCCCTCTGCTACTTTAGTAACCCTTAACGAAACCAGAGACCCATTAATGGGTAACTCCTGGGAGGGGACCGAGATGGAATACAGGCGACTGGGCGCGTCGGGACTCATGGTTCCGGTGCTGAGCTTCGGTGCCGGAACCTTCGGCGGCCGGGGCCCGCTGTTCGGCGCGTGGGGCAGCACCGACGCGCGGGAGGCGCGCCGCCTGGTGGACATCTGTCTGGACGCGGGGATCACGATGTTCGACACCGCCGACATCTACTCCGCCGGCGCGTCCGAGGAGACGCTCGGGGAGGCGATCAAGGGCCGCCGGGACCAGGTGATCGTCTCCACCAAGACGAGTCTGCCGATGGGCGACGGACCGGGCGACGCGGGCTCCTCCCGCTCCCGGCTGATCCGTGCCTGCGAGGACGCCCTGCGCAGGCTGGGCACGGACCACCTCGACCTCTTCCAGCTCCACGCCTTCGACGCCGGGACACCGGTGGAGGAGGTGCTGGAGACGCTCGACTCGCTGGTGCGAGCGGGCAAGGTGCGTTACACCGGCGTCTCCAACTTCTCCGGCTGGCAGGTGATGAAATCCCTCGCGGCAGCGGAGCGGCATGGCCACCCGCGCTATGTGGCCCACCAGGTGTACTACTCCCTCATCGGCCGCGACTACGAGTGGGAGCTGATGCCGCTCGCCCTCGACCAATGCCTCGGCGCCATCGTCTGGAGCCCTCTGGGCTGGGGCCGCCTCACCGGCAAGATCCGTCGCGGCACACCGCTCCCGCCCGGCAGCCGGCTGCACCGCACCGCCGACTACGGCCCGCCCGTCACCGACGAGCACCTCTACGGCGTGATCGACGCGCTGGACGAGATCGCCGAGGAGACGGGCAAGGCGGTGCCGCAGATCGCCCTCAACTGGCTGCTACAGCGGCCGACGGTGGCCTCCGTGCTCATCGGCGCCCGCGACGAGCAGCAGTTGCGCCAGAACCTCGGCGCACTCGGCTGGACCCTCTCCCCCGAGCAGGTGGCGAAGCTCGACGCGGCGAGCCACCGCCCTGCGCCGTACCCCTACTTCCCCTATGAGCGGCAGGAGGGCTTCGCCCGCCTGAACCCGCCGGTGTTCGCGGCACCGGGCCGTGCGGCATGACGAAGCGCCGGGCACCCCGCGGACAGGGCACCCGGCGCTCGGGATCGGTCGGCTCGGGGCGGATCGGGTCAGCGCGAGTACCGCATGAGCGCCCTCACCATGTGGCACGTCGTGTCCGACGGCGGGTGGACGCCGATCAGTTCCGCCGTGTCGCGGATCGTCTCGTTGCGGGCCTGGTTCGGCATGTGGACGCCGGAGTCGAGCAGGGCGATGGCGAGGCGCATCGCCTTGAGGCGACGGTTGTGCGAGACGTACCACTCGCGCGGCCGGCCCGGCGGCAGCGGCCGCTTCTCCACGGGTACGTACGGCAGGTCGAGCGGGACGGGGCGCTTCGCGGTGGACTGGGTGGGCAGCGGCTTCGGCTTGAGTGCGGCAGCGGGCACAGGCATCCTCCTGTCGCGGTGAGGGCGGCACACCGGGATCCTCGGCGATCCCGGCGCCACCCTCGAACACTGCTTACAGTTTACCGCCCGGCACTGACATCAGGCAGTCCGCAGAGTCCAGTAAAAGTCCAGGTGGGAACGGAAATTGGCGCGGCGTCACGGCAGGTCCACGAGGGGCGGGTGAGTCGGCAGAAATTCGAACAGCGGCGACGGCGCGTACCGTGGCCTCATGGAGATCTGGATCAACCCGGCCTGCTCGAAGTGCCACAGTGCCGTGCAACTGCTCGACGCCGAGGGCGCCGAGTACACCGTCCGCCGCTACCTGGAGGACGTGCCGAGCGAGGACGAGATCCGGGGCGTGCTGGACCGGCTCGGACTGGAGCCCTGGGACATCACCCGCACCCAGGAGGCCGCCGCCAAGGAACTCGGCGTCAAGGAGTGGGCCAGGGACGCGAGTTCGCGGGACCGGTGGATCAAGGCCCTCGCCGAGCATCCCAAGCTGATCCAGCGGCCGATCATCACCGCGGACGACGGCACGGCGGTGGTCGCGCGCACCGACGAGGCCGTACGGGACGCCCTCTCCCGTTAGAGATCTCCTGTAACCGCTGAGTAACGCCACTTCCTCGCACGCGGACCCTCACACCGTGAGGTAGGGCACAGCGACACCAGGTAACACGGGGTTCACATTCGAGCAATGGCCGGGAAATCGCCTGTTGACAGGCTGCCGGGCATTGACGCGGCGCCCCAGTGCCGCAGCGCCGCAAGCACCCGCGATACGCGCCCAGACACACCCCCGAAGGATGTGGCCCGTGACCTTCAAGGCTGAGTACATCTGGATCGACGGCACCGAGCCGACGGCCAAGCTGCGTTCCAAGACCAAGATCATCGCGGGCTCCCCCGCCGGTCTCGACGCGCTGCCGATCTGGGGCTTCGACGGGTCCTCCACCAACCAGGCCGAGGGCCACGCCTCGGACTGTGTCCTCAAGCCGGTCTTCACCTGCCCGGACCCGATCCGCGGCGGCGACGACGTGCTGGTGCTGTGCGAGGTCCTGAACATCGACCTCACCCCGCACGCCAGCAACACCCGTGCCGCGCTGGCCGAGGTCGAGGAGAAGTTCGCGGCGCAGGAGCCGATCTTCGGCATCGAGCAGGAGTACACCTTCTTCAAGGACGGCTACCCGCTCGGCTTCCCCAAGGGCGGCTTCCCGGCCCCGCAGGGCGGCTACTACTGCGGTGTCGGCGCCGACGAGATCTTCGGTCGTGACGTCGTCGAGGCGCACCTGGACAACTGCCTGAAGGCGGGCCTGGGCATCTCCGGCATCAACGCCGAGGTCATGCCCGGCCAGTGGGAGTTCCAGGTCGGCCCCCTCGCCCCGCTGGAGGTCTCCGACCAGCTGTGGGTGGCCCGCTGGCTGCTCTACCGCACCGCCGAGGACTTCGACGTCGCCGCCACCCTCGACCCCAAGCCGGTCAAGGGCGACTGGAACGGCGCCGGCGCGCACACCAACTTCTCCACCAAGGCGATGCGCGAGAACTACGACGCGATCATCACCGCGGCCGAGTCGCTGGGAGAGGGCTCCAAGCCGCTCGACCACGTCAAGAACTACGGCGCGGGCATCGACGACCGCCTGACCGGTCTGCACGAGACCGCCCCGTGGAACGAGTACTCCTACGGCGTCTCCAACCGCGGCGCCTCGGTGCGTATCCCGTGGCAGGTCGAGAAGGACGGCAAGGGCTACATCGAGGACCGCCGCCCGAACGCCAACGTCGACCCGTACGTGGTGACCCGCCTGCTCGTCGACACCTGCTGCTCTGCGCTGGAGAAGGCCGGCCAGGTCTGACCGACGCCACCCGGCTCGACGCCTTACGGCTCCCGAGGGGCGCCCACCTTCACGGTGGGCGCCCCCGCGTTGCACCGGCTGCGTGCCGTCGACCGGGACGAGGTGGTGACCGTCGCGGATCTGCTGCCGCCCGGTGCCACCTGGCTCCCGGCGCCGCGGCACACCCTGCCCACGCTGCCGGGGCAGCCGCCGATGACCGGCTACCTGGTGCTCGTCCCGGCCGACCGGCAGCCGTCGTTCCCGGCGCCGGTGCCGGACCGGCCGGAGGCAGGCGGTGCCGGGTCCCGTCCGAGCCGGACCGCGACCCGCTGATCCGCGTCGACACCGGCAGCGCACCGCCCAGATGGCCGGGCGACGGCGCACTGAGGCCCCTGCCCCGCCGGCCCGTCTGCTGACAGCAGATCTCCGTTCCGTCCCCTCGCCCCACCGGGCAGGGTCTGAGGCATGAGGCTTCTGATGCTCGGTGGGACGCAGTTCGTGGGACGGGCCGTCGTGGAGGCGGCGCTGGAGCGGAGCTGGGAGGTGACCGTCTTCCACCGGGGGCGGCACGAGGCACCGCCGGGCGCGCGGTCGCTGCTCGGCGACCGTACCGCGCCCGGGGGCCTCGCCGCCCTGGCCGAGGACGCGGGCGAGTGGGACGTCGTCGTCGACACCTGGTCGGCGGCGCCCCGCGCGGTGGCGGACGCGGCCCGGCTGCTGCGGGGCCGCGCCCGCCGGTACGTGTACGTGTCGAGTTGCTCGGTGTACGCGTGGTCCCCGCCCGCCGGGTACGGCGAGGACGCGCCCGTGGTGGAGGGCGCCTCGCCCGACGCGGACGCGACCGACTACGCGCGGGACAAACGCGGCGGTGAACTGGCCGTCCTGGACGCCTTCGGCGAGGACCGGTCGGTGCTCGTACGGTCCGGGCTGATCCTCGGCCCGTACGAGAACGTCGGCCGCCTCCCGTGGTGGCTGACCCGGATGGCGCGCGGTGGCCCGGTCCTGGCGCCGGGGCCGCGCGACCTCCCCCTGCAGTACGTCGACGTCCGAGACCTGGCCGAATGGACCCTCGGAGCGGTGGACCAAGGGCTGAGCGGCCCCTACAACCTGATGAGTCCTCAGGGGCACGCCACGATGGGGACGTTCCTCGAGGCGTGCGCGCGGGTCACGGGCGGTGCGCCCGAACTTCGGTGGACAGAGCCCGAGGTGATCCTCGGCGCGGGCATCGAACCGTGGGTCCAGTTGCCGGTGTGGGTGCCGCCGGGCAGCGACCTGCACGACGCCCTGCACAGCGCCGACGTCTCGGGGGCGCTCGCGACCGGCCTGCGCTGCCGGACCGTCGAGGAGACCGTGGCCGACACCTGGGACTGGCTGCGCGGCATCGGCGGTTTCGCACCCCAGCGGACGGACCGGACGCGGAAGGGGCTCGACCCGGCGGTGGAGGCGAAGGTGCTCGCGGCCGGCACGGACGCGTGAATCACCGCACGCTGCGTGGAGCAGCTGTACGCGCGTGAGCTGCTCGCCGACGGCAGCGGCGGGGTGGGGTATCTGCTGAAGGACCGGGTGTTCGACGCCGAGCAGTTCGTGGACGCGGTGCGGCGGGTCGCCGCCGGTGGTACGGCGATGGACCCGCAGGTCATCCAGCAGCTGCTGGCGCGGCAGGCGGGCGACGGCCGGCCGCTGGCCCGGCTGACGCCCCGAGGGCGGGAGGTGCTGGAGCTGATGGCGCAGGGCCGGTCCAACGCGGCGATCGCCGGGAAACTGGTCATGACGGAACGGGCGATCGCCAAGCACACCGCGAACATCTTCGCCAAACTGGGCCTTGAGGTCTCGGACGACGACAACCGGCGCGTGCTGGCGGTTCTCGCGTATCTCGACCACGGCCGGTGAAACCGGACCGGCTTTTCACCCACCGTCGAGGATCGACAACTCCCGGTGCGCAAGGGGCTGTTGAGAACACAGCTCCCTCACGAATCTCGCATCAATTTCCGAGACCTCTGAACACCTCTGGGACGCCTTCCGTAAGGAAGGGAGCCGCTTCACTCCTGTCGGGCGCCTCGATGCCCCCGAAAAAGGAAGTCAGAGGAGTTCCATGGGACGCAACACAAGAAAACGCCGTACGCCACTGGCCACCAAGGCCATTGCCGCATCGGCGGCCCTAGCGCTCGGTGGGGGCGGGCTGATCTGGGCGAACTTCTATGCCTCGGCGCACGAGGAGAACTCGGCGAACCAGACGAAGTCCGCGGGCGCACAGATCGCCACGATCCAGTGCCCGGACGTGGGGCAGAAGCTGACCGACGTGCCGGACGGCGCCCGCCAGGGGGTGGACCAGGAGCTGGCGAACCTCGACAAGCAGATCACCGAGGCGTACTCCAGGCTCGCCTCCACACGTCAGGCGCAGGCTGGTGACCCCGGCTTCGTCAACAACGCGATCCTCGGCCCGCTGCAGTCGAAGCGGGTTGCCGCCATCGACCGGATCGGGATCAACATCCGGCGCGTGGGCGGCCAGGCTCCGCAGGGGCTCGACCAGCTCGCCACATGCAAGGGCATGGCCGCCGACCAGCCGGAGACCAACGACGGCAACGGCCAGAACGGCGACCAGAACAACGGCGGTCAGGACCAGGGGCAGGGCCAGGACCAGGACCAGGGTCAGGACAACGGCCAGGACCAGGGCGGTGGTCAGGTCGGTGACAACGGCAACGGGGCCGCGGGCCCGGTGGCCGCCGACTTCGTGGACATCAACCAGGTCCAGCCGAACTCCCGGGACCTGCAGAACGGTCTGGCCGCCAACGGCGACAGCGGTTCCACCGGCTCCTTCACCGCCGAGTGCGGTGTCAATGAGAACAACCTGTTCAACAGTGACAACCTGATCGTCGCCCCGGGTGTCGACAACGGCGCGCACCACACGCACGACTATGTCGGCAACCAGGACAACGACGCGTTCTCCAGCGACGAGGACCTGGCCAACGCCGGCACCTCGTGCAAGAACCAGGCCGACAAGTCCACGTACTACTGGCCGGTGCTGCGTCTGCAGGACGGTACGCAGGAGTTCGACGCGGGCGATCTGGGCGGTGGCGCCGAGGGCAACGTCGGCAAGATCCTGAAGGCCAGCCAGGCCGAGATCAAGTTCGTCGGCAACAAGAAGAGCGACGTCGTCGCGATGCCGAAGTTCCTGCGCATCATCACCGGTGACGCCAAGGCCTTCACCAACGGCCTGAAGAACGCCAACACCTCGTTCAGCTGCACCGGGTTCGAGGACCGGCAGGTGACCGACAAGTACGTGATCTGCCCCCAGGGCAGCCAGGTGGTGCGGACGTCCAACTTCCAGAGCTGCTGGGACGGACAGAACATCGACAGCGCCAACCACCGCGACCACGTCGCCTTCGTCCAGCAGGACGGCAGCTGCCCGAACGGCTTCCAGGCGATCCCGCAGCTCCAGGTCCGCCTGGTGTACGACGTGCCGGCCCCGACCATCGAGAACGGTCAGGTGAAGGCCCCGTACGCCGTGGACGGCTTCCCGGAGCAGCTGCACAAGCCGATCACCGACCACAACGACTTCATCAACGTCATGGACGAGAACCTGATGAACAAGGTGGTTCAGTGCATCAACAGCGGCGAGGACTGCAAGTAGCAGCCCCGTAGAAAGCCGGCGGTGGGATCTCCCACCGCCGGCTTCCGCGTGTCGTGCGAAGCGAAGCTGTCAGTTGTCGCGGTGACCGGAGTGCGCCGGCTCGTCGCCCTCTCCGCCACCGGTGGAGTGATCCGCGTGGTTGAGCCCCACCTCGACGGTGCCACCCAGCGCGCTGCGCAGGCCTTGCAGCACATCCTCGTGGCCGACGGCCACCCACTTGCGCCCAACCAGGTAGAAACCGCCGTAGTCCTTGGCCGTGTTGATCCACTCGCGCTGCCCGCGGTCCGTGGAGAAGGTCGCGAGGACGTACTTCTCCTTGCCCTTCTTGCAGATGGCCTGGCGGATGGTGTCCGCGTCGGTCTGCATGTTCGGCTTGCACTCGGCCTCGGCCGCGATGTGCTCCAGGCTGCCGGTCACCGTCTCCGGAACGGCCGCCTCGTCCTTGCCGCCGGATCCGCAGCCGGCCAGCGCCAGTATCGCCACCGCGCCGCTCAGCGCCAGCATCGGTCGGGTCACCCTCATCTGTTCCTCCGGTCCTTGTGACGGCACGGTCCTGGTCACGGCACGGTCCGGACACATGCCGCACGGAGCCCCGGCGAGAGGCTCTCGCCTTCGATACGGCCGCGGAGCCCGAAGCGCTCAAAATTCTCGTGCCTCCGCGCGCACCGCTGTGCGAGGGTGTCCCGATGAACCAGGACTGGGAAGATCGCGTGGCCGCTGCGTGGGCCGGGTTCGACGACTACGCCGAAACCGAGGAGGACGAGGCCCGCTTCCGCGCCGACGTCGACGCCCTCGTCGCCGAACTGCCCGAAGGCAGCCCGCTCGGACCGTTCGAGCAGGCCTGCGCCTGGGACTCGACAGGTCACTCGGACAAGGCGGTCCCGCTGTACCGGGAGGCGCTGGAGCTCGGTCTCGCCGACGCAAGCCCCTACAAGGCCCGCCGCACGAAGATCCAGCTGGCCAGCTCGCTGCGGAACATCGGGCAGGCCGAAGAGGGCGTCGAGCTACTGGAACCCGAACTGGACGCGCCGTCCGACGAACTGGACGACGCCGTGCGTGCCTGTCTCGCCCTGTGCCTGTCCAGCCTGGGCCGTGACCGAGAGGCGCTGTCGCTGGCCCTGGGCGCCCTGGCCCCGCACCTGCCGCGGTACCAGCGGTCGATGGCGAACTACGCCCGGCTGCTCGTGGAGCCCGGGGAGCGGCCGGGGGCGTAACGCTCCGCAGTCAGGTGACCATCCAAGGATTCGCTCGTTCTGCTGAACGTGCAGTCACAGGATGTCGCCCAGCGCCCCGCACCCCCCTCCCCGGCCGGCCAGGTCGTCGACGTCGGGCAGGCCGAGGCCGCCCTCGTCGAGCACTATCCACGGCTGGTCCGCCTGGCCTACCTGGTGCTGCCGCCGCGCCTGAGCCGCAGCAGGCGCGTCCTGACCGCACACGCCCTCACCCAGCGCGCCCTCCCCCGCAACCGCACTTCCGCCCCCGTGATCCCGGCCCAGTCGACCGGCCGGGACGGCGACCCGGGTTACGCCCTGATCCGGCTCCAGGTGCTGCGTACGGCGCTGGAGGCGGGGCTGCCGCTGAGGCTCATGGCGTGGCCCAAGAGGTCCCAGCTGCCTGCGCTGCTGCCGCAGGTGTGGGGCCTGAAGCTGTTCCCGCGTTCCGGCGGCGCCGACGAACTCGCCCTGGACCAGCGGCTGTCCACCCTGTCCGGACCCGCCCGGGCCGCGTACGCCCTGCGCGGCCTGGAGCGGCTCACGGACGAGGGGGTGGGCGAGGTCCTCGCGGCGGCGGGCGTCGCCGACCCGGAGGGTGCGCTGCTGGAGGCCGGCGGGGTCCCCGCGCAGTACGGGCTGCTGGACTCCCCCGAGTTCGACCCCTGCTCGCTGCAGGCCCGGCCCACCGATCTGATGCGGCGCCGCCAGCACCTGAAGGCCGCCCTGGCCGCCGGTGCGGCGCTGCTGGTGTGCGGGGCGCTGCTGGGACTGCCCGGGGAGGGCTGGGGCCCCGACGGTGCCGCCGCACCCCCGTACGCACGGAACCCGGCCGCTCAGGCCGCCCTGGACCCGGCGAAGCTGACCCGGGTCTCCCCCACGGCGTGGCGCAGCTCGGCGCGCACCGACTTCTCCGTGTGGCCGGCCCGCGGCGACCGCACCGGCGACCAGGCCCTGCTGCGTCGCGCCCTGGCCGTCTGGGCCCGCCCCGGCGAGACGGTCCAGGTGTCGGCGACGCCCGGCACCCTGTCCGGCGGCCCGGCCGGACCGCCCCAGCTGCTGTACGCGGGGACGGTCGACGCGGCGCGCGTGGTGATCCTGTACGACGGTCTGCGCATCGCCCGGTACGCGGAACCGACGGACGGCACCCGGGGCGCCGCCCTCGACTTCGCCCGGGTCGACGGCGCGGGGCGGGCCGAGTCGGGCGCGGTGGTCCTCGGCCGGGCCGACGGCAACGTCCGGTATCTGACGGCCCCCTGGGTCACGACGGCGGGCGAGCGGGATCTGATGAAGCCGGGCTCCGGCGCCATGGACCTCGGCCTCACCGACGGCGTGACCGCGCCGCTGGCCAGCCCGGCCCTGCGGTCGGGGCCGTGCACCTCGTGGAACGTGCTGCAGCTCGCCGACGGCACCGGGACCCGCCTGCTGACCGACCTGGGCGAGCTGGTCCCGGCCCGGCTCACCGCCGGGCGGCCCGGGTCCCCGGGTGAGGCGTCCCGCACGGCTGCGCTGCGCACCTGGGAGCCGTTCGCCTGCTCGCTGGGCACGCTGCGTTCCGCGGGCGTGCGCAGCGTCAACGCCTGGGCGTTCAACGAGCAGCCGCTGCCCGACGCGAGCGGATCGGCGGCCTGGGTGTGCACACGGGCAGAGACCTGGCGGGGCGGCGGCGCCCGGGTTCTGGCGCAGTTCCACACGCCGGGCGGGGCGTACGGGGCGGTGGCGGCGAAGGCGGAGAACGTACCGGCGTGCGGGGCGCGTGACCCGCATGTGCTGGCCGGGGTGCTGTGGAAGTCGAAGGCGGGTGGCTGGTACCTGCTGGCCGCCGGCAGCCGGGACACCGCGTCGATCCGGGCGTCCGGCGGGGTCGACGGGGCGGCGCCGAGCAGTCTGCTGACCGTGCCGGCCGAGCAGGGGGCGCAGGCCGAGCTCAGAGGGACGCTGAAGGACGGGCGTTCGGTCGGCGGGCTGCGCTGACGGACGGTTCCGCGGCCCGCCCGGGTGGACTCCGGCGAACGTGCGCGATCGATCCGGCCCGTTCGAGGCCGGAATCGATCGGTAAGGTGTTCGTATGACTACCGGGGTTCGCCGCAGAATGGGAGTCGAGGAGCGGCGGCAGCAGCTGATCGGCGTCGCCCTCGAACTCTTCAGCCGCCGCTCGCCCGACGACGTCTCCATCGACGAGATAGCGTCGGCCGCCGGCATATCACGCCCGTTGGTCTACCACTACTTCCCTGGCAAACTCAGCTTGTACGAAGCCGCGTTGAAGCGGGCCTCGGACGATCTCGCGGGCCGGTTCGTGGAGCCGCACGAGGGTCCGCTGGGTGCCCGGCTGCTGCGCGTGATGCGCCGCTACTTCGACTTCGTGGACGAGCACGGGCCCGGTTTCTCCGCCCTGATGCGCGGCGGGCCGGCCGTCGGCTCGTCGACGACCAACGCGCTCGTCGCCTCCGTACGGCAGGCCGCGTATGTCCAGATCCTTTCGCACATGGGCGTGAAGGATCCGCCCGCGCGCCTCGAACTGGTGGTCCGTTCCTGGATCTCGCTGGCCGAGTCGACGGCACTGATCTGGCTGGACGGCAGGCGCATCCCGCGCGAGGAGCTGGAGTCCCAGCTCGTCATCGACTTCGCCGCGCTCGCCGCGGTCAGCGCCGCCCACGACGAGGAGATGGCCGCGCTGCTGCGCGGCATCGTCGAGGACGAGCCGGCCGACGGCCCGTTCGCGGGCCTGGCCGGCCGGCTGATGGCCCTGGCGGGCTGAGACGGGCAGGGCCTGTCGGTGGGATCAGGTCGCAGGGAATCGGCCGGGGCCCGTCATCGCCGTGAGCGGGGTCTGGTGCGTGCGGCGGCAGGGCGGAGCCGGGAGTCGATGCGGAGCGGCGGATACCCCTCCCGTTCGAGCGAAGCCGAGAGTCGGGGAGAGTGACGACAACGCGGCAGACGCGTGTCCCGACCCCGCCTCTGCGGCGTGCGCCGAACGACAGGCCCTAGCTTTCGAACTTCCGGTACGAGGGGTCCAGGTCACGGACTTCGGCGGAGGCGTGCAGCGCGAGGCCGTCGGCGGGCTTCAGATGCCTGCGCAGCAGCTCCAGCGCGGCCTCGGTGAGCCGGGCCTTGGTCTCGTCGGTGCGGCCTGCGAGCAGCGCGATGTGGACGTGCACATGGGCGTGTCCCTCGGCCTCGGGGCCGACCACGATGTCCTCGGTCGGGCGGAACCGGGTCTTGCACGCCGGCGGCTTGGCGGCCGCGATCTCGACCGTCGCCTCGTGCAGCGCCTTGGCGAACCCGGGCCGGTCGAAGTCGTCCGCGAGGTCGGCGGAATAGTCGACGGTGATCTGCGGCATCAGCACTCCTGTTCCAGGTCGATGGGCCCACCCTAGGCCCTGTCGTCACATCCCCGCCTCCCCCACCCTCCGGGCGACGACGGGGATGTGACGACGGTCCCTGGCCGCAGGTGGGGCGGCCCGCCGGTCGCGGTCCGCCCCAGCTGCCCCGGTGGGCTATCCGACGGCCCGGGTGAAGACCGCGACCGTGCGCGCCGGAACGGCGAAAGTGCCCGATTGCGCCGCATAGGCGGAGGACTTCGCGATGGCGTCCGCCCCTGCCGCCTGCACCGGATGCAGCCGGTAGCCGGTCCCGGCGAGTGCGGGCACGCGCTGCTCCTGCCGCTCGGGGGTGGCGTTGAAGACGACGACGAGGTCACCGAGCCGCATGGTGATCACGCCGGGCGTCTCGTCCTTGCCGGACAGCGGGAAGGAGAGCCGGGACCGCACCTGCTCGGCCGTGCCGAGGGAGAAGTCCTTCTCGGTGCTGCGGATCCGCAGCAGGTCGCGGTACGCGGCAGAGGCGCCCTCGATCTGCTCGCAGCCCACCCTGACCTTGGTCAGCAGCGGCTTGGCGTACGGCCACTTGCCCATGTTGTCGGCCGCCATGGGCAGTCCGCGGCCGAAGCCGTTGCCGTCGGCGCAGTTCCAGTGGACGGCGTTGAACCAGTCGCCGCTGTCGTAGGAGTTGCGGTCCAGGGACTTGGAGCGCAGCAGGTCGGTGCCCGCCTGGGAGAGGGCCGGGCCCTGCGAGAGGGTGGCCGTCGCCATGGCCAGGACCTGCATCCGGGCCCGGTCGGACGCCGTCGTGTCCGTCGGCAGCTTGAAGGCGAGCGCGTCGAACAGGGACTCGTTGTCGTGGGCGTCGGCGTAGGCGAGGGCGTCGCCCGGGGCGTCGGCGTAGCCGGCGGGGGCGCCGTTGTAGTCGACCTCGGAGCCCTTGACCTCCTTGCCGCTGGTGTCCGTGAACGTGAAGGCGCCCAGGTTGCCGGTCAGGCCCACCTTGATGAGGTCCTGGTAGTGCAGAAGGCGGGCCTTCTGCTCGGCCGGGGTGCCGTTGCTCTTCGAGGAGTTGGGTGCGGTGTACAGGCCGGAGGCGAAGCCCTGGACGCCGGGGTCGTCGTCGAAGGGGCCGCCGCCGCGCACGGCGTCGCGGGCGCGGTCGGAGAAGGTGGCGATGCCGGTGCCGGCCATGTTCTTCTGCGTGGCCTGCACGAACCGGGCGTCGTCGGCTACCTCGCCGAAGTTCCAGCCCTCGCCGTACAGGATGATCTTCTTGCCGTCGACGCCGTCCTTGGCGAGGGTCAGCTCGTCCAGGGCTTTCCTGACCGCCAGGATGTTGGCCTTGGGGTGGTGGCCCATGAGGTCGAAGCGGAAGCCGTCGACCTTGTACTCCCTGGCCCAGGTCACGACCGAGTCGACGACGAGCTTGGCCATCATGGCGTTCTCGGTGGCCGTGTTGGCGCAGCAGGTGCTGTTCGCGACCGAGCCGTCGGCGAGAAGCCGCTGGTAGTAGCCGGGGACGATCCTGTCGAGGACGCTCGTCTTCTCCTGCCCGCCGGCCGCGGTGTGGTTGTAGACGACGTCCATGACGACCCGAAGACCGTCGTCGTTCAGCGCCTTCACCATCGTGCGGAACTCGACGGTGCGGGCGGTGCCGTCCGGGTCGGTGGCGTAGGAACCCTCGGGGACCGTGTAGTGGTACGGGTCGTAGCCCCAGTTGTAGGCGTCCTTCGCGGCGATCTTGCCGACGCACTCCTGTTGCTTGTCCGAGTCGGCCGGGTAGGAGGCGAGGTCGCAGTCGGTCTTTTCCTGGTCGGCCGTGCGCTCCGGGATGGTGGCGATGTCGAACGCGGGCAGCAGGTGGACGTACGAGGTGCCCGCCTCCGCCAGCTCCCGCAGGTGCTTGGAGCCGTCGCTGCCCTTGTCGGTGAAGGCGAGGTAGGTTCCGGGGTGCTTCGCCGTCCGGTCCTCCACGGAGAAGTCCCGGATGTGCAGCTCCTGGATCTGGGCGTCCCGCAGCGGTACGGCCCTGGGCTTGGTGTACGTCGACCAGCCGGCGGGCTTGAGGGCCTTGTCGTCCAGATCGGCGACGAGGCTGTGCTCGGAGTCGGCGGTGAGGGCGAGGGCGTAGGGGTCGGTGACCTTGTTGGTGACGACCTCGCGGACGCTGGGCGCCCAGACCTTCACGACGTACCGGTAGGGCTTGCCCTTCCAGGACTTCGGGCCGGTGACGGACCAGACGCCGGTGGTGTCGTCGCGGCGCATGGCGACGGTCTTTCCCTCCAGCTCCAGGGCGACGGACTGCGCGGTCGGCGCCCACACCGACAGGGTGGGGCGGCCCCGGGAGAACGTCGGCCCCAGGTCGGCCCGCGTGGCGTCGTACAGGTCGTCCAGGACACCGGCGATCTGGACGCCGGTGGCCGCGAGCACGGCCCCGTTCGCGGCGTGCTGCGTGGCGACGACCTGGCCGCGCAGGGCCTCGCGGACCCGGTCGCGGTCGCGTGGGTCGACGCTCCAGGCGTCGTACTCCTTCAGGTGCGGGAACCTCGCCTTCTGGGCGTCGGTCAGCTCGCTCTTCGACAGGCGCAGCCACTTCGCGTCGCCGGTCAGGGCGCCGTCCCGCACCGCGATCGAGCCGTCGCGGGCGTAGAGCAGCTGGGTGGAGGCGGCCGCGTCGGAGCCGTTCCAGGCGAGGGTGTTCCGGTCGACCCAGACCGCCTTGGACGTGGTCAGGTCGAGGGCGGCGGCACTGCCCGCGGGCTGCGGGAGCAGGTGCTTCTCCTGCCCGCTCAACAGCCACACCTCGTGGCCGTTCGCCTTGAGGTCGAGCGACTGGTCGGTGGGCAGGTCCTTCTCGTCGCCCATGTGCAGGATGTAGCTGAGGCTGGTGGCTCCGTCGGTGAGCGGTACCTCGAAGACTGCGCCATAGGAATCAGTCTTGACCGGTTCGAGGGGCTTCGACCACTCGGTGGGGTTCGCGGCGCCGGTCCAGACGTGCAGGCCCCAGCCGTCGTAGTTCCCGTCGGCCCGGTGGTAGTGCAGGACGGCCTTGCCCTTGTCGGGCGCCGGGTACTCGGGCCGCTCGGTGGTGACGGTCTCCTTGCCCTGCTCGATCCAGATCTCGCCGGTCCTGGTGACGTCGATCGTGCGGTCGGCGGAGACGTCCTTGTCGCCGTCCTTGTCGATGACGAGGAAGCCGACCTTCGAGGCGCCGGGCTTGAGCTTGACGTAGGCGAAGGCCCCGTAGGCGTCCCGGCCGGTGAAGGGGTGGCTCTCGGGCCACTCGGTGGTCTCGCCCTCGGCCAGGTCGCCCCAGGCGTACAGGCCCCAGTCGGCGTAGTCCCCGTCGGCGCGCTTGTAGTGCACGATCGCGTAGTCGCGGGAGGAGACGGTGGGCGGCTCCTCGGCGGGCGGGGTGCCGGTGGTGGAGGCGGCGAGGGCGCTCGCGGTGCGGTCGGCCGAGTCGATGACGACGGCCTTGTAGCGCAGGGCCGTGCCGCGCGCCACGTCCTTCCCGATCGTGTGGGTGACCTTGAACGGGGCGTGGTCGGCGGAGCCGAGGACCTGCCACTTTCCGTTGCCGGTCTGGGCGGCGAAGACGACTCGGTTGAGCTGCCCGCCGTCCACATCGGCGGTGAGCTCGACGGTGCCGGTGGCGCCGGCCGCCGGGGCCTTCAGGGTGATCGTCGGCGCGGTGGCGGGCTTGGCGAGCCTGCCGGACGCCTTGAGGACGATCGCCGAGCCGGCCGGGACGGTGACGGTGAGCTTCTTGTCGCCGTCGCTCTTCGGGGAGGCGCTGGTGCCGTGGATGCCCTTGAAGGTCATGCCGGCCGAGCCGGTCGGGAAGGTCGCCGTCCTGGCCTCGCCCGCGTTGTTGAAGGCGACGACGTACTCGGTGCCGTTCTTCGCGTCGGTGCGGGAGAAGGCGTAGACGCCCGGGCCGTCTGCCGCGTACCGCTGCTGCTGGACGCCGTCGGTGAGCGCGGGGTTGGCCTTGCGGAGCGCCGCGAGGGCGCTGATCTGCCGGTAGAGCGGCGCCTTGGTGTCGTAGGCGTCCTCGGCGTGGGTGCGGTCGGTGCCGATGCGGTCGTCGTCGAGGTAGTCGGCGGTGCGCGAGGCGAACATGGTCTGCCGGGCGTCCTTGTCGCCGCCCGGGCCGGTGAAGCCCTGCTCGTCGCCGTAGTAGACGACGGGGTTGCCGCGGCTGAGGAACATCAGCTCGTTGGCGAGCTTGTCCTTGGCGAGGAGCTCGGCGTCGCTGGCCTTCGGGTCGTCCTGCTTCAGGAAGGACCCGATCCGGCCCATGTCGTGGTTGCCGAGGAAGGTGACCTGCTCGTACGCGTTGGCCTTGCCGGTCGTGTACTTGTAGTCGTCGCCGAAGACATCGGCGAGCTTCTGCGCGCTCGCGCCCTGCGAGGCGTACTGGCGGGCCGCCTCCTGGAACGGGAAGTCGAGCGTGGCGTCGAGGCGGCCCTGGGTGACGTACGGGGAGGTGACGTCCGTGTCGGCCGAGTACACCTCGCCGAACATGAAGAAGTCGTCCCGGCCCTGCTTGGCGGCATAGGCGTCGAGGGCGGTCGCCCACTGGGTCCAGAACTCCATGTTGACGTGCTTCACGGTGTCGATCCGGAAGCCGTCGACGTCGAAGTCCCGTACCCAGCGCTGGTAGATCTTCTCCATGCCCCGCACGACCTCGGGCCGCTCGGTCCACAGGTCGTCGAGCCCGGAGAAGTCACCGTGGGCGGAGCTCTCACCGGCGAAGGTGGAGTCGCCGCGGTTGTGGTACATCGTCGGGTCGTTGAGCCAGGACGGGACCTTGTTCCTGCCGGTGACCTTCGGCGTGCGCGGGAAGGAGCCGCTGTCGACCTCGGGGAAGTCCCGTTGCCCGTCCGCGTAGTCCGCGTCGTCGAAGGGCCTGCCGTCCTTCGTCAGGTACGGGAACGCCCCCTTGGACAGGTAGTCGTAGGACTTCTCCTCGTAGTCGACGACGTCCGCGGTGTGGTTGGTGATGACGTCGAAGAAGACCTTCATGCCCTTGGCGTGGGCCTTGTCGATGAGGGTCGCAAGGTCCTCGTTGGTGCCGAAGTGCGGGTCGACCTGGGTGAAGTCGGTGATCCAGTAACCGTGGTAACCGGCGGATGCGTTCGCTCCGGTGCCCTGCACGGGCTGGTTCTTGAAGATCGGGGCCATCCAGAGGGCGGTGGTGCCCAGGCCCTTGATGTAGTCGAGCTTCTTGGTCAGGCCCTTGAGGTCGCCACCCTGGTAGAAGCCCTTGTCGGTGGGGTCGTAGCCGGTGGACAGGCGCGAACCGGTCAGCCCGCCCTTGTCGTTGCGCGGGTCGCCGTTGGCGAAGCGGTCCGGCAGGACGAAGTAGAACTGCTCACGGGTGGCGTCGTGGCGGGCGGGCTCGGCGGCGAGCTTCGCGTCGGACGGAGGCGCCGGCGGAGTGGCCGCCCCGGCGGCGAGAGGCTGGACGAGTGCTGCGGCCAGCGCGGTCGCGGTGACCGCAGCGACCCGTCCGGCACGGGAGGTTCGGCGCCTGGACGGCACCGGCCATCTCGGTATCACTGACGTGGACTCCTTGCGATTGCGGCTCTCTCGGGTCCGACCCCGCGCGACCGTATCGCCGCCGAAACGCTTACAGCAAGAGTCCTGAAACCGTTGGAAAGATTTTTCAGCGGCGCCCTCAGCAGGTCGAGTTGGTCTGCGTCAGCAGGCCCAGCCGCCACGGGAGCGTGTTGTAGGGGCCGCTCGCCGCGGGGTCCATGCCCTGGTGGAGGTACTAGAGTCGGCACGGATTGACGGTCAGTGTCTGGTCGTTGGTGTGGCGGACCATCTCGCCGTGGCTGATGTCCCGGGTCCAGGGGGTGCCGCCGAAGGTGACGTTGTTCGAGCGCGCGAAGGGGTTGGACTCGGTGTCGGCCAGCGGCTTCCAGCTGCCGGCGATGCTGTTCGACGTCCAGGACCGGAAGTACCGCTTGCCGTCGCTGCCGATGGCCTCGTTGAGCAGCAGGTAGGTGTTCGAGCCTTGATCTTGTAGACGTTGGCGGCCTCCCACAGGCGGTACTTGTTGGAGTCCTGCAACGCGATGACGGTGTTGGTGAAGCCGTTCGGGTAGTTGACCCGCGAGGTCTCCGACCGGTACAGGTGGCCGTTGTCGTCGGAGGAGAACAGGTAGCACTTGGCGCTGTCGCAGACGACCCAGAAGTCCACCCAGTGGCCGCTGCCGATGTTGTCCCTGATGATCTGCGGCATGTGTGGCCGGCGTGGGTGTCGACGAAGCCGCGGGCCGTCGCGTCGGCCTCGATCGCCCTGGTGTAGTTCTTCTGCTGGTTCCAGCCGAAGGAGTCGCAGCAGACGACCTTGTATCCGCCGGCCCACGCGACCGGCCCGAAGACCTTGGTGAACTCGGCCGCCTGGGCGGACGTGAGCCGCATGGAGTCGTACGGGGCGGTGTAGTCGGGCTCGTTGACGAACCCCAGGTCCGTGATACGGATGCCTTCCTGGGCGTAGAACTTGGCATATTGCACGAAGTTGTTGGCGTACGCCCGGCGCCAGTCGCCGCTCGCGCAGGTGGCACCGGCGAGGCCGCACAGCGTGCCGCCGTTCGCGTCGGTGCCGTTGGTCTTCATATAGCCCGGGGCGCTCCAGGCGTCGGCGTAGAAGCGGTTCACTCCGTACGCCTTGGCCTGCCGGGCGAGCCACACCTGGCCCTTGTCGTCGCGGTCCCAGACGTACTTGGGGGTCGCGTTCGGTCCGCCGGGGTCGGTCGGCTGGATGCCCGAGTCGATGCCGAGGCGCAGGATGCTCAGCCCGACGCCGGTGGTCCTGCTGAACAGCAGGTCGAGGATCTCGCGTTGGCGCTGGGCGGGCAGGCCCTGCGAGCCTCGCATGATCTCGGCCCGGCCGAAGTGCTCGGAGATGCCGAAGCCGTCGATCGGCTGGTGCCGGGTGGACCCGTTGACGGTCGCCGAGGCGTCCGCCCGGGTGTCCGCCGGCGACGCCCGTGGCCGGCCGTACCTCACCGTCACGAGCAGCCGGTTCGGCGTATCCCCCCGATGAACGCCGCCCAGGCGGAGGGGGCGAGGAGCAGAGCCGGGCCGGTGGGATTCTTGCTGTCGCGGACGGGGACGATGCCGGGGATGTTGTCGGCGAACTCCAGGCAGTCTCCCCCCTGACCATTGCTGTACGTACTTTTGCGCCACCTGGCGCTGCTCAGGTCGGTTCGCGCGGCACGCATGAGCTACTCCTCCATCGCGGAACGGATCACAGCCAGAGACTCGTCAGGAGGGAGGGCCTTGGCCTGGAGCAGATCGTAGGCCAGGGCATACTCGGCGACCTCCTCCGGCGTCTCCACCAGCTCCCCGGAGTGGGAACCTTCGGTGTAGGCCACGTCGGGCCCACGCTCGAAGCCCAGGAGGGTCAACGACCCTCCCATGACCGGGTGTTCGCCCTGCCCGAAGGGCAGTACCTGTACGACCACGTGCGGTGTCCGCGCCATGCGGAGCACATGTGCCAACTGCTCGCGCATCACCGCGCGGCCTCCGACGGGGCGGCGAAGCACCGCCTCGTCCAGGATGCACCACAGCAGCGGCGGAGCACTCCGCTCGAGAATCGCCTGCCGCGCAAGTCGGGCTGTCACCAGCTCCTCAACCTCGGCGTCGGTGTCACGAGGGCGGCTGATGCGCAGCAGGGCACGTGCGTAAGCCTCCGTTTGGAGGAGACCGGGCACAGCTTGCGCCATGTACTTGAGCATCCTGGTCGCCTTGGCCTCGTACTCCACGAACTTCCGCGCCCAGTCCGGGATCGGCGTCCGCTTGATGTGGCCCCACAGGTCGATGAGGTCGCCATCCGCGCCGAGAATCGCGTCGAGTCTGGCGTTGACGTCTTCGGGTGGGGTCTCCTTGCCCAGCTCGAACTGGGCGATACGGCTGTGCGCGATGGGGATCTTGTCGCCGAGCCGGCGCTGGGTGAAGCCGGCGCGGATGCGGAGCTTGCGAAGCTTCACGCCGTAGAGGGCGGGGAGCGAGATGGACGGGTCGAGTTCCTTCGGCGCGGGCATCGCTGACCCCCGTTTTCGTTCCGGCACCGCGAAAACCGTTACCCCTGGTGATCGTAGCCGTACGCACCGATGCTCATGGGTGGAAGTCGCGATCAGCACGAGAGAGGTGCGGCAGACATGGCAAGGGCGGAGCGCAGGACAGACGGTGCGAGGAGCGCACAGATCCGGGACGCGAAGGCGGCGAGCGACGAACTGGGCGCGGCCCTCGCCGAAGTGGGCGTCCTGCTGCCGTCCCTGGGCCTGGACACCGTCTGCCTCGCAAGCGACTACCTGCCGCCCCTTGTGGATCTCGGACGCTGCACCCCGCACACGGCCCGGAAGTTGGCCGCGGCTCTGCGGGAGAACGAGCTGCTCGCCAAGGTCCGGGAGGCGAACCGGCAGAGCGTCAACCGTCTTCGATAGCTCGCCCGGCAAGCGTGAGCACGCGCGCCGGGCAGCTCGTCGCGAGGCGGCTCAGCAGCTGGACTTGCCGGCGTGGATCGCCAGGGCGGTGTTGGAGCCCAGGGTGGCGGTGAACTGTCCGCCGGAGTTCACCGTCACCGTCGTGTTGTTCTGGACATTGCAGTACGTCCCCGCAGGCAGCGACGTCTGGTACGTCCGGCTCAGCGAGCCCGGCTCGTGGTTGATGGCCACGAACCCCTTGCCGCCCCGGCCGAAGGCGATGGCGTCGCCGCCGTTGTCCCACCAGTCGGTGACCGGCTCGCCGCGTGTGGCGTTGCGGAAGCCGACCATGGACCTGATCTCCGGCCAGTTGTGCTGGCACTTCCAGCCGTCCTGCCAGCAGGCGTTCACCTGGCCGCCGTTCGGCGGGCCGGCGTCGTGGTCGGTGAACTCGTACCCGGAGTTGATGTCGGGGGCGCCGTAGGGCCAGGCGAGCATGAACACGTGGGCCAGGGTGTAATGGGCGCCGTCCTTGTAGTTCAGCGTGGAGCCGTTGCGCTCGGTGTCGTGGTTGTCGACGAAGACGCCGGCCACCGAGCTGTTCATATAGCCCCAGCCCTCGCCGTAGTTCCTCAGATAGGCGAGGTTCTCGTTGTTGAAGACCCGCTTGAGGTCGTAGGCGTAGCGGAACTCCTGGACGTCGCCGTTGCCCGAGTACTCGGTGGGCTGCACGGCCTCTCCGCTGCCGTGGATGACCTCCTGCTTCCAGTACGCCGACGGATCGCTCAGCCTGGACTTGATGTTCGCCAGGTCGGCGGCGTCCATGTGCTTGGCCGCGTCGACGCGGAAGCCGTCCACGCCGAGGGAGAGCAGGTCGTTCATGTACCCGGCTATGGCCCCGCGGACGTAGCCCTCCCCCGTGTCCAGGTCGGCGAGGCCGACCAGTTCGCAGCGCTGGACGTTCCAGCGATCCTGGTAGTTGCTGATATGGCTCGTGCAGTCGTCGAAGTCGTACGAGGAGTACAGGCCGGGGTAGTCGTACTTCGTGTACGACGAGCCGCCGGTGCCGGTGCCGTTGCCCGCCGACATGTGGTTGACGACCGTGTCGACGACGACCTTCACACCGGCCGCGTGGCAGGTGTTCACCATGTTCCGGAAGGCCGCGCGGTCACCGAGCCGGCCGGCGATCTTGTAGCTGACCGGCTGGTACGACGTCCACCACTGAGGGCCCTGTATGTGCTCGGCGGGCGGGGAGACCTGGACGTAGCCGTACCCGGTGGGCCCGAGGGTGGTGGTGCACTCGCGGGCCACCGAGGCGAATTTCCACTCGAAGAGGACGGCGGTGACGTCCTTGGTGCCAGGTGGGGAGGCCTGTGCACTAGTCGTGTTCATGACAACCGAGACCGCGGCGAGCGCGACGGCGGTGGCGAGGAATCTGCGTGCCATGTGGGGTTTCCTTCTTCGTTGAAGGTTCTTGCTGCAAGGTTCAGAAACCTTGCGGTAACGCAGATGGTAAAGGCCCGCCACCCGAAAGGGCAGCGGGCCGTACGAAATTCAAAGGAAATTCAGGCGCGGGCCCCCGCGGTCGCGGTGGTCCACCACACCGTGGTGTCGGCGGGCACCTTCGCCTCGTCGTCGACCTCGACGATCTCCCCGCTCGCGACCAGCACCCGGCCGTACGCCGGCATCGCCACGGACTCGCCGGTGGTGTTCGCGACGCACACGAACTCCCCGCGCCGGAAGGCGAGCACGCCCTCGGGCGCCCGCAGCCACTCCACCGAGGTACCGGCCCCGAGGTCGGGCTGCTCGCGGCGCACGGCGAGCGCGGCCCGGTACAGCTCCAGCGTCGAGCCGGGCACACCGGTCTGCGCCTCGACGCTCAGCTCGCCCCAGCCGTCCGGCTGCGGCAGCCAGCTGCCCCCGTCGCCGAAGCCGTACGACGATCCGGTCCTGGTCCACGGGATCGGCACCCGGCACCCGTCGCGGAAGCCGTCCTGGCCCGCGCCCCGGAAGTAGGCCGGGTCCTGGCGCACCTCGTCCGGCAGGTCGACGACGTCGGGCAGGCCGAGCTCCTCACCCTGGTAGATGTACGCGGAACCGGGCAGCGCCAGCATCAGCAGGGTCGCGGCGCGGGCCCTGCGCAGGCCCAGCTCCCGGTCGCCGGCCAGGCGGATCTGGGTGCCGAGGCCGGCCGGGTTGGCGAACCGGGTGGCGTGCCGGGTGACGTCGTGGTTGGACAGCACCCAGGTGGCGGGGGCGCCGACCGGGCGCATGGCGTCCAGCGTGCGGTCGATGACCTCGCGCATCTCGGCGGCGTCCCAGTGGGTGCTGAGGTACTGGAAGTTGAAGGCCTGGTGCAGCTCGTCCGGGCGGACGTAGTGGGCGGTGCGCTCGATGGTCGGCGTCCAGGCCTCGGCGACGAAGATCCGCCCGCCCGTCTCCCACCACCGCCCCTCCGGCGAAGGCCCTTCGGGCCCCTTCTTCTCCGCGTACTCGTCGAGGATGAGCCGCCACTGCCGGTAGATCTCGTGCACGCCCTCCTGGTCGAAGAACGGCATGACATCGTTGCCCAGCAGCCTCACCTGGTCGTGGGATCCAAGGTCGGGCAGCCCCTCCGCCTTCACCAGACCGTGGGCGACATCGATCCGGAAACCGTCGACGCCCATGTCCAGCCAGAAGCGCAGGATGGAGCGGAACTCGTCGCCGACCGCCGGGTGCTCCCAGTTGAAGTCGGGCTGCTCGGGTGCGAAGAGGTGCAGGTACCACTCGCCTGGTGTGCCGTCGGGTTCGGTGACCCGGGTCCAGGCCGGGCCGCCGAAGATCGACTCCCAGTCGTTGGGCGGCAGTTCGCCGTCCTCGCCCTTGCCGGGGCGGAAGTGGTAGCGCTCCCGCAGCGGGGAGCCCGGGCCCTCGGCGACGGCCCGTTTGAACCACTCGTGCTGGTCGGAGGAGTGGTTGGGCACGAGGTCGACGATGATGCGCAGGCCCAGCTCGTGGGCGTCGCGGATCAGCGCGTCGGCGTCCAGGAGGTTGCCGAACATGGGGTCGACGGCCCGGTAGTCGGCGACGTCGTAGCCGGCGTCGGCCTGCGGCGAGGCATAGAAGGGGCTGAGCCACACGGCGTCCACGCCGAGGTCGCGCAGGTACGGCAGACGGGTGCGGACACCCTCCAGGTCGCCCATGCCGTCGCCGTTGCTGTCGGCGAAGCTGCGCGGATACACCTGGTAGATCACCGCGTCCCGCCACCAGTCGCGCCGCTTGGCGATGGTGGCGACGGCCGTCGCGGAAGTGGGGGTCGAGGCGGCTGAGTGCTGCTGGCTCATGTCGTCCTTGATGCGTAACAGAGAGGTGGTCATGTGAGGCATGGGGTGAGTGACGAGGTGGCCGCGGCACTGCGGGGTCGGATGGGCGCCGCGGCCACCCCGGGCTTGGGGAGTGCGGTTCGGCAGTGCCCCGAGGGGCGCTGGGAACCGCGCGAGCAACCGCGACGGCGCCGACGGGCGACGACCCGTCTCGGCTCCACCGGCGGAGCGTGCGTCACCCCTTCGTGCCACCCGCGGTGAGCCCGGTCACCAGGTTCTTCTGCACCAGGTAGAAGAACAGGGCAGCCGGTATCGCGATCAGCACAGCCGTCGCGGCCATCAGGTTGCGCTGCGCGTCGTGCTCGCTCACGAACGTCTGCAGACCGACGGCGAACGTGTAGTTGTCGTCGCTCAGCATGAACGTCGAGGCGAACGCGACCTCACCGAAGGCCGTGAGGAAGCTGTAGAACGCCGCGACCGCGAGTCCCGGCTTGGCGAGCGGCAGGATGAGCCGCGCGAACGTGCCGAAGGGGGTCAGCCCGTCGACGCGCCCCGCCTCGTCGATCTCGAACGGGATGGTGTCGAAATAGCCCTTCATCAGCCAGGCGCAGTACGGCACGATCGTGGTGCAGTTGACAAGGATGAGACCAAGGTAGCTGTCGATGAGCCGCAGATCGGAGAGGATCTGGTACATCGGCACGATCAGTACCGCGATCGGGAACATCTGGGTGACCAGCAGCACCCACATCAGCTTCCGGTAGCCGGGGAACCGCATGCGGGAGACCGCGTAGCCGGTGGACGCGGCGACGACGACTCCGATGAGCGTCGTGCCCAGCACCACGACCAGCGTGCTCTTCAGCCAGTCGAAGAAGCTGGTGTCCCGCAGGACGAACGCGTAGTTGTCGAGCGTCATCTTGGCCCAGATGCGTCCGGGGTTGAGGTAGTCGTCCTTGTCCGGTCCGAGGGACAGGAAGAACAGCCAGGCGACCGGGAAGAGCGCGGTCAGGCTCGCCACGATCAGCACGGCGTGCGAGGCGAGGGACGCCGCGCGGCTCTGCTCGCCGCGCCGGCGCGTGCGGCCGGGGGCGTTCGCGGGGCGCCGCTCGGTCGCCGGGGCGGAGGTCTCGGCGGTGGTCGTACTCATGGAACTCCTGCCTCAGATCGCGAGCTGCTGCTCGTGGCGGTTCAGCCAGCGGCGGTAGAAGGAGGTGAAGACGATCAGGAGGGACAGCAGCAGGATTCCGTACGCCGCGGACTGGGCGTAGTCGCGCGGCTGCTGCCCGAAGCCCAGGTGGTAGGCCCAGGTCACGAGGATCTGCGCGTCGGGCGCGGAGTTGCCGAACAGCAGGAAGATGATGGCGAACTGGTTGAACGTCCAGATCACGCCGAGCAGGACGACGGTGGTGCTGACGGACCTGAGGCCGGGCAGGGTGACGTACCGGAAGCGCTGCCAGGCGTCCGCGCCGTCCATCTCGGAGGCCTCGTACAGGCTCGCGTCGATCGACTGCAGGCCGCCGAGCAGCGAGACCATCATGAACGGCACACCGCACCAGGTGTTCACCATGATCGCGGAGAACCGCTGCCAGAAGGTGTCCTCCAGCCACAGCGGCGTCGGCAGGTGCAGGAAGTCCAGGCCGCTGTTGATGATGCCGCCGTCGGCCAGCATGAACCGCCAGCCGAACACGGTGACGAAGGTCGGCACCGCCCAGGGCAGCACCAGGATCAGCCGGTAGAGGGTGCGGCCGCGCAGCTTCTGGTTGAGCAGCAGGGCGAGGCCGAGACCGATGCCGTAGTGCAGGGCGACGCAGGCCGCCGTCCAGAAGACCGTCCACAGGAAGTGCGACCAGAAGCGGTCGTACGCCGTCGGGCCCCACAGGATGTCGGCGTAGTTGTCCAGACCGATGAACTTGTAGGTGGCGTCGATGTGGTTGACGCCGATCGTGCGGGCGGTGTTGAGGCTGGTGGCGTCGGTGAACGTGAGGTACAGGCCGTACGCCAGCGGGTACAGCACGAGGACCCCGAGGACGACCGCCACCGGGGCGATCATCGCGTAGGCGTACCAGTGCTTGTGGAAGCCGTTCTTCAGCCGCCGGCCCGGCCCGGGTCGCGGTTCCCGCTCACCGCGCCGCTTGCCGGTCGCTCGGTCGATGACGACTGTCATGGTTCGACACCTTCTGGAAGTTCAAGAAGTTCAAAGGGAGCTGCCCGGGTCCAGGCGCGGACCGGTGGCCGCCGGACCCCCTCCCCCGTCGACAGGGGATCCGGCGGCCACGCGGCGGTCACTTGCTGTAGTCCGGCACCAGCTTGGCGATGGCGATCTCGGCGTCGCCGAGGCCCTTGTCCAGGGACTCCTTGCCGCCCGCGATCTCGATCAGCTCGTCGTCGAGCGGGCCCCACAGGGAGCTGTACGCGGGCAGGGCCGGGCGCGGCCGGGCGGAGGACAGCACGCCCTGGTAGCCGGCGATGCCGGGGTCTGCCTTGACCTTCGCGGTGTAGGCGTCCTCGCGGGTGGGGAGTGTGGAGTTCTTCAGCGCGATGGTCTCCTGGGCCTTCGCCGAGGTCATGAACTTCACGAACTTCAGCGAGGCCTCCTGGTGGGCCTTGTCCGAGCCCGCGTACACCGAGAGGTTGTGGCCGCCGGTCGGGGCGCCCGCCTTGCCGGTGGAGCCGGCCGGGACGGTGGCGATGCCGAGGTTGTTCTTGTCCTTGAAGGCGGAGCCCTTGTAGAAGTTGGTGATCTCCCACGGGCCCTGGACGATCGAGGCGACCTTGCCGCTGACGAACGCCTCCTGGATGTGGGCGTAGGCTTCGGCGGTGGTGTCGGCCTTGTGCAGGCCCTTGCCGCTGAAGAGGCTCTTCCAGGTGCCGTAGGCCTTCTTGGCCTCGGGCGAGGTGACGGTGATCTTCTTGGCGTCGACGTCGACGGTGTCGGTGCCCTCGCCGTAGAGGAAGGTCTGGGCGTAGTAGCCCTGGGTGGAGCCCCAGTAGCCGTCGACGCCGGTCTTGTCCTTGATGGTGGCGGCGGCCTTCTTCAGGTCGTCCCAGGTCTTGGGGGCCTCGACGCCGGCCTTCTCGAACAGGGCTTTGTTGTAGACGAGGGCGAGGGTGTCCGTGGTGAAGGGGACGCCGTAGGTCTTGCCGTCGTACTTGGCCTGCTCGATCAGGCTGGGCCGGAACTCGTCCTGCTCGGCGAGGGCCTCGGTGCCGTCCAGCGGCGCGAAGAAGCCCTTCTTGGCGAAGGCCGGGGTCCAGCCGACCTCGGAGCGCAGCACGTCGGGGGCGCCCTTGGAACCGGCGGCGGTGTCGAACTTGTTCTGCGCCTGGTCGAAGGGGACGTTGACGTAGTTGACCTTGATGTCCTTGTTGGCTGCCTCGAACTCCTCGACCAGGGCCTGGTACGTCGGCGCCTCGTTGGTGGCGTTGGAGGTGTCCCACCAGGTGATGGTGACCGGGCCGTCGGCCTCGTCGCCGCTGTCGCTCCCGCCGCACGCCGTCGCCGCCAGGGCGAGGGACGCCACCAGCGCGGTGGCCGCTATGCCACGCCGCATGAGTTCTCCTTGAGGGTGAAAGCCCGTTTGGTGCTGCCGACTGCGTCGTCGGCCGCCGGGCGTCGGTGAGATTAGCCGCGCCGCGAGGCGTCGCGAAAGACCTTGCAGCAAAAAGTTGCAAGAGGTACGGATGGTTATTCCGCCGTGACCTCTCCTCGGACTCCCCGGAGCCCGTATTTCCTGCTGTTCGATGGGGAGTGGGACAGCTGTGCAAGACTCTGCAAGCACTTGCCATCCGTTTCCGTCGGGGGAATCATCCGTTGCGGGACCGGACGCCGACACGACTTCGAGGGACCGCGATGACCCAGCAACCCGCAGCGGGCCGCGCGACGGCGCGCACCAGGCGTCCCGTCGGTGTGCAAGCAGCATCCCGGCCGCTACAGTCCGGTCCTGTGACCACACGGCTTGCCGACATCGCCGCGCAGGCGGGGGTGAGCGAAGCGACCGTCAGCCGCGTCCTCAACGGCAAGCCGGGCGTCGCCGCCACCACCCGCCAGTCCGTGCTGGCCGCCCTCGACGTGCTCGGTTACGAACGCCCGGTGCGTCTGCGGCAGCGCAGCGAGGGCCTGGTGGGCCTGATCACCCCGGAGCTGGAGAACCCGATCTTCCCGGCCCTGGCCCAGGTCATCGGCCAGGCGCTGACCCGGCAGGGCTACACGCCGGTGCTGGCCACCCAGACCCCGGGCGGCTCGACCGAGGACGAGCTCACGGAGATGCTCGTGGACCGCGGGGTCGCCGGCATCATCTACGTCTCCGGACTGCACGCGGACACCACCGCCGACATGCAGCGCTACGACCGGCTGCGCGCCCAGGGCGTGCCCTACGTGCTGGTCGACGGTTTCTCGCCGAAGGTGCAGGCGCCGTTCATCTCTCCCGACGACCGCGCGGCGATGAGCCTGGCGGTGACGCACCTGGTGTCCCTGGGGCACACGCGTATCGGCCTGGCCCTCGGGCCCAAGCGGTTCGTGCCGGTGCAGCGCAAGATCGAGGGGTTCGTGCGCTGCATGCAGGACCGGCTGGGCCTGGGCGCCGAGACCGTGGAGACGGAGCTGGTGCAGCACTCCCTCTACACCCTGGAGGGCGGCCAGGCCGCGGCCACGGCCCTGATGGAGCGGAACTGCACGGCCGTGGTGTGCGCCAGCGACATGATGGCGCTGGGCGCGATCAGGGCGGCGCGGCAGCGCGGTCTGGACGTGCCGAAGGACATCTCCGTGGTCGGCTTCGACGACTCCCCGCTGATCGCCTTCACCGACCCGCCGCTGACAACCATCCGCAAGCCGGTCCCGGCGATGGGCCAGGCTGCCGTGCGCACGTTGCTGGAGGAGATCGGCGGGACGCCCGCACCGCACAGCGAGTTCGTGTTCATGCCGGAACTGGTGGTCCGCGGCTCGACCGCCTCGGCACCTGGGGAACGCGGTCGCTCCTGAGGTCCGCGGCCCGGGACCGCCGGAGAACATGCGGCCGGGACCGGGTCGCGGGATGATCGGTGGGGAAGTCCTTTTCTGGCAAACTCTGTGCCTATGGGTGACACGACCGTGACGACGCTGGAAGGCCGGAAAACGGCCCTTCCGCACTCCGCCACGGGCGAGACCGGGCCGGGTCCGCTGCGCCGGCTGCGCACCCCGCGCCGCCCCAGGTTCTGGTTCGAGATCCTGCTGATCGCGGTGAGTTACTGGACGTACTCGCTCGTCCGCAACGCCGTGCCGGAGCAGAAGGCCGAGGCGCTGCGCAACGCCGACTGGATCTGGCGGGTCGAGCACCAGCTGGGCATCGCCGTCGAGGAGTCCGTCAACCACGCCGTGAACTCGGTGACTTGGCTCATCATCGGCATGAACTACTACTACGCGACGCTCCACTTCGTGGTCACGCTGGGTGTGCTCGTCTGGCTGTACCGTCGCCATCCCGGCCGCTACGCGGCAACACGGCTGGTGCTGTTCGCGGCCACCGCCGTCGCCCTGGTCGGTTACTACCTGTATCCGCTGGCGCCCCCGCGGCTGATGAACGGCGGCGACTTCATCGACACCGTCATGGTGCACCAGACCTGGGGTTCGATGGCGTCCGGCGACCTGAAGCACATGTCCAACCAGTATGCCGCGATGCCGTCGATGCACATCGGCTGGTCGGTGTGGTGCGGCCTGACGATCTTCGCCCTGGCGGCGATTCCCTGGGTGCGGGTGGTGGGTCTGCTGTACCCGGCGCTGACGCTGGTGGTCATCGTCGCCACGGCCAACCACTTCTGGCTGGATGCGGTCGGTGGCGTGCTGTGCCTGGCGTTCGGTTTCGCGGTGGCGTGCCTCTGGTACGGGAGGCAGCCGTACGCGTTGCCGAGGGCGGTGCCGGGGCGGCGGCCGGGCGAGTCCCGGGAGGCGAGCGAGCCCCAGAGGAAGGGCAGAGCGTTGGCACGGACCGAGGGCTGAGTCACCGGCCTCGATACGCCACGTGCCCGGCCGTCACCGTCAGCAGCGAACCGACCGGCCCGGGCGAGGAGAACCGCACGACTGGCCCTAGCGCTCGGTCACCCCGTAGAACAGCTCCTCCACCACGCCCCGGGCCCTGCGTGCCGTGCGCCGGTATCCGTCGAGCATGTCGCCGACATGGCCGGGGCCGTATCCCAAGTACCGCCCCACAGCGGCCAGTTCGCGCGGGTCTGAGGGGAAGGTGTCGGCGGCCCGGCCACGTACCAGCATCACCGCGTTGCGGACGCGGGTGGCGAGGACCCAGGCCTCGTCGAGGATCTCGGCGTCCTCGTCGGTGATGAGCCCGGCCGTGCGGGCGGCGGCCAGGGCCTCCCTGGTCCGGGTCGTGCGCAGGCCCGGTTCCTCCGCGCCGTGCCGCAGCTGCATGAGCTGCACGGTCCACTCGACGTCTGACAGACCGCCCGGTCCGAGCTTGGCGTGCAACTTGGGGTCGGCGCCGCGCGGCAGTCGCTCGGACTCCATACGGGCCTTCAGCCGCCGGATCTCGCGGACGGCCTCGTCGCCGAGCCCGTCGGCCGGGTAGCGCAGCGGGTCGATCAGCTCGACGAAGCGGCGGCCGAGATCCTCGTCCCCGGCGACGGGTTCGGCCCGCAGCAGCGCGTGCGACTCCCAGGTCAGGGACCACCGGCGGTAGTACGCCTCGTACGACTTGAGGGTCCGCGCGAGCGGCCCGGACTTGCCCTCCGGACGCAGGTCGGCGTCGATGAGCAGGGGCGGGTCGGCGCTGGGGATCTGGAGCAGGCGGCGCATCTCGGAGACGACCTTGCCGGCCGCCTGGGAGGCCTCCCGCTCGTCGACGCCGTCGCGCGGCTCGTGCACGAACAGCACGTCCGCGTCGGAGCCGTAGCCCAGTTCGTGGCCGCCGAAGCGGCCCATGCCGATGATCGCGAACCGGGTGGGCAGGCTGTCGCCCCAGCCGTCCCGGACGACCGCGTGGAGCGTGCCGGCGAGGGTCGCGGCGGTCAGATCCGACACCGCGCCCCCGACCCGGTCCACCAGGGCGCCCTGGTCGGCCTCGGCGGGCTGCTCCTCGGTGCCGTAGGAGCCGACGATGTCGGCAGCCGCCGTACGGAACAGCTCGCGGCGGCGCACGCCACGCGCGGCCGTGACGGCCTGGGCGGCCCCGTCGGCCCGGCGCACGGCGGCGAGTATCTCCTGCTCCAGGTGGGCGCGCGGCCGTGGCTCCAGCCCGCCGCCGTCCCCGTCGCCGAGCAGCGCGACCGCCTCCGGGGCGCGCATGAGCAGGTCGGGCGCGAGCCGGCCGGCGGACAGCACCCGGGCCAGGTTCTGCGCGGCGGCGCCCTCGTCCCGCAGCAGCCGCAGGTACCAGGGCGTCTTGCCGAGGGCGTCGGACACCTTGCGGAAGTTCAGCAGGCCCGCGTCGGGATCGGCCGAGTCGGCGAACCAGCCGAGCAGGACGGGCAGCAGGGTGCGCTGGATGGCGGCCTTGCGGGTGACGCCGGAGGCCAGGGCCTCCAGGTGACGCAGGGCGGAGGCCGGGTCGGCGTAGCCGAGGGCGACCATGCGTTCACGGGCCGCGTCGGTGCTCAGCCGCGCCTCGCCGGTGGCGAGTTGGGCGACGGCGTCGAGCAACGGCCGGTAGAACAGCTTCTCGTGCAGCCGGCGTACGACCGTGGCGTGCCGCCGCCACTCGCGGTGCAGGTCGGCGACCGGGTCGGTGCGCAGGCCGAGGGAGCGGCCGATGCGCCGCAGCTCGGCCTCGTCCTCGGGGACCAGATGCGTCCGCCTCAGCCGGAACAGCTGGATGCGGTGCTCCATGGAGCGCAGGAAGCGGTAGGCCTCGTCGAGCTGGGCGGCGTCGGCGCGGCCCACGTAGCCCCCGGCGGCGAGAGCCCTGAGCGCGTCGAGGGTCGTGCCGCTGCGCAGGGAGGTGTCGGTCCGGCCGTGCACCAGCTGGAGCAGCTGCACGGCGAACTCGACGTCCCGGAGGCCGCCCGGCCCCAGCTTCAGCTGGCGGTCGACCTCGGCGGCGGGGATGTTCTCCACGACCCGGCGACGCATCTTCTGCACGTCGGGGACGAAGTTCTCGCGCTCGGCGGCCTTCCACACCAGCGGCTGCACGGCGGCGACGTACTCCTCGCCGAGCTCGAGGTCGCCGGCCACCGGGCGGGCCTTGAGCAGCGCCTGGAACTCCCACGTCTTGGCCCAGCGCTGGTAGTAGGCGAGGTGGCTGGAGAGGGTCCGCACGAGCGGGCCGTTCCTGCCCTCGGGGCGGAGGTTGGCGTCGACGGGCCAGATGGAGCCCTCGACCGTGGTCTCCGAGCAGATCCGCATCATGTGGGAGGCGAGCCGGGTCGCGGCACGGACGGCCTTGGTCTCGTCGGCCCCTTCGACGGCCTCCCCCACGAAGATGACGTCCACGTCGGAGACGTAGTTCAGCTCGTGGCCGCCGCACTTGCCCATGGCGATGACGGCGAGCCGGCACAGGGCGTCGTCCTCGGGCGCGGACGCCTTGGCGATGCCGAGGGCGGCGCGCAGGGTGGCGGTGGCGAGGTCGGCCAGTTCGGCGGCGGACTCGGCGACACCGGTGGTGCCGCACACGTCACGGGCGGCGATGGACAGCAGGCAGCGCCGGTAGGCGACGCGCAGGGAGACCGGATCCGTGGCCTCCGCGAGGCCGGCCTCGAACTCCTCCAGCCCGGGGTGCAGGTCCCGCGACTCGTACGTCACGAGCGCCTGCCAGTCGCCCGGGTGCCGGGCGAGGTGGTCGGCGAGGGCGGTGGAGGCGCCGAGCACGCCGAGCAGCCGGTCGCGCAGCGGCTTGGCCGCGATCAGCGTGTCGAGCAGCTCCCGGCGGGCGCCGGGGTCCGGCTGGGCCTCCAGCAGCCGGACGAGCCCGAGCAGGGCGAGATCGGGGTCGGCGGTGGACCCCAGCGCCTCCAGCAGCACCGGGTCGTCGCGCAGGGGTGCGAGCTCGATGCTGTCCAGGAGCCGCTCGGCGGCGGAGGCGTCGGTGAAACCGTGCCGCAGCAGCCGTGTGAAGGTGCTGCTCCTGCGCCCCGGCACCGCCGCCATCCGGGCCTCCCTCGCACTGTTCCTCGGACGTCCATCGGATCAAGGTCGTAAGGCTTCGAGCCTAACCGGAGAGGCGGGGAGAAGCGCCGATGAGTTCTAGGGGCGGACGGGGTCTGCATGAGGAGGAGCAGAGGACGAGCAGAGGTCGGGAGGACGCTCATGACCACCACGCACCCGCAGACCCGTCTCGACCGGCGCTACAGCGACGAGACGGCCACCGCGACGGACTGGCGGGTCGCCGAGGCGCGGCTCAGCGCGGCGGAGCTGTTCTGGATCACGACGGTACGGCCGGACGGACGCCCGCACGTCACCCCGCTGCCGGCCGTCTGGTCGGACGGCGCCCTGCACTTCTGCACGGGCCCGGACGAACGGAAGGCGAGGAACCTCGCGGAGAACCCCCACGTCGTGCTGACGACCGGGACGAACACCTGGAACAGGGGCTACGACCTGGTCGTGGAGGGCGAGGCGAGGCGTGTCACCGACGACGCCCGGCTACGGGAGCTGGCCGCCGCGTGGGAGACGAAGTACGGCAGTTCCTGGCACTACGAGGTACGGGATGGCCATTTCCGCCACGGTGCGGGCCGCGCGGCCGTCTACTCGGTGGCGCCGCGCACCGCTTTCGGCTTCGGTAAGGGGGAGCCGTTCAGCCAGACGAGGTGGCGGTTCGCATGACGCCGGACGAAGGAGTCTCGCCATGGACATCACCCTCGAGGTCATCCCGCTGCCCGTGACCGACGTCGACCGCGCCCGGGACTTCTACCGGGACAGGGTCGGCTTCCACGTGGACATCGACCAGGAGGTCATGCCCGGTATGCGCATCGTCCAGCTGACCCCTCCGGGGTCCGGCTGCTCGATCGCCCTGGGCGAGTCGGTCTGGGAGATGACCCCGGGCCCGACGCCGGCCCCCGGCAGCTACCAGGGCCTGCAACTGTGCGTGGCCGACATCAAGGCGGCCCACGCGGAACTGGTCGCCCGCGGCCTCGACATCTCGGAACCGGTCCAGTACGCGCCGGACGACGGTGCCACGTTCATGCACTTCCGGGACCCGGACGGGAACGGCTGGGCGGTGCAGGAGTACCGCAGGCGGGCGACGGAGCCGCTGCACGTGCTGCTGGCGAATCTGAAGCGGCAGCAGGCGGGCTGACCCTTCCCAGGGCTGTTCCGGTCAGGAATCGAGAAGCCGGGTCCCGGCGCCGCGGCTAGCGTCGTTGTCATGACTTCCCCCGCATCCGTCACCCTCGAGGTGGCCGACCCGGCCGCCGCCGACCGCTTCTACTCCACCGCCTTCGGCCTGGACGACCGGCTGCGTCTGCGGGCCTCGGAGGCACCGACGTCCGGCTTCCGCGGGTTCACGCTGTCGCTCCTGGTGTCGCAGCCGGCCGATGTCGACGCCCTCGCCGAGGCGGCCGTGGCCGCCTCAGCCACGACGCTGAAGCCCGCGGCCAGGTCGCTGTGGGGCTACGGGGGCGTCGTCCAGGCCCCGGACGGGACGATCTGGCAGATCGCCTCGTCGTCGAAGAAGAACACCGGCCCGGCGACCCGGCGGATCGAGGAGTTCGTGCTGCTGCTGGGCGTCGAGGACGTGAAGGCCAGCAAGCAGTTCTACGTCGGTCGGGGGCTCGCCGTGGCGAAGAGCTTCGGCAGCAAGTACGTCGAGTTCGCCGCCGGGGCGGGTCCCGTCAAGCTGGCCCTGTACAAGCGCCGCGGCCTGGCCAAGGTCGCCGGCGTCTCTCCCGACGGCACCGGATCGCACCGGCTGGTGATCGGCGGCGAGGCCGGGCCGTTCACCGACCCGGACGGATTCGAGTGGACGACGGCGTCGGAGACCGCGTCGCTGTGACCGGCGGCGCGGGCGCACGCCCGCACCGCCGGAGGGAGCCTGCGCCCGCCACCGCCGGGCGGGTCCCGCGCGGGCGGGGCAGGCGCACGGTGATGCCCCCGAGGGGAGCCGTCAGACCGACTCCCGCCAGCGGTTCGTGATCGGCAGCCGCCGGTCCTTCCCGAAGCCCTTCGCCGAGATCTTCGTCCCCGGCGGGTACTGCCGGCGCTTGTACTCGGCCGTGTCGACCATGCGCAGGGTCTTCGTGACCAGCGCCCGGTCGTAACCGGCCGCGACGATCTCGTCGGCGCCCCGGTCCTGGTCGACGTAGAGCTCCAGGATCGCGTCCAGTACCGGGTAGTCGGGGAGCGAGTCCGTGTCGACCTGGCCCGGGCGGAGTTCCGCGCTCGGGGGCTTGGTGATGGAGTTCTCGGGGATCGGCGGGGTCTGGCCGCGCTCGCGGGCGGCCCGGTTGCGCCACTCGGCCAGGCGGAAGATCGACGTCTTGTAGACGTCCTTGATGGGGCCGTACGCCCCGACCGAGTCGCCGTAGAGCGTGGAGTAGCCGACCGCCAGTTCCGACTTGTTGCCGGGGGCCAGGACGATGTGGCCCTCCTGGTTGGAGATCGCCATGAGCAGCGTGCCGCGCAGGCGCGACTGCAGGTTCTCCTCCGCCAGACCGTTCAGGCCCAGTGAGCCCATGTACGCGTCGAACATCGGCTCGATGGCGACCGTGCGGTAGTTCAGGCCCGTGCGGCGGGCCAGTTCGGCCGCGTCGTCCTTGGAGTGGCCCGAGGAGTACTTCGACGGCATCGACACGCCGTAGACGTTCCGCGCGCCCACCGCGTCGCACGCGATCGCGGCGACCAGCGCCGAGTCGATGCCGCCCGACAGGCCGATCAGGACCGACGTGAAGCCGTTCTTGGCGACGTACGCCCGCAGGCCCACGACGAGCGCCGAGTAGACCTCCTCGTCGTCGTCCAGGCGGTCCGCGTAGCCGCCCGTGAGCTCCGGCTCGTATCCAGGCAGCGGGTCCTGTGAGAGCACCACCCGGTCGATGCGCAGGCCGTCGTCGACCACGCCCGTCGGGGCGTCGGGGGTCGCCGCCGGCAGGTCCAGGTCCAGGACCACGCAGCCCTCGGAGAACTGCGGCGCCCGCGCCACGACCTCGCCGTCCTTGTCGACGACGATCGAGTCGCCGTCGAAGACCAGCTCGTCCTGGCCGCCGATCATGGCGAGGTACGCCGTGGTGCAACCGGCCTCCTGGGCCCGCTTGCGGACCAGCTCCAGCCGCGTGTCGTCCTTGTTGCGCTCGTAGGGGGAGGCGTTGATCGAGACCAGCAGGCCCGCCCGGGCGGAGCGGGCCGCGGGGACACGGCCGCCGTCCTGCCAGAGGTCCTCGCAGATGGCCAGGGCGACATCCACGCCGTGGACGCGCAGCACCGGCATGCTGTCGCCGGGCACGAAGTAGCGGAACTCGTCGAAGACGCCGTAGTTCGGCAGGTGGTGCTTGGCGAAGTTCAGGACCACCTCGCCGCCGTACAGCACCGCTCCGGCGTTCTGCGGCGCGCCGGCCGGCTGGCCGTACTTCGGCTGGGCGGTCTCGCAGCGGTCGAGGTAGCCGACGATCACCGGCAGCTCTCCGAAGCCCTCGTCGGCCAGGCGCGCGGCGAGAGTGCGCAGGGCCGCCCGGGAGGCTTCCACGAAGGACGACCGCAGGGCCAGGTCCTCGACGGGATACCCGGTCAGCACCATCTCCGGGAACGCCACGAGATGCGCTCCCTGCTCGGCGGAGTGCCGGGTCCAGCGGACGATCGACTCGGCGTTCCCGGCGAGGTCGCCGACGCTCGAGTCGATCTGGTTCAGGGCGAGACGTAGTTGAGGCACGAGGTCAGTGTAATCGTCAGAGCGACGCAATGGGGTGGTGTGGGTCACCCCACACCACCCCGGTGCCCATGCGGAGGTCAGCGTCGCCGGTAGGACTCGACGTAGCCGTTCGCGGGCGTGCCCACGCCGGTGACGTCGTCGTAGCCCTTCACGGCCGCGAGCGAGCTGTCCTTGCCCAGGCTGCGCACGGACGTGGCGAGACCGCCGGTGGCGTCGTAGCCGTTCACGAAGTCGACGCGGGCCACGGCCAGGCCGGAGCCCGTCGGGTCGTCGGTGACGTCGTGGTAGACCTTCGAGCCGGCCTTGGCGTAGATCGCCGGGTTGGCGAAGCCGATCGCCTCGCCGCCGCGGGCCTCCTGGGCCAGGGCCTGGATGGCCGCGATCGTCGGCGCCGCGAGCGAGGTGCCGCCGATGCGGTACTCGCTGTACGCCTGCGTCTTCCCGTCCGGCAGGGTCTGGGTCTGGCCGACCAGGAAGCCGGTGTTCGGGTCGGCGATCGCCGCGATGTCCGGCACGACGCGGTTGCCGTCCGCGCTGTTGGCCTTCGCCAGCGCGCCCGGCACGACGCCCTTCTGGTACGAGGGCTCCGCCACCGTCCTGCTGGTGCCGCCGCCCGCGCCGGAGGTGAAGGCGCCGGGGAAGTCGGTCCAGGTCTTGCCGTCGGCCGACAGGTTCGCCTTGTCGGTGCCCCAGCCGGTCTCCCAGAGGTACGTGTCGTTCTTGCCGACGGCGAGCGAGGTGCCGCCGACGGCGGTGACCCACGCCGAGTCGGCCGGGGAGTCGACCTGCTTCGTCCCGGAGTTGGCGACCTCGTCGCCGTCGTCGCCGGAGGAGAAGTAGAAGCCGATGCCCTCGACCGCGCCGAGCTGGAAGACCTGGTCGTAGGCGGCCGCGAGGTCGGGGGTCTGCGCCGCCTCGACCTCGCCCCAGGAGTTGGAGACGATGTCGGCCAGGTGGTGGTCGACGACCTTGCCGAGCGCGTCGAGCAGGTCGCTGTCGTTGCAGGACGCGGCGCCGACGTAGGTGACGTCCGAGGCCGGCGCGACCGCGTGCACGGCCTCGACGTCCAGGGTCTCCTCGCCGTACCAGCCGGAAGCCGAGCACGCCTTGGTGTCCGTGTACTCCTTGGGCAGTACCTGGTGCAGCTGACCGGTCTTCCACGCCGCGTCGCCGTGCTTGCCGGCGTAGGTTCCCGCGTCGTAGGCGATCGTCGGCCAGGCGTACGCGTCCGTGATGGCGACCCGGACGCCCTTGCCGGTGCGGGTGCCCGCGCCGTACGCGGCCCGCAGCTGCTTGCCGGTGTAGCCCTTGACCGCGTAGGGGATGTGCTTGCCGTACGCGGTGGGCAGCGTGCTCGCGGTGTTCGAGCCGTAGTACGAGGAGAACGGCCCGGCGTTGCGGAACACGGTGTCCGGCGGCGGGAGCTGGTCGTCGTGCGTGGCCATGTGGGGGGCGTTGTCCAGGCCGGTCACGGTCAGGACGGCGTCGGCCAGGCCCGCCGGCACGGAGGCGGTGCTCGCCGGGGCGCGGTAGGTCTTCGAGCCCTTGGCGAAGTTGTGCAGCTGGGTGCCGAACGCCTTCTCGGCGGCGGCCACGTCACCGGTGGCGGAGACGTAGTGCCGCGTGACGCCGGTGACCTTCAGGCCGGCGGCCGTCAGCCAGGACTTCACGGCCGCCACCTGGGCCTCGGTCGCGCCGAAGCGGGCCTGCGCCTGCTGGGCGGTCAGGTACTTGCCGTACGCGGGCGACTTCGGGTCGGAGACGGCCCTCGCGTACGCGGCGAGGCCGGCGGCGTCCTTGCCGGCGAGGTAGACCCGGGCCGTGACCCGGGCGCCGTCGGAGGTGGCGCCCTCGTCGGCCCTGGCCGTGGCCCACGCGGGCCTGGTCCCGGCGAGCAGGTCGCGGACCGGGTGGCTTGCGGCGTGAGCCGCGGGTACACCGAGCGCCAGCGCGCCCGCGAGCATCGGCAGTGTCGCTGCCACACTCACCCCGGCGCGCATCGTGGCGCGGTTGGATCTCATGGAACCCCCTGTGCGGTTCGTTCGCGAGTCGATCACTCGACGGTCGTCACTCTCGCGATGAACCGTTCATGCAAGGGGAATACGGAACCCAAGAAGCGCCCCAGCCGGGCCAAGAGAAGCCCAAGGAGCCATGATGCAGGGCGATTTGAGGCTTACGCCCTACGGACGGGGCGCGGCACCGCGCGCCTTGAGCAGATCCGCCATCAGATTGATCTCCGACTGCTGGGCGTCCACCATGCCCTGCGCGAGCCGCTTCTCCACCCCGACCGTGCACTTCTCCACACAACCCTCGGCCATGTGGATGCCGCCCTCGTGATGGACCGTCATCAGCCGCAGGTAGTAGATCTCCGCCTGCTTCCCGCTGAGTTCGCCGAGCTTTTTCATCTCGGTGTTGGTCGCCATGCCGGGCATCAGCGCGCCGTCCTTGCCGGAGGCCATGCCGCCCATGCCCATCCAGCTCATCGGCGGCTCGGAGGACACCTTCGGCAGGCCCCACAGGTCGAGCCAGCCGAGCATCATGCCGCGCTGGTTGGCCTGGGTCTGCGCGATGTCGTAAGCGAGGCGCCGCACCTCCTCGTCGTCGGTGCGGTCGCGCACGATGTACGACATCTCCACGGCCTGCTGGTGGTGCACCGCCATGTCCCGCGCGAACCCGGCGTCAGCGGACTCGGCGGAGGGAGTCCTGCCGCTGCCGTCGTCCCCGGCGACGGCGTAGGTGATCGCCCCGGTCGCGACGAGCGCCGTCACCGCGGCCCCGGCGATCAGGCCTACCTGCCTCACTTCGACAGTCCGTTCGTGCAGGCGGCGCCCGGCTCGGGGGTCTGCTCGCCCTGGACGAACTTCTCGAAGAACTTGTCGACGTCCGGGTCCTTCGCGCCCGTCACGGTGCGCTGGTGGCCCCATGCCGAGAGCATGATCGGGTCCTTCTGGTCGTCCATCGGGCTCATCAGCGTGTACGGCGTCTTCTTCACCTTCGCCGCGAGCGCCTCGACGTCGGCCTTCTTCGCGTCGGCGTTGTACGTCACCCACACCGCGCCGTGCTCCAGGGAGTGCACGGCGTTGGTGTTGTCGATCTCCTCGGTGTAGACGTCGCCGTTGCAGTTCATCCAGACCGGGTTGTGGTCGCCGCCGACCGGCGGCTCGGAGGCGTACTTCACGGCCTTGGTGACGTGGTTGCGGGACAGCTTCCCCTTCCAGGTCTTCACGCCGTCCTTCCCGGTGACGAACGTGCCCTTGGCCGAGGAGTCGCTCGCCGCGGTGTCACTGCCCTTGTCGTCCTGGGACCGCACGAGCACGACGCTGCCGACGACCAGGCCGCTGACGATCACTACGGCGGCCACGATGGTGAGGATCCGGTTGCGGCGCTCACGGGACCGCTCGGCGCGCCGCATCTCCTCTATTCGCGCCTTGCGTGCCGTGCTGCTCTTGTTGGCGGAGCCCATGAGGTGTCCTTCGTGGGAAAAGTGACGGTCGGGTGAGCTGATCGTAATGGTGGACACGGGGCGCCTCGTAGAGCGGCCGCCGGAATGGGCCGAATCGATACGGCACCGACAGCTGCGCGAACGCTTGGGAGTCCCGGGGCGGGCCCTTGCTGTGGTTACCGGCCGGTGCCACGCCCTTGTCGATCATGCCGGGCCCGCACCGCCCGCGGAACGGCAGCGGTCCGCACACGTACCCGCACGTGCCCTGGGGCGATGAGAGCGCGTCGGCGAGGTCGGCCAGGCCGGAGCGGGTGCCCGCCGGGTGCCCGCCGGGCGTCCGGCTCCGCAACGGGGCTCCTCCGGGCTCGACTGCGCGCACGCTCATCGGTTGCATCCGGATGGAAAATTTGAGCGGGTCGGGCGGCGAAGCGGACCGGCCATTACGGATACCGGTGCGAGCAGGCACTATGGGCGGAAGAGCAGTTCACCCGCCGTACGCGAGGCGTTCGGACCCGGGCCGGCCGGGCGATCATGGTCCGCAACGCGTACGAAATGCTCGTGTGGTGGGATGCTCAGGTGCCCGACCGCCTCCCGTGGTACGGAAGACAGGCGGCCTGACCAGCAAGGATGGGGAAGCGGAAGATGGACAAGCAGCAGGAGTTCGTACTCCGGACGTTGGAGGAGCGCGACATCCGGTTCGTACGCCTGTGGTTCACGGACGTGCTGGGCTTCCTCAAGTCCGTCGCCGTGGCCCCGGCCGAGCTGGAACAGGCCTTCGACGAGGGCATCGGCTTCGACGGCTCCGCGATCGAGGGCTTCGCCCGGGTCTACGAGTCCGACATGATCGCCAAGCCGGACCCGTCGACCTTCCAGATCCTCCCCTGGCGTGCGGAGGCCCCGGGGACGGCCCGCATGTTCTGCGACATCCTCATGCCGGACGGTTCCCCGTCCTTCGCCGACCCGCGCTACGTGCTCAAGCGCGCCCTGGCCCGCGCCTCCGACCTGGGCTTCACCTTCTACACCCACCCGGAGATCGAGTTCTTCCTGCTGAAGGACCGGCCGCTGGACGGCAGCCGCCCGACGCCCGCCGACAACTCCGGCTACTTCGACCACACCCCGACCAACGTCGGCATGGACTTCCGCCGCCAGGCGATCACCATGCTGGAGTCGATGGGCATCTCGGTCGAGTTCTCCCACCACGAGGGCGCGCCGGGCCAGCAGGAGATCGACCTGCGCTACGCGGACGCGCTGTCCACGGCCGACAACGTCATGACGTTCCGCCTGGTCATGAAGCAGGTGGCGCTGGAGCAGGGCGTGCAGGCGACGTTCATGCCGAAGCCGTTCTCCGAGCACCCGGGCTCCGGCATGCACACCCACCTCTCCCTCTTCGAGGGCGACCGCAACGCCTTCTACGAGTCGGGCTCGGAGTACCAGCTGTCCAAGGTGGGCCGGTCCTTCATCGCGGGCCTGCTGCGGCACGCCGCGGAGATCTCCGCGGTCACCAACCAGTGGGTCAACTCCTACAAGCGCATCTGGGGCGGCGCGGAGCGCACGGCGGGCGCGGGCGGCGAGGCCCCGTCCTACATCTGCTGGGGTCACAACAACCGCTCGGCGCTGGTCCGCGTGCCGATGTACAAGCCCGGCAAGACGGGCTCGGCCCGGGTCGAGGTCCGCTCCCTGGACTCCGGGGCGAACCCCTACCTCGCCTACGCCGTCCTGCTCGCCGCCGGCCTGAAGGGCATCGAGGAGGGCTACGAGCTCCCGCCGGGGGCCGAGGACGACGTCTGGGCCCTCTCCGACGCGGAGCGCCGCGCGATGGGCATCGAGCCGCTCCCCCAGAACCTGGGCGAGGCCCTGACCCTGATGGAACGCAGCGACCTCGTCGCCGAGACCCTCGGCGAGCACGTGTTCGACTTCTTCCTGCGCAACAAGCGGCAGGAGTGGGAGGAGTACCGCTCGGAGGTCACGGCGTTCGAGCTGCGGAAGAGTCTGCCGGTGCTGTAAGGGGGCGGCCGGTACCGTCTGGGCCGCGCCTCGGGAAGCGGCGGCCCCACACGGTGGGGCCGCGAGGCGGTCCGGCTGATGCCGGTGGCCCTGGTGACCTCGTGCCACGGCGGACGGGGTCGGCGGGTGACTGTGCCGGCCCCGGCACGGTGGTGTGTGATCGCTCCATGCGTCCTGAGAACTGTGTGACCAGGAACCACATCGCGGTGTGGAACGAACGCGTGCTGCCGCCGGGAGCGGTCCGGGTCACGTTTGGGACGGTGCTGCGTGGCTCCTTCGTGCCGCTCCTGGTCTGGTGCGGCGTCGCCTGCTTCGCGTACGTCGTCTACAACCCGGTCGTGGCGCTGGCCCTCGGCGGGCTCTTCGCGCTCTCGGTCCTCGCCGGAATCCGCATCCGCCGCAAGGCGCGGCACTCCCTCCGGTGCAGCTTCTACGGCGCGCTGGGGGGCGTGCTCGACAAGTCCATGGCCGGGTTCTGAGGCGTGTGACGCAAGGAGCGTCTCGACCCTCCCCGGCGAGCAGTGCTCCGCTCACCTGACGACCGCGCCGCCACCGTCGAGTCCGACACCGACTCCTGCGCGGTCAGCCCCGTCAGGCCTCCCTGTTCGCCCGGCGGTCGGCCGGGGGGAGGAGTGCCGGCAACCGGGATTCGCCGATCGGCGGTCGTCGCCACACGGCGCCGGACTCCCCGACGAACGGAACGGCAGCCCGTGGGAAGCCGATCCCACGAACTGCCGTGTGCGGAAGCCGTCAGTGGCGCACTGCCTCCGCCTCCTGCGGGACATGGCTCGCCACGACCCGCTCGCGCCCGGCGACCGGAGCCCGGCGCCGGTCCACCGCGGCGGCCAGCGCCGCCACCCCCAGGCCGAGGACGGCCAGGACCGCGCCCGCAAGGGCCGGGGAGGTGACGCCGAGGCCCGCGGCCAGGGCGAGGCCGCCGATCCAGGCGCCGCCGGCGTTGGCCAGGTTGAAGGCGGCCTGGTTGGCCGAGGAGGCCAGGGACGGGGCCGAGGAGGCCTTCTCCATGACCATCAGCTGGAGCGGGGAGCCGGTGGCGAAGGCCGCCATGCCGAGCAGGACCACGGCGACGGCGGCGGTGAGCTCCGTGCGCATCAGGAGCGGGAACAGCGTCAGGACCGCCACCAGCGAGGTCAGGCCGCCGAACAGCGTGCCCCGCAGGGAGTGGTCGGCCAGACGACCGCCGAGCAGGTTGCCGACGGTGGCGCCGACACCGAACAGCGCCAGCAGCAGGGTGACGCTGGCCTCGGAGTAGCCGGCGGCGTCCGTGAGCATCGGGGTGATGTAGCTGTAGGCCGCGAAGAGGGCGCCGAAGCCCGCGACGGTCGTACCGAGCGACAGCCAGACCGGGACGGAGCGCAGGGCGGCGAGTTCGCCGCGCAGGCCGTTCGCTGTGGCGTGCTCGTGGTCGTGCGGGATGAGGAACGCGAGCGCGGCGATCGCCGCCAGGCCGATGGCGCTGACGCCGAGGAAGGTCGCCCGCCAGCCGAGGTGCTGACCCATGAGGGTCGCGACCGGGACGCCCGCGACGTTCGCGACGGTCAGGCCGAGGAACATCAGCGAGACCGAACGCGCCTTGCGTTCGGGGGCGACCATGTTCGTGGCCACGACGGCACCCACGCCGAAGAAGGCGCCGTGCGGCAGACCGCTCAGGAAGCGGGCGGCCAGCAGCCAGCCGTTGTCGGGCGCGAGGGCCGACAGGGCGTTGCCCACGACGAACAGCCCCATCAGGCTGATGAGGACCGTGCGGCGGGACATCTTGGCGGTGACCGCGGCCAGCAGCGGGGCTCCGATGACGACGCCCAGCGCGTACGCCGACACCAGGTGGCCGGCGCTGGGTATCGAGATGTTCAGGTCGTCCGCGACATCGGGCAGCAACCCCATCATCACGAACTCGGTGGTGCCGATGCCGAAGGCACCCACGGCGAGGGCGAGCAGGGCCAGGGGCATGAAGAACCTTTCGAGACTTGCTGGGTATCCGTACGCCTTATGTTCAAGTACGGAACAAAGTCTCGCAGGCTCACTATTCCGCGAGGTGAAGCCCCGGTGGCCGGATTCTGGCGAGAAGGTCCTGACCTGGGGTTTTCAGGATCCGGTTGTGGCGACCTTCACACGGGCCGCGACCGGCAGATGGTCGCTGCCCGTCTGCGGGAGGGTCCACGAGCTCTCCGGCTGCAGGCCCCGGACCATGATCTGGTCGATGCGCGCCATGGGGAACGACGCGGGCCAGCTGAATCCGAAGCCGTCGCCGGCCGCGCCCTGGGTGGAGCGCATCTGGGAGGTGACGGCGTTCAGGGCGCGGTCGTTCATGGTGCCGTTCAGGTCGCCGAGCAGGACGACGTTCCGCAGGGGTTCGCGGGCGATGGCCTCGCCGAGGTACTCGGCGCTGCGGTCGCGCTGCCGGGCCGTGAACCCGGCCTCCATCTTCACGCGCACCGACGGCAGATGGGCGACGTAGACCGCGACCTGTCCGGCCGGTGCGGTCACGGTGGCACGCATCGCGCGCGTCCAGCCCATGTCGAGGTCGACGTCCCGCACATCGGTCAGCGGGTACTTGCTCCACACTCCGACCGTGCCGTGCACCGAGTGGTAGCGGTACGTCGGCGCCAGCGCCTTCTCGTACGTCGGGACCTCGTTCGGGGTCAGCTCCTCCAGAGCCAGCACGTCCGCACCGGAGGCGGCCACGTCGCGGGCGGTGCCGAACGGGTCCGGGTTGTCGGCGTTGACGTTGTGCGTGACCACGGTGAGGTCGCCGCCGGACGCCGTCTTGTCGCTGAGCAGGCCGCCGAAGAGGTTCAGCCAGACCAGCGCCGGCAGCACCACGGCGATCAGCGCGGGCGCGGACTTGCGGACCACGGCGAGCAGCAGCAGTACCGGGACGAGGAGCCCCAGCCAGGGCAGGAACGTCTCGATGAGGCTGCCCAGGTTGCCGATGGTGTTCGGGATCTGCGCGTGCAGCAGCATGATCACGGCCAGCAGCACCGCGCACCCGGCCACGATCAGGCCGCGCCGCCAGATCCGTGGGTCGCCGCGCCAGCCGCCGGTCAGCCGGTCGAGCAGGCGCCGAAGCCGAGTTCCCCGGTGCTCGGGCCCCGAGCCGCCGTTGTCCGTCTCCGTCATGTACGCCTGCTGCGCCATACCGTCGCCTCACTGCCCGCCGTGCACACCATCGCCCCCGTGCCTTACGACCCTAGGGGATGATCCGTTCCGTTCCCGCCGTCCCTCGACGGCCGTACGGGGGCGATGACGTCGGAGTACCTGCGGCAAGTTCCGGTCACACCCGCCGAAAGCGCGCTCTGTGACGAAACGCGCACACTAGGGCCGGGGGGAAAGCGGACTGACGGGTGGTGAGCTGCCGGGGCGCAGCCCTTCCAGCAGCGTGTCGACGACCTGTTCGGCGAGGCCGTCCGGGAGGTCGGCGTCCGGGTTCAGGAGGGAGCGCACGAGCATCGGCCCGACGAACAGGTCGTTCAGCAGCTCGACGTCGACGTCCGTGCGCAGTTCACCGCTCTCCTGGCCGCGGCGCAGGACCTCCATGCCGAGCCGGCGGCGCGGCGCGACGACGGTGGCGTGGTAGGCCGCCCAGATCTTCGGGCTGCTCTTGATCTGGGCGTGCACGCTGTGCAGGATCGCCGACGAGCGGTTGGCCAGGCCGCGCCGGCGCACCTGCTCCAGCAGCACCACGAGGTCGTCGCGCATGGAGGTGCCGGGGAGCGGCGGGTCGGGCGGTTCGGCGGAGCGAACGACGTCGACGAACAGTTCCTCCTTGCCGCTCCAGCGACGGTAGATGGTGGCCTTTCCGACGCCGGCGGTGCGGGCGATGCGCTCGATGGACAGCTCCGCGAGGGGCACGCCCTCCTCCAGGAGCTTCATCACGGCCTCGATGATGGCGCGCTCGACGGCCTCGCTTCTGGGGCGGCCCCTGGCGGGTCCGTCGTGCGGTGGCTGCCGTTCGGCGAGGCTCACGTCGCTGCGTCCTTTCCTGGCCGGTGAAGACCGTTGCTGGCTGGGGCGGGCAGTGAATTCTCCCGGGGTCACGACCCCGTGCGCGACAACTCCTTCTCGTCCTCGTCCCGTTGGGGTGCCGGCTGCCTGCCCGGCAGGAACAGGGCCACGACGACCGCGCCGATCAGGGCGACGCCGGCGCCCCACAGGGCTGTGACGTGCATCGCGTGCAGGAACGCGTCGTAGGCCGGGGTGACCAGCGTCTTGCCCTCGGGGCCGAGCTTCGCCGCGATGCCGAGTGTGGCCTCGATGGACTCCCCCGCGGTGTGGCGCAGGGCCGGGGGCAGGGTGCCGAGCTCGTCCTCGACGCCCGTGCGGTACGCCGTGGACAGCACCGAGCCGAGGACGGCGATGCCGAGGGCGCCGCCGACCTGCCGGAAGGTGTTGCTGAGCGCGGATGCGGAGCCGGCCTTCTCGCGGGGCAGGGCCTGCATGATGACGACGCTGACCGGCGTCATGATGTGCGCCATGCCGGCGCCCATGAGGAAGAAGATCACTTCCATGACCCAGATGGGCGTGTCGGCTCCCAGGGTGGCGAACGCGGCCAGCATGGCGGCGATGACGAGCATGCCGGCCGTGGTCGTGGCCCTGTTGCCGAAGCGGTCCACCACCAGCCGGGCGCGCGGCGCGAAGATCATCTGGGCGGCGGCCAGCGGCAGCATCAGCAGACCCGTCTGCAGCGGCGAGTAGCCGCGCACGCTCTGCGTGTAGAAGACGGAGAAGAAGGTCACGCCCATCAGCGCGAAGAAGACCAGCGCGATGGCACCGATGGCGGCCGAGAAGACCTTGTTCCTGAAGTACGTGACGTCGATGGACGGGTGGTCGCTGCGCTTCTCGAACACGACGAACGCGACGAGTACGGCGATGCCCGCGCCGATCGTCGACAGCACGGTGACGTCGGTGAAGTCGGCGAGTTGACCGCCCTTGATGATGCCGTAGACGAGCAGCACCAGGCCGACGACGGACAGCACCACGCCGACGGGGTCGAGGCGGCCCGGGTTCGGGTCGCGGGAGTCGGGGACCAGCCACAGCATCAGTGCGAGCGCGAGCAGCACGATCGGCACGTTGATGAGGAAGACCGAGCCCCACCAGAAGTGGTCGAGCAGCACGCCGCCGGTGATGGGCCCGATGGCGATGGCGAGTCCGACGCCGCCCGCCCAGATGCCGATGGCCTTCGGCTGCTCCTCGCGCTCGAAGACGTTCATGAGGACGGCGAGGGTGGCCGGCATGACGAACGCGGCGCCCAGGCCCATCACGGCCCGGAAGCTGATCAGCTCGCCCGGCGAGCCGGAGAACGCGGCGAACGCGGAGCCGATGCTGAACACGGCGAGGCCGCCGAGCAGCACCTTCTTGCGGCCCAGCCGGTCGCCGAGCAGTCCGGCGGTGAACAGCAGGCCCGCGAAGACGAGGGTGTAGGCGTTGATCGCCCATTCCAGCTCGCTCTGCGTGGCACCGAGGCCGGTCGGGGCGGGCGTGGAGATCGTCTTGATGGCGACGTTGAGGATCGAGTTGTCGAGGACGACGATCAGCAGGCTCAGCATCAGCACGCCGAGGATCGCCCAGCGGCGCCGGTGCACCGCTTCCGGTATGCGCGGGCCGGTGGGGGCGGCCGGGGCGGCAGGAGTAGTCATGGGTGCGAGCCTAGGTCCATTTCGATACGATACCGTCTCGTATTGGAATACTCTTACCCGGATCTTACGCGGCAACCGCCCGCGGAGCCTGGGCGGAACTCACGGGGCCTCCCCTAGCCCTCTGTGGCACGAGGTGCCACCATGGACGTGGTCCGGGGACGCCGTCAGGGCGCCTCGAGATGACGTGTTAGGAGCGTGCAATGACGCAGCTTCCGGCTGCCCAGACGGCTCAGCAGCCCTCCGACGGCGGCAAGGCCCTGTACGGGGGCAAGGGAACCCGCCGTATCACCGTGCGCGACATCGCCGCCGCCAAGGAGCGCGGCGAGAAGTGGCCGATGCTCACCGCGTACGACGCGATGACCGCGTCCGTCTTCGACGGGGCCGGGATCCCGGTGATGCTCGTCGGCGACTCCGCGGGCAACTGCCACCTCGGGTACGAGACGACCGTGCCCGTCACCCTCGACGAGATGACCATGTTGTCGGCGGCGGTCGTACGGGGCACCTCGCGCGCCCTGATCGTCGGCGACCTGCCCTTCGGTTCCTACCAGGAGGGTCCGGTGCAGGCGCTGCGCTCGGCGACCCGGCTGGTGAAGGAGGCGGGCGTGCAGGCCGTGAAGCTGGAGGGCGGCGAGCGGTCGCACGAGCAGATCCGGCTGCTCGTCGAGTCCGGCATCCCGGTCATGGCGCACATCGGCCTGACCCCGCAGTCGGTCAACGCGATGGGCTACCGCGTGCAGGGGCGGGGCGAGGAGGCCGCCCAGCAGCTGCTGCGGGACGCCAAGGCCGTGCAGGACGCCGGGGCGTTCGCGGTCGTCCTGGAGCTGGTCCCCGCGGAACTCGCCGCCGAGGTGACGCGGGTGCTGCACATCCCGACGGTGGGGATCGGGGCGGGCCCCGAGACCGACGCGCAGGTGCTGGTGTGGACCGACATGCTGGGTCTGACCGGTGGGCGCGTACCGAAGTTCGTGAAGCAGTACGCGAACCTGCGTGAGGTGATGGGGAACGCGGTGAAGGCGTTCGCCGAGGACGTCGTCGGCGGAACGTTCCCGCAGGAGGAGCACTCCGTCCACTGAGGCCATAGCGGTACCACGGACAGCCCGTCGATCGTCCCCCGTCGACGGGCTGTCCCCTTTTGCGCCTAAGGGGTCCTTGCACTATGAGCGTCCGATCAGGTCGCGTGGCCTGGTGCCGTGCATCGCAAGGCGCCGGAGTGCCCTGGTAGCGGAGCTACCTGGGCATTTCGGCAACGCGGCGAGGCGCGGTGCCAGG
>NZ_JBSFVB010000023.1:0-108735 GCF_053592115.1 Streptomyces sp. NPDC002788 | reverse complement strand
TTACATTCCGAACCCGGAAGCTAAGCCTTACAGCGCCGATGGTACTGCAGGGGGGACCCTGTGGGAGAGTAGGACGCCGCCGAACAATCATTGAATGGGTTGGACCCTGAACTTCGGTTCGGGGTCCAACCCTTTTTTGTTGCGCGTCACTTGAAGTTCACGTTGCGCAACCAGCATCCAGAGCATGGGTACTGCTGCAATGCTCAGGGCCGCCGGTGTCGGACTCGGTGACGAGGTCGTCGTGCCGGCCTTCGGAAACGTCGAGGTCGCGGAGGCCGTTGCCATGGCCGGGGCGATGCCGGTGTTCGCCGACATAGATCCTTTCACCTACTGCCTGGACCCCGTCGCCGTGGAAGCGGCGGTGACTTCGCGGACCGCGGCCGTGGTGGTCGTCCACCGCTTCGGCCGGCTCGCCGACATCGCACGGCTGCACCAGGTGGGGCAGCGGCACGGGCTGCTCGTCCTGGAGCAAGGGGAGTCCGAGGCGCCGTACGACGAGATAGCCCAGCGCAGGGAACGGGCGGCCTACCTCGACGCCAAGTTGAGGGGTGTGCGGACGCCGGACGACGGTGACGGACACACCTATCAGCAGTACGTCGTGCGGGTCCCGGGCAACGGGCGGCCGGATCGCGATGCTTTCGCCCGGGCCGTGCGGGCCAAGGGAGTTGAATGCCGGGTGCCGGTGAAGACGCCCGTGCACCGACTGCCCGAATTCCGGCGGTGTGTTTCCCTTCCGGAGACCGAGCGGGCTGCCGACGAGACGCTCGCGCTGCCGGTGGACGCCGCCCTCACCAAGCGGGACATGCAGCGGATCGTGTCCGCCTGTAATGCCCTAGGAGGGCTTCTCCAGCCCGCCTTCTGACGTGGTTGGGAGCACGGGCCTGTTCAGGGTATGATCTATTCCGTTGCCGCCGGGGGAAACCCCGCAAAGCGACAGGCCCCTATAGCTCAGTCGGTAGAGCGTCTCCATGGTAAGGAGAAGGTCAACGGTTCGATTCCGTTTGGGGGCTCCAGCAGAAAAGGCCCCACCCGAGAGGGTGGGGCCTTTTTCGTTGTCCTAGTCCTTGTGGAGGCCCGGGACGCGCATCGCCAGGATCGCCATGTCGTCGGACGGGGCGTCCGATGCGAAGCGTTCCACCGCGCGCATGATGCGGGCCGCGACCGCGCCGGCCGTGAGGCCCGTGCAGGTCGTCAGGACGTCGGTGAGGCCGTCGTCGCCCAGCATGCGGGTGCCCTCGCGGCGTTCCGTGACGCCGTCCGTGACGCACAGCAGGACATCGCCCGGGTCGAGCGTGACCCTCTGCTCGTACAGCTCCAGGTCGTCGATGACGCCGAGGAGCGGCTGGGGCTCGGCGGCCGGCTCGACCGTGCCGTCCTGGCGCAGGCGCAGCGGCAGCGGGTGTCCGGCGCAGACCACCTTCAACTCCGCGCTGCCGTCCTCCTGCGGGCGCATCTCGCCGTAGAGGAGGGTGAGGAAGCGGCTGCGGGCGCCTTCGTCGAGGATGGCGGAGTTGAGGCGTTCCAGGACCGCCGGGCCGCTGAGGCCCTCGCGGGCGAGGAGGCGCAGGGCGTGGCGGGCGAGGCCCGTGACCGCCGCCGCGTTGGGGCCCGTACCGCAGACGTCGCCGATGGCGAAGCCGTAGGCGCCGTCGCTGATGGGGAAGAGGTCGTAGAAGTCGCCGCCGACCTCGTTTCCCTCGCCGGCAGCGCGGTAGATGACCTCGACCTCGACGCCGTCGATCTCGGGGAGTTCCGGGGGGAGGAGACTGCGCTGGAGGGACTGGCTGATCGCCGTGCGCTCCGAGTACAGGCGGGCGTTGTCCAGGGCCAGTGCGGCTCGGCGGGAGAGGTCCTCGGCGAGCTCCAGGATCTCCTGGCGGAAGTGCTCGTCGGTTGGCTTGCCGAGGGTCAGCATGCCGATGACGCGGTTACGGGCGACCAGGGGGAGGACGACCGTCTCGCCGCCGACGGCGGAGGCCGTGGCGAGGCTCGGAGCGATACCCGGCGTGACCTGGCGGGTCGGGCCGCCGCTCAGGCCGAGGCTGCGCATGGAGCTGCGCAGGGCCGCCTGGTGGGCCACCTCGGCGGGGGCCGTCCAGACGCGGGCGCCGGGGGTGGGGACCGGGTCGGGCGGGGGGACCTTCGACAGCAGGGACTTGATGCCGTCGATGAGTTCCTCGTCCTCGTGCAGAACGTAGGAGAGGTAGGGCTCCGAGGCCTGATCGGCGATCGTGTAGACGGCGCACCAGGTGGCGAGGGTCGGGACCGTCATCTGGGCCATCAGGGCCAGGGTCTGGTCGCGGTCCAGGGTGCCGGCCAGGAGGTCGGAGGCCTCGACGAGGAAGCTGAGGGAGCCGCGGCGCAGGCGTTCGAGTTCACCCAGGCGGGCGGATTCGACGGCGAGGGCGATGCGGTCGGCGGCGAACTGGAGGCGCAGGGCCTCCTCGTTGGAGTATCTGCCGGGTGCCTCGGCGGCGACGCCGAGAGAGCCGGTGAGGCGGCCCTCGACCTTCAGGGGGACCGTGACGACCGAGCGCATGCCCGTGCCGTTCAGCAGGGGCACCGCGCCGGAGACCGCCGCTAGGTCGTCGTGGACGGCCGGCATGCGGGCCGAGCCGTAGCGGCCGGTGCCCGCCTCGACGGGGACGCGGGCGAAGCGCTGGCGGGCGGAGGGCAGGCCGGTGGAGGCGCGGACCTCCAGTTCTGTCTCGTCATCGGTGGCGAGCAGGAGGAAGGCCGAGTCGCCGTCGAGCATGTCGCGTGCGCGTTCGACCGTGCGCTGGAGGAGGCCGTCGAGGTCGTCCGGGGCGGGGGAGCCGATGAACACCTCGAAGGGGTCGGTGCTCTGGCCGTCGGAGCCGGTGGAGGTGTCGGAGGCGGGGACGCGCAGGGGCGTCTGAAGAACGGCCCGTTCGTGGTCCCGTACCAGGAGGCACACGGTTGACGGTTCGCCGCCGGTGTCGCGGACACGCAGGTGGGAGGCGTAGACGGGGGTGACGCGGCCGCCCGCGTCGCGGATGCCGTAGCTGCCCTCCCAGCGGGAGAGGCGGAGCGCCTCGGCGATGCCGGTGCTGGTGCCGGGGGTGTGCGGCCAGGCGGCGAGGTCGGTGAGGGGCTTGCCGGTGACCTGCTCGGCGGGGTAGCCGAAGAGTTCCTCGGCGTCCTCGTTCCAGGCGGTGATGTGGCCGGTGTGGTCGATCTGGATGACGGCCACGCGCACCCGGCCGTCGGCGAGGGGGAGGAGTTCCGAGGGGAGGGCCGGGCCGGCAGCGCGGGTGCCCACAACCCGTGCGGGCAGGTCGAGTTGGAACCAGACGGTCTTGTGGGCGGGGGTGTACTCGACGCCCCAGCGTCCGGCGAGGGCCGCGCACAGTTGCAGGCCGCGGCCGCCCTCGCGGTCAGGGCTGCCCATGTTGACGGCCGTGCCCTGGAGCGGGATCTCACGCTCGGGGTAGCGGTCGGCCACCTCGATGCGTACGCCGTCGTCGCTGCGCAGGCACAGCACGTCGGCGGAGGTGCCGGCGTGGACCACTGCGTTGGTCACCAGTTCGCTGGTGAGAACGACGGCGTCGTCGACGATGTCGGCGAAGCCCCAGCCCTGGAGGGTGTCGCGGACGAAGGAGCGGGCGCTCGCGACCGAGCGCCCGACGGGCTCGAAACTGGCGGCCGCGCGCGCGGTGATCACAGAACTCCTCGACCGGTTCTCGACGTGCTGGGCTTCGGGGCCGACGGGCTCGCGCCGCTGTTGCGGCAGTCCGCCCGTCGGCCGGGGGTCCGGGGGCTGTCCCCCCGGGATCAGTCCGGTGGTCATGTGTGCGGCCGCCCCTCCGATGCCCGCTCGTCTTCGTGCCACCGCCCAGGCCGGACGGACCGGCGCGGCTGGACAGCCGGATGCAAGGTTACTTACCTTCGCGGTCCGTGCGGATGCCGGTCTGCAGTGTTTCCGTCCGGAGGGTGTGCGGACGATGTGCGAAGCTGCCGAACTGTTATGGCCTGGTTCGGCCGAGGTGAAACACTGGGCAAGCTTCTTGTGAAAGTCCGGGCAGGCTGAGTGGCCGAGGCTTACGCCGGGCAGCAGCCCCGTGGAAACGGCCTGGTATGCAGGGCAGAGAATACGCAGTAGTAACCGGTACGCCGAGCGCGGCAACCGGGCACAGCAGTGACGGTCGACCCCTGCGGGAGGGACACAGTGGAGTCTGGCACAGCGACGCGTGGCACGAAGACGCGCGCGAAAGGCGGACAGTCCCCGAGCAACCAGGGCAGAGCGCGCAACGGCACCACCGAGGTGGACACGGCAGCGCTGAACCGTCTGATGGCGGCCCTGGTGTCCATGCGGGACGGGAACTTCCGCAAGCGGCTCACGGTGTCCGGCGACGGCGTGATGTCCGAGATCGCGGCGGTCTTCAACGAGGTGGCCGACCGGAACCTGCATCTGACGGGTGAGCTGTCGCGGGTGCGGCGCATGGTGGGCCGTGAGGGCAAGCTGACCGAGCGGCTGGAAACGGGCGCCTGCGAGGGCTCCTGGGCGACCGCGATCGACAACTCGAACGCCCTGGTGGACGACTTGGTTCGGCCGGTTTCCGAGGTCAGCCGGGTGTTGTCCGCGGTGGCCGAGGGTGATCTGTCGCCGCGTATGGAGTTGCGGACGCAGGTGCCGGACGGGAACGGTCAGCCGTTGCGGGGCGAGTTCCTGAAGGTCGGGCGGACCGTCAACAACCTGGTGGACCAGCTGTCGACGTTCACCGACGAGGTCACGCGTGTGGCCAGTGAGGTGGGCACCGAGGGCAAACTGGGCGGGCAGGCACGTGTGCGTGGCATGTCGGGTTCGTGGAAGGACCTCACGGACTCCGTCAACACGATGGCGTACCGGCTGACGGCCCAGGTGAGGGACATCGCGCTGGTGACGACGGCGGTCGCCAAGGGTGATCTGTCGCGGAAGGTCACGGTGCACGTGGCCGGCGAGATGCTGGAGCTGAAGAACACCGTCAACACGATGGTGGACCAGCTGTCGGCGTTCTCCTCCGAGGTGACGCGAGTCGCCCGCGAGGTGGGCACCGAGGGCGCGCTGGGCGGTCAGGCGCAGGTGCCCGGCGTGGACGGTGTGTGGAAGGAGCTCACCGATTCCGTGAACACCATGGCCGGGAACCTCACGGCCCAGGTGCGCGGGATCGCGGAGGTGACGACCGCGGTCGCCAACGGTGATCTGTCGCGGAAGGTGACCGTGCCGGCGCGCGGCGAGGTCGCGCAGCTCGCCGAGACGATCAACCAGATGACCGAGACACTGCGGATTTTCGCGGACGAGGTCACGCGCGTGGCCAACGAGGTCGGTGCCGAGGGGCGGCTCGGCGGTCAGGCGAACGTGCCGGGTGCGGCGGGGACGTGGAAGGACCTCACCGATTCGGTGAACACGGTGTTCCGGAACCTGACCACTCAGGTGCGGGACATCGCCGCCGTGACGACGGCGGTGGCCAACGGTGACCTGTCGCAGAAGGTCACCGTGGACGTGGCCGGCGAGATGCTGGAGTTGAAGAACACCGTCAACACGATGGTGGATCAGCTGTCGTCCTTCGGTGCGGAAGTGACCCGTGTGGCGCGGGAGATCGGTGTCGAGGGTGAGCTGGGCGGTCAGGCGCAGGTGCCGGGTGCTGCCGGGACGTGGAAGGACCTGACGGACTCCGTCAACACGGCGTTCCGGAACCTCACCGGTCAGGTGCGGAACATCGCCCAGGTGACGACGGCGGTGGCCAACGGCGACCTCTCGCAGAAGGTCACGGTCGACGTCTCGGGCGAGATGCTCAAGCTGAAGAACACCGTGAACACGATGGTGGACCAGCTGTCGTCCTTCGCCGACCAGGTGACCCGGATGGCCCGGGACGTGGGCACCGAGGGCCGTCTCGGTGGTCAGGCCCGTGTCGACGGTGTGTCGGGCACGTGGAAGGAACTCACCGACTCCGTCAACTCGATGGCCGGCAACCTCACCTCCCAGGTGCGCAACATCGCGCAGGTGACGACGGCCGTGGCCCGGGGCGACCTGTCGCAGAAGATCGACGTCGACGCGCGCGGGGAGATCCTGGAGCTGAAGAACACCATCAACACGATGGTGGACCAGCTCTCGGCCTTCGCCGACCAGGTGACCCGGGTCGCGCGCGAGGTGGGTACGGACGGCCGGCTGGGCGGCCAGGCGCAGGTGCCGGGGGTCGCCGGTGTGTGGCGTGACCTGACGGACTCCGTGAACGGCATGGCCGGCAACCTCACCGCGCAGGTGCGCAACATCGCCCAGGTGGCGACCGCGGTGGCCCGGGGTGACCTGTCCCAGAAGATCACCGTGGACGCGCGCGGCGAGATCCTGGAGCTGAAGAACACCCTGAACACGATGGTGGACCAGCTGTCGTCGTTCGCCCAGGAGGTCACGCGTGTGGCCCGTGAGGTGGGTACGGAGGGCATCCTGGGCGGTCAGGCCGAGGTGCAGGGCGTCTCCGGCACCTGGAAGGACCTCACCCAGTCCGTGAACGGCATGGCGAACAACCTGACCATCCAGGTGCGCAACATCGCCGAGGTCACCACCGCGGTCGCCCGGGGTGATCTGTCGAAGAAGATCACCGTCGACGCCAAGGGCGAGATCCTCGAGTTGGTGACGACCGTCAACACGATGGTCGACCAGCTGTCCTCGTTCGCCGAGCAGGTGACACGCGTGGCCCGTGAGGTGGGCACCGAGGGCATCCTCGGCGGCCAGGCGCACGTGCCGGGTGTCACGGGCATCTGGAAGGACCTGAGCGACAACGTCAACCTGATGGCCAAGAACCTGACCACTCAGGTGCGGAACATCTCCCAGGTCTCCGCGGCGGTCGCCAACGGTGACCTGACGCGGCAGGTCACCATCGAGGCGCGCGGCGAGGTCGCGCAGCTCGCCGACACCATCAACACGATGGTGAAGACGCTGAGTTCGTTCGCCGAACAGGTCACCAAGGTGGCCCGTGAGGTGGGTACGGACGGCATCCTCGGCGGGCAGGCGCACGTGCCGGGTGTGGCCGGTACGTGGAAGGACCTGACCGAGTCCGTGAACCAGATGGCGTCCAACCTCACCGGTCAGGTGCGCAACATCGCCATGGTGACCACGGCCATCGCCAAGGGTGACCTGACGAAGAAGATCGACATCGACGCGCGCGGGGAGATCCTGGAGCTGAAGACGACCATCAACACGATGGTCGACCAGCTGTCGTCCTTCGCCGAGGAGGTCACCCGGGTCGCCCGCGAGGTGGGTACGGAAGGGCAGCTCGGCGGGCAGGCACGCGTGCGTGACGTCGACGGCACCTGGCGGGACCTGACCGAGTCCGTGAACGAGATGGCCGGGAACCTGACCCGGCAGGTGCGCGCCATCGCGCGCGTGGCGACCGCGGTGACCCGGGGCGATCTGAACCTGAAGATCGACGTGGACGCGTCCGGGGAGATCCAGGAGCTCCAGGACTACATCAACAAGATGATCGCCAACCTGCGCGACACCACGATCGCCAACAAGGAGCAGGACTGGCTCAAGGGCAACCTGGCCCGGATCTCCGCGCTGATGCAGGGCCGCCGCGACCTGGAGGACGTGGCCTCGCTGATCATGAGCGAGCTGACACCGGTGGTGTCCGCGCAGCACGGCGCGTTCTTCGTGGCGATGCCGCTCGTCGACGGCGAGGACATGAACGCCGCGGACGAGGACCAGTACGAGCTGCGCATGCTCGGTTCGTACGGCTACTCGATGGGCTCCATGCCGACATCGTTCCAGCCCGGTGAGGCGCTGGTCGGGACGGCCGCCGAGGAGAAGCGCACGATCCTGGTGGAGAACGCGCCGAGCGGCTATCTGAAGATCTCCTCGGGGCTCGGTGAGGCGCCGCCCGCACAGGTGATCGTGCTGCCGGTGCTGTTCGAGGGCAGCGTGCTCGGCGTCATCGAGCTGGCGTCCTTCACGCCGTTCACGCAGATCCAGAAGGACTTCCTCAACCAGATCGCGGAGATGATCGCGACCAGCGTCAACACCATCTCCGTCAACACCAAGACGGAGCTGCTGCTGGCGCAGTCGCAGGAGCTGACCGAGCAACTTCGGGAGCGGTCCGCCGAGTTGGAGCAGCGGCAGAAGGCCCTCCAGGCCTCCAACGCCGAACTGGAGGAGAAGGCCGAGCTGCTGGCCCGGCAGAACCGCGACATCGAGGTGAAGAACACCGAGATCGAGGAGGCGCGGCAGGTCCTGGAGGAGCGCGCCGAGCAGCTCGCGGTGTCGATGCGCTACAAGAGCGAGTTCCTGGCGAACATGTCGCACGAGCTGCGTACGCCGCTCAACTCGCTGTTGATCCTGGCCAAGCTGCTCGCCGACAACGCCGAGGGGAACCTCTCCCCGAAGCAGGTCGAGTTCGCCGAGACGATCCACGGGGCCGGTTCCGACCTGCTCCAGTTGATCAACGACATCCTCGACCTGTCGAAGGTCGAGGCGGGGAAGATGGACGTCTCGCCGACGCGGATCGCGCTCGTCCAGCTCGTGGACTACGTGGAGGCCACCTTCCGCCCGCTGACCGCGGAGAAGGGCCTGGACCTGTCCGTACGGGTGTCGCCGGAGCTGCCCGCCACGCTGCACACCGACGAGCAGCGGCTGCTGCAGGTGCTGCGCAACCTGCTGTCGAACGCGGTGAAGTTCACCGACTCCGGGTCGGTGGAGCTGGTCATCAGGCCGGCGCGGGACGACGTGCCGCAGAAGATCCGGGAGCAGCTGCTGGAGACCGGGTCGTTGACCGACGCGGACGCCGAGCTGATCGCGTTCTCCGTCACGGACACCGGGATCGGCATCGCGTCCAGCAAGATGCGGGTGATTTTCGAGGCGTTCAAGCAGGCCGACGGCACCACCAGCCGCAAGTACGGCGGTACGGGTCTGGGGCTGTCCATCTCGCGGGAGATCGCGCAGCTGCTCGGCGGGGAGATTTACGCGCAGAGCGAGACGGGCCGCGGCTCGACGTTCACGCTGTACCTGCCGCTGCACCCCAGCGAGCTGCCGCCGCAGGGCTACCAGCAGCAGCTGCCCGCCCTGGAGGCCGGTGACCTGGTGGCGTCGACGTCCGATCTGACCGAGCTGTCCGACGTGGAGGCCGAGACGCCGGCCGAGGTGAAGTCGTACCGCGACACGCAGAACGGGCCGGCCGCCCTGTTCCGGCGGCGCCGCAGGATGCCCGAGCTGTCGCAGCGTCCGGCCCAGCCGGAGCAGTGGACGCCCGCGGAGCAGGAGACGGTGCCCAAGACGCAGCGGGGCATCCGCTTCGGTGGTCAGAAGGTCCTGATCGTCGACGACGACATCCGCAACGTCTTCGCCCTGACCAGCGTCCTGGAGCAGCACGGCCTGTCGGTGCTGTACGCCGAGAACGGCCGGGAGGGTATCGAGGTCCTCGAGCAGCACGACGACGTGGCGGTCGTGTTGATGGACATCATGATGCCCGAGATGGACGGGTACGCGACGACCACGGCGATCCGCAGGATGCCGCAGTTCGCCGGGCTGCCGATCATCGCGCTGACCGCGAAGGCGATGAAGGGCGACCGGGAGAAGGCGATCGACTCGGGCGCTTCCGACTACGTGACGAAGCCGGTCGACCCCGATCACCTGCTGACGGTGATGGATCAGTGGATGCGAGGGGAGTGAGGGGAACCTTGGGCAGGTGCGCGACCATGGCGGGAAGGTTCGGTGTTCACACGGAGTTGCGAACTCGGTGTGTGCATAGTCGTGTAGAAGTACAAGATCCGGGGAACCTTCTGGTCTCCTGCTGCGTTTCTGCTATGTGCACGGTGACATCACGGTGACAGGGTGTGGCGACGGGCGGGGTGCGGCTACGATGACCGGCACAAGGACGGGCGACGCAAGGGAGTCGTCCCCTGGGGCGGCACCCACCGGTGCTTCCACAGGACCTGCGGACAGGGGAGGCCCCACGCCGGGGCGAGGAGGGCGGGCCATGGTGCAGAAGGCCAAGATCCTCCTGGTCGATGACCGGCCGGAGAATCTGCTGGCGCTGGAGGCGATCCTCTCTGCGCTCGATCAGACGCTGGTGCGGGCATCGTCCGGGGAGGAGGCGCTCAAAGCGCTGCTCACGGACGACTTCGCGGTCATCCTGCTGGACGTCCAGATGCCGGGCATGGACGGCTTCGAAACCGCCGCGCACATCAAGCGGCGTGAGCGGACCCGGGACATCCCTATCATCTTCCTCACGGCGATCAACCACGGCCCGCACCACACCTTCCGGGGTTACGCGGCGGGCGCGGTCGACTACATCTCCAAGCCGTTCGACCCCTGGGTGCTGCGGGCGAAGGTCTCCGTCTTCGTCGAGCTGTACATGAAGAACTGCCAGCTGCGTGAGCAGGCCTCGCTGCTGAGGCTCCAGTTGGAGGGCAACGGCAAGGACGCGGACGGCGAGGCCAAGGAGTCGGCCGGGCTGCTCGCGGAACTCTCCGCGCGGCTCGCGGCCGTCGAGGAGCAGGCCGAAGCGCTGACCAAGCAGCTCAACGACGAGTCGACGGACGCTGCCGCCGTGGCCACGGCGGCTCATCTGGAGCGCAAGCTCACGGGGTTGCGGCGGGCGCTGGACGCGCTGGAGCCGGGCACCGGGAGCACGTCCTCGGTGTCCTCGCAGAACTGACCCGCGCACAGGCGGGGTTGTCCGCCGTGACCGCGCGTCAGTTTCGTGCCTCTCCCGGATACGACACGAACGGGTGAAGCCGTAGGCACACGTGTCCCCTGCCGTCTCCACCGGTAACCTCACACCCATGGCCTCACGTCCCTCCGCAGCCAAGAAGCCGCCCGCGAAGAAGGCGGCCGCTTCGGCGAAGGCTCCGGCGAAGAAGGCCGCTGCCAGAAAAGCTCCCGCGAAGAAGGCGCCAGCCCGGAAGGCCGCGGCCAAGAAGGTCGCGCCCAAACCGGCGCCCAGTCCCACCGGTGGCGTCTACCGGCTCGTGCGCGCCGTGTGGCTGGGCGTGGCGCACGCCGTCGGCGCCGTGTTCCGCGGAATAGGGCAGGGCGCCAGGAACCTCGACCCGGCCCACCGCAAGGACGGCGTCGCTTTGCTGCTGCTCGGCATCGCGCTGATCGTCGCCGCGGGCACCTGGGCCGATCTCGAGGGCCCCGTGGGGGACCTGGTCGAGATCCTGGTGACCGGCGCCTTCGGCCGGCTCGACCTGCTCGTGCCGATACTGCTCGCGGTCGTCGCCGTGCGGTTCATCCGCCATCCGGAGAAGCCCGAGGCCAACGGGCGCATCGTCATCGGCCTGTCCGCGCTCGTCATCGGGGTGCTCGGCCAGGTCCACATCGCCTGCGGCTCACCCGCGCGCGGCGACGGCATGCAGGCCATAAGGGACGCAGGCGGCCTCATCGGCTGGGCCGTGGCGACCCCGCTGTCGTACGCCATGGGCCATGTGCTCGCCGTACCGCTGCTGGTGCTGCTGACGATCTTCGGGCTGCTGGTCGTCACGGCCACCCCGGTCAACGCCATTCCGCAGCGGCTGCGGCTGCTCGGGGTGCGGCTCGGGATCGTGCGCGACCCGGCCGAGGACGAGTACGGCCTCGCCGAGGACGACGAGCGCTACGAGGAGCAGTGGCGCGAGGCGTTGCCCGCGCGCCCGCGCGGCAGGCGTGCGCCGGCACCCGCGGCGTACGACCCCGACGACGGCGAGCAGGAGGCCCTCGCGCGGCGCCGTGGCCGTCCCCGGCGCTCGGCCGTGCCGCAGCCCGACATGGACCGCCCCAGGGACGCCGTGGACGTCGCCGCTGCTGCCGCCGCCGCGCTCGACGGTGCCGTGTTGCACGGGATGCCGCCCTCGCCGATCGTCGCCGACCTCACCCAGGGCGTGCGGGCGGGCGACCGGGAGCCGACCACACCGACGCCCGTCCCCGCCGCTCGGCCCCGGCAGGACAAGCCGCAGCAGGACAAGCCCGAGCCGCAGAAGCCCAGGGCGGGCGTCCGCGACCTCACCAAGGCGCCGCCCGCCGAGCCGCGCGATCTGCCTCAGCGTGCGGAGCAGCTCCAGTTGTCCGGCGACATCACGTACGCCCTGCCGTCGCTCGATCTGCTCGAGCGCGGCGGCCCGGGCAAGGCGCGCAGCGCCGCCAACGACCTCGTCGTCGAGTCGCTGACCACGGTCTTCACCGAGTTCAAGGTGGACGCCGGCGTCACCGGCTTCACCCGCGGGCCGACGGTCACGCGCTACGAGGTCGAGCTCGGCCCCGCCGTGAAGGTCGAGCGGATCACCGCGCTGACCAAGAACATCGCCTACGCCGTCGCCTCCCCGGACGTACGGATCATCAGCCCGATCCCCGGCAAGTCCGCGGTCGGCATCGAGATCCCGAACACCGACCGGGAGATGGTCAACCTCGGTGACGTGCTGCGCCTGGCGGAGTCCGCGGAGGACGACGACCCGATGCTGGTCGCGTTCGGCAAGGACGTCGAGGGCGGCTACGTCATGCACTCGCTGGCGAAGATGCCGCACATGCTGGTCGCCGGCGCCACCGGCTCCGGCAAGTCGTCCTGCATCAACTGCCTGATCACCTCGGTCATGATGCGGGCGACCCCCGAGGACGTCCGGATGATCCTCGTCGACCCCAAGCGGGTCGAGCTGACCGCCTACGAGGGCATCCCGCACCTCATCACGCCGATCATCACCAACCCCAAGCGGGCCGCCGAGGCGCTCCAGTGGGTCGTACGCGAGATGGACCTGCGCTACGACGACCTGGCGGCCTACGGCTTCCGGCACATCGACGACTTCAACCGGGCCGTGCGCGAGGGCAAGGTCAAGCCGCCCGAGGGCAGTGAACGGGAGCTTCAGCCGTACCCGTACCTGCTGGTCATCGTCGACGAGCTCGCCGACCTGATGATGGTCGCGCCGCGGGACGTCGAGGACGCCATCGTGCGCATCACGCAGCTCGCGCGTGCGGCCGGTATCCACCTGGTGCTCGCCACCCAGCGGCCCTCGGTCGACGTCGTCACCGGTCTGATCAAGGCGAACGTGCCGTCCCGGCTGGCCTTCGCCACCTCCTCGCTGGCCGACTCGCGCGTCATCCTCGACCAGCCCGGCGCCGAGAAACTCATCGGCAAGGGCGACGGGCTGTTCCTGCCGATGGGGGCCAACAAGCCCACCCGTATGCAGGGCGCCTTCGTCACCGAGGAGGAGATCGCGGGGGTCGTCCGGCACTGCAAGGAACAGATGACGCCCGTCTTCCGGGACGACGTCGTCGTGGGCACCAAGCAGAAGAAGGAGATCGACGAGGACATCGGCGACGACCTCGACCTGCTGTGCCAGGCGGCCGAACTGGTGGTCTCCACGCAGTTCGGATCGACGTCCATGCTCCAGCGCAAACTGCGCGTCGGCTTCGCCAAGGCCGGGCGGCTGATGGACCTCATGGAGTCCCGGAACATCGTCGGACCGAGCGAGGGTTCGAAGGCACGTGACGTTCTTGTGAAGCCTGACGAGTTGGATGGCGTGCTCGCGCTGATCCGGGGGGAGTCTGAAGGGTAGGGGAACGCGACACGGTGATCGCCTCGCGGGGCGTGTACGGCAAACGGGTGTCCGGATCGTGACTCACCCGTAAGGGGTCATCGCGCAACCGTTTCCCGTCGGCGTACGTCAAGTTGAGGGAAGCGAAACGCAGCGACCCAACCATCGGACTGTCGGGCCATTCCGATGGAGTACAAAGTGCCACCGCCCGGTTGCCTCACCCTTTTGCACCCCCCCTAGACTGAACCTCCAGCACAGGCGGCTACACGCTCGAAAGGCGCCCCCGTGTCCATCGGCAACTCCCCTGAAGACGAGCGTCCGTTCGAAGACGAGCACGTCGAAGCAGACCGCGAGGAAGCCCGCCCCTCCATCGGCCGTGCCCTGCAGCAGGCTCGAATCGCCGCCGGGCTGACCGTCGACGACGTCAGTAGCGCCACCCGGGTCCGCATGAACATCGTGCACGCGATCGAGGCCGACGACTTCTCCTCCTGCGGTGGGGACGTCTACGCCCGTGGGCACATCAGGGCCCTGGCCAAGGCCGTCCGCCTCGACCCGGAGCCCTTGCTCGCCCAGTACGGCGACGAGCACGGCGGACGTCCGGCGCCGACCCCGGCAGCTCCCCTCTTCGAGGCGGAACGTATTCGTCCGGAGCGACGCGGGCCCAACTGGACCGCGGCCATGGTCGCCGCGATCGTCGCCGTGATCGGTTTCGTCGGGTTCACCATGTTCCAGGGCAGCGACGACAGCGCCGGCGAGGCGAACGTGGCCGAGGGCTCCACGGCCAGCGAGTCCGCCTCCCCGACCACCAAGACCAAGAAGCCCGGGGACCCCGAGCCGAAGCCGTCCGACAGTGCCATCGCGGCCGCGCCGCAGGACAAGGTGACGGTCCGGGTGGCCGCCGCCGATGGACACAGCTGGATCGCCGCCAAGGACCACAACGGCCGGCTGATCTTCGACGGCGTCCTCAAACAGGGCGACACCAAGACCTTCCAGGACAGCTCGAAGGTCCACCTCGTCCTGGGAGACGCCGGTGCGATCGACCTCTTCGTCAACGGCAAGAAGATCGAGGAGAACTTCCAGCCGGGCGCCGTCGAGCGCCTGACCTACACGAAGGGTGACCCCGAGGCCGGGTAACTGGTCCGAAGGGGTGCAGGACGTGCGGGGTTGGCCATGCTGGGCCAACCCCGTCGACGTGGGGTGTCAGCGGGACGAAGTAGTCTTGAGCGCATGTCTGAACGCCGTACCGTCGCACTCGTCACCCTTGGCTGCGCCCGTAACGAGGTGGACTCGGAGGAGCTCGCAGGCCGTTTGGAGGCGGACGGCTGGCGGCTCGTCGAGGACGCCGAGGACGCGGACGTCGCCGTCGTGAACACCTGCGGCTTCGTCGAAGCCGCCAAGAAGGACTCCGTCGACGCCCTCCTGGAAGCCAACGACCTCAAGGGGCATGGCAGAACCCAGGCCGTCGTGGCGGTGGGCTGCATGGCCGAGCGGTACGGCAAGGAACTCGCCGAAGCTTTGCCCGAGGCCGACGGCGTGCTCGGATTCGACGACTACTCGGACATCTCGGACCGCCTCCAGACCATCCTCAACGGCGGCATCCACGCTTCACACACCCCACGGGACCGGCGCAAGCTGCTGCCGATCAGCCCGGCGGAGCGCCAGGAGTCGGCCACCGCGGTCGCACTGCCCGGGCACGCCCCGGCCGACCTTCCGGAGGGCCTCGCTCCGGCCTCCGGCCCCCGCGCGCCCCTGCGCCGCCGCCTGGACGGCTCCCCGGTCGCCTCCGTGAAGCTGGCCTCCGGCTGCGACCGGCGCTGCTCCTTCTGCGCCATTCCGTCCTTCCGCGGCTCTTTCATCTCGCGCCGGCCCTCGGACGTGCTGAACGAGACGCGGTGGCTGGCCGAGCAGGGCGTGAAGGAGATCATGCTGGTCTCCGAGAACAACACCTCCTACGGCAAGGACCTGGGCGACATCCGCCTGCTGGAGTCGCTGCTGCCCGAACTCGCCGAGGTCGACGGCATCGAGCGGGTGCGCGTCAGCTACCTTCAGCCGGCCGAGATGCGGCCCGGCCTCATCGACGTGCTGACCTCCACCCCGAAGGTCGCGCCCTACTTCGACCTGTCCTTCCAGCACTCCGCGCCCGGCGTCCTGCGCGCGATGCGCCGCTTCGGCGACACCGACCGGTTCCTGGAGCTGCTCGACACGATCCGGAGCAAGGCACCCGAGGCCGGCGTGCGCTCCAACTTCATCGTCGGCTTCCCCGGCGAGAGCGAGGGCGACCTCGCCGAGCTGGAGCGGTTCCTGAACGGCGCGCGGCTGGACGCCATCGGCGTCTTCGGCTACTCCGACGAGGAGGGAACCGAAGCGGCGACCTACGAGAACAAGCTCGACGAGGACGTCGTCGCCGAGCGGCTGGCCCGCGTCTCGCGGCTCGCCGAGGAACTCGTCTCGCAGCGCGCCGAGGAGCGTGTCGGCCAGACGGTGCACGTGCTCGTCGAGTCCGTGGACGACGAGGAGGGCGTGTACGGCCGTGCCGCGCACCAGGCGCCCGAGACGGACGGCCAGGTGCTGCTCACGAGCGGCGCGGGTCTGAGCAGCGGCCGTATGGTCGAAGCGAAGGTGGTCGGTACGGAGGGTGTCGACCTGGTGGCCGAGCCGCTGCAGGGCTCGTTCGCTTCGCCTGCGTGGAGTGAGGAGGCAGGCAGATGACCGGTGTCCCGGTATCCGCGGCGGGAGGCTCCTCCGGCGCGAGGAGAGCCGCGGCCGGTGCGGCTGCCGCGGCCTCGGGGAAGGTTCCCGGGGCGGCGGTGGGGCGTGCGGCCGCGCGGTCGGCTGATGGTGGGGTCCCCGCTGCGGGGCACGGCGGGTCGTCGGACGTGGGTCATGGTGACGCTGCCGGTGGGGCGGCCGGTGCCGGTGACGGCGAGGCTGCCGGTGACAGCAGGGCCGTCGCCGGTGACAGCGCGGCGCTCGTCGGTGAGGGTCCCGGCGCCGAGGTCCAGGGCACCGACGGGAAGCAGGCGCGGGGCGGGAAGCTGACGGCCGCGGCCGTCAACCAGGCCAGCGTCTGGAACGTCGCCAACCTCCTGACCATGCTCCGGCTGGTCCTCGTCCCGGCCTTCGTCCTGCTGATGCTCGCGGACGGCGGATACGACCCGGCGTGGCGGTCGCTGGCCTGGGCGGCCTTCGCCATCGCCATGATCACCGACCTCTTCGACGGTCATCTCGCGCGCACGTACAACCTGGTCACCGACTTCGGGAAGATCGCCGACCCCATCGCAGACAAGGCGATCATGGGGGCCGCGCTGATCTGTCTGTCCGCGCTCGGCGATCTGCCCTGGTGGGTCACCGGCGTCATCCTCGGCCGGGAACTCGGGATCACGCTGCTGCGTTTCCTGGTCATTCGGTACGGCGTCATCCCCGCCAGCCGCGGGGGCAAGCTCAAGACCCTCACCCAGGGCGTGGCCGTGGGCATGTACGTGCTGGCACTGACGGGGTGGTTGGCCACCATGAGGTTCTGGGTGATGGCCGCGGCGGTTGTTCTGACCGTGGTGACCGGGCTCGACTATGTGAAACAGGCCATTGTGCTGCGCAGGCAGGGAATCGCCGAGCGCAAGGCCGCGTTGGAGGAGAAGGAAGCGTGAGTTCCCCGGCCACCGACGTGGTTCGACTACTCACAGTGACCGGTGGGACGCTCGCCGTCGCGGAGTCGCTGACCGGTGGTCTCGTTGCGGCGGAGATCACATCGATCCCCGGGGCATCGAAGGTCTTCCGGGGCTCGGTGACCGCCTACGCCACCGAACTGAAGCATGATCTGCTCGGTGTCGACGCCACTTTGCTGGCGGCACGCGGAGCGGTGGATCCGCAGGTCGCGGCGCAGATGGCGGTCGGCGTGCGCAAGGCGCTCGGCACCGACTGGGGCATCGCGACCACCGGTGTGGCGGGCCCGGAGCCGCAGGACGGGCAGCCCGTCGGGACGGTTTTCATCGCCGTGGACGGGCCCTTCGGGCCGGACTCCGGTTCTGCCGGCGGCGGAAAAGTGGAGGGTCTGCGGTTGAACGGCGACCGCGCGGAAATTCGTAGAGAGAGTGTACGGAGCGTACTCGCACTGCTCATGAAGGAGCTTGCGGGCGAACAGACTGGGAATGAGCGGGCACAGGATACGGAACGGAACGGGGGGTTTTGATGTTTGCAGCCCTGAGTGAACACGACATCGCTCCCCGCACGGCCGCGGCGCAAGGCGGTACGGTGGGGCGTAATGGATGCGGCTACGCGGTCCGAGGAGGGAGCCACCGATGATTCTGCTCCGTCGCCTGCTGGGTGACGTGCTGCGTCGGCAGCGCCAGCGCCAGGGCCGTACTCTGCGCGAAGTCTCCTCGTCCGCCCGAGTCTCACTCGGCTATCTCTCCGAGGTGGAGCGGGGGCAGAAGGAGGCTTCCTCCGAGCTGCTCTCCGCCATCTGCGACGCGTTGGACGTACGGATGTCCGAGCTCATGCGGGAAGTGAGCGACGAGCTCGCCCTCGCCGAGCTGGCCCAGTCTGCAGCGGCCACCCCCAGCGAGCCCGTACCCACACCGGTTCGCCCGATGCTGGGTTCCGTTTCGGTGACCGGTGTGCCGCCGGAACGGGTGACGATCAAGGCGCCTGCCGAGGCGGTGGACGTCGTCGCCGCGTGAGGCTCGACGCTCACGTGGCATGAACGAGGCCCCGGTCGTGCCTCTCCGGAAGACCCGGAGGGTGCCGGTCGGGGTTTTCGCTTGCCCGCGACCGACCGGCGCTGAGGTGTCAGGTTTGTGTGCGTTTGCCGCTGGAGCTCGGGGCGGTCATCGTTGAGGGGATGGCGGGGGCAGTCCACGGAGGTGCGGATGTACGTCGTGAAGAGCCCGTTGTCGGACGCGAACCTGAAGACCGTGTCCGAGGCGCTGCAAGGTGCCCTCGTCGATCTGGTGGATCTCGCTCTCGTGGCGAAACAGATCCACTGGAACGTGGTGGGGCCGCGCTTCCGTTCCGTGCACCTCCAGCTCGACGAGGTCGTCGACACCGCGCGGAAGTACTCCGACACCGTGGCCGAGCGCGCCGCGGCGCTCGGGATCCCGCCCGACGGGCGGGCCGCGACCGTGGCCGTCGGCAGCGGGATCGGTGTGACCCCCGAGGGCTGGGTCGACGACACGGCCGCCGTGGGGGCGCTGGTCGACGCCCTGAGCGCGGTCATCGCGCGCATGCGGGAGCGGGTCGAGGCGACCGGTGAGCCCGATCCGGTGAGCCAGGACATCTTCATCGGGATCACGGCGGACCTGGAGAAGCATCACTGGATGTTCCAGGCCGAGAACGGGTGACTCGAGCGGCCGCCGGAGCGGGTGACGGGCCGCGCCGGGCTTTCGCCGCTCGGCGCGGAGCGGTGTGTGGTGTCGCGCCTGTGCCCCCGGGTGGCGTCTGCGGTGTGCCTGGGTGGCCGTGCCGCGCCCTGTCCGTCGGGTGGAGCGGCCGAACGGCTTCGGGCCGCTGGAGGTGGCGGCCATGGCGGGGATAGCGCGCTGGGGGGCCCGCGGGGCCGTGCTCGGGCTGGGCGTGCTGTGGTGGTGGGCGGTGCTGCGGTTGGTGGTCGTAGCCGAGGCGGGAGCGGTGGAGGCGGCGGTCGCGGCCGGGGGGTGGGGGCTGAGCGTGCTCCCGGTGCATTGCGTCCCGAAGCGGCGCGCGAAGGGGGCGGTGGGCGCGCGGCGGTGGCGGAGGGCGTGGGGGATGACGGGATCGGGGATGGCTTCGCGGCGGGGGTGAGCTTCTGGGTGGGCGGGAGTGGCTGTGGGCTTGGTGGCGGACCGGATCCGCAGTGGAGGTGGCTGTGGTGGCCGTCTCGTGCGGGCCCTCGGTGTCGCGGTCCGCGCAGTGCACGGTGGCCGCCCGTCTCGGTGAGCAGTCGCGCCGAGGCCGCTCGCGTCGCCGGTGACGAACGCGCGCTCCGGCCGGTGAGGTCGTACGCCGTGACAGGCATCCAGGGACCGTACGAGCGTCTCTGACGGGGCGTCAATCGGTGCGGCCTCGCCGCCGGGTCGGGGAAACGGCCGGGGCGGGGCCCGGCTGGCAGGTGGGGCACCAGTACGTGGGGCGTTCGCGCGAGCCGTCGCCCTGTTCGGCGACGCGGATCGAGGTGCGGCAGCGCAGGCAGGGGCGGGGTGCCCGGCCGTAGACGAAGAGGTCATGGCCGCGGCGGCCCGTCGTGACGCGGATCGGGCGGTCGCGGTTGGCCTCCAGCAGTTTCCTGGCGAGCACGGGGAGCTGTGCGGCGCGGTCGGCGGGCAGGTCGCCTGCCGGGAGCCAGGGGGTGACGCCGAGGAGGAAGCAGAGTTCGCACTTGTAGACATTGCCGATGCCGGCGAGGTTGCGCTGGTCGAGCAGGGCCTCGCCGAGAGGGCGGGCAGGGTCCTGGAGGACGTTGGCCAGGGCCCGGTCGGGGTCCCAGTCCGGACCCAGGAGGTCGGGGCCGAGGTGACCCACCGCGCGGTGCTCGTCGGTCGTGCGCAGGAGTTCCAGGACGGGCAGGCGGTAGCCGACGGCCGTGCGGTCGGTGGTGCCGAGGATCGCGCGGATCTGGTGCCCGGGGCCGCCGGTCCAGCGCCGGCCGTTCTCGTACACCTTCCAGGCGCCGTCCATCCGCAGGTGGGAGTGGAGGGTCAAGCCGCCCTCGATGCGGGTGAGGAGGTGCTTGCCGCGCGGGGTGACGTCCAGGACCGTGCGACCCGTGAGGTCGGCCGTGGCGAAACGGGGCACCCGGAGGTCGCTGCGGGTCAGCACCTTGCCCGCGAGGGCGTCGTGCAGCCGTCTCGCGGCCTGCCAGACCGTGTCACCTTCGGGCATGGTTCAAGAGTGGCACGTCGCCGGGACGATCAGGCGCGGAGGCGGAGGCCGCGGGGAGTCGCGATGAAGCCCGCTCCTTCCAGGAGAGTGCCGATGGGGGAGGTCAGGGCCTGGGCGCCGTTGACGCGCTCCACGGTGACCGTGCCGAGGGAACCCGCGCGGGCGGCTGCGGCGAGAGCTTCCGCCGCTGCGCGCAGGCGGGGGTCTTCTGCGGGGCCGCCCTCCGGGTCGGCGGCCCAGGCGAGCAGGGACTTGCCGCCGCGTTCCATGTAGAGCGTCAGTTCGCCGTCGACGAGCACCACCAGGGAGCCCGCCTTGCGGCCCGGCTTGTGCCCGGCGCCGGTCGGGGGTTCGGGCCAGCCCAGGGCGGCGCCGTACGCGTTCGCCGGGTCGGCGGCGGCCAGGACGACGGCCCCGGACGCTTCGGGGCGGGTGCGGCGGCCCGTGAAATCGGAGTCGTACGGTGCGCGTCCGCCGTTCTGCCAGGGCGGGGTGTTCCGCGGTGTGTAGTCGCGGGGCGAGACCCACTCGTCCCGGGACGGCTGAGGTGCGTCGAAGGATACGCCCAGGCCGGGGAAGCCGTCGGGGCCGGGGGCGTCGGTGTGGTCGCCCGAGGGGGCCGAGCCGTCCGGTCCGGCGAAGTCATGGGCGGGCAAGGGATCGAGGCCGGGGTCCGGCGGAGGGCCGGGCAGGCTCTCGCCCCGGTCGCGGGCGTTGGACACCGCGCGCAGCCGGTCCACGGCGCCGTCCATCGCGAACTGAGCCGCGCCCAGGCCCTCCACCACGTAGCCGCGGCGGGCCTGGCCGCTCTCCTCGAAGACGGACAGGACGCGGTACGTCGCCGAGAAACCGCCCTCGACGCCCTCCGCCGAGACCGCGCCCCTGGTCACGACGCCGTGCCGGTCGAGGAGGGTGCGGGCGAGGGCGTGGGCCCGCACGGTCGGGTCCGGCTCGTGGGCCGGGAGCAGGGACCAGCGGCCGGCGACGGTCGGCGGCCCGGAGCGGGACGCGGTACGGGCCGCGGCCGTCAGGGAGCCGTAGCGGCCGCGCGGGACGGCGCGCTTGGCGCGGTGGGCCGTGGATCCGGCGGTGCGGCCCGAGCCCAGCAGCGAGCGCATGGGGGTGAGCGTGTCGTTGGTCAGGCGGCCCGACCAGGCCAGGTCCCAGAGGGCGTCCGCCAGCTGGGGATCGGTGGCCTCGGGATGGGTCGTGGCGCGGACCTGGTCGGCGATCTGGCGGAAGAACAGGCCGTAGCCGCCGGAGAGGGCGTCCAGGACGGACTGGTGGAGGGCGGTCAGCTCCAGGGGGTGCGGGGGCGGCAGGAGCAGCGGTGCCGCGTCGGCCAGGTAGAGCGAGACCCAGCCGTCCTTGCCGGGGAGGGAGCCCGCTCCGGCCCAGACGATCTCTCCGGCGGCGGTGAGTTCGTCCAGCATCGCCGGGGTGTAGTTCACGACCCGGGAGGGCAGCACGAGCTTCTCCAGGGCGGAGGCCGGCACGGACGCGCCCTGCAGCTGCTCGACGGCGCGCACCAGTCCGTCGACGCCGCGCAGGGAGTGCCCCTTGCCGATGTGCTGCCACTGGGGAAGGAACTGGGCGAGCGCGGCCGGCGGCACCGGCTCCAGCTCGTGGCGCAGGGCGGCCAGGGAGCGGCGGCGCAGTCGGCGCAGCACGGCCGCGTCGCACCACTCCTGGCCGATCCCGGCCGGATGGAACTCGCCCTGGACGACCCGGCCCGCCGCGGAGAGCCGCTGGAGAGCGCCCTCGGTGACGGCCACGCCCAGGCCGAAACGGGCCGCCGCCGCGGCCGACGTGAACGGGCCGTGGGTGCGGGCGTAACGGGCGAGGAGGTCGCCCAGCGGGTCCTTGACGGGCTCGGTGAAGGCTTCCGGCACGCCGACGGGCAGGGCCGTGCCCAGCGCGTCGCGCAGGCGGCCCGCGTCCTCGATCGCCGCCCAGTGGTCGGCACCGGCGATCCTGACCCGGATGGCGCGGCGGGCACCGGCCAGCTCCCGCGCCCACTGCGGTTCGGCGCCCCGCTCGGCGAGCTCGGCGTCCGTGAGCGGACCCAGCATGCGGAGAAGGTCGGCGACGCCCTCGGCGTCCTTGACGCGGCGGTCCTCCGTCAGCCACCGGAGCTCGCGCTCCAGCTCGGTCAGGACCTCCGCGTCGAGCAGCTCGCGCAGCTCCGCCTGGCCGAGCAGCTCGGCCAGCAACCGCGAGTCCAGCGACAGGGCGGCGGCGCGGCGTTCGGCGAGCGGGGAGTCGCCCTCGTACAGGAACTGCGCGACGTAACCGAAGAGGAGGGAGCGCGCGAAGGGGGACGGCTCGGGGGTGGTGACCTCGACGAGGCGGACCTTGCGGGACTCCACATCGCCCATCAGCTCGACGAGTCCGGGCACGTCGAAGACGTCCTGGAGGCACTCCCGGACCGCCTCCAGGACGATCGGGAACGAACCGAACTCGCTCGCCACCTGCAGCAGCTGTGAGGCCCGCTGCCGCTGCTGCCACAGCGGGGTGCGCTTGCCCGGGTTGCGGCGCGGCAGCAGCAGCGCGCGGGCGGCGCACTCGCGGAAACGCGCCGCGAACAGCGCCGAGCTGCCCACCTGGTCGGTGACGACCTGGTCGACCTCGCCCTTGTCGAAGACGATGTCGGCGGCGCCCACGGGGGCCTGCTCGGCGTCGTACTCCCGGCCCGTCTTCACCGGCTCCTGGTCCAGCAGGTCCAGGCCCATCAGGTCGGCGTCCGGCAGGCGCAGCACGATGCCGTCGTCGGCGTGCATGACCTGCGCGTCCATGCCGTACCGCTCGGAGAGCTTGGCGCCGAGGGCGAGCGCCCAGGGGGCGTGCACCTGGGCGCCGAAGGGGGAGTGCACCACCACGCGCCAGTCGCCGAGCTCGTCGCGGAAGCGCTCCACGACGATCGTCCGGTCGTCCGGGACGTGTCCGCAGGCCTCACGCTGCTCGTCCAGGTAGGAGAGCACGTTGTCGGCCGCCCAGGCGTCCAGGCCGGCGGCGAGGAGACGGAGCCGGGCGTCGTCCTTGGACAGCGAGCCGACCTCGCGCAGGAACGCGCCCACCGCCCGGCCCAGTTCGAGCGGGCGGCCCAGCTGGTCGCCCTTCCAGAAGGGCAGCCGGCCCGGTACGCCCGGGGCGGGGGAGACCAGGACGCGGTCGCGGGTGATGTCCTCGATGCGCCAGGAGCTCGTGCCGAGGGTGAAGACGTCGCCGACGCGGGACTCGTAGACCATCTCCTCGTCGAGCTCGCCGACCCGGCCGCCGCCCTTCTTCGGGTCGGCGCCCGCGAGGAAGACGCCGAAGAGGCCGCGGTCGGGGATCGTGCCCCCGGAGGTGACGGCGAGGCGCTGTGCGCCTGGGCGGCCGGTGATCTCGCCGGTGACGCGGTCCCACACCACGCGCGGGCGCAGCTCGGCGAAGGCGTCGGACGGGTAGCGGCCCGCGAGCATGTCGAGGACCGCGGTGAAGGCGGACTCGGGCAGCGAGGCGAAGGGAGCGGCCCGGCGGACGGCGGCGAGGAGGTCGTCGAACTGCCAGGTGTCCATGGCCGTCATGGCGACGACCTGCTGGGCCAGGACGTCCAGGGGGTTGGCGGGGACCCTGAGGGACTCGATGGAGCCGGTGCGCATGCGCTCGGTGACCACCGCCGCCTGCACGAGGTCGCCGCGGTACTTGGGGAAGACCACGCCGGTGGAGACCGCGCCCACCTGGTGGCCGGCCCGGCCCACGCGCTGGAGGCCGGAGGCGACCGACGGCGGGGACTCGACCTGGACCACCAGGTCGACCGCGCCCATGTCGATGCCCAGTTCGAGGCTGGAGGTGGCCACGACTGCGGGGAGGCGGCCCGCCTTCAGGTCCTCCTCGACCAGGGCGCGCTGCTCCTTGGACACCGAGCCGTGGTGGGCGCGGGCGATGACCTGGGGTGCGCCCTGGGCGGCACCTGAGCCGCCCATGAGCTCGGCGGGGGAGTGGTGCTCGTCGAGGGGCTCGCCCGTGGCCCGTTCGTACGCGATCTCGTTCAGGCGGTTGCAGAGGCGCTCCGCGAGGCGGCGGGAGTTCGCGAAGACGATCGTGGAGCGGTGGGACTGGACGAGGTCGGTGATCCGCTCCTCCACGTGCGGCCAGATCGACGGACGCTCGGCGCCCTCCTGGCCGTCCGCCACCGGGGAGCCGCCCAGCTCGCCCAGGTCCTCGACCGGGACGACCACGGACAGGTCGAACTCCTTGCCCGACTCCGGCTGCACGATCTCCACCCGGCGGCGGGGCGAGAGGAAGCGAGCCACCTCGTCGACCGGGCGGACCGTCGCGGAGAGGCCGATGCGTCGGGCCGGCTTCGGGAGGAGCTCGTCCAGCCGCTCCAGGGAGAGGGCGAGATGGGCGCCGCGCTTGGTGCCGGCGACCGCGTGCACCTCGTCGAGGATCACCGTCTCGACGCCCGTCAGTGCGTCGCGCGTGGCCGACGTCAGCATCAGGAACAGCGACTCCGGCGTCGTGATCAGGATGTCCGGCGGGCGGGTCGACAGGGCGCGGCGCTCGGCCGCGGGGGTGTCGCCCGAGCGGATGCCCACCTTCACCTCGGGTTCGGGCAGGCCGAGGCGTACGGATTCCTGGCGGATGCCGGTCAGGGGGCTGCGGAGGTTGCGCTCGACGTCCACCGCGAGGGCCTTCAGGGGGGACACGTACAGGACGCGGCAGCGCTTCCTGGGGTCGGCGGGGGGAGGCGTCGAGGCCAGCTGGTCCAGGGCGGCGAGGAAGGCGGCCAGGGTCTTGCCGGAGCCGGTCGGGGCCACGACCAGGACGTCCGAGCCCTCGTGGATGGCCTGCCACGCGCCGGCCTGAGCCGTGGTGGGCGCGGAGAAGGCGCCCGTGAACCAGGCGCGGGTCGCGGGGGAGAAGCCGTCCAGGGGTCCGGGTGCTGTGCTGGGCATGCGTCCATCGTGCACCCGGGCACTGACATCGGGGGCGCCTCGGTCACGCCTGCCGGTTCGCGGTGGGCCGGGGCCGCGCCGGGGGTGTGCGTCCTCGGAACGGCGCGAGAGGCCTGGGCGCCGACCGACTGGCCGTTGATCCCGCCGACCGCCCGCCGGTGTGCACCCCCGACCCGTCCCCGCCCTCGCCGCCGGAGAGTGCGGATGCACCGGGGCGCGTCCTGTCGTCCATGGCCGCGGACAATGGTCGGATGAGCGAGCGCGCGCGGCACTGGCGGTACGACGAGCTGCCCGGTGTGGATCTGCTGCGGGCGCGGTATGTGCGGAAGACCTTCGTGCGGCATACGCACGAGAACTTCGTGATCGCCGGCATCGCCGACGGGGTGGAGGTGTTCCACCACGGTGGGGGCGATCAGTACGCGGGGGCCGGCGCTCTCGCACTGGTGAATCCCGACACACCGCACACCGGGCGGGCCGGGGTGCCCGAGGGCTGGCGGTACGGGGCCGTGTACCCGTCCGTCGACGTGGTGGCGGAGATCGCGGCCGAGACCACGGTGCTGCGGGGGACGCCGGGCTTCGTCAGTCCGGTCGTGGACGATCCGTACGCCGTGGGGCTGGTGCATCAGGTGCTGCGGGCGGCCGACCAGGGCAACGCGCTGGCCGCGGACACGCTGCTGCGGGTTGCGGTGACCAGGTTGCTGCGGTTGAACGGGGGGCCCATGCCGCGGCGCCAGGTGCGGACGGCAGGGACCCGGATCGCGGCACGCGCGCGTGGAGTGCTGGAAGAGCGGATGGCGCGACCGCCGAGCCTGGAGCGGTTGGCGGCCGACCTCGGGACCAGTCCGTTCGCTTTGCTGCGGGCCTTTCGGGACGCCTACGGGATGCCTCCGCACGCGTGGCTCACGGATGCGCGGGTGCGGCGGGCGCGACGCCTGCTGGACATGGGCACGGCCCCCTCGGAGGTCGCCGTGGCCGTGGGGTTCACCGATCAGCCGCACCTCAACCGGCACTTCAGCCGGATGGTCGGCGTGCCTCCGGGGGCGTATCAGCGGGAGCGCAAGAACGTACAAGACCCGCGGTAGGCACTGCTCGTAGCGTGCGGGGCGTGGCAGATCGGACAGCTCTCAAAGATGCAGGGACAGGTGGGGAAGCGGACCGGGCCGTCGTGCGGGACGCGCTGGGTGTCGGGGTGGCCGTCGGGCTGTCCGGGTTCGCCTTCGGAGTGACGTCGGCCGGCAGCGGACTCACGCTGCTGCAGACATGTGCCCTCAGCCTCCTGGTGTTCACCGGTGCTTCCCAGTTCGCGCTGGTGGGGGCCCTCGCGGCCGGGGGCGGTCCGTTCACGGCCGCTGCCGGGGCCTTCTTCCTGGGGGTGCGGAACGCCTTCTACGGGTTGCGGCTGTCGCAGGTGCTGGCCCTCCCCCGCGCGGTGCGGCCGTTCGCCGCCCAGTGGGTGATCGACGAGACGGCCGCCGTCGCGCTCGCGCAGCGAACGCGGCGCGGTGCGCGGATCGGGTTCCTGGTGACGGGGCTGACCCTGTACGTCCTGTGGAACCTCACCACGCTGCTCGGTGCCCTGGGCGCCGAGGCCCTCGGGGACACCGACGCGTGGGGGCTGGACGCGGCGGGGCCCGCGGTGTTCCTGGCGCTGCTCGCGCCGATGCTGAAGACCGGCACCGAACGGGCCGTCGCCGGGCTCGCCGTGCTGCTGGGGCTCGGGCTCCTGCCCGTGCTGCCCGCCGGGGTGCCGGTGCTGCTGGCCGCGCTGGCGGCGCCGGTGGTGCTGTGGGCGGACGGCCGTCGCCGGGGACAGGAGGATGAGCGTTGAACGTCTGGATCGCCATCGGTGTGACCGTCCTCGGGTGCTACGCCGTCAAGCTGGCCGGGCTGTCGGTGCCCGCGGAGGCCCTGGAGCGGCCCGTCGTCGAGCGGCTCGCGGCGTTGCTGCCCGTGGCGCTGCTCGCGGCCCTCACGGCCCAGCAGACCTTCGCCGACGGGCAGACGCTGATGCTGGACGCGCGGGCCGCCGGGGTCGGTGCCGCCGCCGTGGCGCTGATGCTGCGTGCGCCGTTCCTGCTCGTCGTGGCGGCGGCCGTGGTGGTGACCGCGGGAGTGCGGGTCATGGGGGCCTGATCAGCCGATGCTGCGGCCATAGGCGCTGAGGGTGCGCAGGGCCTCGATCGTCACTGCCGGGCGAGCCTCCAGTGCGGGGGCCGGGGCCCAGTGGCGCCAGCGGACCGGCCAGCCGCCGTCCTCCTGCTGGAGGGCCGCGAGGTGGTCCAGGGAGCGGGCCATCTCATCGTCGGTGAACCACGCCCGCGCGAGGGAGCGCGGTGTCCTGGCGTAGTCGTACGGGAAGTGGTGCTCGCCCGGGGCGTAGCCGGGGGACACCGGGTACGCGTCCACATGCCCGGGGTCCAGAGCCGCCAGACGGTGTGCGCGGACCAGACGGCCCAGACGGTCGGCTGCCGCCTCCGCACGCGGGCGGTCGGGAGCCGAGTCCAGGAAGGCGACGGCGGCCTCGACCTCGTACGGATGCGACCTCTCCAGGGACTCGACCACCTGCCAGCAGAAGTCCGTGGCCCTGAAGAGCCACGCGTGCCACACCTCGTTGCGGTGCAGGATCCCGACCACCGGACCGGTGGCCAGGAGTTCGCTGGGCGGGTCGTCCACGACCCTCACGAAGGGCGCCGTCGGGTAGCCGCGCTGGCTCGGATGGATCGCCGGGAGCGCGCCGTCCACCGTGGACACCGACGTCAGATAGCGGCACATGCGTTCCACGCGCTGTCCCGCGCAGCGCCCGACGGCGTCCAGGACGCGCAGGGCGTGGGCGGTGTGCAGCGGCTGGCTGACGGGGCCGCGCAGATCGGGCTCCAGTGCGTGGCCGTACCCGCCGTCCTCGTTGCGGTAGGCGTCCAGGGCGATCTCCACCGGATCGGCGGAGCCGCCCCGGAAGCGGTGTGTGAAGAGGCGCTGCTCGAGCACGCGGGCGGTGAGCCATACGAACCGCTCCGCGCGCGTGACGGGGCTGTGCGGCGCGGGCGTCGGGGGGAGTGCGGAGGCTCCGGTTTCGGGCATGGGTCAGACCGTAGGGCGGAAAGCGGCGCCGGCAGGCGTCCCGGCTCAGGCACACCCCCAGGGCGGGATACTGGAGTCATGCGGTTGACGGTCTTCTGGCAGCGGATGGATGAGCACTTCGGCCCGGGATACGCCGACACCTTCGCGCGCGACCACGTGATGGCGGAACTCGGCGGGCGCACGGTGAACGAGGCGCTGGACGCCGGCTGGGACGCCAAGGCCGTGTGGCAGGTGGTCTGCGCGGTGATGGACGTGCCCCGGGAGCGGCGCTGACACCGTGGACGGTCGACCTCGAAGATCGCTGACCGACCTCAAAGATCGCTGACCGGTCACGAAGATCGCAGCCGGGCAGACGGCTGTCGGTGGCGTGTACGAGACTTGGTCCGTGGCACCCACTGACGAGACCGGGCAGGCAGCCCAGCAGTCCTCCGCGTCCGATACGACGCCGCCCGCCCGGCCCCCGGCCGGCGGGGCCGGACCGAACGGCCGCATGCCGCGCTGGCTGCCGCGCGCCATGGTGCTCGCGCTCGCCCTCGTCGCCGTGTTCCAGCTGGGCAGCTGGGCCTTCCACCAGCTCACCGGCCTGCTGGTCAACATCCTCATCGCGTTCTTCCTGGCGCTCGCCATCGAGCCCGCGGTGGGCTGGATGGCCTCGCGGGGCATGCGCCGAGGGTTCGCCGCGTTCGTCGTCTTCATCGGCGTGGTGATCGTGGCGGCGGGCTTCGTCACGCTGCTCGGATCGATGCTCGCCGGCCAGCTCATCAAGATGGTCGAGGGGTTCCCTGACTATCTCGACTCCGTCATCAGCTGGGTCAACGCCCACTTCAAGACCGACCTGAAGCGCGTCGACATCCAGGAGGGTCTGCTCCGTTCCGACTGGCTGCGCAACTACGTGCAGAACAGCGCGACGGGCGTCCTGGACGTGTCCGCACAGGTCATCGGAGGCATCTTCCAACTGCTGACGATCGCGCTGTTCTCGTTCTACTTCGCCGCCGACGGACCCCGGCTCCGCCGCGCGATCTGCTCCGTCCTGCCGCCCGCCCGGCAGGCCGAGGTACTGCGCGCGTGGGAGATCGCCGTGAACAAGACCGGCGGCTACATCTACTCGCGCGGCCTGATGGCGCTGATCTCCGGTATCGCGCACTTCGTGCTGCTGCAGGCCCTGGACGTGCCCTACGCGCCCGTGCTCGCCGTGTGGGTGGGCCTGGTGTCGCAGTTCATCCCCACCATCGGCACGTATCTCGCGGGCGCCCTGCCCATGCTGATCGCGTTCACGGTGGATCCCTGGTACGCGCTGTGGGTGCTGATCTTCGTCGTGATCTACCAGCAGTTCGAGAACTACGTGCTGCAGCCCAAGCTGACCTCCAAGACCGTCGACATCCACCCCGCTGTCGCCTTCGGCTCGGTCGTCGCCGGCGCCGCGCTCCTCGGCGCCGTCGGCGCGCTGATCGCCATCCCCGCCATCGCCACGCTGCAGGCCTTCCTGGGCGCTTACGTGAAGCGCTACGACGTCACGGACGACCCCCGGGTCCATGGCCATCGGCGCCGTGGGGAGGGGCCGGGCCTGTTGTCGCGCGCGAGGGGACTGTGGACGGCACGGCAGCCAGGGGCGGAGCGACGCGGGGGCGGGGGCTCCGGGGAGAGTTCCTCCTGAGGGACCCTGACGGGCACCGCTCCGCCACGACAGGACCAGCCCGGGCAGGGCCATGAAGACGGCGGACTGGACGTGCTCGGTGCGCGGGCGGGCCGCCTGGCCGGGACCGGCCCCGACGGCGCGAGTCGAGGCGCCTGCCTCGAGAGGCCGACCACCGTGACACCGAGATGCCGTGTGGTGCGCTTGACACGAAAATCGAACATCTATTCTCATGGAGGCGCCGGCAAGGCTCAACGGTGGGCATTTCGACATAGTTTGGATGGAGAAGTGCCCGAGTTATCCACAGGCCGGACGTGCGTCGGGGCGCGTTGTCAGTGGCAGGCGTTAGCGTCTTTGACGTGAAGCGATCGACTCAAGCAAATCGGGTGGAACCCATGGCAGGAACCGACCGCGAGAAGGCCCTGGATGCCGCTCTCGCACAGATTGAACGGCAATTCGGCAAGGGCGCGGTCATGCGCATGGGCGACCGGACCATGGAGCCCATCGAGGTCATCTCGACCGGGTCCACGGCCTTGGACGTGGCCCTCGGTGTGGGCGGCCTGCCGCGCGGCCGCGTCGTGGAGATCTACGGACCGGAGTCCTCCGGTAAGACCACCCTGACCCTGCACGCGGTGGCGAACGCGCAGAAGGCCGGCGGCCAGGTCGCCTTCGTCGACGCGGAGCACGCACTCGACCCCGAGTACGCCAAGAAGCTCGGCGTCGACATCGACAACCTCATCCTCTCCCAGCCCGACAACGGCGAGCAGGCCCTGGAGATCGTGGACATGCTGGTCCGCTCCGGCGCCCTCGACCTCATCGTCATCGACTCCGTCGCCGCGCTCGTCCCGCGCGCGGAGATCGAGGGCGAGATGGGCGACAGCCACGTCGGTCTGCAGGCCCGCCTCATGAGCCAGGCCCTGCGGAAGATCACCAGCGCGCTCAACCAGTCCAAGACCACCGCGATCTTCATCAACCAGCTCCGCGAGAAGATCGGCGTGATGTTCGGCTCCCCGGAGACCACGACCGGTGGCCGGGCGCTGAAGTTCTACGCGTCGGTGCGTATCGACATCCGCCGCATCGAGACCCTGAAGGACGGTACGGAGGCGGTCGGCAACCGCACTCGCTGCAAGGTCGTCAAGAACAAGGTCGCCCCGCCCTTCAAGCAGGCCGAGTTCGACATCCTCTACGGCCAGGGCATCAGCCGCGAGGGCGGCCTGATCGACATGGGCGTGGAGCACGGCTTCGTCCGCAAGGCCGGCGCCTGGTACACGTACGAGGGCGACCAGCTCGGCCAGGGCAAGGAGAACGCGCGCAACTTCCTGAAGGACAACCCCGACCTGGCCAACGAGATCGAGAAGAAGATCAAGGAGAAGCTGGGTGTCGGCGTGCGTCCCGAGGAGCCGGCCGCCGAGCCGGGCACGGACGCCGCGGTCGCCGCACCGGCCGACGCGGCGCCGGCTGTCCCCGCCCCGGCAGCGGCCAAGACGAGCAAGTCCAAGGCCGCCGCAGCCAAGAGCTGACCCGTGACACGACGAACCGACTGGGCGGAGTACGAGTACGCCGGCTCCGGTGTCCCACGGGGGAGGGACACCGGAGACGACACGGGCTCGGTCGTGGACGGGGAGGACGGGCGCGGGGATGCGCCGTTCGGAGGCGATGAGCCGCACGGGGGCGGCTCATCCGGGGGCGGCTCGCGTGGCGGTGGGCAGCGCGGCGGTCGGCGGGGGCGTCGTCGGCGTGGCTTCGGTGAGGCGGCCGACGTCGAGGACGGAGGTGCCCTCTCCTCGTCGAGGGCCGGGCAGGAGGTGCCTCCAGGGGACCCGGTCGAGCAGGCTCGGGCGATCTGCCTGCGTCTGCTGACCGGGACCCCGCGGACCCGCAAGCAGCTCGCCGACGCCCTGCGCGAGCGGCAGATCCCGGACGACGCCGCGGAGGAGGTGTTGTCGCGGTTCGAAGAGGTCGGCCTCATCAACGACAGTGCCTTCGCGGAGGCCTGGGTGGAGTCCCGCCACCATGGCAGAGGACTGGCCCGGCGTGCCCTCGCCCGGGAGCTGCGGACCAAGGGCGTCGACTCCACGCTGATCGACGAGGCCGTCTCCCGGCTGGACTCCGAGCAGGAGGAGGCGACGGCCCGCGAACTCGTCGCACGCAAGCTCCGCTCCACCCGCGGCCTCGACCGGGACAAACGCCTCCGCCGCCTCGCGGGCATGCTCGCCCGCAAGGGCTACCCCGAGGGCATGGCCCTGCGGGTGGTCCGGCAGGCGTTGGAGGAGGAGGGGGAGGATAGGGAGTTTCTGGGCGACGAGGGGTTCTGAACGGCCGGCCTGCTCAGCAAACGCTCCTTCTGGAGCGACTCGACTTGTTCTGCGCCTTCTGCAGACGCCAGGTTGGCGGCTGGGCAAGTCGGTGCTGATGGACCCGGAGGGCGGCTACGGCGATCCGGTGCTCGGGTGCGATGCCCGGCACGACCATGTCGTCGTCCTGGCTGAACCGCCGGGCAGGTGACCATCGCGCCGGACGGTTCGGTCGCGTCCCCGAGGAGACAACCTGCGCTGCCCGGAGGGGCTCACTCCACTGGCAGCCCCTCCTCCCGCCAGGCCTGGAATCCCCCGACCAGATCCGTGGCCCGGTGCAGGCCCAGTTGGTGCAGCGAATGGGCTGCCAGGCTGGAGGCATAGCCCTCGTTGCAGACGACGATGACGCGGAGGGCGTGGCTCGTCACCTCGGGGAGGCGGTGGGAGCCTTGTGGGTCGAGGCGCCACTCCAGTTCGTTGCGCTCGACGGCGACGGCGCCGGGGATGAGACCGTCCCGTTCGCGCAGGGCGGCGTAGCGGATGTCCACCAGCAGCGCGTCCCCGGTCCGGGCGGCCTCGTACGCCTCCCGCGGTTCGATCCGCTCGTAGCCCGCCCGCACGCGCTCCAGGAACTCGTCGATGGCCACACGGCGGCAGGACGGGCGACACACGCAGCCCGCATAGCGGACGAGGTCCATATGGACCCTCCGCCACAGGCGCACACAGGTGTCGGTCACGCACCGGAGTACACCATGACCGCCAAGACCGGTCGACTCACCGTCACCATGGCGAAGCACGGTGACGGTGAGCACGTCGGGCCGGCTGTCGAGGTCAGGGCGAGCCCACCGAGGCACCGGCTCCGGCCTGCGCCTTCACCGGCCCGCCCACCGCGGCCTCCGCCGCCGCGTGCAGGTCGGCCGGGCGCACTCCGCTCAGCGCGGTGACGAGGTGCCCGTCGGGGCGCACCAGGAGCACGGTGTGTGCGGCCGCGCCCGGGTAGCTCTCGGCGACCAGCAGCTCGGCGGGGTGCGGCAGCGCCGTGACCGCCGCCGCGAGCTGGGGCATGATGCCGGCCCTGGCCCAGTGCTTCCGCTCCCACACGCCCGTGCCCGGGGCGATCAGCACCACGAGCAGCGCGCCCCGCCCGAGCCGGTCCCGCAGTCGCACGAAGGCGCCGTCCTCCGCCGTGACCCGAACATCGGTGATGGGCGCGCCGGGCGGTGTGTCGACCGGGGTCTCTCCTTCGAGGCGTTGGGGTGCGAGCGGCGAATCGACGTACGTCCCCGGCGCGCCCAGCTGGCCCTGTCCCAGGTGACCGTCCGTCAGGAGTGCGTCATGGCCACGGGAGGAGCCGGGGACGTAGGAGCGCAGGCCCCCGCCGCCGCGCAGCAGCGGCAGGGCCTGGTCGGCGGCGCGGAGCCGGGCGGCGACGACCGCCCTGCGTTCGCTCTGGTAGCTGTCGAGGAGAGCCTCGTGCGGTCCGTGGTGCCAGGCAAGGGCCAGTTTCCAGGCGAGGTTGTCGGCGTCGCGCAGCCCCTCGTCCAGCCCGTGCGTCCCCAGCGCGCCGAGCAGGTGGGCAGCGTCCCCGGCGAGAAAGACGCGGTCGGCGCGCCAGCGGCGGGCCAGACGGTGGTGGACCGTGTGGACGCCGGTGTCCAGCAGTTCGTACGGCGGGGTCGTGCCGCCCGTCCAGCCGGCCAGGGTCTCCCGGATCCGGGTCAGCAGCAGCTCGGGGGTGACCAGGTCCTTGCCGGGTGGCAGCAGCCAGTCGAGGCGCCAGACGCCGTCCGGCAGCGGGCGGGCGGTGACTTCGTTGGCCGAGGGCCCCGACATGCGCCAGGGCGGCATGCGGTGCAGCAAGGCCTCGTCGGGCCAGGGCAGTTCCGTGCGCAGTGCGGCGACGGCGTGACGTTCCACCGCCGTACGGCCCGGGAAACGGATGTCATGGAGCTTGCGCACGGTCGAGCGGGGCCCATCGCAGCCGACCAGGAAACTGCCGCGCCACCACGTGCCCTTGGGGCCGCGGGTGTGGGCCGTGACGCCCGAGGACTCCTGCTCGATGCCGTCGACCCGGCTCTCCACCGCGACTTTGACGAGCCGTTCGCCCGACAGGGCCGCGCGCAGGGCGTCGGTCAGCACGTGCTGGGCGATGTGCAGCGGGACGGGCTCGGTGCCGTCGAAAAAGACCTCGCGCATCACCTGCTTGCGCCGCACCGACCGCCATCCGGCCCAGTGGGCACCGGCCTGGTCGAGGCGTACGCCGGTCAGCCGTTCCACGAGAGCGGCGGTGTCCTCGCGCAGGACGACGGTGCGCGCCGCACGGGGTTCGTCCTTGCCCGGCCCCTCGTCCAGGACGACGCACGGCACCTCCTGACGCGCCAGCGCCAGGGCGAGCGTGAGCCCGACGGGCCCCGCTCCGACGATGATCACCGGATCCACGGCGCGGCGCCCCCTGCCCGTGGTGTTGTCCTGAGAGACGCAGGTGAACAGGAAGTTGGAGCAGGGTGCACGATCACAGAACGTATGCAACCCATTGCCGGTGCTTGCGTCAAGTGACCAGGGGTTGGTGGCGATCATGCCGCTGCACCAAGGGTAGCCGGGCGACGCGCTCGTCACTCGATGGGTGTCAGGGGTGGCCGGAGCCGGATGGCTCAGGGCTCGGCACGACTGTGGCCCGCCGGATCCCCGGCGGGCCACAGTCGTAGCGGTTTTCGGGCCGTCAGATCGTGCCGCCGGCACCGGTGCCGTAGGTGCCGCCCACCTCGGCCGCGTTCACGTCGTCGACCTTGTCGGCACCGAGAACTGCACCCGTGCTCCGCTTGCTGCGGCGCAGCCTGCGCTCCAGCCAGGAGGCGAAGGACGTGAGGATGAAGTTCAGCACGATGAAGATGACCGCCACCACGATGAAGCTGGGGATGACGTTCGCGTAGTTGGCCGCGAGGGTGCTGCGCGTGTTGAGCAACTCGGTGAACCCGAGCATCACGCCGCCCAGCGCGGTGTCCTTCACGATGACGACCAGCTGGCTGACGATGGCGGGCAGCATGGCGGTGACGGCCTGCGGGAGCAGGATGCTGCTCATCGTCTGGCCCTTGCGCAGGCCGATCGCCATTGCGGCTTCCGACTGCCCCTTGGGCAGGGAGAGGATGCCCGCGCGGACGATTTCGGCGAGCACCGACGCGTTGTAGAGCACCAGGCCGGTGACGACCGCGTACAGGGGCCGCTCATCGCTGGGGATGCCCGTGGAGCGGACGTAGAACTCGTTGGCGAACAGCATCAGCAGCAGCACCGGGATGGCCCGGAAGAACTCGACCACCGCGCCGGCCGGGATGCGCACCCAGCGGTGGTCGGACATGCGTGCGATACCGAGGACGGCGCCCAGCGGGAGGGCGATGACCATGGAGAGGACCGCGGCCTTCAGGGTGTCAGCCAGGCCCGGCAGCAGGTACGTCGTCCACGCTTCGGACGTGGTGAACGGCTTCCACAGGGACCATTGCAGCTGGCCCTTTTCGTCCATCGTCTGCCAGACCCACCACAGCAGCAGGGCGAGCAGGACGAAGAAGACCACCGAGAAGAACACGTTGCGCCGCTTGGCCCGGGGGCCGGGGGCGTCGTAGAGGACGGACGTCATCGCTTCACCGCCAGTCGCTTGCTCAACCAGCCCAGGATCAGGCCGGTGGGCAGGGTCAGTACCACGAAACCGAAGGCGAAGACCGCGCCGATGAGCACCGTCTGTGCCTCGTTCTCGATCATGTCCTTCATCAGGAGGGCGGCCTCCGCCACTCCGATCGTGGCCGCCACGGTCGTGTTCTTGGTCAGCGCGATCAGCACGTTGGCCAACGGCCCGATGACCGAGCGGAACGCCTGCGGCAGCACCACGAGCCGCAGGATCTGGCTGAAACTCAGCCCGATGGCACGGGCGGCCTCCGCCTGGCCGACAGGCACTGTGTTGATGCCCGAGCGGATCGCCTCGCAGACGAAGACGGCGGTGTAGGCGACGAGGCCGAGGACCGCCAAGCGGAATGCCTTGGCCTCGAAGTCGTCGGGGACGCCCATCGTCACGCCGAAGATGTTGGCGAGGCCGAGCGAGGTGAAGACGATGATGACGGTGAGAGGGATGTTCCGGACGATGTTCACATAGGCGGTGCCGAACCCGCGCATCAGCGGAACCGGACTGACCCGCATGGCCGCCAGCAGGGTGCCCCAGATCAGGGATCCGACGGCCGAGAGGACGGTGAGCTGCACAGTGACCCAGAAGGCACCCAGCAGGCTCGGGTCGTCATAGTCAGATAGAAAGTCGAACACGATCTCCCGCGCTTCCGGGTGTGTGGCTTGGGCAGCGGACGTGCCGCGCCGCCGCCGAAGAAGCGAGAGGCGGCGGCGCGCCTGCGGATCCCCGCTGTGTCGCGGGGATCCTGCGTCGGCGGAATCCCGCGTTACTGGACGATCTGGCCGATCTTCGGGGCCTTCTCGTACTTGTAGTTCGCCGGCCCGAAGTTGTCCTTGACGGCCTTGTCCCAGGCGCCGTCGCTGACCATCTTCTCCAGCGCGTCGTTGATCTTGTTCACGGTCGCGGTGTCGCCCTTCTTCACACCGATGCCGTAGTTCTCGTTGCTCAGCTTGAGCCCGGCGAGCTTGAACTGCCCCTTGTACTGTTCCTGCGCCGCGAAACCGGCGAGGATCGCGTCGTCCGTGGTCAGGGCGTCGAGCTGGCCGCTCTGCAGACCCGCGATGCACTCCGAGTAACCGCCGAGCCGCTGGAGCTGGGCCTTCGGCGCAATCTTGTCCTTGACGTTCTGAGCCGAGGTGGAGCCGGCCACCGAGCACAGCTTCTTGCCGTTGAGGTCCGTGCCCTCCTTGATGTCCGAGTCTGCCTTCACCAGCAGGTCCTGGTGGGCCAGCAGGTACGGACCGGCGAAGTCGACCTTCTGCTTGCGCTCGTCGGTGATCGAGTACGTGGCCGCGATCATCTTCACGTCACCGCGGGCCAGCGCGTTCTCACGGTCGGCGCTCTTGGTCTCGACCCACTCGATCTGGTTGGGCTCGTAGCCCAGTTCCTTGGCCACGTACGTTGCCACGTCCACGTCGAAGCCGGAGAAGGAACCGTCGGGCTCCTTCAGGCCCAGACCGGGCTGGTCGTACTTGATGCCGATCTTGATCTTGTCGCCGCCGCCGGAGCCGGAGCCGTTGGAGTCACCGCCGTCGTCGCCACCACAGGCAGTAGCGGTCAGGGCGAGGACGAGAGCGGTGGCGGCCGCAGCGGAGACCTTGCGGAGCTTCATGGTGAACATCCTTTGCCGTGAAGAGAAAAACCGATGTTGCGGGTGACGCGGATCGTCGCGGGCGCGACGCGCGCCTCAGTGGTGCAGGATCTTCGACAGGAAGTCCTTGGCACGGTCGCTGCGCGGATTGCTGAAGAACTGGTCGGGCGCAGCCTCCTCGACGATCCGGCCGTCCGCCATGAACACCACGCGGTTTGCAGCCGATCGTGCGAAACCCATCTCATGGGTGACGACGATCATCGTCATGCCGTCGCGGGCGAGCTGCTGCATGACCTCCAACACCTCGTTGATCATCTCGGGGTCGAGCGCGGAGGTCGGCTCGTCGAAGAGCATGACCTTCGGCTCCATGGCCAGAGCCCGCGCGATCGCGACGCGCTGCTGCTGGCCGCCGGAGAGCTGTGCCGGGTACTTCTCGGCCTGCGCGGCCACGCCGACCCGGTCGAGCAGGGCCCGGGCCCGTTCCTCGGCCGCCTGCTTGTCCTTCTTGCGGACCTTGATCTGGCCGAGCATCACGTTCTCGAGCACGGTCTTGTGCGCGAAGAGGTTGAAGGACTGGAAGACCATGCCGACGTCGGCCCGCAGCCGGGCCAGCTCCTTGCCCTCGGCGGGCAGGGGCTTGCCGTCGATCGCTATCGAGCCGGAGTCGATCGTCTCCAGGCGGTTGATGGTGCGGCACAGGGTGGACTTGCCGGACCCGGAGGGTCCGATGACCACGACGACTTCACCGCGGGCGATCGTCAGGTCGATGTCCTGGAGTACGTGCAACGCGCCGAAGTGCTTGTTGACGCTCTTCAGGACGACCAGTTCGCCGGTCGCGGCCACATCTTCCTTGGCCACCGATACTTCGGTCATCGCTCTCAGGCTCCGTCCTCCTCGGTTTCGGAGGACAGTAGTAACCCTCTACGACCTGCGTCATTACATCTGAGGGGAATCTGAGCATCACGATCCGATAGCAATCGGACACGTGTCGTAGCACTTATGAGCAGCGCTCATACCAGCCGGGTAACGGAAGCTCTCCGCAACCGGAACCCTCTTGACGCCGTCCTCATCCATCAGCGTGACTGCACAAGGTGCACGCGCGCGCGTGCACGCGTTTTTGTACACATCTAGATCGTACGGCCAGTGAACCGAAGGGGGTCCGGGTGAGGCTGCTGCTCGTCGAGGACGACAACCACGTCGCCGCCGCCCTGGCGGCGGTCCTGGCACGGCACGGCTTCGACGTCACGCACGCGCGCAGCGGTGAGGAGGCCCTCCAGGCACTGGTACCCGAGGGCGACTGCTTCGGCGTGGTCCTCCTCGACCTCGGCCTGCCCGACCAGGACGGATACGAGGTCTGCGGCAAGATCCGCAAGCGGACCAGCACCCCGGTGATCATGGTCACCGCGCGGTCCGACGTGCGTTCACGCATCCACGGCCTCAACCTCGGCGCCGACGACTACGTGGTGAAGCCCTACGACACCGGGGAGTTGCTCGCCCGCATCCACGCCGTGAGCCGGCGTACCTCCCACGAGGACACCTCCAGTGGCATCGAGACCGAGCTGCGGCTCGGCCCCGTGCACATAGAGCTGCCGACGCGCCGGGTCAGTGTGGACGGGGCGGTGGTCCAGCTGACCCGCAAGGAGTTCGACCTGCTGGCCCTGCTCGCGCAGCGGCCCGGGGTGGTCTTCCGCCGGGAGCAGATCATCAGCGAGGTGTGGCGGACCAGCTGGGAGGGGACCGGGCGCACGTTGGAGGTGCACGTCGCGTCCCTGCGCGCCAAGCTGCGCATGCCCGCCCTCATCGAGACCGTGCGCGGGGTCGGCTACCGGCTCGTCGCGCCTGCCGGGTAGCGGGGCCGGGTGCGCACTCGTCTGCTCCCGCTGCTCATCATCCTGATGGCGGCCGTGCTCCTCGCGCTCGGCATCCCGCTCGCCGTCAGCCTCGCCGGCGCGCAACAGCAGAAGGTCGTCGTCGACCGGATCGACGACACGGCACGCTTCGCGGCCCTCGCCCAGTTCGTCACCGACTCGCCCGACGGGACCACCGGCGCGTTCGAGAACGAGCGCCTGGCCACCCTCAGCAGCGAGCTCCGCAGCTACTACGAGGTCTACGGCATCCGCTCCGGCGTCTTCTACCGCACCGGCACCGCCATGGCCCACGCACCGGCCAGATGGTCCCTGCCCAAGGAGGGCGAGGTACGCGACGCCTTCGAAGAGGCGAAGCTCAGCCGGCGCAGCCACGACCCGAAGCAGGTGTGGCCCTGGCAGCGCCGCAACCTCGTGGTCGCCTCGCCGGTCATCCGGGACGGCGATGTCGTCGCGGTCGTCGTCACCGACTCGCCCACCGGGCAGATGCGTTCGCGCACGCTGCACGGCTGGCTGGTCATCGGCGCGGGGGAGTCCGCCGCGATGCTGCTGGCCGTCGGCGCCGCCCTGCGGCTGACCGGCTGGGTGCTCAAGCCCGTACGGGTCCTGGACGCCACCACCCACGACATCGCCACCGGGCGGCTCAAGTCCCGGGTCGCCGCCGCCGGTGGGCCGCCGGAACTGCGGCGCCTGGCCCGGTCGTTCAACGAGATGGCGGACAACGTAGAGGACGTGCTGGAGCAGCAGCGCGCCTTCGTCGCCGACGCCTCGCACCAACTGCGCAACCCCCTCGCGGCACTGCTGCTGCGCATCGAGCTGCTCTCCTTCGAGCTGCCCGAGGGCAACAAGGAGATCGCCTCGGTCCAGGCCGAGGGCAAGCGCCTCGCACAGGTCCTGGACGATCTGCTCGACCTGGCGCTGGCCGAGCACACCGAGGCCGATCTGAGGATCACGGACATCGGTGAGCTCGCCGCCGAACGCCTCGCGGCCTGGTCCCCGACCGCCGACGCCAAGGGCGTACGCCTGGCGGGCGACTGCCCGCCGACGACCGCGTGGACCGACCCGGTCGCGCTCTCCAGCGCACTGGACGCGATCATCGACAACGCCGTCAAGTTCACACCCGAGGGCGAGACGGTCGAGGTGAGCGTCGCTTCCTATGGCGCCACCTCCACCGTCGTCGTCAGCGACAACGGCCCCGGCCTCACCGACGAGGAACTCGCCCGCATCGGCGACCGTTTCTGGCGCAGCGGCCGCCACCAGAACATCAAGGGCTCCGGCCTCGGCCTGTCCATCTCACGGGCGCTGCTCGCGGCGGGCGGCGGCTCGATCGCCTACGACCATCACGAGCCGCACGGGCTGCGAGTGACGGTGCGAGTGCCCAGGTCAGCGCCTACGGCTTGACCGACTGGTAGTACCGCTGGGCGCCGACGTGCAGCTGGAGCGGATCGGTGTAGATCGCCGTGCGGACGTCGACCAGCTGGGCGGAGTGCACGGTCGCGCCGATGCCGTCCCGGCTGTCGAGCACCGTACGGGTCAGCCACTCGGTGAGCCGCGGGTCCATGTCGCTGCGCGTGACCAGCAGGTTGGACACCGCCAGGGTCGGCACCGGGTCGCCGCGCTGGATGGTGGGGTAGGCGGACTCCGGCATCTTGGTGGCGCGGTAGTAGCGCGTGGCACCGCCCTGGTCGTGCAGCTTGGCCACGAGCCCGGCATCGATCGGCACGAACCGGAAGGCCGACGCCGATTTCTTGGCCGGCCGGCTCAACCCGTCCGTGGGCAGCCCGCCCGACCAGAAGAACGCGTCGAGGCCGTGCCCGAGCCGCTTGGGCCCGGTGTCGATGCCGTCCGACGACGGCTTGATGTCCTTCTTCGGGTCGATGCCGGCCGCCTTGAGCACGCCGTTCGCGATCAGCCGTACGCCGGAGTTCGGCAGTCCTATGGCCACCCGCTTGCCCCGCAGGTCCGCGATGGAGCGGATGTCCGAGTCCGGCGGCACGACGAGCTGCACATAGTCGTCGTACAGGCGCGCGACACCGCGCAGCCGGTCGGCTCCCGCACTGTTGTCGAGCATGTACGTGGCGACCGCGTCGGCCGCGGCGATCGCGAAGTCGGCCTTGCCCGTCGCCACATCCGCGACGTTCTCCTGAGAACCGGCACTGGTCAGCAACCGCACCTTCAGGTCGGGCATGTCCTTGGCGATCTCGATGCGCAGCAGCTCGCCGTACTCGTGGTACACCCCCGCACGCGTGCCCGTGCTGAAGGTGATCGTCCCGCCCGGCGGCTCCTCGGCCCAGGGGCGCAGCCACCACAGCAGCAGTCCGAGGACCAGGAGAGCGGCGGTGCCGCCCTGCATGGCACGGCGCCTGCCGATACGGGGGAACGTCTGGGACATGCGCGAGATCCTGCCAGCCGTTGTGCCCGCCTGACCAGGGGAGGGGTCCGCATCCGGGCGGTCAGGAGTGTCAGTGCCGGCCACTACAGTCGCCCCCATGAGCTCCTCGCCCGCTGACCTGGTCCGAGAATTCCACCTGGCCTTCGGCCTGGACGCCCGCAGCACCCCGACGGAGGTCTCCCCGGCACTCGCCGCCCACCGGGGCGAACTCCTCGCGGAGGAGGCCGCGGAGGTCGCCGAGGTGGCGGTGAAGGGCCCGCTCGACCGGCTCGCCCACGAGCTGGCGGACGTGGTCTACGTCGCTTACGGCACCGCTCTGGTCCACGGCATCGACCTCGACGCCGTCCTGGCCGAGATCCACCGCTCCAACATGACCAAGATCGGCCCGGACGGCACCGTCTCCCGCCGCGAGGACGGCAAGGTCCTCAAGGGAGAGCACTACGAGGCGCCGGATGTGCCGGGGGTGCTGAGGAGGCAGGGGTGGGTGCCGGGCGGGGGCGACTGACCCGGGCTCCCGCATGAGGTTGGGGGACGACCGACCCGGACGGGGATCCGACCGGGGCACCTGGCCGGGGGTGAGCCGACTGCCAGCGGATGCTGCTGGACCGGCTTCGGGCGGCACACCGCCTGCACTTCTCCCGCGTCACCGTCGTCGCCTCGCACCTGCAGGAAGCGGGGGCGAAGCAGCCCAAAAGTCGGGCCGAGTCCGTTTCCCGGGGCCGGGGCTGCGGGACCGGGCTCGGGCCAGCCACCTGGTCGGCGGCGACCGACCCGCACCACCTGGTTCCTCCCTCAGTCGGCGACCGGTGCCTCCACCTCCGTCGTCCGGGGCGTGGGCTCCGGCCGGCGGGGCTCGCGGCGCCGAACCCACCAGGACGCCACCGGCTCGGTGTAGCGCGCGGTGAGCGGGCCCAGGACCACCAGGATGAGGACGTACGCCGTGGCCAGCGGTCCGAGGGAAGGCTCGACTCCGGCCGCGACCGCGAGGCCCGCGATGACGATGGAGAACTCGCCACGGGCCACCAGTGCGCCGCCCGCCCGCCAGCGGCCCTTGACGGAGATCCCGGCCCGCCGGGCCGCCCAGTACCCGGTGGCGATCTTCGTCAGCGCGGTGACGACGGCCAGTCCGAGGGCGGGCAGTAGCACGGGCGGGATGCTCGACGGGTCCGTGTGCAGCCCGAAGAAGACGAAGAAGATCGCCGCGAACAGGTCACGCAGCGGACTCAGCAGGGTGTGCGCACCCTCCGCCACCTCACCGGACAGCGCGATGCCCACCAGAAAGGCCCCCACCGCCGCCGACACCTGCAACTGCTGGGCCACACCCGCGACCAGGATCGTCAGGCCCAGCACGACCAGCAGCAGTTTCTCCGGGTCGTCGCTGGAGACGAAGCGCGAGATGACCCTGCCGTAGCGCACGGCCAGGAACAGCACGAGCCCGGCCGCGCCCAGCGCGATCGCCAGGGTGAGACTGCCGGCCAGCAGCCCGGCCCCCGCCACCAGTGCCGTGACGATGGGCAGGTACACGGCCATCGCCAGGTCCTCCAGCACCAGCACGCTGAGGACCACGGGCGTCTCGCGGTTGCCGACCCGGCCCAGATCGCCGAGCACCTTCGCGATCACGCCCGATGACGAGATCCAGGTGACACCGGCCAGGACCACGGCGGCCACCGGCCCCCAGCCGAGCAGCAGCGCCACCGCCGCCCCCGGCAGCGCGTTGAGCGCGCAGTCGACCAGACCGGACGGGTAGTGCGTCTTGAGGTTGGAGACCAGATCGCTCGCCGTGTACTCCAGGCCCAGCATCAGCAGGAGCAGGATGACGCCGATCTCGGCGCCCGTGGCGACGAACTCCTCGCTCGCCCCGAGCGGCAGCAGACCCCCTTCGCCGAACGCCAGACCGGCCAGGAGGTACAGCGGTATCGGCGAAAGCCGGAAACGGGCGGCGAACCGGCCGAGCAGGCCGAGGCCGAGAATGATGGAGCCGAACTCGATCAGCAGGACCGCGGAGTGCACCGGCTCACTCCCGCTCGAGTATCGCCGCGGCCGCGTCGACGCCCTCACGCGTCCCGACGACGATCAGAGTGTCACCGCCCGCCAGCCGGAAGTCCGGCGCGGGCGACGGGATCGCCTCGGCCCGCCGCAGCACCGCCACCACCGACGCGCCCGTGTCCGTGCGCATCCGCGTGTCGCCCAGCACCCGCCCGTTCCATCGCGAGGTCGCGGCCACCTCGATCCGCTCGGCGACCAGCCCCAGATCCGTCGTGTACAGCAGGCTCGGGCTGTGGTGGGACGGCTTCAGCGCGTCGATCAGCGAACCGGCCTCCGAGCCGGTCAGCCGCAGCGACTGCGCGCAGGAGTCGGGGTCGTCGGCCCGGTACACGTTCACCGTGCGCGTGCCGTCGCGGTGCGCCACCACCGACAGATGGCGGTGTTCCCGGGTCTCCAGGTCGTACTGGACCCCGATACCCGGCAGCGGCGTCGCCCTCAGGCGCGGAGCTGACACGTTGCTTCCCCTTGTCCGTCGTGTTCGTCGTGTTCGTCGTGCTCTTGAAGGTCCGGTGAACCGTGGCGATCATCGGATCGAGTCACCTCCGCATGCTGCCATCCGGCCGTACCGCGACGACATGGGTGTCGTGACGGATATACGCGGCGGCCGGTCGCGGAGAGGGTGGAGCGGGCTGTGTCATACCCGAGGGCCGGAAGGAGCGGAGCCGGGAACGTGTCGTTGTCCTGGCGGATCTTCTCACTCAACGCCGCGGGCCTTTCGGGGCCACCGCGTTGCTGCTCGGCCCGGTCACCGTGTCCACCCCCGTCCTGCCCGGCGAGGCGCTGGTCCTGCTCTGCGGCCTGATGACGCTGCTCGCCGGCAACGCGCTCGGGCTGCGCTTCGGCCTCGTACCCCTGCAACGGCTGGACCGGGCCATGACCACCGCGGACCTGCTGCGCCCGGGCTCCCGGCCGGTGGTGAGCGGCCCGGCTGGGGCGGCCGGGCTGATCACGACGTACAACACGATGCTCGACCGGCTGGAGGCCGAGCGGGCCGCGGGCGCCGCCCGGGCACTGTCCGCGCAGGAGAGCGAACGGCACCGGATCGCCCGGGAACTCCACGACGAGCTCGGGCAGACCCTGACCGCCGTCCTGCTCCCACTCAAAGCGTCGCCGACCGGGCGCCCGAGAAACTGCGCGAGGAGGTGGGCCAGGCGCGGGAGGCGACCCGGGCCGGCCTGGACGAGATCCGCCGGATCGCCCGCCGACTGCGCCCCTGTGTCCTCGAGCGCACGGGCTGACCAGCGCCCTGCGCTCGCTCGCCGGCGAGTTCACGAGCCATGGATCGGCGAACTCCTTTTCCTCAGTGCTCAAGACGGTCGAATGCCACCGCGCCAACCTCCTCCGGAAGCTCGGCGTGCGCGACTGCCTGGAGCTGACCCGGTACGCGATCAGAGCCGGCCTGATCGAGCCGTGAGCTCGGGAACCCGGTTGTCCACAGGCGACCGAGTCACTTCCGGCGACCGCCTACCCTTGTCCCCATGAGCAGCATCGACCGGAGCCAGACAGTGGGCGGCACGCGCACATATGAGGTACGCACCTACGGGTGCCAGATGAACGTCCACGACTCCGAGCGATTGGCCGGACTGCTGGAGGACGCGGGCTACGTCCGCGCCCCCGAGAACGCCGACGGCGAGGCCGACGTGGTGGTGTTCAACACCTGCGCCGTGCGGGAGAACGCCGACAACAAGCTGTACGGCAACCTCGGCCACCTCGCGCCGAAGAAGGCCGGCCGCCCCGGCATGCAGATCGCGGTCGGCGGCTGCCTCGCGCAGAAGGACCGCGACACCATCGTGAAGAGGGCGCCCTGGGTGGACGTCGTCTTCGGCACGCACAACATCGGCAAGCTCCCGGCCCTGCTGGAGCGCGCCCGCGTGCAGGAGGAGGCGCAGGTCGAGATCGCCGAGTCGCTGGAGGCGTTCCCCTCGACGCTGCCGACGCGCCGCGAGAGCGCGTACGCGGCCTGGGTCTCCATCTCCGTCGGCTGCAACAACACCTGCACCTTCTGCATCGTCCCGGCCCTGCGCGGCAAGGAGAAGGACCGCCGCCCCGGCGACATCCTCGCCGAGATCGAGGCCTTGGTCGCCGAGGGCGTCTGCGAGGTCACGCTGCTCGGGCAGAACGTCAACGCGTACGGCTCCGACATCGGTGACCGCGAGGCCTTCAGCAAACTGCTGCGCGCCTGCGGGAAGATCGACGGCCTGGAGCGCGTCCGCTTCACCTCGCCTCACCCTCGCGACTTCACCGACGACGTCATCGCCGCGATGGCCGAGACGCCGAACGTGATGCCGCAACTGCACATGCCGCTGCAGTCCGGCTCCGACCCGGTCCTGAAGGCGATGCGCCGCTCCTACCGCCAGGAGCGCTTCCTGGGGATCATCGAGAAGGTCCGAGCCGCCATCCCGCACGCGGCGATCAGCACCGACATCATCGTCGGCTTCCCCGGCGAGACCGAAGAGGACTTCGAGCAGACACTGCACGTGGTGCGCGAGGCCCGCTTCGCCCAGGCCTTCACCTTCCAGTACTCCAAGCGCCCCGGCACCCCGGCCGCCGAGATGGAAGGCCAGATCCCCAAGAAGGTCGTCCAGGAGCGCTACGAGCGTCTGGTCGCCCTCCAGGAGGAGATCTCCTGGGAGGAGAACATGAAGCAGGTCGGCCGCACGCTGGAGTTGATGGTCGCCGAGGGCGAGGGCCGCAAGGACGACACCACCCACCGCCTGTCCGGCCGCGCCCCCGACAACCGCCTCGTCCACTTCACCAAGCCGGACCGGGAGGTCCGCCCCGGTGACGTGGTCACGGTCGAAATCACCTACGCCGCCCCGCACCACCTCCTCGCCGAGGGACCCGTGCTGGACGTGCGCCGCACGCGCGCGGGCGACGCCTGGGAGAAGCGGAACGCGGCCGAGCAGGCCAAGCCGGCCGGCGTCATGCTGGGCCTGCCGAAGATCGGCGCCCCGGAGCCGCTGCCGGTCGCGACGAGCGGCTGCGGCTGCGACTGATTCCGGGGGAGACGGCGGGGCCGAACCGAGCCGCGAGGAGACGGCGGGACCGGCCGGCAGCCGTGAGGGTACGGCGGGGCCCGCCTGAGCCGTGAGGAGAGGGCGTCGACCGGTCCCAGCCGGAGGAGACTGCGGGTGCCAGGCGGACAGGCGCTCGCGTCGACCGTCACTGTCTGGGCCGTCACCGTCTGAGCAGGCACCCGCTCCGCCGCACGAGATGCGTACCGTCTGCGGTCCGGAGGGTCGATCACCGCCCGCCCCGCGGAATGCCTGCCTCCTGACTCCGGAGTTACCCTGCCGATCATGCTTGTCGCCGCCGCTGTCTGCCCCTGCCCGCCCCTGCTCGTTCCCGAGGTCGCCGCGGGCGCTGCCCCGGAGCTGGACGTCGCGCGGGCCGCCTGCGCGGACGCGCTGGGCGTGCTCGCCGCCGCCCGGCCCGACCGGCTCGTGGTCGTCGGGCCGGGGGAGAGCACCGGGCCCGAGACGTATCCGGCGGGCACACAGGGGTCGTTCCGCGGCTTCGGCGTCGATCTCGACGTACGGCTGGGACCGGCCGGGGGCGGGGAGGCGGAGCGGCGGCTGCCGTACTCGCTGACCGTGGCCGCCTGGCTGCTGGAGCGGACCGGGTGGTCCGACGCCCCTGTCGAAGGACTCGGCGTGGGGGAGCGGCTCGCGCCCGAACGGTGTGTCCGGGCCGGGAGGGACGTCGCCGGTCGGGCCGAGCGGGTCGCGCTGCTGGTGATGGGTGATGCCAGCGCCTGCCGGACGCTCAAGGCCCCGGGCTATCTGGACGAGCGGGCGGCGCCCTTCGACGCCGAGGTCGCACGGGCGCTCGGCGCGGCGGACCTGGCCGCCCTCACCGCGCTGGACACCGGTCTGGCGCACGAGCTGAAGGTGTCCGGCCGGTCTCCCTGGCAGGTCCTGGCGGGTGCGGCCGAGGGCGCGGGCCTCGGCGGATCGCTGCTGTACGAGGATGCGCCGTACGGGGTGGGATACATCGTCGCCGCCTGGTCGTAGACCGGACGGCAGGGCGCTGGAAACGGCGGACGGCCGGGAGCGAGCGCTCCGCGGCCGTCCGAGGTGCCCTTCAGTGTGCCGATGTGCGATCAGGAAGCGGGCGGTGGCGCGTCGTCCGGCGGCGGGGTGCCGCCCGCGTCCCGCGGCGGTACCCTCCGGCCCGCCTCCGGCGGCGTGGTCCCCGCGCCGGGCGGCGGTGTCGTGCCGCCGGCGTACGGTCCGCTGTCACCCTGGTGCGCGAGCCGGTCCATGGCGTCCTTGGCGCGGCTCGTGCCGGACCGGATCCTGTCGCTGTACTTGCCCTTGGTCCTCTGGTCGACGACTTGCGCGGCCTTGTCGAGGCCGCGATGGATCTTTCCCTCGTGCCGTTGCGCGAGGTCCGACACCCTGTCCTTGGCCGGGCCCAGTTTGGCCTTCACGTTGTCCAGGAGACCCATGGGTTCACCTTCCCTCGCACGGGGCGGTCACGTACGGGCGCCCTCACCGGCCTCGTTGTCGGCCGCCTTGTCGGTGGACTGCTGCTTGGGGATGTCGACACCTTCGGGCTCGCTGACCTCGGTGGTCGGCTCGGCGGCCGACTGGTCCCCCTCGGGGGCTCCGTCCGCGCCCTTCGACTCCGCGGCCTTGGCCGTCTCCTCCGCCTCGGGCCCGGCCTTCGCCCTGTCGGCCTGAGCGTCGGCGGCAGGCGCCTCCGCCGTGGCCTTCGACCGCCGAAGAAGTCGTGCAAAAACGCCCATATCCACTCCATACGTTACTCGTGCGGGCGAAATCCCGCGTCGCCCGGTGCGTCAGTTTGCGCGGCCCGGGCCACCGCCTCCGCGATCCGGCGGCAGGAACCTCGCAACGGGCAACGACCCCGCGGCTGTGGCGTCACGTAACTCGTTCGAGAGCGGGGTGGGAGGTTTGCGAGACTGGGGCCGTGAGCAGTGCACCCCCCGCCCCCAGCGTCATCGCCGTCGTCGGCCCAACCGCGGCCGGAAAGTCCGATCTGGGCGTCTTCCTGGCCCAGCGTCTCGGCGGCGAGGTCGTCAACGCCGACTCCATGCAGCTCTACCGAGGGATGGACATCGGCACCGCCAAGCTGACGCCCGAGGAACGCGGCGGCGTCGCGCACCACCTCCTGGATCTCTGGGACGTGACCGTCACGGCGTCCGTCGCCGAGTACCAGCGCCTGGCCCGCGAGCGAATCGATGCGCTGCTCGCCGAGGGACGCTGGCCGATCCTGGTCGGCGGCTCCGGTCTGTACGTCCGCGGGGCCGTCGACAACCTGGAGTTTCCCGGCACCGACCCCGAGGTCCGCGCCCGCCTGGAGGAGGAGCTCACGCTGCGCGGCTCCGGCGCGCTGCACGCCCGCCTGGCCGCCGCCGACCCCGAGGCGGCTCGCGCGATCCTGCCGAGCAACGGCCGCCGGGTCGTCCGGGCCCTGGAGGTGATCGAGATCACCGGCAAGCCCTTCACCGCCAACCTCCCCAGTCACGACTCGGTCTACGACACCGTCCAGATCGGCGTCGACGTGGCCCGCCCCGAGTTGGACGAGCGCATCGCCCGCCGGGTCGACCGCATGTGGGACGCCGGTCTCGTCGACGAGGTGCGCGCGCTGGAGGCGCATGGGTTGCGCGAAGGGCGTACGGCCTCGCGTGCGCTCGGCTACCAGCAGGTGCTCGCGGCGCTCGCCGGGGAGTGCACCCTCGAGGAAGCGCGGACCGAGACCGTCCGTGCCACCAAGCGCTTCGCGCGCCGTCAGGATTCATGGTTCAGGCGCGATCCACGGGTGCACTGGTTGAGTGGGGCTGCGGCCGATCGCACAGAACTTCCGCAGCTCGCGCTGTCCTTGGTCGAACGACCGGTTACAGCCTGATCACGTCATGGCATCGGGACGCCCAGGCCGTCATCCGGTCCTGCGACGGCGTGCCATCATCGAGCTTCGATCGACCGAGTTGAGTCCTAGTTGGGAGGGCGCGTGGCGATGGAGGCCGGCCCTCGCGACACCGCACGAAACACCGATCACATCACCGCCGACCGGGAGGACCGGGACGAGGCGGAGCAGGAGACCGACCGTCTCAGCTCCGACGGGCCCGACGAGACGCAGGGTGTGACCGACGACGGACCCGAGCCCGGCGCGATGTTCGCGGACGAGGTCGAGGTCGAGCTGCGCCCGCAGCGCCGGCTGCGCATCTGGCAGCTCGCGCCCATCGTGGGCCTCGCGGCACTCGGCTCCCTGATGTTCGCGTTCCCGCTCGCCTTCGACTTCGGCGACAGCGGCGCCGTCATCGCCATGCTCGGCCTCTTGATCTGCTCGACCGCGGCCGGCTGGGGCATGATGGCCGCCCGCCGCGTCGGCTACACCTGGCCCGGTCTGCCGGCCAAGGGTTCCGGCCGCAGACCCGACTGGCGGGTCGTCCTCGCGTACGCCGTGATGGTCGCCGCGGTGGTCGTACTGGCCGTCTGGCGCGTGGCGAGGCTCCGCTAGAGAACGGGCTCCCTCGAAGGGGCGCGGGGAGCTGCGCGACACGGCCGCGGCGGGCCCGCACGGCCGCACGGCCGGATCCCCCGGCACCCTTCGTCGGCCCTGCTCGCACAGCGCCCCGTACGATCGGGGCATGAGCACGCGGATCGCCTTCCTCAAGGGTCACGGCACCGAGAACGACTTCGTGATCGTCCCGGACCCCGAGAACGCCATCGACCTTCCCTCGGCCGTCGTCGCCGCCCTGTGCGACCGCCGCGCGGGCATCGGCGGTGACGGATTGCTGCACGTGGTGCGGTCCGCGGCGCATCCCGAGGCCGAGGGCATGGCGGCCGAGGCCGAGTGGTTCATGGACTACCGCAACGGCGACGGCTCGATCGCCGAGATGTGCGGCAACGGCGTGCGCGTGTTCGCCCGCTACCTCCAGCGCGCCGGACACGTGACCGAAGGGGACCTCGCCGTCGCCACGCGCGGGGGCGTGAAGACCGTGCACATCGCCAAGGACGGTGACGTCACGGTCGGCATGGGCAAGGCGGTGCTCCCCGAGGGTGACGTCACCGTGAGTGTCGGCGAGCGCAGCTGGCCCGCGCGCAACGTCAACATGGGCAACCCGCACGCGGTCGCCTTCGTGGAGGACCTGGCGGACGCCGGCGATCTGTTCTCGCCGCCGCCCGTCAGCCCGGCCTCCGCTTACCCGGACGGCGTGAACGTCGAGTTCGTGGTCGACCGCGGCCCTCAGCACGTGGCGTTGCGCGTACACGAGCGCGGCTCCGGCGAGACCCGCTCGTGCGGCACCGGCGCGTGCGCGGTCGCCGTGGCCACCGCCCGCCGCGACGGCGCCGACCCGTCGATCACCGGCACCCCGGTGACGTACACCGTGGACGTCCCCGGCGGCACCCTGGTGGTCACCGAGCGTCCCGACGGGGAGATCGAGATGACCGGCCCGGCGGTGATCGTGGCCGAGGGCGAGATCGACGCGGACTGGCTTGGAACCGCCACGCGCGCATGAGCAGGCGCCGGCTGTCCTGACACAGCCTCACGCCGTCGGCCACCCGACCCGAAACCGCCGCCAGGAACCGGCCACTTGGCGGGAAAGGGCCGCCAGGGTCACGGCGTACGGGGGTGCAAACCTCACATTCGTCCCTCGAATGGGTGATCAGTTTCACGCTCGGCGAGAGGCGGTCAGCCGGGCGTGGTGGGCTCGGTAGCATCAAGCACCGGCCCGGACGGGGACCGAAGCCGCCCCCTGAGCCGTGTCCGCCCTGGGGCACCCCGTCCGCCGGTTGACGCAGCCGGAGGTGCCCATGAGTGCGGAGGCCACGAATTCCGTGACCCCAGGCCCGATGCCGGGCGCGGTGTCGGGGCCGGTGACGCCGACAGCGCCGCGCAGAAAGGCCCGCCCCCGGATCGACCTGCGCCGCCTCGGCAGAGCCGCCCTGCTCGGCCCCGCCGCACGCGGTCGGCTGCCCGACGCCATCAGCCACGTCGTCGAGGCCCACCGTGCCCACCACCCCGACGCGGACCTCGAAACCCTGCGCCACGCCTACGTCCTGGCCGAGTCCTCGCACCGCGGCCAGATGCGCAAGAGCGGCGAGCCGTACATCACGCACCCGCTCGCCGTGACCCTGATCCTCGCGGAACTGGGCGCCGAGACGACGACGTTGACCGCCTCCCTGCTCCACGACACCGTCGAGGACACGGACGTGACACTCGACCAGGTCCGCGAGCAGTTCGGTGAGGAGGTCCGCTACCTCGTCGACGGCGTCACCAAACTGGAGAAGGTCGACTACGGCGCCGCCGCAGAGCCCGAGACGTTCCGGAAGATGCTCGTCGCCACCGGCAACGACGTTCGCGTCATGTCGATCAAACTCGCCGACCGGCTGCACAACATGCGCACCCTGGGCGTCATGCGCCCCGAGAAACAGGAGCGCATCGCGAAGGTGACACGTGACGTGCTCATCCCGCTCGCCGAACGGCTCGGCGTCCAGGCGCTCAAGACCGAACTGGAAGACCTGGTCTTCGCGATTCTGCACCCCGAGGAGTACGCGCACACCAGGGAGTTGATCGTCCGCAACGCCGCCCGTGCGGACGACCCTCTGGCCGAGGTCGCCGACGAGGTGCGCGGCGTGCTGCGTGAGGCGGACATCCCGGCCGAAGTCCTCATCCGCCCCCGCCACTTCGTCTCCGTGCACCGGGTCTCCCGCAAACGCGGCCGGCTCCGCGGCTCCGACTTCGGCCGCGTCCTGGTGCTGGTGAACGAGGACGCCGACTGCTACGGCGTCCTGGGCGAGCTGCACACCTGCATGACGCCGGTGGTCTCGGAGTTCAAGGACTTCATCGCCGTACCGAAGTTCAACCTGTACCAGTCCCTGCACACGGCGGTCGCCCGCGAGGACGGCCAGGTCGTCGAAGTCCTCATCCGCACGCACCAGATGCACAAGGTCGCCGAGGCCGGCGTCGTCGCCCTCGGCAACCCGTACGCGCCGGCCCCCGACGACCCCGCCGACGGCGAGCGCGTCGACCCCACGCGCCCGGGGTGGCTCTCCCGGCTCCTCGACTGGCAGGAGGCGGCCCCCGACCCCGACCACTTCTGGTCGACCCTGCGTGAGGACCTAGCCCAGGACCGCGAGATCACCGTCTTCCGGCCCGACGGCGGCACGCTCGGCCTGCCCGAGGGGGCGACCTGTGTGGACGCCGCGTACGCGCAGTACGGCGAGGACGCGCATGCGTGCATCGGCGCCCGCGTCAACGGCCGCCTCGCGACGCTGAGCACCGTCCTGAAGGACGGTGACACCGTCCAGCTCCTCATGGGCCAGGACCCGGCGTCCGAGCCCTCACGGGAGTGGCTGGAGCACGCCCACACGCCCGCGGCCCGGATCGCCATCCAGCGGTGGCTGGCCGCCCACCCGGTGCAGGCCGAGGCACAGCGGAGCGAGGCGCAGGAGGCCCCGGAGGACCGGTCGGCTCTTCGGCCGGCCGCCGACGCACCCGACGCGGACGGGGCCCCCGAGCAGTGTGCCGCACGCGCCGCCACCGCCGATGTCCTCGCCGAGCTGCCCGGCGCGACCGTCCGGCTCGCGCGCTGCTGTACGCCCGTACCGCCCGACGAGATCACCGGCTTCGCCGTACGCGGGGGAGCGGTCACGGTGCACCGCGTGGAGTGCGCCGCTGTGGCGCGTATGCGGGACGGGGGGCGTGCGGAAGTCGGTGTGCGCTGGGGCGAGACCGCCGAGTGCCGGGTCACGCTGGTCGCCGAATCGTTCGTCCGTCCGCACCTGCTCGCGGACCTCACCGAGGCCATGGCCCTAGAAGGCGCCGAGATCGTCTCCGCGACCGTCGAGCCCCCGGCCCAGCAGCAGGTGCGTCACACGTACACCGTGCAGCTCCCGGACGCGGCCCACCTGCCCGCCCTGATGCGGGCCATGCGCAATGTGGCCGGGGTGTACGACGTGGGCCGGGCGCAGCCGCAGACGCAGGGCGGCTGAGCCGGTCCGACGCAGGGACTGGGCGGGCCGGGACCCCCGTCGGCTGAGAGTGGACGGCACCCGGCGCACGGGCCGGTCCCCGGTTCGGGTGGGGCCGACGCGCGCCGCCTCCGTCGCGCCCGCGCGCGCTGGTAGCGGTGGGGCATGCCCCACACCCCCCACACCCCTCACCTCCGAGTGTCCGGCACCCTGCGTCGACGGACATCCGCCGCACTGCTGGCCTCGGCCGTCTCCGTCTGCCTCGTCGCCGCGAGCGACCCCGCCGTCCCGCTCGGCGTCGGCGACCGCCTCTTCCCGTACCTGGGCAACCCCGGCTACGACGTCGCGTCGTACGACCTCTCCCTCACCTACCCGGGCAACAACCGCGAGCCGCTGCGGGCCGTCACCACCATCGACGCCTGGACCACCGCCGACCTGGAGCGGGTCAACCTGGACTTCGCCCACGGCACCGTCGAGTCGGTCGAGGTCGACGGCGACCCCGCGCAGTTCCGCACCGTCGGCGAGGACCTGGTGATCACGCCCGAGGACTCCGTGTCGGACGACAACTGGATGCGGATCACCGTCCGGCACACCAGCGACCCCGTGCCCGCCGAGGGGCGCGAGGGTGGCTGGGTGCGCACCGCGGACGGGCTCGCCATGGCCAACCAGGCCGACGCCGCGCACCTGGTCTTCCCGTGCAACGACCACCCCTCCGACAAGGCGGTCTTCACCATCCGGGTCAGCGCACCCGACGGGCACACGGCGGTCGCCAACGGCCTGCTCGACGGTGTGGACAGGTCGGACGGCTCGACCACGTGGACGTACCGGACCCGGCACCCCATGGCCACCGAGCTGGCCCAGGTCTCCATCGGCCGGTCCACGGTGCTGCACCGCAGCGGCCCGCACGGCCTGCCCGTCCGGGACGTCGTACCGACACAGTTCCGCGAGGCCCTCGAACCCTGGCTGGAGAAGACGCCCGCCCAGATCGAGTGGATGGAGAGCAAGGTCGGCCGCTACCCCTTCGAGACGTACGGCCTGCTCATGGCCGACGCCTCCACCGGCTTCGAACTGGAGACCCAGACGCTCTCCCTCTTCGAGCGGGAACTGTTCACCGAGCCCGTCCACCCGCCGTGGTACGTCGAGTCGATCATGGTCCACGAGCTGGCCCACCAGTGGTTCGGCAACAGTGTCGGCCCCGGCACCTGGTCCGACCTGTGGCTCAACGAGGGGCACGCCACCTGGTACGAGGCCCTGTACGCCGAGGAGCAGGCCGGCAAGCCGGTGCGGGACCGGATGAAGGCCGCGTACGGCGCCTCCGACCGCTGGCGCGCAGCCGGGGGACCACCCGCCGCCCCCAAGGCACCCGAGCCGGGCCGCAAGACCGGCATCTTCCGGCCCAACGTCTACGACGGTGCCGCACTCGTCCTGTACGCCCTGCGCCAGGAGATCGGCCGCCCGGCCTTCGAACGCCTGCAGCGCGCGTGGGTCGGCCGCCACCAGGACGACACGGCCACGACCCGGGACTTCGTCCGGCTCGCCACCGAGATCGCCGGGCGCGACATGGAGGGCTTCTTCCAGGGCTGGCTGTACGGCGAGAAGACCCCGCCGATGCCGGGGCACCCGGACTGGAAGCCGGATGCGCCCGTGAAGCCGGCCGCACCGACCGCGGCAGGCCCCCGATAACACGGTGACGAGACGCCCCGTGCCGTGCGAACATCTTCAGGTCGGCGCGGCACGGAGCGCCGGGGAATCTCCCGGAGTGCTCGTGCGTTGTGGACAGTGACGGGACGGCTCTCAGCGGTCCGTCGCCAAGACGGTTTCCAAGCTACGTAAGGATCCAATGACCTCCTCTTCTTCCTTTTCCCAGGACACCAAGCGCTTCGCGCACAGCCACCCCGAGGGTCTTCGGGCCGATGCCCTGATGGAAGAGGACGTCGCCTGGAGCCACGAGATCGACGGAGAGCGGGACGGCGACCAGTTCGACCGCTCCGAGCGCGCGGCTCTGCGCCGTGTGGCGGGCCTCTCCACCGAGCTCGAGGACGTCACCGAGGTCGAGTACCGCCAGCTCCGCCTGGAGCGGGTCGTCCTCGTCGGCGTCTGGACCACGGGAACCGTGCAGGACGCGGACAACTCCCTCGCGGAGCTCGCCGCCCTCGCGGAGACCGCGGGCGCGCTCGTACTCGACGGTGTCACTCAGCGCCGCGACAAGCCCGACGCGGCCACGTACATCGGCTCCGGCAAGGCCGAGGAGCTGCGCGACATCGTCCTCGAGACGGGCGCGGACACCGTCATCTGCGACGGTGAGCTCAGCCCGGGCCAGCTGATCCACCTCGAGGACGTGGTCAAGGTCAAGGTCATCGACCGCACGGCCCTGATCCTGGACATCTTCGCGCAGCACGCCAAGTCCCGAGAGGGCAAGGCGCAGGTCGCGCTCGCGCAGATGCAGTACATGCTGCCGAGGCTGCGCGGCTGGGGCCAGTCGCTGTCCCGGCAGATGGGCGGCGGCAAGGGCGGCGGCCTCGCCACCCGTGGTCCCGGTGAGACCAAGATCGAGACGGACCGGCGGCGGATCCGCGAGAAGATGGCGAAGATGCGCCGGGAGATCGCGGAGATGAAGACCGGCCGTGAGATCAAGCGCCAGGAGCGCAAGCGTCACAAGGTGCCGTCCGTGGCCATCGCGGGCTACACCAACGCCGGCAAGTCCTCGCTGCTCAACCGCCTCACGGGCGCGGGCGTGCTGGTCGAGAACGCGCTGTTCGCGACCCTCGACCCGACCGTGCGCCGGGCAGAGACCCCGAGCGGTCGGCTGTACACGCTGGCCGACACGGTCGGCTTCGTCCGGCACCTGCCGCACCACCTGGTCGAGGCGTTCCGCTCCACGATGGAGGAGGTCGGCGAGTCCGACCTGATCCTGCACGTGGTGGACGGTTCGCACCCGAACCCGGAGGAGCAGCTGGCCGCCGTGCGCGAGGTGATCAGGGACGTCGGCGCCACCGACGTGCTCGAGATCGTCGTGATCAACAAGGCGGACGCGGCCGACCCCCTGACCCTGCAGCGGCTGCTGCGCGTCGAGAAGCGGTCCATCGCCGTCTCGGCCCGCACCGGCCAGGGCATCGAGGAACTGCTCGCGCTCATCGACAACGAACTGCCGCGCCCGTCGGTCGAGATCGAGGTGCTCGTGCCGTACACGCACGGCAAGCTGGTCGCACGTGCCCACGACGAGGGCGAGGTGATCTCCGAGGAGCACACCCCGGAGGGCACCCTGCTCAAGCTGCGGGTGCATGAGGAACTGGCGGCGGAGCTCACGCCGTACGTTCCGGCTCCGGCGCTCTGACGCCGTCGGCCCTGAAGTGAGAAGGCCCGCCCCCTGGAAAGCGCCTCCCAGGGAGTGGGCCTTCGGCATGCCCCGGTCAGCGACCGCCGTAGGTCTTGCTCATGTCGCTCATGCGTGCTGCGTGTGCATGTCATGAATGCGCCGGAGGCCCCGGCTCCGGCGCGACACCCCACTGCGCCCGCATACGGGGGTGGGGTCGTGAAGGTGTCTGATGAGCCCACACGCCGGTGCGCCGGGTACATGGCCGGAGCACCCGGCGCGTCAGGGGCGCCCGGTACCCTGCCGGTGCGCCGGGCGCCACCCCACCGCCGAGGCGCTCAGTCGGTGCTCACCGCTCCGCGTACTTCTCACTGACCGAGTCGTACACGCGTTTGGCCACGTCGCCCAGGCGCGGTCCCGCCAGCCAGCCCGACGTCACCGGGCCGATCGAGGTGTTGGACACCAGCGCCGGCTCGCCGTCCGAGCCCGTCGCGACCCAGCCGCCGCCGGACGAACCGCCGGTCATGGTGCAGCCGATGCGGTACATCGTCGGATCCGACGCGGTGACCGACAGCCGCCCGGGCCGGTCCTGGCACTGGTACAGCTTCTGCCCGTCGTACGGCGGCGCGGCCGGGTAGCCGATCGCCGTGAGGCTCTTCACCTTCGGTACGGCGGGCGCCCTGAAGTCGACCGGCAGCGCCGAACCGACCGTCTCCTCCAGCGACTTGCCGCCACTTCCCTTTTCCGGCGTCACATGGATGACCGCGAAGTCGTACGGGGCGCCGTCCCCGCCCGTCGACCCGCCCTGCTCGATCCACCGGTCCGAGGTCTGCGCCCAGTCGCCCCACCAGACGCCGTAAGGGGCAACGTCCTCACGGGTGGCGTTCTCCAGCGCCTCGACCGGCTTGCCGTCGTCGTTGTACGACGGCACGAACGCGATGTTGCGGTACCAGCCGCCCTTCTTGCCCGCGTGCACGCAGTGGCCCGCCGTCCACACCAGGTTGGACTTGCCCGGGTGGGCCGGGTCCTTCACCACCGTCGCCGAGCAGACGGCCGAGCCCTCGGGGGAGTCGAAGAACACCTTGCCTGCCGTGGGCGCGTTGGCGTGGTACGACGGCGGCACGGCCTGCGCCTCGACCGGCTGGGGTGCGGGGTCGGTGACCCCCTGGTCACCGGAGAGGTCGCCGACGCCCTGGTCCGGCTCCTCGGCCTCCCGCATGCGGTCCGGGTCCCACAGGCCCTCGATGATCGGGTTGACGTACTCGTTGGCCTCGCGCAGCCATTCGTCCCGGTCCCAGTTCTTCCAGGCGCCGTTCTTCCACTTGTCGATGTCGATCCCGTGCTCGCGGAGCCGGTCCCGGATGTCGTCCGGGATCCTCAACTTGCCGTCGTCCGAGGTGATGGCGGACGGGGAGGACTCACCGCTCGCCTCGGCGTCCCCCGACTCACAGGCGGTGGCGGTCAGCGCGAGCGCCGAGGCGAGGGCCACGGCGGCCAGCACGGGGGAGTTCCTGCGGTGCGCCCTCCCCCCTCGGCCGGTGACGGACGACTGCCGTGTGGATCGCATGATCTGACTCCCCCTGAGGTGAAACGAACTGGAACGAACCGTCGCCTCGGGCGTGATCTCCGCCCGACTCGCGGGGAGTTCAGGTCGGTCTCACGGCATCACGGCGTCCGGGAACGGCACCACACACTATGCGGTGGCTGTGGGGGCGGTCCGACGGAACGGCAACAGTTCCGTCACGGAAAGGATCTTGATGCAACCCGTAACCCCGTGCGCGGTCCGGGGTTGGTAGCGGTGGGGGTCCTGCTGTCTGTGTGCGGTCCTCCGTACCCGTGCCCAGTGGGAGGTCAGGCAAGCCGTGGCGGAATCCGCTCGTGGGGGTTGTGCGTCAGAGGAGGCCGCTGTGCGGCGTACGCAGGTGAAATCCTTCCCCGGTGGAGCCGCCGAGGACACGGTCCCGGCAGCACGATCCGCGCAGGAGGTGCTCCCGCGCCGCCAGTCCGCACGCGAGTCCGCGGCCCGCACCTACGCCCGCGCCTTGCCGATCGTGCCCGTGCGGGCACGAGGACTGACCATCGAGGGCGCGGACGGCCGCCGCTACCTGGACTGCCTCTCCGGCGCCGGCGCGCTCGCCCTCGGGCACAACCACCCGGTCGTTCTCGGCGCCATCCGCAAGGTCCTCGACTCCGGCGCGCCCCTGAACGCCCTGGACTTCACCACCCCCGTCAAGGAAGCCTTCGTCACCGAGCTCCTCCGCACCCTGCCGCCGGAACTCGCCGCGCGGGCCCGCGTGCGGTTCTGCGGCCCGTCCGGCAGCGACGCCCTGCACACCGCCTCCGAACTGGCACGCGCGGCGACCGGGCGGACCGGTCTCGTGACGTTCACCGGCGCCCACCACTGCACCGCCACGGGATCACTCGACGCGTCCGCCGACACACGGGCCGCCCGCCCGACCAGCTCACGGGGCTACCACTGCCCCTATGGGCTCGAGGGTGAGCGCGGCGTCGACCACGCCGCCGACTGGGCCGCGTCTCTCCTGGGCGACCCCGGGCCGGGCCGGTCGCTTCCCGCCGGGATGATCGTCGAGCCCGTCCAGGGCGAGGGCGGGGTGCTCCCCGCGCCGGACGCCTGGCTGCGGCGCATGCGGCAGCTCACCGCCGACCGGTCCGTCCCCCTCATCGCCGACGAGATCCAGACCGGCGTCGGACGGACCGGCGCCTTCTGGGCGGTCCAGCACAGCGGGGTGTGTCCCGATGTGATGGTCCTCTCCGACGCCATCGGAGGCAGCCTGCCGCTGGCCGTCGTGGTCCACCGCGACGACCTCGGCACCGGGGAACCCGACACCCAGGCCGCCCCCTTCCGCGGCAACCAACTCGCCATGGCCGCCGGGGCGGCGACCCTCGCCCACGTCCGCGAGAACGGTCTCGCCGAGCGGGCCGCGACTGTCGGGTCACGCATGCTCGATCAACTCCAGGGACTGGTCGGGCAGTTCGCGTGTGTGGGAGAGGTGAGGGGGAGAGGGCTGATGATCGGGGTGGAACTGGTGGATCGGGATGCCTCGGGGGGTGCAGAGGGCACGGGTGGCGGCAAGGGGGCACCGGGGGCACATGACAGCGGACGCCGGACGCTTCCCGCCGCCCCCGACCTGGCGGCCGCGGTCCAGCGCGAGTGCCTGCGGCGCGGCCTCATCGTCGGTCTCGGCGGCCGTCCAGCGAGCGTCGTACGGCTGCTGCCGCCCTTGACGATCACGGATGAACAAGCGGCCGCCGTACTGGACCGCTTGGCCGACGCTGTCGGGACGGTGGCCCGGTGCCACGGGGCCGCACTGCAGCACCGGGTAGGCGAGTGAGTCTCCAGGGCGTGACGGGCCACGCCACGAACCGTCGCCCTGCCGGTCTTCTGCTCACTGGCCTTCCTGCCGCAGGCCTACGCGTCGCGGGCTTACACGTCGCGAGTCCTCACCTTCTGACGCCTGCGGCCGAGTAGCTCTCTCGTCCGCAAACCTCGCCCTGTCCGACTGCATGTCCCCGGAACCATCCCACGAGGTACCTGTCTTGAACGCCATCCCCGAACCCGACGGCCATGCCACGACGAGGGCACAAGGCTCTGCTGATCACCGAGTCTCGGGGGCCTCGCGGGCGTCGGAGAATCCGGCGGTCCCCCGGCAGAGGCCTGCGGCCCAATGCGCCGAGGGGCTGGGGCACGGCGGCTGTGCCTCCGACGCCCTGGAGCATCCCGACCCGCACACCGTCGCCCAGGCAGCCGCCGTGGAGAACCTGCTGCGCTGTTGGGTGCGCGAAACAGGCCGACCCGCCCCCGCCGACGGCATCCTCCACATTCCCCTTCCCGCCAGCGGCACGGGCCTCCTCGCCCCGGTCCGCTACTGGTCGCCGACAGGCTGGCATCGCTTCGGCCCGCCTCGTCTGGCCCACGCTCCCGACCCGGCTCCGCCGGCCGACGCCGTCACGATCGCCGCCCTGCTCGCCAGGGAGACGCCACGCAGGGCGATCGGCCCCTGCCATGGCCCCGGATCCGTCTCCGGTCCTGCTGCCGGTCCCAGGGCGGCCCGCGATTTCGGCACTCCCGTGAGCACCCTGGACCCCCGTCCCATGTGTGCCGCAGACCCCGCCGTCGACACCGGTGTCGTCGACAGCGTCGGGTTCGTCGCGAGTGTCGCCGACTCCGTCCGCCGCGTCGCCGTCTTCCTCAGCGACCGCCGGGAACACCCGGCCGGCGGACCCGATCTCTTCCTCTCCGCGGAGCAGGCACTCCTCCTCGGACACCCCCTGCATCCGGCCCCGAAGAGCCGCGAGGGTCTCTCCGAGGCCGAAGCCCGGCTGTTCTCGCCCGAGTTGTGCGGCTCCTTCCCTCTGCACTGGATGGCTGTAGCCCCCTCCGTCCTCGCCACCGACACCTCCTGGACCGAACGCGGCCGCCCTGTCGCCGCCGCCACCCTCACCGCCCGTCTGGCCGGGGCCGGAATCCCGCTGCCCGACGGGTACGCCCTCCTGCCCCTGCACCCCTGGCAGGCGCGCGAGGTCCTGCACCGTCCCGAGACCGCTGCCCTGCTGGACGGCGGACTCCTCCGTGACCTGGGCACCCACGGCACCCCCTGGCAGCCCACCTCCTCCGTACGCACCGTCTACCGGACGGGCGCACCCGCGATGCTCAAGCTGTCGCTGGCCCTGCGCATCACCAACTCCCGTCGTGAGAATCTCCGCAAGGAGCTCCACCGCGGCGTCGAAATCCACCGCCTGCTCCGCAGCGGCCTCGCGCAGCAGTGGCAGGCTGTGCACCCGGGCTTCGACATCGTCCGCGACCCCGCCTGGCTCGCTGTCGACGGATCCGACGGCGCCCCGCTGCCCGGTCTGGACGTGGTGATCCGCCACAACCCGTTCAGCCCTTCGGACGATGTCTCCTGCGTCGCCGGTCTCGTCTCCCCGCGCCCGAGCTCACCGACCCCGCCGCCGGGAACCGGCCCGGACTCCCCGAAGACACCGGGCCCGGCCCTGCGGTCTCGGCTGGCCGAGGTCGTCACACGCCTCGCCCGCCGGACCGGCCGGCCCCGCGGAGCCGTCGCCGCCGAGTGGTTCCTGCGGTACCTCGAGCACGCTGTGCGCCCCGTCCTGTGGCTGGACGGTGAGGCCGGCGTCGCCCTTGAGGCCCACCAGCAGAACACCCTGCTTCTGCTGGACGCCGACGGCTGGCCCGCGGGCGGCCGCTACCGCGACAACCAGGGCTACTACTTCCGCGAGTCCCGGCGCGCGGACCTCGACGCCCGGCTGCCCGGCATCGGAGAGCAGAGCGACACGTTCGTCGGCGACGAGGTCACCGACGAGCGCCTCGCGTACTACCTGGCGGTCAACAACGTGCTCGGCCTCATCGGCGCGTTCGGCTCCCAGCGACTGGCGGACGAACGCCTGCTGCTCGCCGCCTTCCGCCGTTTCCTCGGGAACGTCGCCTCCGGCCCGGACCGGTTGCGCACCTCCCTGCCCGCCCGGCTGCTCGACTCACCCGTCCTGCGCTGCAAGGCCAACCTGCTGACCCGGCTGCACGGCCTGGACGAACTTGTCGGCCCGGTCGACACCCAGTCCGTCTACGTCACCATCGCCAACCCCCTGTACTGCTGATCACCCCGACGGTCCCCGACCACGACCGACCTTCTTCATCCGTCCCTGAGGACATGCCCATCCCCCTTCTGAGAGGAGCGTGCGGTGCCGCCCGTCGAACCGACCGCCGATACCGGCATCGCTGTCACCGCGGGGGCCGACGCCCATGTCGACTCCTTTTCCGGTGCCGGTGCTGGTTCCACCAACCCCTCCGACATCGGCACGGACGCGGCTTCCGGTGCGGGTTCTGGTGCCGACGCCGGTGCTGAGCGTGGTGCGGACGGGCACGCCGAGGACACCATGGACCTTCGGCTGCCGGACGAACTCCTCGCCCTCGTCGCGGAAGAGGCGACCGGTACCCGCGACGGATCACCGTGGCGCGACCAGGACCCCGCACGGTGCTCCTTCCCCCTCACCACGGCCGGCGCGGCCTCCGGCCTTCCGTACGAGGATCTCCTCGACCGCGTCGCCGACTGGGGGCCGGCCGAGACGCCCTCGGGCGTGTTCCGCCTCGTCCCCGTACGCGTGGAACGCGACCTGCAACTCATCAGCCGCTGGATGAACGACCCCGCCGCCGCGGCCTTCTGGGAACTGTCCGGACCGCAGAGCGTGACCGAGGACCATCTACGAGCCCAGCTCGCCGGTGACGGACGCAGCGTGCCGTGCATCGGCGTGCTGGACGGAAAGCCGATGAGCTACTGGGAGATCTATCGGGCGGATCTGGACCCCCTGGCCCGCCACTACCCGGCCCGGCCTCACGACACCGGACTGCATCTCCTCGTCGGCGGGGTCGCAGACCGAGGACGCGGTCTCGGCGGCCTGCTGCTCCGCGCCGTGGCCGATCTCGTTCTCGCGGAGCGGCCCTCCTGCGCACGCGTCATCGCGGAACCCGACATCCGCAACACCCCCTCCGTCGCCGCTTTCCTCAGCGCCGGCTTCCGGCTCTCCGCCGAGGTCGACCTGCCCGCCAAGCGGGCCGCCCTCATGGTCCGTGACCGGTCTGTCCGGCATCTCCTGTAGCGCTGTGCCACCGCGCCATCACTCATTGAACACGGCCCGCGCCGCCGAGGTTCCGCGCGCCGACGGAATTCCTCGATCTGCTCGCCCTGTCCCGGGCGGCCACAGCAGACGGTCGCCGGTCAGTGACCGTCCTCCACCACCCGTCACCACCCGTCGAGGAGTCCCAGCCCTTGATCCCGCCCCCTGCGCCCGCCTTGATCACCCGTTTGTCAGTGCCGGGTCGTAGGGTGGTCGCGCTATGACGAAGCCCTCACTCCCCGAACTCCTCCATGCTGCCGTCGCTGCCGTCGGCGGTACGGAGCGCCCCGGTCAGGTGGCCATGGCCGAAGCCGTCGAAGCAGCGATCGACGACGGCTCCCACCTGCTGGTCCAGGCCGGCACCGGCACCGGCAAGTCGCTGGGTTACCTGGTGCCCGCGCTCGCGCACGGGGAGCGTGTGGTCGTCGCGACCGCCACCCTGGCCCTGCAGCGCCAGCTGGTCGAACGCGACCTGCCGAGAACGGTCGAGTCGCTGCACCCCCTGCTGCGCCGCCGGCCCGAGTTCGCGATGCTCAAGGGCAGGTCGAACTACCTGTGCCTGCACCGCCTGCACGAGGGTGTCCCGCAGGACGAGGAGGAGGGCCTCTTCGACCAGTTCGAGGCGGCCGCTCCGACCAGCAAGCTGGGCCAGGACCTGCTGCGGGTGCGCGACTGGGCCGACGAGACCGAGACCGGCGACCGTGACGACCTCACGCCAGGCATCTCGGACCGGGCCTGGGCCCAGGTGTCGGTGTCGTCGAGGGAGTGCCTGGGCGCCTCGAAGTGCGCGTACGGCGCCGAGTGCTTCGCCGAGATGGCCCGTGAGCGTGCCAAGCTCGCCGAGGTCGTCGTCACCAACCACGCGCTGCTCGCGATCGACGCTATCGAGGGCGCCCCGGTCCTCCCGCAGCACGAGGTGCTGATCGTCGACGAGGCCCACGAACTGGTCTCCCGCGTCACCGGGGTCGCCACCGGCGAACTCACGCCGGGGCAGGTCAACCGAGCCGTGCGCCGGGCCGCGAGACTCGTCAACGAGAAGGCCGCGGATCAGCTCCAGACCGCCGCCGAGGGTTTCGAACGGTTGATGGAGCTGGCGCTTCCCGGCCGTCTGGAGGAGATCCCGGAGGACCTCGGGTACGCGCTCATGGCGCTGCGCGACGCGTGCCGGACGGTCATCTCCGCGATCGGCACCACCCGCGACAAGTCCGTCCAGGACGAGGACGCGGTCCGCAAGCAGGCCCTGGCCTCCGTGGAGAACGTGCACGACGTCGCGGAGCGGATCACGAACGGCTCCGAATGGGACGTGGTCTGGTACGAGCGCCACGACCGCTTCGGCGCATCCCTGCGCGTCGCCCCCATGTCCGTCTCGGGGCTGCTGCGGGAGAAGCTCTTCGCTGACCGCTCCGTGGTTCTGACCTCCGCGACGCTGAAGCTCGGCGGCGACTTCAACGGCGTCGGCGCCTCCCTGGGCCTCGCCCCCGAGGGCACCGAGGGCGACGACCTCCCGCAGTGGAAGGGCATCGACGTCGGCTCGCCTTTCGACTACCGCAAGCAGGGCATCCTGTACGTCGCCAAGCACTTGGCGCGCCCGGCGCGGGACGGCGACCGCGCGGACATGCTCGATGAGCTGACGGAGCTGATCCAGGCGGCGGGCGGGCGCACCCTGGGCCTGTTCTCCTCGATGCGCGGCGCCCAGCTGGCCGCGGAGGAGCTGCGCTCCCGGATCCCGGAGTTCCCGATCCTGCTGCAGGGAGAGGAGACGCTCGGCGAGCTCATCAAGAACTTCGCGGCAGACCCCAAGACCTGCCTCTTCGGCACACTCTCGCTCTGGCAGGGCGTGGACGTTCCCGGACCCAGCTGTCAGCTGGTCGTCATGGACAAGATCCCGTTCCCGCGCCCGGACGACCCTCTGATGAGCGCCCGCCAGAAGGCCGTGGAGGACGCGGGCGGCAACGGCTTCATGGCGGTCGCCGCCACCCACGCCGCGCTCCTCATGGCCCAGGGCGCCGGCCGTCTCGTACGGGCGGCGGGCGACCGTGGCGTGGTCGCCGTGCTGGACCAGCGCCTGGCGACGGCCCGGTACGGGGGGTATCTGAAGGCGTCGCTGCCCGACTTCTGGTACACGACGGACCGCAACCAGGTGCGGAAGTCACTCGCGGCGATCGACGCGGTGGCCCAGCAGGCGGAGGACGGCTGACTCGGGGTCGCTCTGCGGCGACCGAGCGACAGGCCGGCCCCCATGTCAGGTGCCGGCCCTGGATCCCGCTGGTCAGCTCACATACCGACCCCGGACAGCGCAGGACCCCGGAACCGGCGCAGGGGTCCCGGGGTCCGGTCAGGGGGCGGGCCGACTGGGCCCGCCCGACGCGGCGCGCTGGGTCAGACGCGGCGCAGTACGGCCACCACCTTGCCGAGGATGGTCGCGTCGTCGCCGGGGATCGGCTCGTAGGCCGCGTTGTGCGGCAGCAGCCAGACGTGGCCGTCCTCGCGCTTGAAGCGCTTGACGGTGGCTTCGCCGTCGAGCATCGCGGCCACGATGTCGCCGTTCTCTGCGACCGGCTGGCGGCGGACCGTGACCCAGTCACCGTCGCAGATCGCGGCCTCGATCATCGAGTCACCGACGACCTTCAGGACGAACAGCTCACCGTCGCCGACGAGCTGGCGGGGGAGGGGGAAGACGTCCTCGACGGACTCCTCCGCGAGGATCGGACCACCGGCGGCGATACGGCCGACCAGCGGGACGTACGACGCGGCCGGCTTGCCCGCCGTGTCCGTGGGCTGCGCGGAGGCGGCCTGGTCAGAGCCGCGCACTTCGTAGGCGCGCGGACGGTGCGGGTCGCGGCGCAGGAAGCCCTTGCGCTCCAGTGCCATCAGCTGGTGTGCGACGGAGGAGGTGCTGGACAGGCCGACGGCCTGGCCGATCTCCCGCATCGACGGCGGATAGCCGCGACGCTGCACCGAATCCCTGATGACCTCGATCACCCGACGCTGGCGGTCGGTGAGTCCGGAGCTGTCCGCCCGGATGCCCGGAGGTCGTCCCGGCAGGGAGCGCTTGTGCCCCTCAGGGTTCGTGGCGTCGTTCATCGCATGCACCGGCTCCAGTCGGCCCTGGGAGCGGTCCTGGGCAGTGATGGCGGCGCTGTCTGCGGTGGTGGTCACGTCGGCCCCTCTCGATGGTCTCCCTGCTGGACAACGGTAGTTGCTTTCGAAAGGTTGCGCCAAACACACGTTCGAGTGAAAAATCGCGAATCATCGGACGCGATCATGTGTCCGGGTGTATTGGCGGCCGCGCCACCTGGCGGGCAAAAGGGCCCATTGCTGTACTCTTCACCGCCGGGGTGATCGCCTCGTGGACTGTTGCCCCAGTCTGCCATCCGGCATCCCCCTGCCCTGGGACGAGCCCTCATCTGTGCGGGAGTCCCACGCCCCCTCCCCGCGGCGCCCACGGTATCTCCGCATGTGCCGCAGCGATACGCCTGCGGTACGAAAGGGAGGCGGCCGTGTCGGGGTGACGTCGCGGACAGCGGTGCCGCCGAAGGCGTGGGGGCGGTGGGGCCCGGCCTGTCATGTGTCACCAGGGCCTTGGCGTCCGACACGCGCGTACGGCCTGGAAGTGTGAGCTGATCCCCACATCTAGTGGTTGGATTGCTACAGCAGCCCAGAAGTTGTGGTCCCCCGGGTCTCCGCACTCATGGTCATCGCCTATGCTTGGGGCTGCTTCGTGGGGCGCAAGAGGCCCAGCGAGGCTATTGAGTCTGCTGTGAGGAGGGTTGGGAATTCATGCACTGCCCCTTCTGCAGGCACCCCGACAGTCGTGTCGTCGACAGTCGTACGACCGACGACGGCACGTCGATCCGCAGGCGCCGCCAGTGCCCTGACTGCTCCCGTCGTTTCACGACCGTGGAGACGTGCTCGCTCATGGTGGTCAAGCGGTCCGGAGTCACCGAGCCTTTCAGTCGTACGAAGATCATCAACGGTGTGCGCAAGGCGTGCCAGGGGCGGCCTGTCACCGAGGACGCGCTCGCCCAGCTCGGCCAGCGGGTCGAGGAGGCGGTGCGGGCCACCGGAAGCGCCGAGCTGACCACCCACGATGTGGGGCTGGCCATACTCGGCCCGTTGCAGGAGCTGGATCTCGTCGCCTACCTGCGGTTCGCGTCCGTCTACCGAGCCTTCGACTCGCTCGACGACTTCGAGGTGGCCATCGCGGAACTCAGGGCGGAGACGGGACACCCCGACGCGGACGACGAAGACCGCGCGGACGCGGGGAGCCAGGAAGACGACCGCGGGCCCGGAGGGGCGGCACCCGTCCCCGAGCCCGCAGGCGCCGCCGACTGACCGGCGGGCCGGACCCGGACGGCAGCTCGGGGCCCGGCCGGGCGGCGGCGATATGAAGACCTGTTGCGGGCGATGAGAGTAGGTGCCCGCAATACCAGACAGAACACCGTGCCACGGGAACAACGGGGCACTTCAGGGCGTTTTCGCCCGTACAGGGAGGCGGCATGACAGAGACGGCGAGCGGTCCGGCACGGAGTTCCCGCGCCAAGAGCACCAGGGCGAGCAAGGGCCTGCGTGTCGAGCGCATCCACACCACCCCTGGGGTGCACCCCTACGACGAGGTGGCCTGGGAGCGCCGTGACGTCGTCATGACCAACTGGCGCGACGGCTCGGTCAACTTCGAGCAGCGCGGCGTGGAGTTCCCCGACTTCTGGTCGGTGAACGCGGTCAACATCGTCACCAGCAAGTACTTCCGCGGTGCAGTGGGTACCCCCCAGCGCGAGGTCAGCCTCAAGCAGCTGATCGACCGCATCGTGAAGACGTACCGGAAGGCCGGTGAGGACCACAAGTACTTCGCCTCGCCCGCCGACGCCGAGATCTTCGAGCACGAGCTGGCGTACGCCCTGCTGCACCAGATCTTCAGCTTCAACAGCCCCGTCTGGTTCAACGTGGGCACGCCGCAGCCCCAGCAGGTCTCCGCCTGTTTCATCCTGTCCGTCGACGACTCCATGGAGTCGATCCTCGACTGGTACAAGGAAGAGGGCATGATCTTCAAGGGCGGCTCCGGCGCCGGCCTGAACCTCTCCCGCATCCGCTCCTCCAAGGAGCTGCTGTCCTCCGGCGGCAATGCCTCCGGCCCGGTCTCCTTCATGCGCGGCGCCGACGCCTCGGCAGGAACGATCAAGTCCGGTGGCGCCACACGCCGCGCCGCCAAGATGGTCGTCCTCGACGTGGACCACCCCGACATCGAGGACTTCATCGAGACCAAGGTCAAGGAAGAGGAGAAGATCCGCGTCCTGCGCGACGCGGGCTTCGACATGGACCTGGGCGGCGACGACATCGCGTCCGTTCAGTACCAGAACGCCAACAACTCCGTCCGCGTCAACGACGAGTTCATGAAGGCGGTCGAGCAGAGCGGCCAGTTCGGGCTGCGCGGCCGGATGACCGGCGAGGTCATCGAGGAGGTCGACGCCAAGAGCCTCTTCCGCAAGATCGCCGAGGCCGCCTGGGCCTGTGCCGACCCCGGCATCCAGTACGACGACACCATCAACACCTGGCACACCTGCCCCGAGTCCGGCCGCATCACCGCGTCGAACCCGTGCAGCGAGTACATGCACCTGGACAACACGTCCTGCAACCTGGCCTCGCTGAACCTGATGAAGTTCCTGAAGGACGACGGCAAGGGCAACCAGTCCTTCGAGGCCGAGCGCTTCCAGAAGGTCGTCGAGCTGGTCATCACCGCGATGGACATCTCGATCTGCTTCGCGGACTTCCCGACCCAGAAGATCGGCGAGAACACGCGCGCGTTCCGCCAGCTCGGCATCGGCTACGCCAACCTCGGCGCCCTGCTGATGGCCACCGGCCACGCCTACGACTCCGCCGGCGGTCGCGCCCTCGCCGGCGCCATCACCTCGCTGATGACCGGCACGGCCTACCGCCGCTCCGCCGAACTCGCCTCGGTGGTCGGCCCGTACGACGGTTATGCCCGCAACGCCGATGCCCACAAGCGCGTCATGAAGCAGCACTCGGACGCCAACGACAAGGCCGTCCGCATGGACGACCTGGACACCCCGGTGTGGGCCGCCGCCAGCGAGGCCTGGGGAGATGTCCTTCGCCTCGGCGAGAAGAACGGCTTCCGTAACTCCCAGGCGTCCGTGCTCGCCCCGACCGGCACCATCGGCCTCGCGATGTCCTGCGACACCACCGGTGTCGAGCCCGACCTCGCGCTGGTCAAGTTCAAGAAGCTGGTCGGCGGCGGCTCGATGCAGATCGTCAACGGCACCGTCCCGCAGGCCCTGCGCCGCCTCGGTTACCTGGAAGAGCAGATCGAGGCGATCGTCGCCCACATCGCCGACCACGGCAACGTGATCGACGCCCCCGGCCTCAAGCCCGAGCACTACGAGGTGTTCGACTGCGCCATGGGCGAGCGCGCCATCTCCCCGATGGGCCACGTCCGCATGATGGCCGCGATCCAGCCGTGGATCTCCGGCGCCATCTCCAAGACGGTCAACATGCCGGAGACGGCGACCGTCGAGGAGGTCGAGGAGATCTACTTCGAGGCCTGGAAGCTGGGCGTCAAGGCACTCGCGATCTACCGCGACAACTGCAAGGTCGGCCAGCCCCTCTCCGCGAAGACCAAGGAGAAGGAGAAGGCCGAGATCACCGAGAAGGCCGAGGAGACGATCCGGACCGCGGTCGAGAAGGTCGTCGAGTACCGCCCGGTCCGCAAGCGCCTCCCGAAGGGACGTCCCGGCATCACCACGTCCTTCACCGTCGGCGGTGCCGAGGGCTACATGACCGCCAACTCCTACCCGGACGACGGTCTCGGTGAGGTCTTCCTGAAGATGTCCAAGCAGGGCTCGACCCTCGCGGGCATGATGGACGCCTTCTCCATCGCGGTCTCCGTCGGCCTCCAGTACGGCGTGCCGCTGGAGACGTACGTCTCGAAGTTCACCAACATGCGCTTCGAGCCGGCCGGTATGACGGACGACCCGGACGTGCGGATGGCGCAGTCGATCGTCGACTACATCTTCCGCCGCCTGGCGCTGGACTTCCTGCCCTTCGAGACGCGCTCCGCGCTCGGCATCCACTCCGCCGAGGAGCGTCAGCGGCACCTGGAGACCGGTTCGTACGAGCCGAACGAGGACGAGGTCGACGTCGAGGGCCTGGCCCAGTCGGCACCGCGTGCCCAGGAGCTGAAGGCCGTCTTGCCGCCGAAGCAGGAAGAGGCGGCCAAGCCCGCCCCGCAGCAGGCCCACACCAGTGCTGAACTGGTGGAGATGCAGTTGGGCATCCAGGCCGACGCCCCGCTGTGCTTCTCCTGCGGTACGAAGATGCAGCGCGCCGGCTCCTGCTACATCTGCGAGGGCTGCGGCTCGACGAGCGGCTGCAGCTGACGCCGACCGCTTGAGCCCATGACAGAGGGGCACCGCCTTCGGGCCGGTGCCCCTCTTGTGTTCGACCCCTGTGCGACATCGACCTCGCGCAGAGCCCTGCCGGACCGAGACGGGCCGCACGGTGAGCGGATCTCCGCCGGGATGAGGGCACCGGCACGGTGAGCGGCAGGCACAGGGCGAGCCAGGGCAGCAGGCCGTTCTCCGTACGGATGTGCCGCCCCTCTTCCGGGCGGCGGGGGCGACGTTCGACCTGGCGGCCGTCGACCAGCCGGGCTCGCTGTCCCAGCCGTCCGGAACACCGAGCTCATGGCCGGCTCATGGCCGGTGCGCCGCCCCCATCGTCCTGGTGAACTCCACGGGGTCTCCCTCGTAGCCATGGAGGCCGGGGCGGAACTCCCACGGGCCGGAGCCCTCCCGGGCGAACTCGGCGACCGTGGTGGCCGTGGCCCCGAGAACACTGCCGAAGTCGTCCTCGGCCAGGACCGTGTAACCCTCGCGGATGCGCAGGCCGGGGTTCACCACACTGACGAACGTGCGTTCCGCCGGGCGCTGCTGGATGACGACACCCACCACCACGCGCGCGTAGCGCTTGTCGAGCCGGTCGAGCTCCAGCGTCATGACCTCGTCGTAGCCGAAGCCCTGGCCGTCCTTGCTGTCCCGGTTGAGATAGATCGTTCCGTCGGGCGAGCGGCTGTCGAAGTGCACCACGTAGGCGGGGTCGCCGTGTGGAGCGTCCGCCAGGTAGGTGGCTGCGACGAGGTCCAGGTCGGTGGACGGCTGCCCCGCCGGACTGGGATCCCACCGCATCGCGATCTCGACCTTGCGAAGCCCCTTGTTGAGCCCGTCCACCCAAGTCCCCTTCCCCGTACCGATCGCACGTCCGCCCAACTGCCGGGCGCTGACGACTGCTTGTCCATCCTGCCACGAGCGCGGGTGCCTGCGTGGGGGAGCGGCCCGGCCGAGAGTGACCGACGCCACGCTCGGGGGCCTTACCATGGCGCGGTGCTGGTCAAGTGGATTCGCTGCACCGTGGTGGACCGCCGCGGTTTCGAGCGGGGGCAGCGGAAGTGGGCGGGGCTTCTGGGGGAGCCGGGATTTCGCGGGCAGGGGGGTGGCTGGAGCCGAGGGCGGCCGGACGTGGCGCACATCTTCGCGTTCTGGGAGAGCCGAGCCTTCTACGACTCCTTCATGGCGCGGTCCCACGACCGGCTCGCGTCTGCGCAGTCGGGCACGTTCAAGGACGCCCAGATCAGGCTCTTCGACTACCGCTTCGACGTGAAGACCGGCTTCGAACCGCGCTTCACGGACGCCGACCTGCTGCGGGTGGCGCTCTGCCGCGTCCACGAGGAGCGGGCCGAGCATTTCGTCCTGATGCAGGAGAAGGTCTGGAACCCGGCGATGGCCGGCTCGCCCGGCATGGTGCGCGGGCTCTTCGGTGAGGCGCCCGGGAACGAGTACCTGGTGCTGTCGATGTGGCGGTCGGCCGCCGAGCACGGCAAGTACCGCACCGAACGCGTGGAGCGGCTCGCCCTGAGGGCACAGACGGATGCGGACGTGGCCGCACTCACCGGGGACGTGGTCGACATGGAGCCGAGCTGGACGGTCTGACCCGGGCGGGCAGGGTGGTGCACCACGACCCCGGAGGGCGGGCCCCGGGGAGGAGCGACCCGATTGAGCCCGGACGGAGGACTTCCGGCCGAACATGAGTGCGACCGGTGCGACCTGAGGTGCAGGATCTGTGTGACCTACGCTGTAAGGGTGCGGCACGAGTGCTCGACGGGCTCTCACCCGATCTAGGGTTTTGGCATGGCACGACCACGGCGCATCGTCCTTGTCCGGCACGGCGAGTCAACGGGCAATGTTGATGACACCGTGTACGAGCGTGAACCCGACCATGCCCTTGCCCTGACCGAGCGGGGCCGGCGCCAGGCGGAGGCCACGGGCGAGCAGCTGCGCGAGCTGTTCGGCGGCGAGCGCGTCAGCGTGTACGTCTCCCCGTACCGCCGTACGCACGAAACCCTGCGCGCCTTCCACCTCGAACCCGGGCTCATACGCGTCCGCGAGGAACCGCGGCTGCGCGAGCAGGACTGGGGCAACTGGCAGGACCGCGACGAGGTCCGCCTCCAGAAGGCCTACCGGGACGCGTACGGCCACTTCTTCTATCGCTTCGCGCAGGGCGAGTCCGGAGCCGACGTCTACGACCGGGTCGGCGGGTTCCTGGAGAGCCTGTTCCGCAGTTTCGAGGACCCCGACCATCCGCCGAACGTCCTGATCGTGACCCATGGTCTGGCCATGCGGCTGTTCTGTATGCGGTGGTTCCACTGGACGGTCGCGGAGTTCGAGTCGCTGTCGAATCCGGGGAACGGCGAGATGCGGATGCTCGTTCTGGGAGGCGACGGCAAGTACACGCTCGACCGGCCGTTCGTTCGCTGGCGAGACCCCGAACCGTACGGGATCACCGGATAGAGTGGGCAGGGCGATGACCGCTGATTCCTCCACCGACGTGCGCCTGGACCGCGCCCTGGCCGGCCTGCGCGGACTGTCCGTCGGGGACGCCCTGGGTTCCCGGTACTTCGTGCCGGTGAACTACGCGCTGCTGAAGCGCCGCGAGGTGCCGCACGGGCCGTGGCAGTGGACCGACGACACGGAGATGGCCTGCTCCGTCGTCGCCGTCCTGGCCGCACACCACCGCATCGACCAGGACGCCCTCGCCCGTTCCTTCGCCGAGCATCACGATGTCGACCGGGGCTACGGACCTGCGGTCAACCGCCTGCTGCGGCTCGTCCGAGAGGGCGGCGACTGGCGCGAGCTCGCTGCCGCGCTCTTCCACGGCCACGGATCCTGGGGCAACGGCGCCGCGATGCGGATCGCCCCGCTGGGGGCCTGGTACGCCGACGACCCGGAACAGGCGACCCACCAGGCGGAGATCTCCGCCTACACCACCCACCAGCACCGCGAGGCCGTCGTCGGCGCCATGGCCGTCGCCGCGGCCGCCGCGTTCGCCGCCGCACCCGGTGGTCCGCCCAGCGCCGAAGCCCTCCTCGACGGGGTCATCGACCTGGTCCCGAAGAGCGCGGTGGGCGCGGGACTGCGCCGGGCCCGGGACATGCTCGACTACGGCGACGCGGCCACGGTGGCGGCGGTGCTGGGGTGCGGCCGGCGGACGACCGCCCACGACACCGTGCCCTTCGCTCTCTGGTCGGCCGCGCGAAGCCTGGGTGACTTCGAGCAGGCCTTCTGGACGACCGCCCAGGCCGGCGGGGACGTCGACACCACCTGCGCGATCGTCGGCGGCGTGATCGCCTCGGGGAAGGTGGGGACGCCGCCCGCGGTGTGGGTGGAGCGCACGGAGCCGCTTCCGGACTGGATGCCCACGTCGGCCTCCTAGCCTTTCCGCTTCGCGAACTCTCCGTATATATCGGGAACTCTCCGTGACCGGCCATGCGTTGTCGTGACATCCGCTGTGCGAGCCCTCAGGGCATCCGCACGCCGGAGATCCGTCGGGAGCGCAAGGGGGTGGCCATGGAGGTTCTGCTCGCGGTCCTGTTCCGCGGGTGGGGTGTTCTCGCCCGCCGTGTGGGACACGCGGGGGTGGCCGGACCGCTGCCCGCGGCGTTCGTCCCCCGGGCATGGTCCGGCCACCCGCGCTCGGTCGTGAACCAGCCCGGCGGCTGCCGACGGGACTGCGTCGCGCCCGTCGGTGGCCCGCCGGAGCTGGCCGTCGGAGCCCTCCCGTCAGCCGATCCCCGGCCCGGTGGAGCCGGAGAGCGCCTCCAGGTCGCTCTTGCGGACCCGGATCACCAGCCAGGCGGTGGCCAGAGCGAGAACGGCCATCGCGGCGGCCGGGATGAAGGCCGCGGAAATGCCCTGGGCCAGCACCTCGTGCCCCCACGGCGCGGGCAGTTGCCGCGTCCTCGCGAACTCCGCCTTCTGCTCCGCGGAGCCCTCGGCCATGAACTGCGGAAGCTGCTTCTCCGCCTCGTCCCTGGTCGCCGTGCCGAAGACGGTCGTCAGGATGGACAGCCCCAGCGAACCGCCCACTTGCTGCGTCGTGTTGAGCAACCCGGACGCGGCGCCGGCCTCGTGCTGGGCGACACCCGAGACCGCGGTGAGCGTCAGCGTCACGAAGTTCAGTCCCATGCCGAAGCCGAACACCAGCATCGGGCCGAGCACCCCGCCGATGTAGGAACTGTCGGAGGTGATGAGCGCCTGCCAGGCCAGTCCGATCATCGCGAGCGCCGAACCTGCGACCATGAAGGGCTTGGGCCCCAGCACCGGCAGGAACCGCTGCGACAGACCCGCGCCGAGCGCGATCACGACCGTGACCGGCAGGAACGCCAGCCCCGCCTCGATCGGGCTGTAGCCGAGCACGTTCTGCACGAACAGCACGATGTAGAAGAACATGCCGAACATCGCCGCAGCCAGGCTCAGCATGATCACGTACGTGCCCGAGCGGTTCCGGTCGGCGAACATCCGCAGTGGGGTGATCGGCTCCTTGGCCCGGGACTCGATGAGCCCGAAGGCCAGCAGCAGCACCACCGCGGCGCCGAACGACCCGATGGTGAAGGTGTCCCGCCAGCCCTCGTCCGCAGCGCGGATGAAGCCGTAGACCAGGGACGCCATGCCCGCGGTCGAGGTCACCGCACCCGCGATGTCGAACCGGCCGGAGTGCCGCTCGGACTCGCTGATGTAGAGCGGGGTGAGCACGGCTATCAGCACGCCGATCGGCACGTTCACGAAGAGCACCCAGCGCCAGTCGAGCCACTCGGTGAGCATGCCGCCCGTGAGCAGGCCGATGGCACCGCCGCCCGCGGACACGGCGGCGAAGACGCCGAAGGCCCGGTTGCGCTCCGGGCCCTCGGGGAACGTGGTGGTGATGAGCGCCAGCGAGGTGGGCGACGCGATCGCGCCTCCCACGCCCTGCAGGACGCGTGCCGCCAGCAGCTGCCAGGGTTCCTGGGCGAGTCCACCGAGCAGGGAGGCGAGGGTGAACAGCAGGATGCCGGTCATGAAGACCCGGCGGCGGCCGAGGATGTCGCCGGCGCGGCCGCCGAGGAGCAGCAGGCCGCCGAAGGTGAGTGTGTAGGAGCTGACGACCCAGGTGAGGTCGGTGGTGCTGAACTCGAGCGCGTCTTGAATGTGCGGGAGAGCGATGTTCACAATCGTCGCATCGAGTACCACCATGAGTTGGCAGGCCGCGATGACGGCGAGCGCGATACCGGGGTGTCCCTCCCGGCGTGCCGCACCTGGCTTCTGGTCCTGGAACAATGGAGAGGTTGTCACTATAAGTCCCCCACGAATGCCTTAGTGAACGCTCGCGTTCACTGTGGCGTCAACCGTAGTGAGTCCCCGACAGTGAACGCAAGCGTTCACTCTTGGCGTCGCCGTGCGGCATGTACCCCCGTTGAGGCCGTCCGGCGCGTCCCGTATCCCCGGAATCCCCGCTTCCCTTGTTCGTTGGAGAGAGTCAGATGGTCACCCCCAGCTGGGCGGACACCCCCGCTCGGACGACCACTCGCCGTCGCGGTGTCGTGCTCGAACGCGCGATCCTCGATGCCGCGTTGGACCAACTCAGTACCGTGGGCTGGAACGGCCTGACGATGGAGGGTGTCGCCGCCGGCGCCCAGACCGGAAAGGCCGCGGTCTACCGGCGTTGGCCGTCCAAGGAGGACCTTGTCGCCGACGCCCTGCGCGCCGGACTGCCGCAGATCGACGCGACACCGGACGAGGGAAGTGTGTGCGAAGACCTCTTGGTGCTGTGCCTGCGAGCCCGTGACGCGATGTTCTCCCGCCCCGGTTTCGCGCTGCGATCGGTGATTCACGAGTGCGACCCCGCGCAGGCCGAACGCTTCCATGCAGTGATCTTCGAGGGTGTCGTGGAGCCCACTATCAGGAGGCTGCGGGAGGTCATCGAGCGTGGGATAGAGCGGGGTGAGGTGCGCCCCGACGCTGCCAACGGCTATGTCTTCGACGCCATTCCGGCGATGATGATGTACCGCTCCAAGATGTGCGGCTGCGAATGGTTGGATCATGAAATCAAGGAGATGGTCGAGCAGTTGATGGTTCCGCTGCTGCGGCCGGGCGGCGCCTGACAGGGCGGTGTGAGGGCCGTGTCCTTGCCGGCGGCGACCAGGGTGTCGCGGGCGGATCGGGGCGGCGTAACCTAGGGGCGCCATGCCGTACGAACCGCCTACTCACACCGTCGAGCGCTCCCTTCGAGCCACGACCGGAGCGAAGATCGTTGCAGGTGTCGACGAGGTGGGGCGCGGCGCGTGGGCCGGCCCCGTCACCGTCTGTGCGGCGATCACCGGACTGCGCCGCCCGCCCGAGGGCCTCACTGACTCGAAGCTGCTCACCATCAAGCGGCGCACCGAACTCGCTGAGGAGCTGCGGAAGTGGGTGACGTCGTACGCCCTGGGTCATGCCTCCCCCGAGGAGATAGACGCCTTGGGGATGACGGCCGCACTGCGGCTCGCGGCAGGGCGTGCTCTGGATGCCCTGCCGGTCCGTCCCGACGCGGTCATCCTCGACGGCAAACATGACTACCTCGGTACGCCCTGGCGGGTCCGTACGGTGATCAAGGGCGACCAGTCGTGCGTGGCGGTCGCCGCGGCCTCGGTGATCGCCAAGGTCCAGCGCGACAAAATGATGGCCGAACTGGGTCTCGACCATGCAGACTTCGGTTTTGCGGACAACGCCGGGTATCCATCACCCGTGCACAAGGCGGCACTGGCGGAGCGGGGCCCCACCCCCTTCCACCGGTTGTCGTGGGCGTATCTTGATGCGCTGCCCCAGTGGCGGCACCTCAAGAAGGTCCGCAGCTGGACGGACGGAAGCGTTCCGGAGATCGAGGGTCAGCTCGGCTTCGATTTCTGACGGTTTCGATCGCACGTACGCGCCACCCGCCCACGCGGGCCGTACCAACGTTTGATAAATATCAACCCATGCCTCTCATTCCCGAGGAGCCTCAGATTCACGAGAGTGCCCAGGGTCCCCGCGCCACTCCGGCCAGCGGCCGCACCGCGCCGACCCCTCGCCCCGTACCCGGTCCCCGTCCCGCGGCTCCGTCGCGTCCCGGTCGTCCCGGCCCTCTCCGGCCGGCGCCGCCGATGCAACGCACGCCGCGTGACGTGGCCGCCAAGCCCGCTCCGTCGGGTCCCGCCGCCGGCATCGCCGCTCCGGCCGCACCGCAGATCCAGCTGATCCCCGCTTCCGTCGAGGGGGCGCTCGACGCCGCCGAGGAAGCCGTGGACCTGCTGCTGGACTCCGGCCGCGCCCCCGGCGATGTCCTGGTGATCACGACCGGCGAGCAGCACCCGTGGGCCACCCACGAGCTGTCCTTCGGTGAGACCTCCTACTGGGCCCAGCATGACGCCGGTGACGACGTGTTCTACACGGACGCGACCGTCGCGGCCCGTGCCGCGTCGCGCCCCGTGGTCGTGGTCGCCGTCAACGGCGGTTCCGAGGCCGCAGACGCGAGCGCCCTGTCGCTGGCGCACTCCCGGGCCGAGGCCCTGCTGATCGTCTGCGGCGACCCGCAGCGGATCAACTCGGTGCTGGGCGCGGGCGTCTGAGTCGGAGCCTTGACGTCCGGTTCCGGGCGCTGAGGGCGACGTCAGCCGCCGTCACGGCGGCTCCGCGCAGCGGGTGCTTCGGCGTGGGCTGGACTGACGTGACGGTGCGCGGCCCAGCCCTGTTCGGGTGCCCGTTCCGGCAGTCGGTCCTGGACGCGTGAGTGCTTGCTCCGGCTGTCGTCGGGGCAGCGTGGTGTGCCTGACGAGGGGGCCATCGCCCCGGGCCGGTACCGGAACGGTCTGTCCGGGGACTCAGCGTGCCGCCGCTGCGCGGCGCAGTATCTCGGAGGCGGCGCCGCCGGTGCGCGGTATGGGCGGCGGCGCCTCGGACGTGGCGAACGGCTCCGGTGCCGAGGCCGAATGAGGGCGGCGTCCGCCGCGGCCCTCGCCGAGGACCTGCCAGCCGTCACGGGTCAGCGTGATGTACGCCCCGCAGCGCAGCCCGTGCAGAGTGCAGGCATCGCGCAGCCCCCACATCCACGCGCCGTCCTCCTCCGTCCAACGTGCGTCGCCCTCACGGCAGTAGAGCAGTACAGCGGTCCGTACCGGGGTACGGCGCCGCAGGTCGTGCGGGATGACCCGGCGCAGCTGCGCGAGCAGCACGTTGCGGAACATCCAGCCGTCGGCAGGCGCCGGGCGGCGGACGAACGAGGCACTCGCCCGCAGTCGCTCGTCCGGGTCGAGCACGGCGACGACAGCGGTCGCGGGCTGCGGGTGGTGCCGGGCGTGCAGTGAGCTGACGACCTCTCGCGGGTTGCGCAGCAGAGGGATCCCGGCGGCGGCCCATTCCGCGGGTTCGAGCAAGCGGTTGGCGGAAGCGGCGGTCGACGCCGCTGCCGAGGCCGGAGCGAATCCGAAGGTCACGGTCCTCCCTTCGGCTACGCGCCCACACTGCGGGCGGGGTCGGATTCCTGGGAGCGCGCACCGCAGCGAAGCCCTGCCGAGGCGGCGGGCGAGCCGTGCGGGAGCGGACCTCAATTGTTCCTGTCGAACTTGAATGCGGCAACGAGCAATTGAGGCAGCCGACCGTTATCAGATGATGCGCGGCTAATATCCCCAGCTCATGTGTCTCCGAGCCGCCCCTGGGGCGTTCGAGCCCGAGACGTTCGTACGCCACCGGGGTGTGCGGCGTCCAGAGGCGTGCACGCACCGGTCGTGCCGCCTCCTCGCGCCCGGGGCGTCTGCGCTGTTCGCGCGGATGACGGAGACGGCAGGCCGCCGCTCCGGCAGGCCGTCAGCCCTGCACCGCCAGCACCAGCGGCAACACCCCCTGCGCCCCGGCGCGTCGGAGCATCCGAGCTGCCACCGCGAGAGTCCAGCCGGTCTCCGTGTAGTCGTCCACGAGGAGGACCGGGCCTTGGGCCTCGGCGAGGGCCGATGCGAGGGCGGACGGCACGGTCAGAGCACCGTCGAGTGCCTTCAGCCGTTGGGCGCTGTTGCTCCGGGATGCCAGGTGTGCGTCTCCCGCGTACTCGACGGCGCCCAGCAGCGGCAGCCGCCCGACCTCGGCGATGCGCGCCCCCAGGGAGTGGATCAGCTGGGGCCGGGTGCGGGAGGCGACGGTGACGACGCAGACCGGGCGGTGCTGGGCGGACGTGCCCGAAGCCCAGCCGTCGGGGCCCTTGGCCCAGTCCGCCAGCACGCCGACCACGGCCTTCGCCACGTCGTCCGGCACGGGCCCGTCAGGAGCTTGGGGCGCGAACATGGGGCGCAACCGATTGCCCCAGCCGATGTCCGACAGGCGGCCCAAGGCGCGTCCTGGCGCGACCTGTTCACCGGGCGGGATGCGTCCCTTGAGGTCCACTCCGATCGCCGGCAGTCCGGTGGGCCACATCTTGCGGGGCTCCACCTCGACGCCGGCCCTGCCCAGGTCCACGCGCGCCGCGTCGAGCGCCTCCTCGGACAGGTCGGCGGTGAAGCGCGGGCCCGCGCAGTTGTCGCAGCGACCGCACGGCTTGGCGGCCTCGTCGTCCAGCTGGCGCTGCAGGAACTCCATACGGCAGTCCGCCGTCGACGCGTAGTCGCGCATGGCCTGCTGCTCGGCCTCGCGCTGGCGCGCCACCCACGCGTACCGCTCGGTGTCGTACGTCCACGGCTGCCCGGTGGCGATCCAGCCCCCCTTGACGCGTTTGACGGCCCCGTCCACGTCGAGGACCTTGAGCATGGTCTCCAGACGGGAACGCCGCAGCTCCACCAGGGGTTCCAGAGCGGGCAGCGACAGCGGCTTCTCCGCGTGCGCGAGGACGTCGAGCGTGCGGCGCACCAGGTCTTCCGAAGGGAAGGCGAGCGACGCGAAGTACTTCCAGATCGCCTCGTCCTCCTTGCCCGGGAGCAGAAGCACCTCGGCGTGCTCCACACCGCGACCCGCGCGGCCGACCTGCTGGTAGTAGGCGATGGGGGAGGAGGGCGAGCCCAAGTGCACCACGAAGCCCAGGTCGGGCTTGTCGAAACCCATACCGAGCGCGGAGGTGGCGACCAGCGCTTTCACCTTGTTGGCGAGCAGGTCCTCCTCGGCCTGCCGGCGATCGGCGTTCTCCGTCTTGCCCGTGTAGGACGCCACCGTGTGCCCGCGCTGCCGGAGGAAGGCCGTGACCTCCTCGGCGGCGGCCACGGTGAGTGTGTAGATGATCCCGGAACCCGGCAGGTCATCGAGGTGTTCGGCGAGCCAGGCCATCCGGTGTGCGGCGTCCGAGAGCCGCAGCACGCTCAGGCTCAGGCTGTCCCGGTCCAGCGGACCCCGCAGCACGAGGGCGTCCGAGGCACCGCCGGTGCCGAGCTGCTCCGCGACGTCGGCCGTCACGCGGGCGTTGGCGGTGGCGGTGGTCGCGAGCACCGGCACACCAGGCGGAAGGTCGGCGAGCATGGTGCGCAGCCGACGGTAGTCCGGCCGGAAGTCGTGTCCCCAGTCGGAGATGCAGTGCGCCTCGTCGACCACGAGGAGGCCGGTGGCGGCGGCGAGCCGGGGCAGCACCTGGTCCCGGAAGTCCGGGTTGTTGAGCCGCTCGGGACTCACGAGCAGGACGTCGACCTCACCCGCGGCGATCTCGGCCTGAACGGCCTCCCACTCCTCGGTGTTGGAGGAGTTGATGGTTCGGGCGTGGATGCCGGCCCGGGCCGCCGCCTCCACCTGGTTCCGCATGAGCGCGAGCAGCGGGGACACGATCACGGTCGGACCGCTGCCCTGCGCCCGTAGCAGCGAGGTCGCCACGAAGTACACCGCGGACTTGCCCCAGCCCGTGCGCTGGACGACCAGGGCACGGCGTCTGTCGGCGACCAGCGCCTCGATGGCCCGCCACTGGTCCTCGCGCAGCCGGGCCCCTCCCGAGACGTCCCCGACAAGACGGGCGAGGACCGCGTCGGCCGCCGCCCTGAGATCCGCGTTGCTCGTGTGCTCCATGCGTTCCATACAACAGGACGGCACCGACAGCGCGAGCGGTGCGTCGGGGGAGCGGGCGCCGCGCTGTCCGCGGATGACGTGTCCCTGATCGGACTTATCCACAGGGTCAAGCGGAGGTTTTGATTCCGCGAGATCGTCTCCGCATGACGAACCACAGCGAAGCGACTGGATCCTCCGAGAACGGCGACATCACCGGGCCGTCGGCGCATGGCGGGCACACGGACGGTGGACCGGCGAAGCGGGGCAGCGACGGGTCCGGGCCGCACGTCCCCAGCCCCGCGCACGACGGTCACAGCGGCGAGCACCAGGTCACCCTGCGCACCCCGGCCGAGCTGGCCGACGCCTTGCCGTATCTGCTCGGGTACCGCCCCGAGGACAGCATCGTCCTGGTCGCCCTGCACGACAGGGACGGACGCGGGCGGTTCGGGGGCAGGGCCAGGCTCGGCATCCCGGCGAACGCGGACGACTGGCCGTCCGCCGCCCGGCAACTGGCCCACGGCTTGGTGACGGGCAGCGAGCGCCGAGGGAGCCGGCCCGAGTCGATGGTCGCCTTCCTGTGCCAGGAGCCGGAGAAGGGCCAGTCCGGCCGGCAGGTCATGGAGCGGCTGAGGCCTCTGGCCCAGAGGCTGCGGGTCGAGTGCGGTTCCCTCGACGTGGTGGTCGTCGAGGCGCTGTGCATCTCGGAAGGCCGCTACTGGTCGTACTGCTGTGACAACGCGGCATGCTGTTCGCCCGAGGGAGCCCCCATGGGCCTGCCCGGCACGTCCGTGCTGGCCGCCGCGGCCACCTACGCCGGAATCCAGGTGCGCGGCACACTTCGGGAGCTGCGGTCCCGGCTGCTGCCCTGGGAAAACGCGGCTGCCCTCGGACAGGAGGCCGCCCTGGACACAGCCAGCATGGCGCTGGTCCCGAGGATCCTGGACGACGCGGGCCGCGCGGCCGTGGCCGACGAGACGCTGGAGCTGGCGGGTTCGATCCTGGATCGCCTCGCAGCGGCACAGCCGGTCTCCGGCATGCTCCTGGCGGATCTCCGCGACGACGAACTGCTCGGCCACGACGAGGCCGCCCGGTTGATTTTGGGCCTCCAGGACCGCGCGACCCGCGACCGCGCGGCCGCGTGGATGGAGGGCGAAGAGGCCGGCCACGCCCTGCGCCTCTGGCGGTCACTGGCCCGCCGCTGCGTCGGGCCCTACAGCGAACACGCCGCTGCCCCGCTCACCCTCGCCGGCTGGGTCGCATGGTCCACCGGCGACGAACTGGAGGCCCGGGAAGCCCTCGCCATGGCCCTGGGCGCGGATCCCGACTACCTCTTCGCCCGTCTCCTGCACCAGGCCTGCAACGAAGGTCTCGACCCGGAGTCGATCCGCAGTTGCCTGCGGGCGGAGCGCGCAGGCCGCGGGGAAGTGGCCAGCGCCCTGGAAGCGCGGACGGACGGTCGGGCTTCCGCTGAACCTGAGACAGCCGAACCCGAGCCCTCACCGACAGCGGCGCCCGCACGCCGTCGACGACGCCCCCGCCCTGCCGCCGACACGGCCTCCGGCCTCCCCCACGCGGACAGCCATGCCCCAGGCGCACGGACTCCCCGTCGCCGCACACCGGCCGACACCACACGCCCTGCCGGTGCCGCGGAAGCCGGCACGCGCCCCGCCCGCGCGAGGGCGGCGGACGCTGCTCCCTCCAGCAGGGCGCGCACAGGCGGCGCGCGAGCGCGTACGTCGAGGAAGGCCACCATGCCCTGCCGGAGCGCGGACAAGGAACGTGCACAGCCCGCCCGCACCGCCGAGGAGGAGTGAGCGTCCGACGGGCGGCTTCGACGCCCGAGGGGCCGGGCCTCGGGCGTGACTCGCAGGACGCCCACGCCGTTCACCTGAGTGGCGGAACGCCTGGACCGGCCGAACGCCGCACCGCCCCTGCTCCGTCGGAGCCCTCCGGCACCGGCGCCGAACCCTTCGAGGCGCACAGAGCGCAGAGGAAGCCCTCCCATGCAACAGCCGACTCCGCCCTCCGACGCCGACAACCGCCGCTCCCCGGGCGGGCCCCCGCCGCTGGGTCCGGCCGGGGCCGGAGCCCCGCGGTCCAGGGGCCAGGACGGTCCTCCGCGACCATCGGCCAGTATCGACGGTCACGGACCCAGGTTTCCCGGGGGTGCCTCACCCGCCGCGGCGTACACCGGCCCCGACTCGTGCCCGCCCTCACCGCCGGGTCCCGGCCCTTCGTCTCCGCCATGGGCGGGCCCCGGGCGTCGCTCGGGCTCCGGGCCGGGTCACGGCGCACCGCCCCCGGCGCAGGGCCGGCCTACGTCGCCCGCAGGCCAGGCGCCCCCTCCCCGGGGCGCCCCGATCCGCGGACCGCGCTGGTCCGCCGATCTGCCTCCCGCCCACACCCTGATGATCTGCGTCGCCCTGCCGGGCCTGGCCATCTCCACCGAGGAAGGGCAGCTGACCGGCCGAGGGCTGGAGGGCTTCTACCGCGCCGGGCGGCGCGTGCTCTCCCGCTGCGAGATCCGCGTGGCAGGGCGGGAACCCCTCCCGGTGCAGGCCCGGATGACCACGGCCGACCGTGCCAGGTTCGTCGGCACGCTGCGCGCGTCCCCGCAGGCGGGACCGGATCCCGACGTACTCGTGGAACGCAACCGCTTCGCGGACGGCACGGAGCGGATCACCCTGCACAGCGCGGCTCCCCGCCCCCTGCGGCTGCCGGTCGAGGTGGTGCTGGGCACGGACCTCGCCGACCTCGGCGCGATCGCCGCGGGCAACGCGGGACCCGAACTGCCCGCCAGCGTCCACGGCGCCGGCCTGCGCTGGTCCTGCGCCACCGGCAACGCCTCCGTCACGGCCGAACCGCCCCCGTCGGACGCCCTGGCCTCGGCCGGGCTGCTGCGGTGGGAACTCGATCTGCCGCCGGGCGGCAGCAGAAGTGTGGAACTGCGGGTGCGGCCGGACGGAGCGGGCCCCTTGCGAGCCGCGGGCCGCGCGGCGACAAGTCCGCTCGCTGCCGCCCGCGCGGAAGGCGACGACCCAAGAGCCCGTGACCTCCTGCGGACGAGCATCGAGGACCTCCAAGCCCTCCTGCTGCGTGACGCCGCCCACCCCGCCGACACCCACCTCGCGGCCGGAGCGCCCTGGCGCTGCGGCCTGGCCCCCTCCGACGCGCTCGTCGCCGCCCGGATGGCGCTGCCCCTCGGCACCGGCCTGGCAGCGGGGACACTGCGGATCCTCGCCCGGACGCAACTCACCGACTCAGGACCGCAGTCCGGGATGATCCCCGGCCCGAGACGCGACGCCGGCCCGCACCTCCCCCCGCAGTGCACGGGCACGGAGGCCACGCTGCTCTTCCCCGCGCTGCTCGCCGAGGCCCGCCGCTGGGGCCTCTCCGAGCAGGACACGGAGGAGTTGCTGCCCGTGGCCGAGCGCTGCCTGACCTGGCTGCGGATCGCCGTGGGCGACGGCAGCTACCTGGGTGACCTGTACCCGGGCGGACTGGTCCGCTGCGAGACACAGGCCCACGCCCACCGGGCCGCTCTGCTCGGCGCCGACCTGCTCGACGCCTGCGGTCGGGCCGGCGGAGCGGCACTGCGGCAGTGGGCGCACACGCTGCGGACTGCGTTCCGGAGCGATTTCTGGGTCGACGACCGAGGGGGCGGCCGGCCTGCTGCAGCCCGTGCCCCGGACGGCAGACCCGTGCCTCATCTCGGTGCGTCCGCCGTCCACCTCCTGGACACCGGGCTGCTGGGCGGCGGCGAGTCGGCGCCCGGCCTGCTCGACAAGGTCCAGACCGAGAACCTCGCCCGGCTGCTGGGCAGTCCTGCCATGGACTCGGGCTGGGGCCTGCGCGGACTGGGCGCCAAGGAACTGGGATACAACCCGTTCGGCCACCGTGCCGGGGCCGTACGCGTCCAGGAGACGGCCCTCGCCGTGGCGGGCCTGGCCGCCGCCGGCTACGAGAAGGAGGCGAACTCGCTGCTGCGCGGCGTACTCGCGGCCTCCGAGACCTTCGCTCACCGGTTGCCCGAGATGTACGCGGGAGAGCAGCGCAGGGAGGGCAGCGCACCCCTCCCGCACCCGGCGGCCTGCCGCCCGGCGGCCACACCGGCGGCTGCCGGAGTCCTGCTGCTGACAACGCTCGCCGGTATCCGCCCCGACGCCCCGGCCGGGACCGTCACCCTGCGTCCCATGCGCAGTGCCCCCCTCGGCGAGATCGGTTTCACGGGACTGCGCGTGGCGGGAGAGCCGTTCTCCGTGCGGGTCAGCCGGCTCGGCCTAGCCATGGTCGAAGAGGCGGCAGACGGACTGCAACTGGGGGTGTGACCTGCCAGGACCTGTCACCGACGGACCACCGCGAACAGACAGCGGAGCCAAATCGGACCGAAGTGGATCAGTAGGCGGGGGAAGCGGCGAAGGGCGTGTTTATCGTCAGGCAGACGACTATGATCGCCGCATGCCCTACGACCCGTCAGCGTTTCCGCCTTTCGCCGTCACCGTGGACCTGGTCGTGCTGACCGTGCGCCGCCATGCCCTCTGTGCGCTGGCGGTACGCAGGGGCGAACCGCCGTTCCAGGGGCGTTGGGCGCTGCCCGGCGGCTTCGTGCGGGCCGACGAGGACCTGGCGCAGGCCGCAGCACGCGAGCTGGCCGAGGAGACCGGACTGCGTGTCCACGACCCGTCCGTCCCCGCTCAGGACAACGGTGCGCATCTGGAGCAGCTCGCCACCTACGGTGACCCCAAGCGGGACCCCAGGATGCGGGTCGTCAGTGTCGCGCACCTCGCCCTCGCTCCCGATCTGCCTGCGCCCAGGGCGGGCGGCGACGCCAGCAACGCGCGCTGGGCCCCTGTCGAGGAACTGCTGCAGCAGGGCGGTCACGGGCGCGATGCGGAGCCGGTCGCGCCGCTCGCCTTCGACCACGCGCAGATCCTGGCGGACGGCGTGGAGCGTGCCCGCTCCAAGATCGAGTACTCGTCGCTCGCCACGGCTTTCTGCCCGTCGGAGTTCACGGTGGGGGAGTTGCGCCGCGTCTACGAGGCGGTGTGGGGCGTGACGCTCGACCCGCGCAACTTCCACCGCAAGGTCACTGGCACACCGGGCTTCCTCGTCCCCACCGGTGGGACGACCACGCGCCAGGGCGGACGCCCGGCCCAGCTCTTCCGCGCGGGCGGCGCGACTCTGCTCAACCCACCGATGCTGCGCCCCGAGGTCTGATCGACGAGCCGGGCACGCGCGGCGCCGGAACCGGAACTCGGCCTCCCGCAGCCCGGGCACGCCTGAGCGCCCTGCCCGAGGCAGGCCTTGCGCTGCCCGAAAAACCGGACATACCGCGCTATCTTGCTGCGGGTGATCCAGGCCTTCGGACTGACCAGCAACCCCCGCAAAGAGCTCCCGCCCGCAGCCGACGACGTCTCCTTCGAGGCGCGAGCGGGCCGGGTCACCGCGCTGCTCGGAGCACCGGGCGCGGGCAAGACGACGGTTGTCAGACTCATGCTCGAACTGCAACAGGGCCGTGGCATCACCCACTTCCGGGGCCGCCCCCTCCATCGCATCGCCCATCCCTCGCGTGAGGTCGGCGTTCTGCTGGGCGATGTGCCCGGGCACCCGGCCCGTACGGTCCGCGGTCATCTGCGCATGCTGTGTGCGGCCGCCGGGGTCTCGGTCCGGCGTGCCGACGAAGTCCTGGAGGCGGTCGGGCTCGTGAGCCTGCGCGACGAACGCCTCGGCACCCTCTCGCGCGGCATGGACCGCCGGTTGGGCCTGGCCTGCGTCCTCCTGGCCGACCCGCACACCCTCGTCCTGGACGACCCTGCCGACGGACTCTCCACCCGTGAAAGCCAGTGGCTGCACGGCATGCTGCGCGCCCACGCCGCTCAAGGCGGCACGGTCCTTTTCACCACAGCCGACCCCAAGGAGGCCGCGCGCACCGCCGACCGTGTCATCACGCTGGAGCAGGGCAGGCTCGTGGCCGACCAGGAGGCGGCGGAGTTCTCGCGCACCCGGCTCCGCCCTCGAGTCGCCGTACGCAGCCCGCACGCGGCCCGTCTGGCGGCCCTCCTGGCCAAGCAGGCCCGCACCGCGCAGCGCTCCGTCGAAGTCGTCCGAGAGGGCGGCAACCGCCTCTCCGTGTACGGCAGTACCTGCGCGGACATCGGGGAGGTCGCGTTCCGGCACGGCATCGTCGTCCACCAACTCGCCGATGAGATCGGGGATATGGGGCCCGGCGCAGGAGCCGCTCCCAGCGCGGGACGAACCTGCGCCGGCGGGCTGGAACCCGCCGGAGTCGCAACACGACCCGTCGGTGCCGGGCCGGAGCGCATCGCCGACGCGCACCGGACAGCCGCCGCTCCAGAGGCCGGTGAGCCGGGACTCTCCCTCGATGTGTCGAGACCGGCCCCCGTAGGCGGCCCCGCGGCCTCCCTCCCTGCGGCTTCCACCCTTGAGGCGCGGCCCACGCTCGATCCGCGACCCCTCACTGACACACCGGAGCCGGACGACGACGAGCCGCAGCCCTCCGCCGGCCCAGCCCACCCCGCCGCGCCGCACGAGCGCTCGAACACCCTTACGGCGGGTCGCCCGTCCGACGCCGCCGTGCCTCGTGAAGAATCGTCGACCGGACTCGCCTCATCCAGTGCTCCGCTCTCCCGCACGGCCGGCACCCTGGATCAGCTGCCCCCGCTGCCGCCCCCCATCTCCGTCCGTCCCGCCCCCAGCCCTCTCCGCCCCCTCCGCTACGAAATCCGCCGTGCCGCCGGGATCCGCACCGGGTTCCTCACCGGGGTCGTCGTGCTCGTCGTGTCCGCCGTGACCGCCGTCGTGCTCGCCCGCATCGGTCACACCCCGCAGCCGCGCCTGCTCGCCGCATGGCCGCAGGAGCTGCCGCTGCCGCCCGCGGCGCTCGGTGCCGGGCTGCTCGGCGCACTGGCCTTCGGCGACGAGTTCCGCCACCCTGCCCTGGCTGCGGACCGCGGCACCGTGCCCCGCCGGCTGGGGCTGCTGGCCGCCAAACTGCTCGTCTCCTCGGCGATCGCGCTGGTGCTGGCCGTCCTCACCGTCGGCTGCGACGCCGAAGTGCTCTATCTCGTCTACGGACGGGAGCTCGCCCGGGTTCCCGCCGACTGGCTACCGCTCAGTGCCGATTGGATCGGACTCGTGGTCGGCTGCGCATGGGCGGGCGTACTGGCCGCGGGTGTCTTCCGCTCCACCTCGGCCGGGCTCGCCGCGGTGGCCGCCGTGCCCCTCCTCGTCGTGCCCGTCGTGCACCAGCTCGTGAACGGACCGTCCGTGCGAACCGCGGCCGGACTTTCCGTGCGGCTGCGCGAGGCCCTCCTTCCGCGGTGGCCCTTCGGAGGGGAGCGGTACCTGGACGCCGCGCTCAGGGTGATCTCGCAACCTGTCGGCGGCGCACTGACGTTGTCGCTGACCGCCCTGCTCTGCGCGTACCTGCTCACCACGCTGCGGAGCAGGTTCAGATGACGACTGTCCGTAACCCTTAGTCCGGCCCTGCGCACAACTCCCCGAGGAACGCCCATTTCTTTCCGATAAGGCGTCAATTGCGACGGGGTGAGCGATCACCCTTTCGTGTGCTTTTCACCAAAGACCTCAAGGGAGTTGGAGACGGCGCCGACAAAGGATGCGTGAGTACCCTTGCGCACACCATGATGACCGCCGCCCGCTCCGCTGACTCCGGCCTCGCGAGCCCGGGCGAACTCGACCGCTACCCCTACGCCGAGGCACCCGCCGTCGACCGCGTCGGGGCCCCTGCCTGGGACGGCGCGGACTCCGAGCTGGGCCGTGTGGGCCGACGCGCCGCGGGTAGCCGCGGCCGCGGGCTGCACGGCCAACTCGTCCAGCAACTGGGTCAAATGATCGTCTCCGGCGACCTGGGGGCCGATCGTCCGCTGGTGCCCGAGGAGATCGGCCAGCGCTTCGAGGTCTCCCGCACCGTCGTGCGCGAGTCGCTCCGTGTCCTGGAGGCCAAGGGTCTGGTGAGCGCCCGCCCGAACGTCGGCACCCGCGTGCGGCCCGTCAGTGACTGGAACCTCCTCGATCCGGACATCATCGAGTGGCGGGCCTTCGGGCCGCAGCGCGACAGCCAGCGCCGCGAGCTGAGCGAGCTGCGCTGGACGATCGAGCCGCTCGCCGCCCGCCTCGCCGCCGGGCACGGGCGCGAGGACGTCCAGCAGCGCCTGACGGACATGGTCGAGATCATGGGGCACGCGATGGCCCAGGGTGACGCGCTCACCTTCTCCCGCGCCGACTCCGAATTCCACTCGCTGCTCATCCAGGTCGCGGGCAACCGCATGCTGGAGCACCTCTCGGGGATCGTGTCCTCCGCCCTCCAGGTCTCCGGTGGCCCGGTCGCGGGCTGTGACCGGCCGAACGAGACGTCGCTGGCCCATCACGGCCGTATCTGTGACGCCCTCGGCGCCGGCGACGGAGCCGCCGCCGAGGCGGCGATGCGCCAACTTCTCACCGTCCACCCCGAGGTGGAACGGGTGGTGCCCGCCCCGCGCGAGCACTGACCGCGTTCCGCGGGCGGCGCGGCCGGGTGTGCCACCCCCCTCCTGTGGCAGCGCCCGGTCGGTGGACCGCCTCCCGTCGGACCCCGCGGGATCTTCGTGATCCCGCGGGGTCCGACGGCGCGAAGGGGCCGCAGTTCCGCAGGGCAGGCCGGGTCGGTACCGTAAATGACCTCCCGTGCCCGCGTCTGACCGTTTTTGTTCGCTTACGGGGTGTGACTCGGGCCACGCAGATTGGGCGTAACGCTCGCGGGAAGAACGCGATGACCTAAGAGGTGACAGCCGCGGAGGGAATACGGACGCCGTACACGGCGCTGTGCATCTTCCCGGCCCCCGCCCGCGCCGTCGGCCCATCCCCAAGCCGGCGGTCGGCTCCTGTCCCTGTGGACGGGGCCGGAAGCCGTTTTCCAACGTTCCGAGAGGTTGTTCGTGTCGGCCAGCACATCCCGTACGCTCCCGCCGGAGATCGCCGAGTCCGTCTCTGTCATGGCGCTCATTGAGCGGGGAAAGGCTGAGGGGCAGATCGCCGGCGATGACGTGCGTCGGGCCTTCGAAGCTGACCAGATTCCGGCCACTCAGTGGAAGAACGTACTGCGCAGCCTCAACCAGATCCTCGAGGAAGAGGGTGTGACGCTGATGGTCAGTGCCGCAGAGCCCAAGCGCACCCGAAAGAGCGTCGCAGCGAAGAGTCCTGCCAAGCGCACCGCCACCAAGACGGTCGCGGCCAAGGCGGTGACCACCAGGAAGGCCACCGCCACGCCGGCGGCGCCCGCCACCGAGCCCGCCGTCGAGGAGGAGGCGCCCGCCAAGAAGGCGGCTGCCAAGAAGACGACCGCCAAGAAGGCGGCCGCGAAGAAGGCCGTCGCCAAGAAAACGGCGGCCAAGAAGACCAGTGCCAAGAAGGACGACGTCGAACTCCTCGAAGAGGAGGTGCTCGAGGAAGCAGCCCCCGGCAAGGCCGTTGAGGAGCCCGAGGGCACCGAGAACGCGGGTTTCGTGCTCTCCGACGAGGACGAGGACGACGCGCCCGCGCAGCAGGTGGCTGCCGCCGGTGCCACCGCCGACCCGGTCAAGGACTACCTGAAGCAGATCGGCAAGGTCCCCCTGCTCAACGCCGAGCAGGAGGTCGAGCTCGCCAAGCGCATCGAGGCGGGGCTGTTCGCCGAGGACAAGCTGGCCAATGCCGACAAGCTCGCCCCGAAGCTCAAGCGCGAGCTGGAGATCATCGCCGAGGACGGCCGCCGCGCCAAGAACCACCTGCTGGAGGCCAACCTCCGTCTGGTGGTCTCCCTGGCCAAGCGCTACACCGGCCGCGGCATGCTCTTCCTGGACCTCATCCAGGAGGGCAACCTCGGTCTGATCCGCGCGGTCGAGAAGTTCGACTACACCAAGGGCTACAAGTTCTCCACGTACGCCACCTGGTGGATCCGTCAGGCGATCACTCGCGCCATGGCCGACCAGGCCCGCACCATCCGTATCCCGGTGCACATGGTCGAGGTCATCAACAAGCTCGCGCGTGTGCAGCGCCAGATGCTCCAGGACCTGGGCCGCGAGCCCACCCCGGAGGAGCTGGCCAAGGAGCTCGACATGACCCCGGAGAAGGTCATCGAGGTCCAGAAGTACGGCCGCGAGCCGATCTCGCTGCACACCCCGCTGGGCGAGGACGGCGACAGCGAGTTCGGTGACCTCATCGAGGACTCCGAGGCGGTCGTCCCGGCGGACGCGGTCAGCTTCACTCTCCTCCAGGAGCAGCTCCACTCCGTTCTGGACACCCTGTCCGAGCGCGAGGCGGGCGTCGTCTCCATGCGCTTCGGTCTCACCGACGGTCAGCCGAAGACCCTCGACGAGATCGGCAAGGTGTACGGCGTCACACGCGAGCGGATCCGCCAGATCGAGTCCAAGACGATGTCGAAGCTGCGCCACCCGTCCCGTTCGCAGGTGCTGCGCGACTATCTCGACTGATCGCGGTCGTACGACGTGGAAGGCCCGGTTTCCTGAGGGAAGCCGGGCCTTCGCTGTGTCGCCCTCCGGGGTGCGGAGGCCGGCGGCGTGGATCACCCTGGGTGTCTCATCGTCACCACGGAGTGAGGAGTGTGTATGCGTCGTCGCCTTGCCCGAGCCGTGGCCCTGGCCGCTGCCTCGCTGAGCGTCATATCCCTGGGTTCCAACGCCTCTGTGGCCGCCGACCGGGTGGTCATAGGTGGATTCCCCGTCGACGTGTCCCAGAGCCCCTGGACGGTGGCCCTGTCGAGTCGTGACCGGTTCGGAGGGACGCGCGCGGGGCAGTTCTGCGGAGGCGTGGCGGTGGGCCGCAGCACCGTGCTCACCGCAGCCCACTGTCTGGACCGGGACGTGCTGGGCGGGCCACCGGAGCGGGCGCGGGACCTCAAGGTCATAGCCGGGCGCACCGACCTGCTCTCGAACCAGGGTGGTCAGGAGGTCGCCGTGCGCCGCACCTGGGTGAACCCGGCGTACGACGGTGTCAGCAACTCCGGGGACTTCGCCGTCCTCACCCTGGACGAACCTCTCCCCGCCGACTCGGTCATCGGCATGGCTCCGGACGGTGACCCCGCGTATGCGGTGGGTGGTACTGCGACGGTGTACGGGTGGGGCGACACCTCGGGCGCCGGAGCGTATGCGAACAGTCTGCGGGCGGCACGCGTGCGCCTGCTCGCCGACGCTCTCTGCGAGGACGCGTATCCAGGGGGTGCCGACGGCGCCTATGACGCTCGGAGCATGCTGTGCGCCGGGGAGACGGAGGGGGGTCGGGACGCCTGCCAGGGCGACAGCGGGGGCCCGCTGGTGGCCCAGGGGCGGGTGATAGGGCTCGTGTCCTGGGGGATCGGCTGTGGGCGAGCCGGCAGCCCGGGGGTGTACACGCGGGTGTCCGACCTGATGCGAACCCTCGGCTGGACCCGGGCGTGAGAAGGCTGTGGGAGGCGTCCGGCGGCGCCTGAGTCGGCGAGTGGGGACGAGGACGGGCGGCTGCCTCCGAGTGGAGAGGCAGCCGCCCGCTCACCGGCCTGTGCCGGGCTGGCTCGTCGTCGGACGCGAGGTGTCAGCGCTCTTCTTCGGAGGCGTTCTCGGGAACGGACGTCAGCCGCTCCGTCTCGTCCTGTATCTCAGCGGCGATCTTCTTGAGTTCCGGCTCGAACTTGCGCCCGTGGTGGGCGCAGAAGAGCAGCTCTCCGCCGCTGAGCAGGACGACGCGCACGTACGCCTGGGCGCCGCAGCGGTCGCAGCGATCAGCGGCCGTCAACTGGCTCGCAGGGGTCAGAACAGTAGTCACGTCGCCTCTTCTCTAGCTCGACGAGCTGTCGTACCAGGGTCAACATCCAACCAGCCCCAAAACGTTCCCGCTCTGGGCTTCTCCTCGAAAGAATCTTTGCGAGGCGGCTGTCTGTTGCCGGTTGGCGGCGAATGTGCCGTATTGCGTGTCTATGTGTCTTACGGGGCTTCGCGTTGTATCGGTGGTCGGTCCTCCCGGCTGGGTTGCCGGTCGTTCATGAGGACGTGCCCGGAGCCTAAATGGTTCATGCCTGGAAGGGAACGTGATGTGTGCTTCACTCCATCGAGGGATCGAACAGGCATGCGAGCCTGGACTAGTCTGAGTTTCCGACGAGGGTGGCGTTACAACGGCTCTACCAGGCCTCTGTACCCTCTCACCGGTGACTGAAGCCGCGCCCTTACCCGTGAGGGCCCCATCTGAAATTCAGCGAGGAGCGAACCGCGTGACCGCCGATACGTCCGTGCCGTCCACAGCTCTGCTGGCAGGAGCAGACCGGGACGGTTCCAACTACACCGCGCGGCACCTGCTCGTCCTCGAGGGGCTCGAGGCCGTGCGCAAGCGCCCGGGCATGTATATCGGGTCGACCGACAGCCGTGGCCTGCTGCACTGCCTCTGGGAGATCATCGACAACTCCGTCGACGAGGCCCTCGGCGGCTACTGCGACCACATCGAGGTGATCCTCCAGGACGACGGCTCGGTCGAGGTCCGGGACAACGGCCGGGGCATCCCGGTCGACGTCGAGCCCAAGACCGGCCTGTCGGGTGTCGAGGTCGTCATGACCAAGCTGCACGCCGGCGGCAAGTTCGGAGGCGGCTCGTACGCCGCCTCCGGCGGTCTGCACGGCGTCGGTGCCTCCGTGGTGAACGCCCTGTCCGCCCGACTGGACGTCGAGGTGGACCGTGGGGGGCACACCCACGCGATCAGCTTCCGGCGCGGCGTCCCCGGAGCCTTCGCCGGGAACGGCCCGGACGCCAAGTTCGAGGCCAAGGGAGGCCTGCGCAAGGCCAAGAAGATCCCCAAGACCCGTACCGGCACTCGCGTGCGGTACTGGGCCGACCGCCAGATCTTCCTCAAGGACGCCAAGCTCTCCCTGGAGACGCTGCACCAGCGTGCCCGCCAGACCGCGTTCCTGGTGCCCGGCCTGACCATCGTCGTGCGTGACGAGTACGGGCTCGGCGAGGGCGGCAGCAAGGGCGAGGAGTCCTTCCGCTTCGACGGCGGGATCAGCGAGTTCTGCGAGTACCTGGCCACCGACAAGCCGGTTTGTGACGTCCTTCGCCTCTCCGGTCAGGGCACCTTCAGGGAGACCGTCCCGGTCCTGGACGAGCACGGTCAGATGACGCCCACCCAGGTCACCCGTGAGCTCGACGTCGATGTGGCGCTCAGGTGGGGCACGGGGTACGACACGACCCTGAAGTCGTTCGTGAACATCATCGCCACCCCCAAGGGGGGTACTCACGTCGCCGGCTTCGAGCAGGCCGTGGCCACCACCATGAACGAGGTGCTGCGCGCCAAGAAACTGCTGCGCGTCGCCGAGGACGACATCGTCAAGGACGACGCCCTGGAGGGGCTGACCGCGGTCGTCACGGTGCGCCTCGCGGAGCCTCAGTTCGAGGGGCAGACCAAGGAGGTCCTGGGGACCTCGGCGGCCCGTCGCATCGTGAGTAACGTGATCAGCAAGGAACTGAAGGCGTTCCTGACCTCCACGAAGCGGGACGCGGCCCAGCAGGCCCGTGTCGTGCTGGAGAAGGCTGTCGCCGCGGCCCGCACCCGCATCGCCGCGCGGCAGCACAAGGACGCCCAGCGCCGCAAGACGGCCCTGGAGTCCTCCTCGCTCCCGGCCAAGCTCGCCGACTGCCGCAGTGACGACGTCGACCGAAGCGAGCTGTTCATCGTCGAGGGCGACTCCGCGCTCGGCACGGCGAAGCTCGCCCGGAACTCCGAGTTCCAGGCGCTGCTGCCGATCCGGGGCAAGATTCTGAACGTCCAGAAGTCGTCCGTGACGGACATGCTGAAGAACGCCGAGTGCGGCGCGATCATCCAGGTCATAGGGGCCGGCTCGGGCCGGACCTTCGACATCGACACGGCCCGGTACGGCAAGATCATCATGATGACCGACGCCGACGTCGACGGCTCGCACATCCGCACGCTGCTCCTGACCCTGTTCCACCGCTACATGCGGCCGATGGTCGAGGCCGGACGGGTCTTCGCCGCGGTGCCGCCGCTGCACCGCATCGAGATCGTCCAGCCGAAGAAGGGCCAGGACAAGTACGTCTACACGTACTCGGACCGGGAGCTGCGAGACAAGCTCATGGAGTTCCAGACCAAGGGCATCCGCTACAAGGACTCGATCCAGCGCTACAAGGGCCTCGGCGAGATGGACGCCGACCAGCTGGCCGAGACGACCATGGACCCGCGCCACCGCACCCTTCGCCGGATCAACCTGTCCGACCTGGAGGCCGCCGAGCAGGTCTTCGATCTACTGATGGGCAACGACGTGGCGCCGCGCAAGGAGTTCATCTCCAACTCCGCGGCGACGCTGGACCGGTCGCGGATCGACGCGTAGCAGCCGCACCGGGCCGTAACGGAGCAGGGCCGGGGTGTCGCATCCCGGCTCGGAGCCGGCGGCGGCTTGCGGGTCGGGTCACCTGATGGGGTGAACAGCGAGGGGAAGAAGAGTCGGGCATCTTCCCGTTCTGTCCATCCTTGGGCATGCAGTCAAGCAAGGGCCGTCCCCACGGAGCCGGGGCTGGTCAGGAAAGTTCGGTCGAGCATCTCGACGGTCATGACCCGGCCCCGGCCGAGGGGGCCGGACAGCTGAGGTACGACGATCCCTGGTACGACGCCCTGGCCTCCGGCTGGGGCGAGTCGGCCGGTGTCGAGGCGCCCGCTCCGACGGTCGTGCCGTCCGCCCGAAAAGGGGGCGAGACCGGGGCCGCCGCGGCCGATGTGTACCTGGAGGTGCAGCGCAGCGAGGCCTTTCGGGAGGTGCGTCGGCGGTACCGCAGGTTCGTGGTGCCGGCCTCCGCGGCCTTCTTCGCCTGGTACGTGGGTTACGTCGTGGCGGCCACGACGGCGCCATCGCTGATGGCCCGGCCCGTGGCGGGAGCGGTGAACGTGGCGATGGTCGCGGGGCTCGGGCAGTTCCTGACCACCTTCCTGCTCACCTGGGCGTACGCACGGCACGCGCGGCTGCGCAGGGACCGGGCCGCGCTCGAACTGCGGTGGGACACCCAGGAACTGACGCGCGGCGTGGACGGCGGTGCCTCGTGACGGGTGATCACCAGACCTTGGCACTGCTGCTGTTCAGCGCGTTCGTCGCGGTCACGCTGGCCATCACGACCTGGGTGAGCCGCAACCGGCGTGGATCGGCGGAGGAGTTCTACGTGGGCGGGCGGCTCTTCACACCCATGGAGAATGGTCTTGCCATCGCGGGCGACTACATGTCGGCCGCTTCCTTCCTCGGGGTCACCGGGCTCATCGCGCTGTTCGGCTACGACGGGCTGCTGTATGTCGTCGGATTCCTGGTGGCGTGGCTGGTGGTGTTGTTCCTCGTCGCCGAACTGGTCCGCAACTGTGGCCGGTTCACGCTCGCCGACGTCGTGGCGGCGCGGATGAGGGAGCGGCCGGTGCGGATCGCGGCGGGAACCTCCTCGGTCACCGTGTCCGTTCTGTATCTGGTGGCGCAGATGGTCGGCGCGGGCAGCCTGGTGGCGCTGCTGCTCGGGGGCACGAGCGGGGCGGCACGGGCCTGGACCGTCATCGGCGTCGGCGCGCTCATGGTGATCTATGTGTCGTTCGGAGGTATGCGGGCGACCACATGGATCCAGATCGTCAAGGCGGTCCTGCTGCTCGGCGGCACCATCGCCCTGACGGTGCTCGTCCTGGTGCGCTTCCAAGGCGACCTGGACCGGCTGCTGCTCACGGCGGCCGAGCGCAGCGGGCACGGGGAGGCGTTCCTGGCGCCCGGGCTGAAGTACGGCGGGGACTGGACCTCCCGGTTCGACTTCATCAGCCTGGGACTGGCCCTCGTACTGGGTACGGCGGGGCTGCCGCACATCCTGTCCCGCTTCTACACGGTGCCCACGGCGCGCGCCGCACGCCGCTCCGTGGTCTGGGCCATCGGCCTCATCGGGGGCTTCTACCTGATGACGATCGTGCTCGGGTTCGGGGCGGCCGCCATCGTGGGGCCGGAGGCGGTACGCGGATCGAACGCGGCGGGGAACACGGCGGTTCCGCTGCTGGCGCTCGATCTGGGCGGTGGTGCCGGGTCCACGGGGGGAACGGTCCTGTTCGCGATCGTCGCCGCGGTCGCCTTCGCCACCATTCTCGCCGTGGTCGCCGGCATCACGCTCGCGTCCTCGGCGTCCGTGGCCCATGACCTGTACGCGTCCCTGCGGCGGAAGGGCGGCAAACCGCGCAGTGAGGTGGCCGTGGCGCGTATCGCGGCAGCCGGAGTAGGGGTGGTGGCGATCGCCCTCGGTCTGCTGGCGAGGGACCTCAACGTCGCGTTCCTGGTGGGGCTCGCCTTCGCCGTCGCCGCGTCGGCGAACCTTCCGGTGCTGCTCTACTCCCTGTTCTGGCGCGGTTTCACCACCCGTGGCGCCGTGTGGGCGGTCTACGGCGGCCTGATCCCGGCGGTGGTGCTCGTGGTGCTCTCCCCGGTGGTCTCGGGCAGCCCGGACTCGCTGTTCCCGGGCGTCGACTTCCAGTACTTCCCGCTGCAGAACCCGGGCCTGGTCTCGATCCCGCTGGGCTTCCTCGCGGGCTGGCTGGGCACGGTCACCTCGGCTGAGGTGCCGGACGAGGCCAAGCAGGCGGAGACCGAGGTGCGGTCGCTGACCGGGGCGGGGGCGGCGTAGGGCGGCGCCCGCACGGCCGTACGGCTACGGCGTCACCCAGGCGTAGCGGTGTTCGGGTCGGCCCGTGTCGCCGTACCTGAGGGACAGGCGCAGGCGGCCGGACTGTTCCAGGCGGCGGAGGTAGCGCTGGGCGGTGGAGCGGCTCAGGCCCGTCTCGGCGGCGACCTCGTGGGCGGAGAGCGGGTGATCGGCGTGGTGCAGGACGCGGCAGATCAGTTCCGTGGTCGGCTCCGAGTGGCCGTTCGACAGCCCCGGGGAGGCCGGGAGCGGCGTGGTGCGCAGGGCGCTGAAGATCCGGTCGACCTGCTCCTGCGCGGCGATGCCGCGACCGCCGCCGACCCGCTCGACGGTGCGGCGCAGGGCGGCATAGGAGTCGAGGCGGGTGTGCAACGCGGCGAAGGTGAAGGGTTTGACCAGGTAGTGCAGCGCGCCCAGGCGCATCGCGGTCTGGATGGTCGCGACGTCCCCGGCTGCGGTGATCATGATGACGTCGGCCCCGTGGCCCTGCTCGCGCATGCGGTGGACGAGTTCGAGGCCCGTCCAGTCGGGAAGGTAGTGGTCGAGCAGGACCAGGTCGATGCCTCCGCGCTGCACACTCGCCAGCGCCTGGGCGGCACTGTGCGCGCGGGCCGCCACCCGGAAACCGGGGACCTTTCCCACGTACTTGGCGTTGATCTCGGCGACACGGAAGTCGTCGTCCACGACCAGGACGTCAATCATCGGGCCTCTTTCCGTCAAGGCCATGCGGGCAGCGAGCCCTGTTCGGCTCCGTTGTTGTAACCCGAGCAGAACGAGCACAACAGGCTTCTGCGAGCAAAAGAACGGTATGCGCGCACAAGACTGATGTCGCTTCCGGAACCGGATCTACCGTCCCCGGCCATGAGCGCAGACACCAGCCCCGTCATCGAACTGCGGGGCGCGAGCAAGACGTTCAGGACCCCGTCTGGAGGCCTGCACACGGCCGTCCGCGACCTGGATCTCACGGTCGGCCGCGGCGAGTTCGTGGCGGTCGTCGGCCCCACGGGCTGCGGCAAATCGACCACGCTGACCCTGGTCAGCGGCCTGGAGGAGCCCACCGAGGGCGAGGTGCTGGTCGTCGGCGAGCCGGTACGCGGCGTCGGTGACAAGGTCGGCTTCGTCTTCCAGCAGGACGCCACCTTCCCGTGGCGTACGGTCCTGTCCAACGTGATGGCGGGACCGCGCTTCCGGGGCGTGCCCAAGGGGGAGGCGAAGCGGAAGGCACGCGAGTGGCTGGCCCGGGTCGGGCTCGCGGCCTTCGAGGACCGCTACCCGCACCAGCTCTCCGGCGGCCAGCGCAAGCGGGTGGCGCTCGCCGCGACCTTCGTCAACGACCCCGAGATCCTGCTCATGGACGAGCCGTTCTCGGCACTCGACGTGCAGACCAGGGCGTTGATGTCGGACGAACTGCTCGACCTGTGGGAGGGCACGCGCGCCTCGGTCGTCTTCGTCACCCACGACCTGGAGGAGTCCATCGCCCTGGCCGACAAGGTCGTCGTGATGACCGCGGGACCGGCCACCGTGAAGAGGATTTTCACCATCGACCTGCCCCGGCCGCGCAAGGTCGAGGCGGTGCGCCTGGAGCCGCGGTTCATCGAGATCTACCGCGAGATCTGGGAATCCCTCGGCGAAGAGGTGCGCATCACCCGCGAGAGGGGTGCCGCCCATGTCGCCTGAACTGCTCAGCGCACCGGTGGTGGAGACGGCCAAGGCCCCCGACCGTGCCCACTCGCGGGCCCGCGCCGCACGCCGGCGGAAAGTCCTCATCAACTCGGTTCGGGCGCTGCTGCTGGTCGGCGTCCTCGGTCTCTGGGAGGCGCTGTCCCGGGCTCAGGTCATCGATCCGTTCAACTTCTCCATGCCCTCGCAGATCTGGGACCAGATCTACACGTGGGTCGCGCACGGTACCGCGCTCGGTTCGTTGGGCGAGCAGATCTGGTACACGCTCTACGAGGCGTTGCTGGGCTGGGTCCTCGGTGTGGTCGCGGGTGTCGTGCTCGGCATCGCGCTGGGGCGGATCACGCTGCTCGCCGATGTCCTTGGTCCGTACATCAAGGTGCTCAACTCGATTCCCCGGATCGTCCTCGCACCGATCTTCGTGATCTGGTTCGGACTCGGCCCGGCCTCCAAGGTCGCCTCGGCCGTCGTCCTGGTCTTCTTCCCGGTGTTCTTCAACGCCTTCCAGGGCGCCCGCGAGGTCGACCGCAACCTCGTCTCCAACGCCCGCATCCTGGGCGCGAGCGACCGCCGGGTGACCCTTCAGGTGGTCATCCCGTCCGCCACCTCCTGGATCTTCACCAGCCTCCACGTCAGCTTCGGCTTCGCCCTCATCGGAGCCATCGTCGGCGAGTACATCGGCGCCACCAAGGGCATCGGCCTGCTCGTCGCGCAGTCGCAGGGCACCTTCAACGCGGCCGGGGTGTACGCGGCGATGGTCATCCTCGCCGTCGTCGCGCTCCTCGCCGAAGGACTGCTCACCTTCGCCGAACGGCGCGTCTTCCGCTGGAAGCCCGCAGGTTCCGAGCACTGACACCCGCCCCGTACGCCCCCTTCTCCGTTACTCCCCTTCACAAGGACGTGAACCGCCATGCGCAAGAACGCCCGATACGCCGCCCTGGCCACCGCCGGCCTGCTCGCCCTCTCCTCGCTCACCGCCTGCGCCAACGACGCCGCCGGTACGGCGTCGGCCGGCTCGGGCAGCGGAGGTGACGGCAAGGGCGAGCAGGTCAAGATCATGGTCGGGGGCCTGGACAAGGTCATCTACCTGCCCGCCATGCTCACCCAGCGGCTCGGCTACTTCGACGCCGAGGGGCTCGACGTGAAACTGCTGAGCGAGCCGGCCGGCGTCCAGGCCGAGACGGCGCTGGTCTCCGGGCAGGTCCAGGGAGCCGTCGGCTTCTACGACCACACCCTCGACCTCCAGACCAAGGGCAAGCACATCGAGTCGGTCGTGCAGTTCTCTCGCGCCCCCGGGGAGGTCGAGATCGTCTCGGACAAGGCGGCGGGTGACATCACCTCGCCCAAGGACTTCAAGGGGAAGAAGCTCGGCATCACCGGCCTCGGTTCCTCGACGGACTTCCTCACCAAGTACCTCGCCGTGAAGAACGGTGTGAAGGTCAGCGACTTCACGCCCGTCGCCGTCGGGGCCGGACCGACCTTCATCTCGGCGCTCCAGAAGGGCTCCATCGACGGCGGCATGACGACCGACCCGACCGTGGCACAGATCCTGGACAAGAAGGCGGGCCGCGTCCTTCTCGACATGCGGACGCCGCAGGGGTCCCAGGAGGCACTCGGCGGGCCGTATCCGTCGTCAAGCCTGTACATGCGGACGGACTGGGTGGACAGCCACAAGAGCACCGTCCAGAAGCTGGTCGACGCGTTCGTCAAGACGCTCAAGTGGATGTCCACGCACAGCGCGTCCCAGATCGCCGACAAGATGCCTGCCGACTACTCGCAGGGAGACAAGGCCCTCTACGCACAGGCGATCAAAAGCACGTTGCCGATGTTCACCAACGACGGCGTGATGCCGGCGGACGGCCCCGAGACGGTCGAGAAGGTACTCAAGGCGTTCAACCCCAACATCAAGAACGCCAAGATCGACCTCGCGCGGACCTACACGACCGAGTTCGCGAAGAAGGCCACGGGCTGACAGCCGGGAGGGCCTCGGACTGCCTACAGCATGGCCAACGGCCTTGCCCGGTAGCCCGGTCGGTCCTGGGCGGTGACTCTTGCTCCGGCCACCCGACTCACCCCGGATTGCCAGTAAAAGTCAATCGGCGTGAACTGGTGCAATCCAGACTCGATTTCAAGATCTTCGGCATCCTTCTAGCCGCGGGTCGCCCACACGTATCGGTGTTCCGGGCGGCCCGCATCGCCGTACTTCAGGGTCAGTCTGGCCCGTCCCGTGCGCTCCAGGAGCTTCAGATACCGCTGGGCGGTCTGGCGGCTCACCCCGGTCCGCTCGGCGATCTCCTGCGCGGACAGAGGCCCGTCGGCGTTCATCAGCGACTGGCGGACCAGCTCCGCGGTGGTGGGGGAGTGCCCCTTGGGCAGGGCGGGTTCAGACCCGGCCGACAGTGCGCCGAAGATGCGGTCCACCTCGGCCTGTTCCGCCTCCCCGCCGCCGTCGAGCGTGCGACGCAGCTCCGCGTACGCCTCCAGCTTGGCGCGCAGCCCGGCGAAGGCGAACGGCTTGACCAGGTACTGCAGTGCGCCGTGCCGCATCGCCGCCTGCACGGTCGTCACGTCCCGGGCCGCCGTCACCATGATCACGTCGGTCTGGTGGCCGCGCCGCCGCATCTCCTGGACGACCGCCAGCCCCGTCTCGTCGGGCAGGTAGTGGTCCATGAGCACCAGGTCCAGCCGGGGCAGCGTCTCCAGCTGGCGCAGCGCGTCCGCGGCGCTGTGCGCCTCGCCTGCGACATGGAAGCCCGGCACCTTCTCGACGTAGGCGGCATTCACCCGGGCCACCCTGGTGTCGTCGTCCACGACGAGGACCTCGATCATCACGACTTCTCCTCGGCCGTCCGCCGGACGGACGGCACGGTCAAGGCCGGTTCGGGACCCGGCTCGGCCAGCGCCTCGGGCAGGATGACGGTGAACTCCGCGCCCCCGCCATGCGCCTCGCCCACGGTCGCCCTGCCCCCCTGCCGCTCGGCGAGCCTGCGCACCAGGGAGAGCCCGATGCCCCGCTCGCGGTGCGCCGGCGGCTTCTTCGTGGACCATCCCTCGGTGAAGATCGACTCTCGGTGCTCGGGCGGGATTCCCGGCCCCGTGTCGCACACCCTGAGGATCGCCGTGCGGCCCTCGGCGCGCAGTTCGACCTCCACGCGCGCGTGCGGCTTGCCCGCGACGGCGTCGAGCGCGTTGTCCACCAGGTTCCCCACGACGGTGACCAGGCCCTGCGGGTCGACCAGCCGGTCGGGCAGCCGGGTCCGGTCCGACACCCACAGGGCGACGCCCCGCTCGGCCGCGACGGTTGCCTTGCCGACCAGCAGGGCGGCGAGCAGGGGATCCTCGATCCGCTCGGTGACCTGTTCCGCGGTCGCCCGGTGGTCGCCGACGACTTCGCCGACGAACTCGACGGCTTCGTCGTACATCTCCAGTTCGAGCAGCCCCAGGAGCGTGTGCATCCGGTTGGCGTGCTCGTGGTCCTGGGCGCGCAGGGCGTCGATCAGACCACGGGTGGAGTCGAGTTCGCGGCCCAGCTGCTCCAACTCGGTGCGGTCGCGCAAGGTGGCCACGGCGCCGCCGTCGTCGGTGGGCATGCGGTTGGCGACCAGCACCCGCTGGCCGCGCACGGTGAGCAGGTCGGTGCCGGTGACGCGTCCGGCCAGCACGTCGGCCGTCCGGCCCGCGCCGAGCGCCTCGTCGGGGGAGCGGCCCACCACCGCGTCCCCGATGCTCAGCAGGCGCTGCGCCTCGTCGTTGACGAGGCGGATCCGGCCGGTGCGGTCCAGGGCGACGACGCCTTCCCGGATGCCGTGCAGCATCGCCTCCCGTTCCGACAGCAGCGCCGCGATGTCCGAGAAGGCCAGGTCCCTGGTCTGTCGTTGGACCCGCCGCGAGATGAGCCACGCGGCCAGCGCGCCCACGGCCAGGGCACCGCCGGCATACGCGAGCAGCCCGGGGATCGCGTGGATGAGCCGGGCCCGGACGCTGTCGTAGGCGATACCGACCGAGACGGCACCGACGATCGTGCCGTCGCTGTCGCGCAGCGGCACCTTGCCCCGTGCGGAGCGGCCCAGGGTGCCGCTGTCGATCTCCATGACCTCCTTGCCGGCCAGGGCCTGGCCGGGGTCGGTCGAGACGATGCCGCCGATCTGCTTGGGGTCGGTGTGCGACCAGCGCACGCCCCGCCAGTCCATCACGACGACGTACTCGGCCTTGGTGGCCTTGCGGATCCGCTCCGCCTCCTTCTGCACCGGACCGTTCGGTGAGGGAGGCGTGTCCCTCACCTCCTCGGCGAGGCCCGGCTGCTGCGCGGTGGTCTGCGCGATCGCCAGGGCGCGGCGCATCGCCTGGTCGTCGAGCTGGTCGCCGAGGGGCGCGAGGAACAGCCCGGTCGCGAGGACCGCGACCCCCGCGGCGATCGCCACCTGCATCAGCAGCACCTGCGAGAACACCCGCCGGGGCAGGCCGAGGCGCAGGCGGCGAGCGGGGGGAGTGGGGCTCATACCCATGACGGTACGTGCGGCTGCCCACTCGCCGTAACGGGTGTGGCATGGATCTCTTGATCAATACGTGCGAAGACGGCGTCCACTGCCGGAAATCGGTGGAGGCCGGACGGTCAGCTCGCGAGCGCCGTCGTCAACCTCACCTCGCGCACCGCCACCACGTCCATCCGCGCGGGTGACCCGAGGACGGACGCCCCGCAGCTCTCCGGACGGGGCGGCAGGGCGGCCCCCTGGACCACGTCGACCTGCCAGCGGCGCCCGTCGACGTGGGCGACGGTCACCTCCCAGTGCGGGGCCGCGCCGGCCGTCCGTACGACGCTCAGCGCCTCCGCCGCGCACTCGCCCGTCATGGTGCGCACGGCCAGCTCGGCCGCCTGGCCGGGCCGTTCCCAGGCCGAGCCGCCCCGGCAGCCCTCCACGACGATCCGCCCCTCCCGCGCGCCCTGCAGGACCTCCTTGAGGGTGTGCGCCTCAGCCCGGCCGTAGGCGTATCCGTACGGCAGCACGAGCGCCGTGGGGGAGAAGCGGTGACCACCCAGATGGGTGACCTCCCAGACGCCCTCGACGCCGGACGCCACCAGTTCGGCGGCGAGGGGCCGGCCGAGGAGGGCGCAGCATCGGTCGCGCTTGCCGTTGGTGCAGACGAGGGCGAGCGGCTCATCGTCGTGGGGCTCCGCCCCGAGCACGGCGTCGAAACTGCCGTGGTCGCCCCGGCCGAGTGCGGCGAAGTCGAGTTCGAGCAGCCGGGCGGGGTCCGAGGTGGTGGCGCTGCGCAGCCACACGTTTCCCGGAACGGTGTGGGCCGCGAACACCCGGCGCGTGGCGGGCATACGGCGGTCCGCATGGCGCCCTGGCCTGCGGATGAGCACGATCCGTACGCCCGTGTCCTTCGCGGCCGCCTCCAGGGCACGGCCCACCGCGGGGTCCAGGTGGCTCGAAGTGAGCGCCTTGGCACCCCACGGGCCGGGCTGTTCCAGCAACAGCCAGGTCCTCGCGATGGCCGCGGTTCCCGGAACGGGCTCGTCGGAGTCCCGGGAGACGCTTGAGCACGTACTCACAGAGGTGAGCCTAACCTGAGTTGGGCCGCAGCTCATTCCGGCCCCGCCCTTGCCTACTCCGGCAGTGGTTGTGGCGGCTTGGGACCTGAGTAGACACCGCTCGGGCGCATGCGCAGGGGGCGCTCGCCGTACTCCTCCAGGGCGTGGGCGATCCAGCCCGCCGTACGGGCCACTGCGAAGATCGTCTCGCCCGCGGTCGGCGGCATGCCGCAGGACGTGGTGAGCACGGCGAGCGCCAGGTCGACGTTGGCGTGCAGCGGGGTGTGGCGGGCGGTGGTCTCGACGATCTCCCGGGCCGCGAGCAGGGCGGGTTCCGCCTGCGGGACCTGCTCCAGGAGGGCGAACAGCGCACGCGCGCGCGGGTCCTCGCCCGGGTAGAGCCGGTGGCCGAGTCCCGGGATACGGCGGCCGGCGCGGAGTTGGTCCTCGATCACCGGTGCCGCGTCGCCCTGGTCGAGCACGTCCTGCAGCAGCCGGTGGGCGAGCCCGCTGGCCGCGCCGTGCAGCGGCCCCTCGATCACGCCCAGTCCGGCGGAGACCGCCGCGTAGGCGTGGGCCCGGGCCGACGCCGCCACACGCACCGCGAGCGTGGAGGCGGCCAGGTCGTGGTCGACGAGGAGGGCGAGGGCGGCGTCCAGGGCGCGCAGAGCCGCCTCGTCCGGGTCCTTGCGCGGCGACAGGCGGGTCCACAGGCGGTGGGCCAAGGGGCCGTCGTCACGGCGGTCCCGCCGCCCCGGAGGCAGGGCGGCGACGAGCGTGGGGATGAGGGTGCGCGCGGTGCCGAGTACGGCGTCCTCGGACAGGTCGAAGCGCAGCGGGTCGGCGGTCGCGGCGGCGATCGCCGCGACCCGCAACCGGTCGGTGGGCGCGGCGTGTTCGGGCAGTGCCTCGACCGCGCTGCGGGCGACGGCCACGGAGGCCGCGGGTGCGGTGAACGTGGTGCCCGGGCGCATCCGGCCGGTCCACAGCCACTCGGCGACCTCCTCGTAGGTGTGCCGTGTGGCCAGGTCGACCGCGTCGACGCCGCGGAAGTAGTAGCGGTCGCTCTCGATCAGCGTGATGCGGGTGCGTACGCCCAGCTCTCCGCCGGAGCCGGAACCGCCCGCGCTCTCCCGCCGGTTGCGCCGGGCGAGCGCTTCGACCTCTTCGGCGTCGAAGGTGCTGCCCCGGCCGCCGGTCACCCGCCGGCTGCTGAGCTGACCGCGGCTCACGTACGCGTACACGGTCTCCGCCTTCACGCCGAGCAGTTCGGCGGCCTCCTTGGTCGTCAGCCGCCGTTCCGCGTCCAGGGGGACGGGTTCTTGATCGCGCATGGGGGTCACCGTATCCGCCTAGCGGACCATTGATGGATATATTGATCTAATCAATATTGACACACCTCAAGTCAAGCATGGACAGTCGAATCAAGTCCAGGGAGGAACACATGTCCGTCAACAGGTCCACAGCCGCGCTCATCGATGCACCCCGGGGGCTCGCGGGTGTCGTCGTCGCCGACACCCAGGTCGGTGACGTCCGTGGCCTCGAGGGCTTCTACCACTACCGGCAGTACTCCGCCGTCGACCTCGCGCGGACCCGCGCCTTCGAGGACGTCTGGCACCTGCTCGTCCACGGCGAACTGCCGGACGCCGGGCAGGGCGCGGCCTTCGCGGCGCACACCGCGGCGCTGCGGCGGCTGCCCGACGAGGTGCGAGCGGCCTTGCCGGCCATCGCGGCAGCCGGCGGGCGCTCCGGCCCGCTCGCCGGGATGCGCACGGCGCTGTCGCTGCTGGGCGCGGCCAAGGGCTTCCGGCCCGTGTACGACATCGACGCCGACCTGCGCAGGCAGGACACCCTCGCGGCGGCCGCGGCCGTACCCACGCTGCTCACCGCGCTGCACCGGCTGGGGAACGGGCTCGAGCCGGTGGAGCCGCGCGAGGACCTGTCCTATGCGGCGAACTACCTCTACATGTTGACCGGTTCGGTACCGACCGAGCAGCACGCGCGGGCGATCGAGCAGTACCTGATCTCAACCATTGATCACGGATTCAATGCGTCAACCTTCACGGCCCGGGTCATCGCGTCGACGGGCGCGGACGTGGCGGCCTGCCTCGCCGGTGCGGTGGCCGCGCTGTCGGGGCCACTGCACGGAGGCGCCCCCAGTCGCGCGCTGGACACCCTGGACGCGATCGGCACCCCGGATCGCATCGACTCCTGGGTGCGAGAGCGGGTGCTCGCCGGCGATCGCATCATGGGGTTCGGGCACGCGATCTACCGCACGGAGGACCCGCGGTCGCGGATGCTGCGCGAGGTCGCCCAGGGGTTCGGCGGTCCGCGGGTGGACTTCGCCGTGGAGGTCGAGCGGCACGTCGAGGCGATCCTGGCGGAACTGAAGCCCGGCCGTGAACTGCACACCAACGTCGAGTACTACGCGGGCGTGGTCATGGAACTCTGCGGCCTGCCCCGCGAGATGTTCACCCCGACCTTCGCCGCCGCGCGTGTGGTGGGCTGGAGCGCCAACATCCTGGAGCAGGCGGAGGACACGAAGATCATCAGGCCGGTGGCGCGGTACGTGGGCCCGGAGGCGCCGGCGCCTGTGCCTGCCTGAGCATCGGCAGTGCGGCGGCACGAAGGCCCGGCACCGCGCCTCGCCGCGTTGCCGGAGTGGGGCGCGCGCGCCCCCCGCCGCGGGGCGGCGCCGCCCCGCGGGGGGGGGGCGGGGGGGGC
>NZ_JBSFVB010000022.1:76024-119005 GCF_053592115.1 Streptomyces sp. NPDC002788 | reverse complement strand
TCAACAGCAGCACCCAGATCACCGCCGTAACCCCTGCCCACGCGGCCGGTGCCGCGGCCGTCACCGTCACCACACCCGGCGGCACCAGCAACGCCGAGAACCCCAATGCGTACTTCTTCTACGCCGCGCTTCCCTCGCTGACCGCTCTCGCACCCGCCTCTGGAACGACGGCGGGCGGTACCGCGATCACACTGACCGGCAACGACCTTCTGGGGGCGACTGCGGTGCGGTTCGACGGCATCGCCGCTACCTCCTTCACCGTCAACAGCAGCACCCAGATCACCGCCGTAGCTCCTGCGCATGCAGCGGGTGCCGCCGCGGTGACCGTAACCACCCCGGGCGGCACCAGCAATCCCCTCAACTACGTCTACCTCGGTGCCCCCACCCTGGCTTCGATTCACCCCGCTCAGGGATCAACGCAAGCTGGGACCGTCGTCACTCTGACGGGCAACAACCTCACCACGACCACCGCCGTCCGATTCGGTTCAACGCCCGCATCGTTCACGGTGGTGTCCCCGACCCAGATCACCGCCGTCACCCCCGCAGGCCCCGCCGGGCCGGTCACCGTCACCGTCACCACACCTGCCGGCACCAGCAATGGCCTGGCCTACACACGACACGATGCTCCAGGCATCTGAGCAGACGCTCCAGTGGGCACGTCCTCATGCTTGACCCCGTCGACCTCCAGTGATGGCACCGGTTCTTGCCTGAATGCAGTGGTGACGCCTGGCCCACCGACAGAAGCCGGACGATCAGCACCTCAAACCAGGAGTTCCCATGCCTCGCTTTCACGCAGCTGTCATCCACCCCGAACAGTCCGTCACCTACTGCGGCACCGTCGGCGAAGACCACGTGCAGGACGCCTGCGCGATGGCAGCACTGCCCTCCGCCTCCCGCCATATCGTCGAGCATCCGCGCCAGCCGGGCTCGATCTTCGTGCTGCGGGAGGACGGAGACCTGGACTGGTACCAGCCCGTCGACGACGGAGCCGGTGGTCCGGGAAAGCAGGCGGCGCGCTCGGCCCAGGGAAGGACCGAGGCGGCCACACCGGCCAGCCAGGATCGCTGCACTGTGTGGGTCGACCGGGCGATCAGGTTCGGCGACGGCGTTATCGGTGGCCCGATGGACACTCCGGGCAACCCACCCCGCGTGGTCCATCACACCACCGAGTCACCGGCCGGCGGAAAGTACCTCGACGCCGTGTCCTCCTATTTGATCAAGGTGGCCGCAGAACCCCACCTGATCTACTGCCCGGTCACTGACCGCGTCGGACAGTTCGGCCCCCTGCACCACTCCGCCCGTGCTCTCCGCAACGATGGCTCCCGCCGGACCAATAGAGAAGGCAGTGTCTGCGTACAGATCGAGGTCCTGGGCTACGCCGCCAGACCGTGGACGGCAGGATGGGATCCACAGACCAAGCCCGGCTGGCAGGAGATCCTCGCCGCCCTTCGTTCCTGGGAGGTCCCGGACGTCTGGCCGGCCGGTCCTCCCGTGGCCTACCCGGGCGGCTCCGCCTCTCGCTCACGACGAGTGTGGCAGTCCAGGGGCGGGCATTTCGGCCACTGTCACGTCCCGGGCAACGACCACGGTGATCCCGGAGCGATCGACACCGCGAAGGTCTTGTCCGCCAAAGCCCAGCCGGACCGGCCCCGGCCGCACGTCACTCTCGCCCACGTGATTGCTGCGGCCAGAAGAGACCCCTCCGGGCCCGACGGCCACCGCACCCACCCAGCCGACGTCCGAGTGGTGGAGGACGCACTCGTTGCCGAAGGCCTCCTCCCCCGCCGTTATGCCGACGGCTCGTTCGGAACCAAAACCCTGGAAAGCTACGCCGCCTGGCAGCGCAGCCAAGCCGGCGGCTCCTACCGCGGCAAGGACGCCGACGGCATTCCAGGCCGGGACTCCCTGACACGGCTCGGCAAACGGCACGGCTTCACCGTCATCACATAACCCCACCGGGTAAATGTCCGCGCGCTACCGGGCCGATGGCCGCTACGACGGGGTGTGGGAGTCGGCGGTGGACCTGGCAAAGACGCGGCGGCGTGATGAGTCGGGGCTCAGCGCGCAGGAGCGGGAGGTGCTCAACTCGCTGTACCGGGGGATGACGGACGAGTCGATCGCCAAGCGTCTGAGTGTCTCGCCGCGTACCGCGCGTCGGGTGGCCAACGACATGATGGAGCGGCTGGGTGCGCGCAGCCGTTTCCAGGCCGGGGCGCTGGCGGTGCAGCACGGCTGGTTGCCGTCGGTCGCCACGCTGTGAGACCGGCGGCCCGGTGAGGGGCCGCAGGGCGGTTTCGCCGGGGTCAGGCCTCCTGGCCGACCGCGACCCGTTCCGGTGCGGAGGGGGCGTCGTCGGCCGAGGCGTTGGCGGCGACCTCCCTGCGCAGCCACGTCGAGCCGGTGACGGCGACGAGTACGGCGAGGGCGGCCGCGGCGGCGGGCAGAACGTATCCAGAGTCGGCACCGAAGCGCTCGACCGCCCAGCCTGCCACCATGCCGCCCAGGGAGATGCCGCCGAGGAGGCTGGTGACGGCGAGGGTCATGCCCTCGTTGATCTGCGACCGGGGGATCAGTTCCTGCACCAGCCCCATGCCGGTGATCATGGTGGGCGAGGTCGCCATGCCGGCGATGAACATCAGCGGGGCGAGGGACCACAGGCCGCCGGCGAGGTTCAACGGCAGCATCAGTACCGCCATTGCGGTGACCCCTGTCAGGAACCGGGAGACGCCCGTGCCGCGCAGGGTGACCATGCCGAACAGCATGCCCGCGACGGCGGAGCCGATCGCTTGCAGTGCGAGGACGGTTCCGGCCACGGGCTTGTGGCCGATGGAGTCGGTGAAGGCGACGGTCACCATCTCAAGCGAGCCGAAGATGGACCCGGTGAACAGGAAGACCAGCATCATGACCTGGAGTCCGCGGTTGCGCAGCGGGGCCTTCTGCCCGGACGGGTCGGTCGGCTGCACCGGCGGCTCGGTGCCGCGTTGGACGGCGAACAGCACGGTGCCCACCAGGGTCAGTACCAGGGCGGCGAGGCGGCCGGCCTCCGGGGAGACGCTGGTGGCGAGGGCGACGGCGAGGATGGGGCCGAGGATGAAGCAGACCTCGTCCAGGACCTGTTCGAAGGAGTTGGCCACGTGCATCGAGTCGGCGTCGTTGTCGTAGATCTCGGCCCATCGGGCGCGTGCCATGCCGCCCACGTTCGGTGCGGTGGCCGAGAGGATGTTCGTGGCGAACAGCGTCCAGGTCGGGGCGTCCAGCTCCAGACACACCAGGAGGGCGGCCGACATGACGGCTGACCAGATCGCGGCCGGGATGGCCACGCGTGCCTGCCCGTAGCGGTCGACGAGCCGGCCGAGCAGCGGGATGGTCAGCAGGGTGGTGGCCAGTGAGGCGCCGGTGACGGCTCCAGCGAGGGCGTAGGAGTCGCGCAGCGAGGCGATCATCACGACGGTGCCGACGCCGGACATGGCCAGGGCCAGCCGTGCCAGGAAGCCCATACTGCTGAAGCCGACGACCCCCGTGGCGGAGAACAGTCGACGGTACGGGGCGAACATAGGGACTCCAGTCGGGAACGGTGCAAGGGCAGGTGAGGAGGGGGTGTGGTGGGCTAGCCGGCGGGGTCGACGCAGGAGACCCGGACCCCGCGGGGGTCGAAGCGGAACGGCTGTTCGGTGAAGCCGTGGGTGCCCATGGCGGTGCGGACCTCGTCGCGGCGGGCGGCCGGGCTGTGCACGAGGAAGTAGCCTCCCCCACCGGCTCCCAGCAGTTTGCCACCGCTGGCTCCGGCGTCCAGCGCGTCGCCATAGGCCCGCTCGACGCTCGGTAGACAGACTCTGGAACCGAGGTGCCGCTTGAGTTCCCAGTGGGCTCCCAGCACCTGTCCGAGGGCGATCGCGTCGTTGTTCTTCAGTGCGTCGAGTGCGAGGGGGGTGAGTGCCTTGATGGCGTGGAGGCGGCGTTCGGCGTCGTGGTCGCTGTGGTTGACCCGTGCGTTCTGCTCGCCGAGCACCTCTCCGGCGTCGCGGGTACGGCCGGTGAAGAACAGGAGGAGTTCCTCGTCGAGGCGGTGGACGAACTCCGCGTCGACGGGGACCTCTTCGACGGCCACGGTGCCGTCGGGGTGGAAGTCGATGGTACGGAATCCGCCGTGTGAGGACAGGTACTGGTCCTGTCTGCCCACGGGTCGGCCCAGGCCATGCATCTCGATCGAGTTGGCGGCCTCGGCGGCCTCGTCGGCGGTGAGGCGGCCGCCCTCCAGGCCAGGGTGCCGCAGATGTCCGCGAGGTACTCTTCTATGGCGTCCTTCAGCGTGCTACGGCCGCCCGGCACCATCGACGGGATGATCCCCACCACCCTCAGGTCGGGATTCATACCCAAGTCCTTGACGAGCTTGATCGTACTCAGGGCCTCCGCTGCGCCGATCCGACCGCCCTCGTCCAGCGTCGCGGGAATGAGGACGTCGGTGGGTCGTTCATGAAGGACGTCGCGAGCGGCTCCCCGGAGGGGGACTTGCATGAGGTCTCTCTTTTCGATGAGGCCGAGGGCCTGCCTCATCAGGTGTTCCTCAGGCGCCGGTGTGCAGGTGGGCGGCCCAGGTGGTGACCAGCAGCGGATAGCGGTCACGCAGGTCTCGGAGGGTTCTGTGCAGGGCCAGGGCCGCGTCGTCGAGGCCCGTCGACTTCAGCGAGGTGGCCGTAAAACGCCGTGGTGACCCGGAGCGCGGTTGCGTCGTCCACCCGCCACAGGGTGCCGATGACATGCGGGAAGCCCGCAAGCTGAAATGCCGACGTGAGGTGGATGGCCTCGTCGAGCAGGGTGTCCGCGGCGGTCACGGCCGTGCTGCAGGCGGAAGGTAGGCGAGCCGACCCTGTTCGAGGCTGAGGGTGTTCAGACACCGCACGGTGACAGGCGCGGTCGCGTGGTCGTTGAGCAACAGCGTGCTCTGCGAGGGGTCCGTCGGATGACAGACAGCGTGGCAGGCGAAGTGCACGATTGGATAGTCGGTCAGGCTAGCCATGACCTGGGCGTTGGTCGCCTCCGTGAGGTGGAGTGACGACGGAAACCGGGACGCCAAGAGCTCGGCTTCCGCACCGGCGCAGCTCAGCGGGGCTTCCATACCAGGGGTTGTCGGCATGCAGACGATGAGCGCCTTGTCGCCCTGCCGGTGGTGATGCCTGCTGCGCGTCCGGGAGTGGTCCAGCGCGCGGACGCTGGGCGAGAAGGAGGAGACGACTCGGTCGAGCACTGTGCGGCGGTCGGGCGCATCGGGGCTGTCGTCGTGGTGGCCGGCCGCGTGCAGCGGAAGCTGCCCGAGCAGACCGCCCGGTATCCACCACACCCGGGGCCACGGGGCCGACGTTCGGTGCGCGCTGTCGATGCCGAGCCGATGCAGCACGGGACCGGCGGCGTGGTCCCAGAGCCAGGCCAGGCAGGCCCGCATGCGTTTCTGGGTCTCCTTGCGGTCCACGGCTCTCAGCCCCGGGTCAGTGGCCCGCTCCAGGCCTTGGTGAAAGGCCCGCACCTGGTTCCGTACGGCATGCGGGGTGAGCGCGGGCAGCGCCAGACTCGTGATCCCCTGTTCCGTGATGATCAGGGCATCACTGCGATAGCCGCTGACGTTGTAGACGACGATGGGTCCTTGAGCGGCCTGGGAGATCAGCGACTGAAGTGTCGGGGGCCGCGCGAAAGAGGCGAAACCCGGCTGTCGGCGGATTTCCTGCAGCACGTCGGCGAGCTCATCGGACAGACGGCGGCTGCGCCGGGAGACCGGATCCGACGAGCCATCGGCCTCCCCCTCCGCCGCCCAGTCGCCGTCTGTGAGGTGGAGCGCGGCACGTAGCTCCACAAAGCGCTGGGCGAGCCCAGGATGATGGCGACGCAGCAGGGGGATGTCGCCCCGGAACTCCAGCGCCTGGCTGATCAGTACCGCACGGCCCGACTCCAGCAGGGTGAGGGCCAGATAGGGCGAAGAGTTCCGTGCGGTCGGCTCCGCGCCTCGTAGCGGGGATCCTGCCGCTGTTCTACCGGATCATCCCCACCATGTGGTGGACGAAGGCCCGGCGGGGACCGCAACCCGCAACTACGTCGCTCGTGACAGTGACGGCGGCCGGTGGTTCGTGAAGGCGTACCCGGCGTCCGCCGATCTGGACGAGGAGCGTAAGGCGCTGGAGCTTGGCCAGTTCGCGCGGCTCGGCGGGGTCCCGGCGCCGGACGTGCGGCGGACCCTGCACGGCGATCTCATCGCGACCGCCGACGGGATGGCGGTGTCCGTCGCGGCGTACGTCGAGAACGCGGAGACGGCGGAAGGCGGCCTGTTCGGCGAACGGTGGGCCACGGTGGGCGAGACGGTCGGCCGCCTGCACCGGACCCTGGCCCGTCACCCGGCCGGCCCGCCGCGTCGCGTACCCGCCCGGGAGGTCTGCGATGTGAAACGGGCCGGGAAGCGCCTCGAACGGCTGCTCGCCCGCTACACCGAGAGGCCACCCGCCTCGGAGTTCGCAGCCTGGGCGCAGGAGACCGCTGCCCAGCGGCTCGACGCGCTACCCACCGTGGCCGCCATGCTCAAAGCACTGCCGACGACCTTGACGGCGCAGACCGTCCACGGCGACCTGGCCTCCCCCAACATGCTCTTACGGGAACAGCATGTGGCGGCGGTGATCGACTTCCGGCCGCCGGGCCACCGCAGCCCTGTGTGGGAACTCGGACGGATCGTCCTGGACCCGCGCACCGTCCTGGCACAACCGGACTGGCCCACCGGACTGGCCGACGCGGTCGCCGCCTACCGGGCAGCCAACCCGGCGCTGTCTGCCGAAGAACTGCTCGCCGTGCCCCGGGTTGCAGCCGGCTACCTGGCCTGCTCCGTGTATCCCCTGTCCGAGCCGCTTGACGACCCGGCTGCCGTCACCCGCGAACTCGAGGCGTACGGCCGGAACCGGCAGGCGGCCATGGCCGCGCTGTGCGAGCGCCTGACGGAAGCGGAGGAGGTGCTCCATGACCTCCTCCTTTGAGCCCCTCCTCACCCGCCGCCGCACGGCCCATCGCCCGCCGGGGAGATACAGCACGACCGCTCGCCAGTAGGAGGCACCCCGTGAGCGCGCATGCCCGCACCCCTCGTCCGGCCGCGAGCCGGTCAGCGTCTGTCCGCTGCGAGACGATGCGCCGGATGGGACCGAGTTCCACGCCGCCGGTGTCCACCTCAACCTCTAGGACGACGACGGCCGGATCCTTCTCGGTCTGCGCCACGACGACTCGGCGCACGCGGCGAACCAGTGGCACTTCCTGACAGGCCGCGGACAGCGCTGGCGGTCGCCGTACCAGGAGGACCAGCGCGCACCCGGAACGGAACAGCTGTAGCGGACGCGGAGAGGTTCCCGTTCCTGCGCGGTCCTGCTGGACCCCCGTGCCCCACGACCACGCGGGGATGCCGCCCGCTGGCCTTTCCCGGCACAGGACGCTTTCCGGCTTGCCCGGAGGTCAAGGAAAACGGTCCTGCAGACCGTCCCTCATGTACTTCACGTCAATGAGGTGCGGTCTGTGGGACGTCAGGTTGCGCGGCGGAGGGGGACGACGACGTTTTCGCCCATGCGCTTTGGGTCAAGCCGGTAATACCTGATGTGGCCGAGCCTCTCGGTCTCCTCGAGCCAGCCGGCTTCGATGACCTGCTTGCGGGTGCGGGAGAAGACGGGCGCGGCCATTCCAACGAGTTTGGCCAGGTTGGCGGCGGTCTCGAGTACGGCTCCGGACCGGTCGGTCGGGTGCAGGGCGTACAGCATGACGACGAGACGCTGGTTGGCGGTCATCCCGGCCGTCTTCTCGAGCAGCTCGAGGTTCTTCTGCTTGTCGTCGCTGCTGATCACTGGGCCTCCCACCGTGCAGGCACGTTCTCGTTGAATCCGGGGATGTCCGGCGGGTTGCACGTCTTCACCGCTTCACGCTGCTCGAGCCCTGTTCCGTGGAAGGCGATGTACGGGCTGATCCGGTAGAAGTTGTAGTTGCCGATGCGTCCGCGGACGATCAGGATGCGGTGCTTGGCCAGCTTCCTGTTGATCTTCCCGACGGCGTCGGTGGACATCCCCACCCGCTTGGCGATGTCAGCCCCGGTAGCCCTCAACGGTTCCATGCCCTCGGGCGAGACCCCGATCCACCACAGGACCAGGAACTTCTGGCTGGGCGTGAACGCCTTCGATTCGGTGATCGCCTCGACGCGAGCCTTGTCAACCTGGGTGTGCCTGCCGGAGAAGGCGTACGGCGCATAGGGGACCGCCTCGCCCGTCTCGGCATCGACCAGCCTGCGTACTGCTCCCAACGGTCCCTCCGTGCACGGGGGTTGTCTGACGGTTCATGAGAGGCGGCTGCGAGGCCGACCAGATGAACTTAACGTACATGAGCAGGAAGTCAATCAACCCGGCCTGTCTGCCGTGTCGTCTGCTGACACGCTCAGGATTCACACCGTCCAGCCGCAGCCGCATCGCTGCACCCTCATGTACGTCACGTCAATCTGCCACGGCTGCAGGATCGTGGTACCCAGATCGTCACGTCGGGGTGCCAGGTCTCAGGATCGCTGTCCCGGTCCGTCAGATCGTGGTGCGCGTTCCGTGGGACTGTGTGACACGACTGAAGGATCTGTTCACTCAGGTCTCCTGATCGCCCTCTGCTGTCGGAGGAACTGCCTGCCAGTTCCTCCGGTCTTGGTTGTTCGCGGTATTTGCGCAGGTCAGAGGCTAACCAACGGCCGCGCTCTCTTACCTCAGCAGGAGCCCCGCCGTTCACACCACGGCACAGGCAACTGCCGAGCACTTTCAGCACGGCAGGACGCCCGGCTCACCTCGTCGAACCTTGTGGCACTCATAGGACGAGCGGACCTCAACCCCACGACCGAGCACCCTTCCGGTCCGCAGTCGACGAGGTAACCGACCGCACTGGCGGTGCCGGTCTCACGGGGCCTCACCACCCGTACCCCGCCGCTTCCCGGCGCGCACGGTCCGAGCCACCACGAAACGGATTCGCGCCGGGAAGTGGCGGGGGCAGCGGGGTCCAGGGGCCGGCGAAGGCCCCTGGTACCACGCTGCTCAGCCACCTTTCGGGCTGGTCGTCAACCAGCAGTCTGATGACGGACAGTGGCACCCACGAACCCAGGTCGTGACCCGCACTTGAACACCTGCCTGTACCAGCAGGAGACTTCTGCGCGGGGAGACCTCACGGTCGCGGTCGTTGACGACGAGGCCCAGGCGTGGCGTGGGGGCGACGCCAGGCTGCTCGCGACGATGTTCGCCTGGGTGCTGCACGGCGTCGCCCTTCTCCGCACCGGCCGCGCGAGCCACGAGGCCTTGAGAGCTGCCATGGCAGAGACCATCGGTGCGCTGGAGGGGCTCGGGAGCGTACGGCGTGCCGCCGTACGTCAGCACGCCGCCCAGGGCGGTTCTCACGGCCACGCGCGCATGGCCCTGAGCCTGCGCCGGACACGCTCAGTTCCGCCACGGGCCGTTGCCGGCGGGCCGGGTTGAGGCCCTTCTCCATAAGTAGGTGTATTTGATCCCTGGCGGTGAGGTGCGTGCGCCTGGATGATCTGAGTTGTGGGGGCTGGCGGGACGGCTCGGCGGTTCTGCCGGGAGTGCGGTGATCCGCTGCCGCAGACGATGGCGGCGGAGGCACCGCATCCTCGCGTCGGTCGTGGACGAGGACGAGTGGTGGGCGGCGATCGAGGACGCGCCGTTCAACCCGCGCACCGGGGCGAGGCAGTGGACGCCGGACGGAGCGAAGAGGTCGTCGGCCAGCGGGTCGACCGGCCGGTCACGGTGGATGAGAAGGTCCAGGCCGTCGCCGACCTGACCCGGGACGACGAGGTCGCCGCGCAGGTCGCCACCGATCTGCTCAAGCGGCCGGCGGTGACCGAGCACGTCACCCTGCCGAGAGGGTCCGGGTCGTCGCAGAGCTGACCAGGGACGACACCGTCGCCCAGCAGGTGACCACAGATCTGCTGCGCCGCCCGGCTGTCGCCCGGAAGACGATGCGAGACGACACCGCCCGGATGCTCGTCAACCGAGCCCAGTTCGACAACTCCCACGAGGCACGCGACCGGATCCGCGAACGCACACGGCCGTCCGCGCGATCGAGCACACCATCGAATACCTCGACCTGGTCGGGTCCTGCCACGGGTTCGTGGCCACCCTGGGCAGGCTGGTCCCGCAGCTGCGCGGGCAGGAGTTCACCGACGACGAGCGCGAGACCGTGAGGCGTCAGATCGGCCGGGTCCGCGCCGCGGCCTACTGGCTCGAAGGAGCCCTCGACAACGGCGAGTTCACCCTGGACGAGCAGCTCTTCCAGCTCCTCAAGGGCGAGTAGGCCATGCCGCGACGCCGAGAGGCCCGGCCGCTGGCCGAGCACTACGGCGACCTGGTCCGCGTCGCCCTGATGGAAGCGAGGCCTGCGGGCCTGCACACCTACCAGATCATGGCTGCAACCCGCCTGACCCGCTCGCAGGTCGGCCGGGGCATCCGGCACGTCCGCGACGTCGTCGCCGCAGAGAACCTGACGCCGATCACCTGGTCTCGCCGGGACGGCTACCTGTTCTCCGACGACCCCGCGGACTGGATCGAGTACGACAAACGGCAGTTCCGGCAGATCCTCGGCCGACTGACCCGGGTGATCACGGGCACGCTCGATCCGCACCTGGCCCGAGACCCCGACGACGAACGGGCCCAGCTCGCCACCGCCCAGCTCACCGGCGTCCGCGCCACCCTCGCCCAGCTCTCCCCAATAGCCCCCGTCCACAGCCGATCACCTCTGCCGAGCCCGCCATGCCCGCTGCTCCCCGTCGCCGCCGCTACCCGTCCGACACCTCCGTTGCCGAGTGGGCCCTTCTCGAACCCCTGCTGCCGGTCCCGACCTGCCAGACCAAGACCGGCGGCCACCCGGAGAAATGGCCCGGCGAGAGATCGTCGACGGCATCCGCTACATCGTCGACAACGGCGTGAAATGGCGGGCTCTACCTGCGGACTTCCCACCCTGGAAGACGGTTTGCGGGTTCTTCTGGCGGTGGAACCGAGCCAGGGCCGTCACCTACATCCGTGATCAGCTCCGCCGGAGGATCCGCACCGGCAAGGGCCGCTGCCCGCACCCGGTGACGCTGATCGTGGACTCCCAGTCGGTCAAGGGCGCCTCCACCATCAGCCGCAACAGTCGCGGCTACGACGCCGCGAAAACGACTGCGTCTCACTCAGCCACAGATCACCAGGTCTGGGCCGACCGCGGCTACGCCGACGACCTCGTGGACTGGGCCCGCGAACGCCTCTGGCTCACCCTGCGCGTCATCTCTCGGCCCAAGGGCACCAAAGGACCCTCGTCCTTCCCCGCCGCTGGAAAGTCGAGCGCACGATCGGCTGGTGCATGAACGCCCGCCGCAACGTACGCGACTGCGAACGCCTGCCCCAGCACTCCGAAGCCCACCTGAACTGGGCACTCATCACCATGATGACCCGACGCCTGACCCGCAAGAGCCCCAGCACACCGACAACTGGACGAGGAAACCCAAGCGCACCAGCTGATCTACTCTCAGGACAGCATTGGGATCGGTGCCGCGCTTGGGCGGTGCTCGGCCAACCAGACCTGGGCATATGCGACGGCGTCAGTCAGGGAGAACAGCCGAGCTTCGGCTGCGGCCACCGTACCTCGTGTTATGGGGCGCTCCTGCTCGAAGGCCGCGCCCAGGTCATCGAAGCCGTCATCGGTGATCGCCGTATCTCGCACGGTGGTCCAACGGCGGCCCTGTGGGGTCATGATGGCGAAGGAGTTGTCGACCTGCGGTGCGGGAATCCGGTACTCGGCCAGGTGAAACGCCGTGCAGGATTCGAAGCCCGTGCCCAGCAGGAGGATCCGCGCCCTGACGTCTTCCAAACGGGCAAGCGGACTGCGTTCACCAAGCCGGCAGTGCAGAGCGTGGCCGTCCAGGATCGTGGAGGCGCGCGGGCCTATGGCCGCGAATGAGGTCTGCGGATGCGCACTGCGGGCAGCCCCTGGCCAGTTACGGACGGTCTCGGGGATCGCGCCCACACCGCGCGTGGGCGTGGTGCGCGGGTCGTAAGGCAGCATCGATGCCCTGATGTCCGCCCACCATGCCTCAGGCACGGACGGACTGTTCCAGTTCGCCGGATCCGAGTTGTCCCCAGAATGCGTCGGCACCACCAACGTCCCGTCGTCGCCGAGGACGTCGAGCAGTGCCAACACAACAGCGCCGGGGCCGCCGCAGACCCAGCCGAGCGAGCTGAGGGAGGAGTGAACGAGGAGTGTCTCACCCGGGCGTAGGCCGATGTCACGCAGCTCCGAGGCGAGTGAATCACGCGTACACAGCGGGCCGGGCGGAGGCGTCGTCGACATAGTTGGTGAGTGTCTCCCGTCCGAGGACCGCGTACCACCGGTTTTGGCGGCGGCCCATCTTCGCCGACTGTCGGTTGTGGCCCTCCGTGTCCCCCACTCCTCCAGCAGAGCATGCACCAGGTGTACGAGTGGCTGAAGCCGGTCGGGCTCCGGGGCGAGCGAGGCGAGGACATCGGCGAAGGAGCTGTCCTCCAAGGGCAGTGCGACTGCCCAGCGTTCGTCCTGTCGCCCGGGCGTTCCACCGTGAGTCGGTATGCCAGCACAGCGGCGCCGCCCGGGACGGCGCTCCACCGTCAGATCGGTGACGTCGAAGCTCACGCTCCCGTCACCGGTCGTATATGAACGGGCGAGCGCTTGCTCGGCCGGTGTGTCCGATCCACCATGGGCGCTCCTCTCCCTCTCTGAGCTATGTGGGCTTCGGCCCGGGCTTTCAGCACCTGGCGACGGTTGCCGCGCGGGTCTGGTCCACCTTGTACGCCGTCAACAGATCGTCGAGCTCACGGCCGGCGTGCCGGTGAGGGGAGGATCTCAGCCGGGCGGGATCTCCATGACTCCTGAAGGCGTAGTGGTGCCTGGTCGCTCGTGCGTTCAGCACGAGCTCGTGGTGGAGGTCGGTGTCGACGTCGCCCGTGACGCCGTCGGCCGGTGGCGTCACCCGCAGCCTGCACCGCCTCCGCACTGACCTCTCCCCCACCAACGTCCCTCTCCAGACACCACCGCTGTGACGGCGGCGCAGCGCGGCGGCCCCGACCGGCGGCGCGCAACTCTCGGCGGGCGCACCCCGATTTCCGGCCGCCCCGGCCCAGCCCCTCCCGCCCTCCCTCGCTGCCGAGGGAACGGAGCTCCACCTGGCGTATGCCAACGAGCAGGCTGTGCAGCGTCACTTCCAAGGCAAAAGAGAGGACAGCTTCCTCATCGAGGCTGCCCTCTGCGGGACTGCGCGCAGTGTCCATGACATGCGAAAAGACCCGGATCGCGCCCGCATCGATGTGGCAGACGACTGCCGCAGTGCCGTCTTCATGCCGGTGTGTGCGCAAGTCGCCGGGTTAGAGGCCGGCCGCAGCCCGCGAGGTACCGGGCGGCGAGCTGCTCGCGGGTGGGATAGGCCGGCGGCTCCACCGCCAGGAGTGAGTCGCTGAGCGCCTTGTGCTCGGTCCTCCCGGCGTTGGCCAACTCCAGCAGCGGCACTGTTGCCTCAATCACCGTGACAGGCGCTGGCGGCAGTTGTCTCGGGTCAAGCTCGGCACCGTCATCGCCGCCATGCTCCTCATCTGGCTCCGATCATGATTGAAGGGGCATGGCCAACGGGGCCTCGACACCGGATATCCGGTATTTGCGCACCTCAACGTCGCGGATTTGAGCTGTCTGCTCGGGCTCCGGGCCCACACCCACGGAAGCGTTCGAGATCCTCGTCCGTTTCCCAGCGCTCGTGCACATTGATTCGATTCGGCTCGATCGCGTCGGCCGACAGGGCGATATCAAATGCGTCCCCGGCTACCAGCCCGGCAGCCGCTCACCCCCGGCCGAACGGAGCGGCAACTCGGTGAAAGGGAGCGTTGAGTCAGCGTTCGACGCGGTTGCGGACAGCCGGAACCGCCAAGATCAAAAGGACCGGGCTCGGTCGTGCGGGAGGCCATCTCGATGTGGTGCCCTGCGGTGGTCAGATCCTGTCCGCTGGAGCGCAACACCACTGAGTTGAGCGTGGTGTTCCGAGGCTGCCGGGGCTCGGAGGGCTCTCGAGCCCAGAGCAGGACGGTTCAGCGCAGGTGTCCGGTCAACCCCCCACTCGGGCCGTCTGCGACGGCGATGCTGGCGGTGATGCACTGGCCGACCGGCCTCCCCGCGCGCTTCTACACCCTGGGCGACGGCCCACACGATGTCCAAGCCGCTGGCCCGCCCGGCTGGCCTCGGCGGCCCTGACCGCCGGCAGCACCGGGGCCGGAATCAGACACGTCACCTCGACCCCACCCCCAGCGACCCACACCCGATGAGCGCCGGGCCCGGGGCGTACTTGCGGGCCCTATAGATATCGCGGCCCAGCAGTTGCACGCAGGCGCCGACGAATACGCGCACCGCAGCCGCCTGCTCACCCGCCCCGCGAGTCCAAGGACGACCTCCGCAACAAGGCCGTCACCGTGGCCGAGGACCTGGCCTGGCTCAGCGCCAACGCCACGTGCCTGTCCAAGGCCTGCGCCCTGCTCGTCACGCTGGAGCAGCCCCGCCGTCGTCTCCACACCGCCTAGCCCCGCCGGGCCCGCATTCCTGTAGCCGAAGCCATGCAGACGGCCCCATCCCCTGCAGGATGAGGCCGTCTACGCAGCAAGGGCACTGCCGAGTCAGCCGGCCCGTGCTGCGGCTTGCTCAGCGAAGGAGCGCGCCAGTTCACCAGCCCGCGCTGGGTCCCTGTCGAGTGCTTTGCTGGTCAGCAGTTCCAGGAGCGTGAAGAAGGCGTCGTCGGCCTCCACCCTCACGTCCAGCAGCAACGCGAGTTCCCCGGGCCTGTCGAACGGCACCCGACGGGCTTGCTGTTCCAGGCTCGCCTTATTGCCCTTCGACGAGCGGGAGTCGGCGCGGGGCTCGGGGATTGTGTCTGATGTTGCCGGACTCTGCGGCGGCTCCCCCTCCCGCTTTGGTGACTCATCCTGGCTGTTGGTTGACGAGCCCTCTTCCGCGGAGCCGGTGATTACGCCGTAATCACCGGCAGGCCGGCCCGGGGTGTCTTCCTCGCGAGCAGTAGTTGTCTGTTGTGTCGCATGGCGTTTGGACGTGCGCGCCACCTCTTCCTTTGCCGCGCGCTCCGCCTTGAGTTCTTCCAGGGCGGTTACTTGCTGGTCAACGGGCTTGTTGCCGACAGCCCGCAGCAGATCGATGGGGTCCTCACCGATGCGGGCCTGGAGTTCAGGACTCAGGTTGAGCAGGGCGAGACGCTGGGAGATCCAGCCCTGGGAGCGGTGGAGGCGTTTGGCGAGGGCTCGCTGGCTGCCGTGAATTTCCAGGAGGCGCTGGAGGGCGCGGGCTTCGTCGAGTTCTTCGAGGTCTTGGCGGTGGATGTTGGCGACGAGGGCGGATTCGAGAAGTTCTTCGGGGGTGGAGCCCTGGTCGTCGCTGACCATGACCTTGAGCGTGTCGAGGCCGGCCTCGCGGGCTGCGGCGAGGCGGCTGCTGCCGTCTACGACGACGTGGGTGGTGTCCGGCTCGAGGTCGCCTTCGCGTTCCGGGTTGGCCTTGATGTAGGCGTCGCGGTTCATGACCGTGATGGCCTGCTTCTGGCCGTGGGTCTTCAGGCTGCCCGCGAGGTCGGTGAGGTCACCGAGGTCGGACCGGGGGTTGTCCGGGTTGAGGCTGATTCGATGGACGGGGAGTTCCGCGGGTGGGGCGATGCCCTCGGTGGGGACGCCCGTGGCGGCAGCGACGGCCTGACGGCGTGCGCTGACCGTGCGCACTCCCCCGCCGAACCGGCCGGAGCCCAGTCGGTCGGCCTTGCTCACGAGACCTCCCTTGCCAGGGCGCGCATGCCGACGGCCTGCTGTGACTTGGGGGCGTAGGACAGCAGGGGTTTCTTCACGCGGACTGCTTCCTTCTGTTCCTTGAGGTCTCCGATGAGTCCCACCACCCTCGGATCCTTTATGTCCACCCAGCCCTGGAGGGAGGAGGTTGCGATGTATCCGCGGCGGGAGTCGTAGAGGTTGACGACGATGCCGAGGTAGTCGATGTCGACTTGGAGGTCGCCGCGCAGGTCGTCGATCTGAGTGGTGAGCAGTTCGTAGGCGTCGGCGGAGCTGTCCTCGGCTTGGACGACGATGAGGGCCCCGGATTGGCCGGGCTTTTCGCTGTCGCGCCGTCGGCCGTAGTAGGCGGCGGCGTCCATGCTGAGGCCGAGGCTGGGTGGGCAGTCGACGATGATTACGTCGTAATCAGCTTCGAGTGGGGCAAGGGCCCTCTCGAGCGCGGCTTCCCGGGCTCGTACGGCGGACAGGCGTACGTCGAGGAGGAAGGCGTCGTTGCAGGCGGGCAGAAGGTGGAGGCGGCCACCGAAGGTTTCGTCGTCGACGGAGACGATGAGGTCGCGCAGATCGCCTTTGGGGTCGCCGGCCATGTGGTTGGTGAGGCTGTCACCGTTCAACGGCAGCGGGCTGGCGCCCAGCTGGTTGGTGAGGTGGCACTGAGGGTCGAAGTCGACGAGGAGTACCCGGAGGCCGAGGCCGGGCAGGTTCTCGATGTCGAGCGGGTCGGCTCCCGTTTCCGGTTGGTCGTTGTGCGTCTCGCTCGCGCGTAGGGCCTTGGTGAGGGCTTTGGCGACGCGTACGGGGTGCAGTCTGTTGGGGTCTTCGGCCAGTGCCTCGCCAAGTCCGGCGGTGACAGCGGTTTTGCCGACTCCGCCCTTCTGGTTGCAGACGACGATGCGTCGGGTGATCGCGGGTCGCTCGATGTTGGGGGCTGGGTTGGCGTCGAGCCACAACTGGACGGACTGGGCCAGGCCCTGGATCAGGGAGACACGCCGGTCGGTTGCGATCTGCCGGAACTCCTCCCACTGCCCGGGGGGCAGGAAGGTGGAGAAGGAGTCGGCGCCTGCGGTGTCAACGGTGTCGGGGGTGGAGGCGAGGCTGCACCAGTCGGTGATGCCTTGTTCGACGGCGGCCTGAATCTCGATGCCGTGCTGGGCGGCTCTGATTTTGAGGTTCTGCCGGAGCCATCCCGGCAGCTTGGAGACGACCTTCTCGCGGTCGCTGGAGGTGGCTGGCGAACTCATGAAGGACACCATACTAACGTTGTAGATCATTGACACCATCGACACGTTAGTTAGACCAACTTGGTGAGCCGCAAGCACTCCCCCGGCTGATTACGCCGTAATCACTCGACCGGCAAACTGAGCACATAGCACCGCAACCGCACGCCAGCAGTTAGCCCAGCCGTGTGACGCCCGACTGACTCACGCGACTCGCCGGACAGGACCCGAACCACGCAAAGGCCCGTACTCCCCCGGCGGTTCACAGCGCTCGGCGCGTTGCCGTAACCGGGTACTGCGGCTCAAGACAGCTCATGTCACGCTCCCGCTTCGCCCTGGGCGGCAATGCCGGTGGCCATGGCGGGCACGTCGGCGTGGTGCCTCGCGGCTACGGGGCGGCAACGGGCACGGCCGCCGGCGTCGGATCAAACATCGCCGCCCGACTCGCGGCCGCGCCGGAGAAGCGATCGGGAAATAAGGCGGCTGGGGGCAACGGCCGTTCCGGAGCCCGTGTTGACGGCCCCGTAGGAGAGGCCGTCAACACGGCGGGGGGCTTGAGAGTGAGTCGCTGGCGAGCGGGCAGCACGGGCGGTCGGGTCGCCGGTGGATAGGTGCCTGCACTCACAAGGCAGTGCCGTTCCACGACTCCGCTGTGAGCTTCAGGTCGCGTGGTGACGGAGGCGTCTGTCAGTGGTGTCTTGCATGATCAGGCGCATGATTCATGGATCTCACGAAGCTCTGCGCTCTCTCGCCTCCGAGCATCTGCCCCCCGGCATAGCCGAGAGGTGGTTGGAGCTGGTGCGACCATCTGTACGACTCGGCGTAGCTACGGGCTCGGACAGCGTGGCCGGCCATCTCGGCGGTCAGCCGAAGCTCGCGACCGGAGTGGACTGGCCCGTGTGGGAGGGACACGGGCCCCTCTCGTTCATTGCGTCGATCGAATGCGCGGCGCTTCCCTCCCAGACACTGGCCATCGACCTGCCAAAGTCCGGGTCTCTCTTGTTCTTCTACTTCGACGGTCAGCTCGATGACGGCGATGCTCTCGTGCTGGCAGAGGACCGGGACAGCTGGGCCGGCGCTCGCGTGCTCTACGTTCCGGAAGGCGCAGGTGTGCCGGATCGGGAAACACCGGGGGAGCTCCAGCCGTATCCGCTGGTGCCGCTGACAGCGCGGGTGGAGATGACGGCGGCTGAGCCCTGGCATCCGCATATCCGGGAGACGTTCGCACCGGGTGCTCCGCTCGGGCAGCGCTACGACCATCCCGTATGCACTCAGGAGTTCCTCGACGCGCTGTGGGAATTCGACGACACAGTGGGCCACCAGGTCGGCGGCTATGCGCACTCGGTGCAGAACCCGGTGGAGATAGAGATCGCAGAAGCTGTGCTGGAAGGCAGGGTGTCCTGGGGGGATCCCCGGCTGTCGGACGAGGCGGGCAGCTGGGTGCTACTGGCGCAGTTCGACAGTGAGGATGCCGCGGGCATGATGTGGGGTGACTGCGGTGCGTTGTACTGGCTGATCCGTCCGCAGGACCTGACCGATCGGCGCTTTGACCGGGCGATGTTCACCTGGCAGTGCAGCTGAAGTCCCCCTGAGTGCTCGGCAGCCATTCTCCCGGACCTCGTCAGGGACGACGTCGGGTCGCCCGCCAATCCTCGATGTGACGTGGGCAGGGGCCGACAGCCAGCCGCCACGCACGTTCGTTGGTCAGACCATTGAGCCGACCTTCGGCCCCTGGTTGATTACGTCGTAATCACCTCACCCGCGGCAAGGCATCCGCCGGGAGTGATTACGCCGTAATCACTCCCGGCCAAGGACTCCCTTGTGACGGCAGCAGCCTGGCTCCGAGCACTTGGTCGCCAGTCTGGTTTCGCCGACCCAGCTTGGCGTGCAGCGTGGCGGTGCTGGGTCGGCCCCTGGCCTAGCAACGCCGTACGGCTCCGCCAACAGCCGCCGCCGACTACTTGCGATGCCCCTTGGTCCGGGCGTGCTGCAACTTGCGCGTGAAGCGGTGCATGTGAGGGTCGAGCACCTCGTCCGGCTCCTTGAGCACCTGCTCATCGGTCAACCACCGGATTGCGTTGAACTCGCTGTGGTCGTAGGACGTGATGGTGTGGGCTTCCGCATTGAGGAGGTACCAGAGCGAGACGTCGGTGTGCGTGTGCTGCCCCTGGGTTGGGGTGACGGTGAGGAAGAGTGGCTGCTCGCCGGTGATCGGCGATGCCACGGCCTCGATGCCCAGTTCCTCGCGGCATTCGCGGACCACCGCGGCCCAAGGGTCCTCGCCCGGCTCGACGTGTCCTCCGGACGGCAGCCACAGGCCCGCCTTGCGGTGCGCGACGAGCAGCAGCTGCCCCCGCGTGTCGTCGAGGACGACGAAGTAGCTCACCAAGTGCTTCGCCGGAACGTCCGGCTTGCGCACTCGGTAGAGCGGGGCTCCACTGGCGATCCACTGCCTGGTGGCATCCACATGAGTGCGCTCCAGGTGGTCCCAGGGTTCGATCGCACCGACCAGCGCCAGTAGGTGGCCCCGCGGTCGTTCGTCAGGTGCGGTAAGTGAGTGGTCAGTTGAGGTCACTTGCGCATGCTGGCAGGGGCCACTGACAATCGCCCTCGAGCCCGGTACGACAAGCTCGCGGTCGGTCCGCTACGAGGCGACCGTCCTCGTCGCCGCCATCAGCGAGTGGCTATGACTGACCACGTCACGATGGTGCTGCGTAACAGCGGCTGGCCACCGTCTGGTGCGGACTCCACTGCAGCTCGACTGTGGCCATCAGCTCCCAGCCCAGGCGCTCATACAGGGCTGCCGCCGCGGTATCAGATGCGACGACCTGTGATGAACGGTTCGGGCCTGTGCGGCCCGACTGACGTTGGCGTGCCCAGCGATCAAAACAGGTGCGTTTCACCGCGCACCCTGACGGGCCTTGGTGCATCGCGCCGGGAGTGATTACGCCGTAATCACTCGTAGAACAAGCTATGCAAGAAGCAGCGCGGGGGAGGACCAGTCAGCAGACCGGCCCCCGCTTCGTGGTCACGCACCCGCCCCGCGATGAGCGTGACCGAGAGTCCCGATCGGCCGGTGGTTCGCGGGTTCACCTATCGGGCTGCCGCCCCCGCCCAGCCCGGGTGTTGGCTCGCCCAGCTCCGCCTCCGCTTCGCGGATCTCCGCTTCGGACAGCGCCGCTCGGGCAGGTGCCCTGCGCCGAGGGGGAGAGCTGAACTCGTCAAAGCGCCGCCCCCGGCCATGTTGTGCTTCCGCTATCCAGTCGGTCGCATACGGGTGAGGTCAGACCAAGCGATCCGTCGGACTCTGGCGTGTCATGGGAGCGCCCCGCCAGGTTCTTGACGTGTGAAGAACAAGCAGGCTCGTGCTGTCATGTCTCACCGTGCGTTCTGCGGCATGGTTCGGCTACGGACACTGGAGGACGTGTTCGCCTACGCCGCGGCCGAGAACGTCACGGCGCCGGACCGAAGTACGAGCGCGTCTTCACCCACCGGGCCCTGGTGACGCTCGTCCACCTGCGGACGGGACCGGCCCACGAGGCACTCGGAGCGATCTACGACGTGGGTTCTTCCACCACACGGTCGAGTGCTCGCCTTGCAGGCCAAGGGGGTGGTTGACCGGACATACCGCGCAGGAGCGTGTCCGGGAGCCGAATGCCCTTGTCCGTGTCATCAATCGGCGGGACGTTAGCCGCGATCACCTGCGCTGATGGCGCGCACGCCTGAGCCCTGCGCCGCTACCTGCGCTGGCGGAAGGCGGACGCCCGCCGCCCCGACATGCTCGCCGCCCAGCGCAAGGAACCCGCCCGCTTCCGCAGCGAGCAGAACATCCGCTGTGGCGGCATACCACAACAAAACAGCAGTCTGCACACAGAACTGGTAAACCCTCCGGCCGCAAACCTACGGCCGGTGTACGGAGACGACCTCGTACGGTACGAGGTCGAGCGTCGCGATCTTCAGTACTTGCTCCATGCACGCCCGCACGTCGGCGTCTTCGCGCGCGGCCGCCAGATCCGCTTGCGAGCGCCACTGGTTGTAGTTGGCCACTCGAGTGCCCTCAAGACCCCGGTGAATATTGGCCTGCACATACCCAGGCTGCTTCGGCATGACCTCCCGCGCCATGTACTGGAGCAGCTCGATGAGACGTTGCTGATTCTCGGGAGCGACGGTGAAGACATTGATGTAAGTGACCAGGTCACCACCCGTGCTGATCTCAGTCATGCTCACAATCTCCTCGCAGGCCCTGTGAATGGTGTCTGTCACAGGGAGCAACGGGCATCGGCACCGCGTTTCTTCCAGGCGAGCAATGGTCAAGACCCGTGGACGGGAGCCAAACCGACCCAGCGGTGATAGGCGTCCACGTCGACATTGCTGCCGCACACGATGGTGACAACGTGTCGGCCGGCGAAGCGGTCACGGTCTTCGAGGATCGCCGCGATGCCGAGCGCGGCCGACGGTTCGACGACGAGGCCGGCGTGGTCGAGGAGCATCCGCATACCGGCGATGATCGACGCCTCCTGGACCAGGACCGCGTCGTCAGCGACCAGGAGGAGGTCGTCCAGGACGGCCGGGATGGGACACCGGCCGGCGACGCCGTCAGCGATGGTGTTGGTCGAGTCGGTGGTGACGACGCGCCGCTGGCGCCACGAGTGTGTCAGCGCCGGTGCGCCCAGCGGCTGGACGCAGATCACCTCGACCTCGGGCGCCATGGCCTTCACCACATGACCCACGCCGGTGGCCAGCGCCCCACCGCCGAGAGCAATCAGGACGGTGTCGAACGACGGCGCAGTGTCCACCAGCTCCAAGCCGATGGTCGCCGCGCCCTCGCAGGTCTCGATGTCCAGGCTGTCTTCGACCAGCCGGATGCCGTCGCAGCGCGCGATGGCCGCCGCCCGCTCGCGAGCCATCTCGTGGTCGCCGTCCACCAGCTCCAACCCGGCGTCCAGTGCGCGGATGCGATCAAGCTTGGCCACAGTCGCGAAGCGGGATGCCACGACGGTGACGTCGAGCCCCCGGCCGCGACCGGACCAGGCGAGGGCTTGGCCGAGGTTGCCCGCGCTGGCGCACACCACGGCTCGCGGGCCATGGTCGGCGAGCAGGCTCGCGACCACCTCGGTGCCGCGGGCCTTGAAGCTGCGGACCGGGTTCGCCGTTTCGAGCTTGATGCTCACCCTGCACCCGAGGTCGGGCTCCAGCGCCTCGCAGCGGTACAGCGGAGTGTCGAGAAAAATCGGGTCGATCACCCGGCGAGCCGCCCGGATCCGAGCAGTGTCGAGGCGCGTCTCCTGCATGACACAGCAGCGTAGGGCCGCCGGCGCTGTTCCATGGGCAATTGAGTGGTAAATCGGCTGACGCATGATCAGGCGGATGCGTCTTCCTGGCGTTCGACCAGGACGCCGTTCTCGAAGCGGGCGCCCGCGCGGACCTGGGGGACCAGGTGGGTGCCGGTGATCGCCCGCCAGCGGGCCTGCGCGGACTCGACCAGCTTGAACACCATCGCGAGGCGGCGGCCGGGCTGCCGGCACCGCGGGTGACCTTGGTGCGGAGCTTGACCGTGGAGAACGTCGACTCGATGGGGTTCGTGGTCCGCAGCTGTATCCAGTGCTCGGCCTGGAAGTCGTAGAACGCCAGCAGCTGCTCCCGGTCCTCGGTGATCTCGCGACGGCCTTGGGCCACTTCGCGCCGTAAGTCTTCGCGAACGCCTCGGTGTGGCCTTCCTCCCAGTGGCTCGTGTCGATGCCGGCATCCACGGCCGCGCCCAGGATCTGGGTGTCGTGGAGGAATTCCGGGGCCATCTGCCGCCCGGCGAGGTCTTCACCAGGTGGTCGGTCCCGGCGGAGCAGGTCAGCCGCCAGGAGACGGTGCCCTCACGGTCGCCGGGGCCGGGGTCGGCGGCCAGGTGGCCGTCCAGAGCGAGCGGTTATGGCGTTCATCAGCTCGCGTCCGCCAGGTCGTTGGTGCGGTGGGCGGCGTCGTAGGCGTCCAGGACGGCCTTGGCCGGGTCGCCCTTGTCGGCGACCTGGTAGCCGTTGGCGCGCGCCCACGTCCGGATCGCGGCCAGCGCCCTCCGAGGTGCGCTTGCCGGTCCGAGCCGCCGGGCCCGGGGCGGGTGCCGGGAGGTGGCCGCCTGCACCGTCGTGGCGACGTGGCCGCCGGCCTTCACCGCGCGCTGCGCCCGCGCGGCTTCCAGTTCGGCCGCGGCCTTGGCGACACGTACCTCTGCCTCCCGCTGCGCGGTGTCGGCGACGCGGCGTTCGGTCAGCTCGGAGGTCGCTGCGGACGCGGGCAGCCCGGTTGCGGAGGCTGGCGGCGGGGTGTTTCTTCGCCCAGGGGAGCAGGGCCTCGATCCCGTCGGTGCCCATCGACTGTCCCTCCTGCACGACGGTGGTGCGGGGCTGGCACTGGGCGATCTCCAGCGGCTCGCGGCTGCGCTTCCGTTGGGCTTCCGTTGGGCGTCGGTGAGCGGCCGGGCCTTCGCGCCGTGCCGATGCCAGAGCGGGGACGCGGGTGGTTCGGGGTGGGAGAGGCGTGGTCGACGTCGCGTTGGGTGTTGCTCATGGGGGCCTCCGGGTGGAGGAAGTCAGGCATGGTCGTCGTCGCGCCGGCGTTTGGGCTGGACGTCGGAGGCGAACCGTCCGAGGCGGGCCTCGGTGGGTTCGTGGGCGATCCAACGCTGTGACCAAGACCTGATGGTATGTCAATAGCCGTTGTGAATGGGCATGTTCTGGGCATACATTCTGCAATCCGCAAGAGTGCAGCGAGCAGTCGGCAACGGGGGCCTTCCGCATGACGTCGTTTCGCGGTGAATCCGACGAGCTCTTCCCCGACCCGGTCAACGCCGGGGCGGAGATCTTCGTCAGTGACTATCCGACCGCCATCACACCGGCCGACCCGGCTCGCCTGGACACCCGGCCGCCGCTGTTCGTCTTCCGCATCGCCACGGATGGCCCGGCGGGCGAGGAGGGCACGAGGCGCGTTCTTCGGGCGCTGCACAGGCCGCTGGACGACCGCGGTCCGCTCGTCCCGTACGCGCTCGTGTCCGCCGCCGAGGAGCCGGTGATGCTCACCGAGCAGGCGGGACAGTTGCTGGAGAACGGCACACCGCGGCGCATGACACCCGACCGGTATCCGCACTTCGACGTCGTGCGGTCGCTCGTCACCTACATCCGTGAACGTCCCCAGCAGTCGGTCGGCGGGTACGCCGAGGAACTGCGCCGGCACGCCTGCGACCGACAGCAGGCTGAGCGGCGGGGTCTGCTCGGGCGTCTACCGAGGGCGGCCTCGACCGATGTGTCGCCCGACGGCGGCGACGTGAAGGGCTGGCTGCTGAAAGTCTTCTGGCTGTCGTTCACCTGCCATCTGCCACGCTGGGTCTGGTCCCGCCGGATCTCCCGGAAGGTGATACGGCGCTGGCTCGGCGGGATGCGGGAGGCAGGCGGGCGTCGCGACCTGTACCAGGTGATGGCCCACGTCGCCGCCACCCAGGCGCCGCGGTTGCGCACGGCGTCGGACGAGCGGCACCAGGAGCAGGCCCTGCAGACGCTGGAAAAGCTCCTGCTGAGGGCTCTGCTGGAGGATCTGGCCACGCCGAGGACCGGCCGGTACCTGCCCAAACGGCGACGGCGCACGGCCCGGTCCGTGCTCCTCGTCGAGGTGCCGCCACCCGGTGCCGACGGGGCCCGCCGCGCCGAGCGGTTCCTGCGTGTCCTGCACGAGTTGCGTGACACCGCCCCTCGGCCCGGACCGCTCGTCGTCGCCGTCGGCAGACCGGACGACACGCTCATGGCCGAGCTCGGTGCCCGCGAGTCGAGGCTCTCCCAGGCCGCCACCGCGCTCGGGTCGCAGGACGGCACCCCGGTGGCCTTCACCTTCGACGAGACGTCCCTCACCGGGCCGGGGCTGCCCATCGCCCGGGTGGAGCCGCACCGTCGCTTCCGCACCAGCTGGCGTACCACCACCGCGCTCTTCGCCGGTACGGCCGTACTCGCCCTGACGGCGGGCGGCGTCGCCGCCGACCGGGTCCGTGACGGCGGCGACCGCAGCTGCGTCGGCGGTACCGCCTCCGTCGCCGCCCAGGCCCGCTCCCGCCCTGTTCCGCTGCACGCCGAAGGCTGGTACAGGGGTGCGCTCAAGGCCATCGCCGATCAGAACCGGCGCGCCGAGGCCTACGCCGCGAAGGGCCGGGACGTGCGCACCGTCGTCGCCTTCGTCTCCAGCCCGCCGCGCAGCGAGGACGACATGCGCTTCGACGGGACGATCCCGGAACTGCACGGCATCGCGATGTGGCAGCAGCAGCTGAACCAGGACGCAGGCTCCGACGAGAACACGGTCCCGCTGCGCGTGGACGTGCGCAACACCGGTGAGGCGTACCGCGACGCCGTGGCGGAGGCTGGGAAGCTGGTCGCCGAGGTGCGCGACGAGAAGAACGCCGAGGACCATGAGAAGATCGTCGGCGTCCTGGCGTACGCACAGAGCCGCGCCGAGACGCGCGCCGCCCTCCAGGTGCTCGGCCGGGAGGGCATCCCCACCGTCGGCACGACGGCCACCGCCAACGAGATGCTGGCCGGGAACGCGACCAAAAGCTACTGGCCCTTCACCCCGGACAACGAGCGCGAGGCCCGCATCGAGGCGAACTTCGCCAGTAGCGCCAACATCGTGGCCCGGCACGACGACAGCGACAGTTGCTCCCCGGCCCGGCGCGCCATCGTCATCCGGAGTTCCGCCGACCTCTACAGCCGCAGCCTCGCCGGCCGCTTCGTGTCGGCGTTCCCCGGCACCACGCGCGTCTTCGATTTCAACCAGGACGGCGACTTCGACCCGCAGACACCGGACGGCGCCCCCACCCTGACCAGCGCGAGCGTGCTCGCCGGGCAGTTGTGCAAGGCCCTCGCCGAAGAGCCGCAATCCGTCGTGTACTGGTCGGCCCGGGCCAAGGACTTCACCGCCTTCATCAGCGCGATGGACAACCGCGGCACCTGCGTCGACCGCCCGGTCACCGTCCTCGGCGGCAACGAACTCACGAACGTGGCCCAGACCGGCGCCTACGCCGAGCAGAACTGGCTGCGCCTGTACTACTCGGCGCACCGGCTGCCGGACGGGTACGCGTCCCTGAGCGCCGAGACCCGGCAATTCCTGTCACGGTACGACGCGTTCGTGCGGACCTACGGGGCCGGGGCCGACCCCTGGCGGCAGGACGGCCATTCGGCAGTGTCGTACGACGCCCTCCATGTGCTGTCGGACGCGGTGAACCAGGCCCGGTCGCGCGACGAACGGATCGAGCGCCGCTCGGTGCTGATCACACTTGCCGGCGGCATCACCCCCTTCAACGGGGCCACCGGCTACATCGCCTACGCGCCGGACGTCAACGCGCCCCCCGTGGACAAGACGCTGGTCATCCTGCGCCAGCTGGGTACCCAGCCGCAGGCGGTGCTGGTGTGCGGGGCGTTCGACATGGGCGAGTCGAGCCGGAAGCAGGGTCCGCCGTGCGTGTCGTGACCGGGGTGCTCGCGTGGCTCGCAGGCGCCTGGGCCGGGTGGAGTGGGGCCGACCGACGGCACCCCCCGGTGCTGCTGTGCCCGGGGCGGCCACCAGCGGGTGGCTCGGTTTCGGCGGTGGCGTCGTCGGCCCGCGGTCTACACCGAACCGGCTGCCAGCAAGCTTCGCGGCGCGCGACAGACGAGGCATTCAGCCAGGCCCCGCAGGCTGTGCCCGCGGCACCTTCCTGGCGATGGGCCAACGGCACCGGCGCACAGGGCGCGGTCCACGAGCCCGCGGACGGTCCGCTCGGCGGCGAGCCGCTGCTCGCGGGGGATCGTTCTCCGCCGGCGCCCTTCGGCGTCGTGCAGCGGGGGAGTGGGCGCTAGCGGGCGGGTGGCCACCGCACCCGCACTCCGCGAGGGTGATGTCGGCCGCGGGCACGCCGAACGCCGCACCGACGGTTTTCGGGGGGAAAGACCGGTGATGGGTCGGCCGGTCTCCGAGGCGCGCAGCAGCAGGGTGAGGTCGTGCCGCATGCCGGGGTGCCGGGTGGCCTTGACGACGTGGGTCCGGGCGGGCATCCCTGCGCGCTTCCACAGCATCCGCGCCTCGCGGGTGAGCATGTCGGCGCCGTCGTCCGGCTGCGCGGGGGACGGCACCTGGGTCTACGCTGCGTCCAGCGTCAGCGGGCGGGGCGGCGGACCGCGCCGGCGAGGGAGCTCCGGGACACCCCGGGTGCCCCGGAGGGAAGGTGTGATCCCGCCCGCCGTCAGGCCGGCAGCCTGTCGAGAAGCCATTGCCCGTGCTCGGGCGACATGTAGATGTGTCCCTCATTCTTGTCCGTGGAGCACTGGAATTCGTCCAGTTCGCTTTCACTGGTCGGCAGGCTGTTGACATTGACGTAGAGGTCGTTGTGCGTGCCGAGGTCCCGGATGGCCGCGGCGCTGACCGTGGGGATGAAGCACGCGTCCCGATATTTGTTATCGGCCAGACCTAGTAGCGCCTCGGCAACGATCTGGAAGGAGTTCAGCTGCCCGCCGGGGGCTCCGTCGCCATCGGGGATGCCGTCGGTGTACACGTCCACAGACCGGGGGGGGACGGCAGCGTTCCTGAGGGACGCCACCTTCTGGTGGTTGCCGCTTTGCTGGATGTCGAGGGTCGTCTGGTTGAGCCACACGCCCGTGGACTTCAGTGCCTCGGCGCCGGCGACATCGCCGTTGCCCACTCCGGTGCCCAGGCCATTGGCCACGCCGATCTTGCGGGGATGGCGCGGCCATCCGCCGAAGTCGTGGAGTTCCGTGAGGAACTTGGTGCGGAGCGGATCCTCGGCCGGGGTTTCATTGTAATCGTGGATGTGACGCCACAGCATCTGGCGGGCGGCAGGACTGTTGATCTGGTCGGAGAACGGGGCGAACACATCGGGGTGCACAACTGCGCTGTAGTGCGCGAATGCCTGCAGGGAGATGGGGACCCAGGCGCCTCGGTGCGGGGTGTCGTAGCTGAAGTAGGTATGCGTCTGGTGTTCCGGTCCGTCGTGCTCCATTTTGGTCAGCGCGTAGCGGGTGATGAGCCCGCCCATGCTGTACCCGCCGACCACGAGCTCGGCGTTTCCCGTCCTGTCGTGGATCGCCTTGGTGATGGCCTTGGTGACGACTGCCGCGTTGTCCTGGATGGATGCGCTGCGCTCGTGGTACCCCACGATGATCAGGTCTCTGCCGCTGTCGAGGAGTTTGGTGAAGAACGCGAACGTGCCTTCGCTGTTCCAGGAGTCCCAGATGTGGTCCAGGCTGCTGGGCCCACTGTCGAACCCGTCGGAGAGGATCAGGGGGCGGACCAGTCCGTCGTTCCCGCTCCCGTAGTACACCCAGGCGTTTCCGGCACCCAGTTGCCAGACTTCATCGGGTTCGGGTGCCTTTGGTACGGCCGTCCACGTCGGCAGCGGGCTGATCAGACCGGTGTTGCCGATGGCTTGTGCGACCTGGTCGATGTGCTGGTTGTTCTGCGTTTCGCTCATCGCTCGGTGACCTTCCACATCGTTGTTCTCTGTTCGAGCCGTGTCCTGCCCGTGGTTCTCGGGGCGCTCGGCGCGTCCGGCCGCTGCGTGGCCCGGCAGGCGATGGGCTGCCGGATGCTCGCTGCCGTTCTCGGCACCGGCTCTTCCGGGGCCACGCTGCCGCCGGCGGTCACGTTGCCGGGGGCGCTCACCGGGCTGGCTGACGTGCATCTCCGCGAGGTGCACAGCCGTCGGGAAGGGGTTCACTCCGCCTGCCCGGCTGGCTCCTCCGTCGCCCCGCCTGCGCCTCCTTTCCCCAGGAGCCGTGCTTGTCGTGGTACACGGCGGCGCCGCCACCGCCGGCGCCCGGTCCGCCGTGACCTTCCGTTCCGCCGGCCACGTCATCGAAGTAGTTGAACGGCGACCTCGATAGGCGAGGTACACGCACGGGGCCTGACCGGATCCGTCCGCTCCAACCTCACGGCCGTTCATTCACCGAAACACAGCCGACATCTGCTTGCAACCTCGGCCGAGTGGGTGATGCAGCAGGTTCCTGGACCAGTGAGCCGTTGTCGAACCTGGTTGAAGGGCTGACCAATCGCGGCGAGAACGACGTGCCGCTCTCGCCGCGGACATCGCAGTGGCCGGACGCAGCACAGTACGCAAGGCGTTCGTGATCCTGGACGGGACGCTGCTGCCCATCGCCCGGAGCGCCGCCGAAGCTGCCGGCGCGGGCCGTCTGGCTGGTGTGCGCGCACCACATCCCTGTGCGCCACGCGGCCGGGGCGCACAGGGATGTGGTGCGTATCGAGCGGTCGGTGGGCCGGCGTCCGCGACGCTTCGGTGCGCGAGCAGGCCGCGGTTGTCGTCAAGCGGGTCGGCCGCGACCGTGCGGGACGCGAGCACGGCTTCGCCCGACCCGGACAACCGGCACGCCCCGGCCAAGGTCTGCATGAACGCCGAGCACCCTCGGCGCGCTGCTGCGCGCCGTGACGAACGCCGAGACAAGAAGTTGATCCATCGTCATGCGTCCAACTGCGCGTCGCAGTCGCGGGACTGGAGAACGTGGGGACCGATGGGGCACGATGACGTTGACTCAGACCCTCACGACAGCCTGCCGAAAGCCCTGTCAAGTTGCTTCTGTGGCAGACGATCGGGGCGTCTGGAAGGTGACACCTCTGCGGGCGAACAGGCAGCGTCATGCTCGCGGCCGATCCGGATGACCCTGCCGTGGATTTTCCGCAGGTAGGCAACCAGCTTGCGCAGGGACCAGCGGGTGAAGGGCTGGCCGACTCCCCGCGGACGAACCCCCTCCACCACGATCGACCCCGAGATCGTCCCACTCGCTCAGCCGACGTGACAGCGCCCCGTCGTGGTCTGGGACCAAACCGAGGCCCGGTGGATCGCCGAGCGGTCCAGCGGTGGCGCGCGGACGGCTCGGCGCGCGCCTGCAAACTGCACCAGATGCCCCAACTTTGCGATCATGAACGCGTGTCAGCGGCAGTGTTCGGCAGTGGCGTGTAGCAGAGTGGGGATCACCGAGGTCGCCCCCACTGAAGGGATCACCGAGGTCGCGCCTGATTAAATCATGAAAGGTCCGGATAATGGTCGAAACCCAGGCCAGCCCGGTAACGGGGGGAGAGGCACCTCCCGACGCCGCCATGCTCAGCGGGCTTACCAAGCACTTCACTGATGCTAAGGGCGATAAGTTCACGGCCGTTAAGGGGCTCGACCTGCGGATCCCGCGTGGCGAGGTCGTGGCGTTCCTCGGACCGAACGGAGCCGGCAAGACGACCACCATCGACATGCTTCTGGGGCTGACCCGGCCCGACTCGGGAGACGTCAGGCTGTTCGGACAGTCGCCGCAGCACGCGGTGCGCACTGGGCAGGTCGCGGCGGTCCTGCAGACGGGCGGACTGCTTCCCGACCTGACGGTCGAGGCCACGGTTCACATGCTCGCTTCGCTCCATTCCGGCGCCGATCCCGAACACTGCATGAGCCGGGCGGGAGTCAGTGAGCTGCGGCACCGGAGGGTCTCCGAGTGCTCGGGCGGCGAGCAGCAGCGGCTGCGGTTCGCCATCGCGCTGCTGCCGAATCCTGCATTCCTGGTGCTGGACGAGCCGACCGCCGGCATGGACGTGGCTGCTCGGCGTGAGTTCTGGGCAGCTGTCCGCCACGACGCCGAACGTGGCATGACGGTCATGTTCGCCACGCACTACATGGAGGAGGCCGACCAGTTCGCCGACCGTGTGGTGATGATCGACCGGGGTGCGGTCGTGGCCGACGGCTCGGCGTCGTCCATCCGTGCGGCTATCAGCGGACGCACCGTCTCGGCCGTGATCGACCCGCCCGAGGCCGAGGAGGTGGGCAGGTCTGCCATCGTCCGCTCCTGCACGGCCCGCGGCGAACGCCACTTCTTCGCCTGCGACGACTCGGACGCCCTGCTGCGGGTGCTGGTCAACGCGACGTCGGCCACGGAGATCGAAGTCGCGCCGCGCAGCCTCGAAGACGCCTTCATGGCCATCACCAACTCCGACACGCACGTCGAGGACAGGCTGCGGTGACATCTTCATCCACTTCTTCCACTCGTTCGGCGCCGAGCGCCCGCCCTCGTACTTCGCCCGTCAGCGGGGTGAACCTCACGTTCATCCGCTACGAGCTGCGACGGCGGTTCAACCGCCAGACCACCGTCTTCACTCTTGTGCTCCCGGCGGTGCTGTATCTCGCCCTGTTCCGCACCAGTCCCGAGGATGCGGCGCTGCCGCACGGAAACTTCGCCGCCTGGATGATGATCGGCCTGGCTGTGTACGGCGCCGCGACGGCTGCCACCAGTTCCGCGGCCACCATTTCGGTGGAGCGATCGGTGGGGTGGATGCGCACCATCACGCTGAGCCCGCTCACCCCGGCGGGATACCTTCTCGTCAAGGTGTGGTGCTCGGTGGTGATGGCCGGCGTGCCCGTGGCCGTCGTCGGCGTGCTGGGGTTCGTGACCGGCGCACGCGCCGATGCCGATGTGTGGGTGACGTCCCTGCTCGTCGCATGGCTCGGTGCAGCGGTCTTCGCCGCGCTCGGCATCGCCATGGGGTTGGCCATGAAGCCCGATGTGGTCATGCATATGCCTGGGTTGACGATGACCGCGCTCGCCTTCCTCGGGGGTCTGTTCATCCCACTCAGCGGGACCATGCTGGACATCTCCCGCTTCACTCCCATGTATGGGGTGGCGACCCTCGCCCGCTACGCCCTCACGGACGGCTACTCGTTCAGCGGTGAGCACTCCGGTCTGGCGGGCGCCGTATGCAACGTCATCGCCTGGTTCGCCGCGTTCTCGTACGTGGCGATTCGCAGGTTCGCAACGAGTACCGGGCGCCGGTGACCCGAAGCCGCGAGACCGCGGGTGTGGGGTACGCAACAGGAAAAGGGAAGAAATTGCTCGCCATCATTGCACCGGGCCAGGGCTCTCAGACTCCTGGGTTACTGGCCGGCTGGCTGCGCGACCCGGCCCACGCCGAACGGGTGCGGGCTTGGTCCGAGGCCGCCGACTGCGACGTGGCCCACTTGGGCACAAAGGCGTCGGCCACGGAGATCGCCCGGACCGAGAACACCCAGCCCCTGCTGGTCGCCCTGGGCCTGCTGGCGCATGACGTGCTGGCCCGGACGGCACCTGAGGGCACCGCGGTGGTGGCCGGCCACTCGGTCGGTGAGCTCACCGCGGCCGCGTACGCCGGAGTGCTGAGCCCCGCCGACGCTGTCCGGCTCGCCGCGATCCGCGGTCGCGCCATGGCCGCGGCCTGCGCCGACGTGCCCACCTCGATGGCGGCGGTGGTCGGTGGTGAAGAGTCGGAGGTGCTGGCCAGGATCGCGGAACTCGGCCTTACTGCGGCCACCTTCAACGGCCCTGGCCAGATCGTTGCCGCCGGACCGGTCGAGGACCTTGAGCGGCTGTCCGCCGCGCCGCCGCGCGCGGCGACGGTCAGACCGCTGCCCGTCGCGGGGGCCTTCCACACCCCGTACATGGAGTCGGCACGGCAGGTCTTCGCCGCCGCGGCCGCCGAAACCCACTTCGAACGGCCATGCAGGCTCCTGCTGTCGAACGCCGACGGCAGGGTGATCACCTCTCCCGAGGAGATCCGCCGAGCGCTCATCGACCAGTTGGTCCGGCCGGTGCGCTGGGACCTCTGCATGCGCTCCCTCACCCGGCTGAAGCCCGGGCTGACCGTCTCTCTGCCCCCTGCCCGCACGCTCGCCAACCTCCTCAAGCGCCAGCATCCCGGCACGGAACTTCTCTGCCTCAACGCGGCCGGGGACCTCAGCCGGGCCTGCGCGTGGATCGGCAGGACCGGCGGACGAGAGGAGCCCGCCCATGCTGGTGTCTGATCTCCTGGACCGCCCGTGCTCCGAGCGCGGCGACCACCCGGCGGTTATCGACGCGCAGGGGTGCCTGAACTACCGCGAGCTGGGCACAGTTGCGGACCGCGCGGTCGGATGGCTGCGGAGCCAAGGTGTCACAGCCGGGCAGCGAGTGGTCTACGTCGGCGGCAACGACCGCGCCTTCCTTGCCCTGTTCTACGCCACCCTCAGGATCGGCGCCGTCTTCGTTCCGGTGCATCCGGAAATGACGGACTTTCAAGTCGGCCATGTCATCGATGACTGCGCCGCCACCCTGGCAGTCTGCTCACCCGCCGCAGGGGAGCGTGCGGAGCGCACCGTCGAGAGCGCGCAGGCGTGGAAGGAGATCCGGAGGACCGCGCCCGATGGCTTCCGCGTCGCGGCACCCGACGATGCCGTCGCGATGCTGATCTACACATCGGGCACGACCGGTCGACCGCGTGGAGTCGTCTGCCCGCACCGGCAGATGCTCGCGGCGGTCGAGGCGATCCAGACGTGTCTGCGCTATCACGCGGACGACGTGGTGCTCTGCCGACTGCCTCTGTCCTTCGACTACGGGCTGTACCAGGCACTGCTGTGCGCACTGACCGGCAGCACTGTGGTGCTCAGCGGGCGTGGCCAGGACACGGCCCTGCTCCGCCTCATCGAGCGGCACGGGGTGACGGTCGTTCCGGTGGTGCCCTCCCTCGCACAGATGCTCACCCTCCTGCAGTCCCGGTCCCGTCGGCCGACGAAGGTGCGCTTGTTCACCAACACTGGTGCCCGCCCGGGCCACGTGCTCGTCTCCGAACTGCTGGAGCTGTTCCCCGGTGCGGTCTTCGCCTCCATGTACGGCATGACCGAGTGCAAACGCATCTCGATCCTCGCCCCTGATCAGTACGCCGCGCACCCCGATTCGGTCGGTCTGCCGATCCCCGGCGACCACGTCCGGATCGTCGACGCTGACAAGCGGCCCGTCGGTCCCCGTACGGTCGGCGAGATCGTCGTCCGGGGCGCCACGGTGATGGCCGGCTACTGGGGGGTTCCGCTGGAGGAGCAGAAGCGCTTTGTCCGGTGCGCCGACGGCTCGCTCGAACTGCACACCGGCGACCAGGGCTGTCTCGACGAGGCGGGACGGCTCTACTTCATCGGCCGTGACGACGACATGATCAAGCGGCGGGGAGTCCGCCTGGGTCTGGCCGAGATCGAGGACGCCGCCGAGCGGATCCCCGGGGTGACCGCGGCGGTGGCGCTGCGGCCCGAACCCGAGGAAGGGCCGCTGCGCCTGGCGGTGCAGAGCGTCCTGGAGCCGGAAGAAATCCACGCGGACCTGGCACGACGGCTCGACCCCGCCCGGATGCCCGACCAGATCATCCGGATCAGCGCGGTGCCTCTGACCTCGAACGGCAAGCCGGACCGCGCGGCTGTCCACCGCCTGATCGATCCGCCGGGCACGCCCGCATCGCGCAGCCAGGTCTCCCCACGCACAGAGAGGACCCACCATGGACCAGTCACAGTTTGACCAGCTCGTCGAGCAGATCTGCTCCGTGACCATCACGGATCAGGAGACGCCGCTCGTGCACCTGGGCGTGGACTCGCTCCACACCATCGCCCTTGTGGTGGCCGTCGAGGAGCACTACGGAATCGAGATCGACCCCGATGCGCTCGCCGATCCTGCGCTCCTCTCCCCGGCCGACCTGTGGCGCCACGTTCAGGCACAGGTAGCTGCCTCGACTCCGGCCGGGATCTAGGCACATCATGCGAACCGACACCGGATGCGCGGTCGAGATGCCAAGGCTGTTCGAGCTGGGGGGAGATCTGATCTCCTTCGCGGGCGGCATGCCCGACCTGGGCGTCCTGCCGCTGCAGGCACTCTCCGGTCAGCTGTCCAGTCTCGTGCGACTCGGCGGAAGGGTCGCCTTCCAGTACAGCACGCCACACGTCTCCAAGGCCCTCGTGCAGGCAATCACCGACCTGATGACCCGTGAGGGCGCGCACGCGGTCGCCGAGGACCTGGTGCCCACCAGCGGGTCGCAGATGGGGCTGATGACCGTGGCCCTCGGGATCGGCGCACCGGGTGAGACCGTGCTGTTCCAGACACCCGCGTACCCGGGAGCCATCGCAGCCTTCCGCACCGCAGGCCTGAACCTGTGTGCCGTACCCGAGGAAGAGCACGGCATCGACCCTGCCGGGCTGCGCGAAACGGCACTGCGTCTTCGCGCGGACGGGCACACCGTACGGCTGCTGTACTGCAATCCGACGTTCCAGAACCCGACAGGGCTGACTCTGTCCGTCGAACGCCGCAAGGAGTTGCTGGCGGTCTGCGAGGACCTGGATCTCCTGCTGGTCGAGGACAACCCGTACGGACTGCTGTCGTTCGACGGCACATGCACCACCGCCTTCCACGGGATGAACCCGGACCGCGTGGTGTATCTGGGCACCTTCTCGAAGATCTTCGCTCCGGGACTGCGCTGCGGCTGGATCGCCGCACCGGCCCGCCTGGCGCAGTCGCTGCGCCGCACCAGTGAGGTGATGGCACTGTCGCCCTCCGCGCTGGCCCATGCCGTGATCGCCACGTTCCACGCCCGGGCCGGGTGGACGGACCTGATCGACGACTACCGCGAGAGCTACCGGGAACGCTGCGCGCTGATGGCCGACGCTCTGGAGAAGGAGTTCGGTACGTCGGGTCCCTGGCGGTGGCAGCGCCCGAACGGGGGCTTCTACATCTGGATGCGCCACAGCGAAGGCATGGACACCCGTCACCTGGTCCCGGCAGCGGTCGAACACGGCGTCTCCTTCACGCCCGGCAGTCACTTCAGCGTCGGCGGGGAGCACTTGGACGGACTGCGGCTGTGCTTCAGCCATGTGCCGAGGGAACGGATCACCGAAGGCGTCACGAGGCTGGCCGCGGCGATCCGCGACGGAGCGGCACGATGACCGGCACGCTGGAAGCCGCCCCCTCCCTCGACTGGTCGGCCTTCGCCCCGTCCTGTCGACTGGGCGACACGGACTGGCAAGTGTGGGGCATCGGCCTGCTCCGCAGCGCGGGCTTCCCGGTCTCCGGACTCGACCGGTTCGGCGGGCAGCGGGCGATGCGTGCAGCGGCGTTCTTGCAGAGCGGCGCCGTCGGCCATGACGAGTTCGTGGCCGCGTACGAGGCGGACCGCGCCGCCGAGTCGGACCAGCTGGCCCGCGTCGCCGCCGACGAGCGGGTACGCCTGGCCATCGCCTGGCAGAACCGCACCATGTACCGCATCCTGGACTCCGTCGCATCCTCGAAGGGAACCGGGGCCAAGCGCCGGGAACGGGAACGCACCCTGGCCATGTACTGGCTGCGGTACTGCGCCAAGGCCGAGACGATCGGCTTCTTCGGCCCGGCGGCCTGGATCTCCGTCGGACAGGTGCAGCGGGCCGTCGAGTTCCGACCCGGGCCGTCGCTCATCGCGGACAGCCGGGTTTTCTTCGAACATTGGATGATCGCCGCGCTGGGCGACTGGATGGCCGGACAGCCGGGCGCCCGCTGGTGGTTCCCGCCGATGCTGCGGGCCGACGTGCACCTCGACGGTGACCGGCTGGTCATGCCGGGCCGCCGCCTGGTGAGGCTGGGCGAAGACGACCTGCACGTGCTGCGCCACACCGACGGTGACCGGAACGGTGAGAGCATCGCGGACGCGCTCATCGCCGAGCAGCGGTGTGACGGCACGACGGCACGGCAGCGCGTGGAACAGGTGCTCCTTAGACTGCTGCGTCAGCGGGTCGTGAGCTGGGACGCCAACATCCCCGTCGGTGTACATGCTGAGGAGATTCTCCGCCGGCGGGTGACGGCCGTCGGCGACGCGGAGTTGTTCGTCCGGTTCGACGCGGTCCTTGCGGAGCTGGGACAGCTCCGCAAGGAGGTGGACCGCGCGGACAGCGCGGAGGAACTCACTGCGGCGCTCGACCGGCTCGACGAGTTCTTCGTCCGTACGACCGGGCAGTCGCCCTCCCGTGAACACGGCAAGGCGTACGCGGGCCGCACGCTGTGCTATCAGGACACCCTCCGGGACTGCCGGATGCACCTGGGCCGGGACTTCCTGGACGGCGTGTCCCGTCCCCTGGCCCTGATGGCCGACTCGGCGGACTGGTTCGGCGACCGCCTGGCTCGGCTCGCGGAGGCGGAGGTCGCGCGGATGGTACGCGATATCGCGGCGCGTCACGGGAAGGTGACCTTCGCCGATATCTGGCCGAAGGTTCTCAGGCTGTACTGGGGGGACGACGCCTGTTGCGTACGGACCGCGACCCGCGAGCTGGCGCAGAAGTGGCGCGAGGTCATCGGCTTCGATCCGGACGCCGCGCCATCGGCGCGGCTGCACCGGTCCGTCGCGGAGATCGAGGATCGTGCCCGCGCCCTGTTCGCGACCGACGGATCCTGCTCACCTCATCTGGCCCTGCACAGCCCCGACCTGCAGGTAGTGGCCCCGTCCGTGGATGCGGTGAACGCCGGCGACTACACCGTGGTCCTCGGCGAACTGCACGCCTGCCTGGCCACCCTCGACCTGTCGTTCCTCGACTGGACCACGGACGGTGAATCACTCCGGGACAAGATCAACACTGCGGTCGGCGCCGAGAGGATGGTGCCGTTGCTGCCGGTCGGCTGGCGACGCAACAGCGGCCGGATGGTACCCGCGCCGATCGGCACCGGCGACCGGCTGATCGGATTCACGCGGGCCCCGTTCGGCGACCGCGCCAGGATCGATCCGGCAGCGGCCATCGTGCTGGCCGACGTTGACGGCACGGTAACCGCCACCACCCCCGACGGGCGCTCGTGGCCGGTCCGCAAGTTGCTAGAGGTGCTGACATCGATCATCGCCGCGGACGCCTTCAAGATCGGGCTCGACGGGGCGCATTCGCCTCGGGTGACCCTCGACGACCTGGTCGTGTTCCGGGAGACCTGGCGGATGCCGGTCGGCGGGCTCGAGCTGCCCTCCAAGGCGGACCGGCATCGCGACTACCTGGCAGTGCGCCGCTGGGTCGCCGAGAACACCCTGCCTGATCGGGCCTACGTCAAGTTTCCCCAGGAGACCAAACCGTCCCTGTTCGACTTCACAAGTCCCACGCTGGTGCTCTCCTTCGCCAACCTCGTCCGCAGAGGGCGGCGGCTCGACCCCGACGCCGTGATGACCCTCAGCGAACCCCTGCCGGCCCCGGGCGACTCCTGGCTGCCGGATGCCGACGGTCAGCGCTACGTGAGTGAACTGCGGCTCCAGATCAGCAGAAAGGCGACGGAATGACAGCCATCGTTCCCGACGGTGCGGCAACGCCGGTCCGCCGGGCCCGCCCCTGGGAGGCCGACATCGTCGCGACGATCGGCGGTACCCCACTCGTCGCTCTCGACCGGCTGTTCCCTCCGGAGCGGTTCCGCGTCTACGCCAAGTGCGAGTGCTTCAACCCGGGCGGCAGCATCAAGGACCGCGCTGCCAAGTCGATGATCGAACAGGCGCTGCGGGCGGGTCGGCTGCTCCCCGGGGTGTCCACGATCGTGGAGTCCACCTCGGGCAATCTCGGTATCGCCCTCGCACAGTTGTGCAACTTCTACCGGCTGAACCTGATCTGCGTGGTCGACCCCCGGACCACCGGGCAGAACCTCGCCATCATGCGGGCCTACGGTGCCCGGGTCGACGTCGTGGAGCACCGCGACCCGACCACGGGCGAGTATCTTCCGGCCCGGATCGACCGCGTCCGGGAGCTCCTGGGCAGCATTCCCGGCGCGTACTGGCCGAATCAGTACGCCAACGAGTACAACGCGCGGGCGCACCGCACCACCATGCGCGAAATCTGCGACGCCCTGCCTCGTGAACCGGACTACCTCTTCGTCGCGGCCAGCACCTGCGGCACGCTTCGCGGCTGTGCTGAGTACATCCGGGACAGCGGTCTCAAAACCCGCATCGTCGCGGTCGACGCGGTCGGCAGCGTCATCTTCGGTACGCCCGAGCCGTGGGAGCACTCGTACCGGCGCACGATCCCCGGGCACGGGGCGGCGATGGTGCCGCCGTTGCTGCGGCCCGGGCTCGCGGACCGGGTGGTGAAGGTGACCGACTCCGACTGCGTCCGAGGCTGCCGCCAGTTGCTGTCGGAGGAATCCATCCTCGCCGGCGGCTCGTCGGGCGCCGCCGTCGCCGCGCTCCAGGACGGCTCGTCGCGGATCGAGCCGGGTGCGACCTGCGTCGCGGTCCTTCCCGACGGGGGCGACAGGTACCTCGACACCATCTACTCCGACCGGTGGGTCGAGGAGCACGTCCCGGAGTCTCAACGGCCTTGTGACGTCTCATGCTTCTCGTGATCCCCGAAATCCCGCACCGCGGGCCGAACCACGATCAAGAAAGGAGCGAGCCATGAGAATCCTCGGTCGCGACGACGTCCGGGCCTCGCTGGTGGGCCTGGAGTCTGCCGTGCTCGACTCCGTGCGAACCGCCTACCGTCTGCACGGCCAAGGCCAGTCGCACGTCCCGTTCTCCACCTTCCTGCGCCCGCCGCAGCCGACTGGCTCCCGCGTCATCTCGCTGCCGGCCTACCTGGGCGGGCCGGAACCGGTGATGGGACTGAAATGGATCTCGTCCTTCCCCGCGAACGTGGACAGGGGCATGCAGCGCGCCTCGTCGCTGTGCATCCTCAACGACCTGGAGTCCGGTTACCCGTCGGCCCTGTTGGAGGGCAGTCAGGTATCCGCGACACGGACAGCCGCAGGTGCCGCGCTGGCAGCGAAGGTCCTCCACGGCGACCGCCGGGTGCGCACGGCCGGGCTGATCGGGTGCGGCACGATCAACCACCGCGTCATGGCATATCTGACGCTGGTGCACCCGCACATCGAGACCGTGGCGTTGCAGGACGTGGTCGCCGAGCGTGCCGAGGTGCTCGCGTCCGAGCTGGCCGCCGAGTACCCGGGGATCACGTTCCGGGCCGGTGACGTGGGGGAGGCGCTCAGGGCCGACACCGTGAGCATCGCCACGACCGACTCCACCTACTGGCTGAACCTGGCCGACTATCCGCTGCAGCCGTCCGGCCAGGTGATCCTGCACCTGTCGCTGCGCGACCTGAGCACGGCCTCGGTGCTCGGCGCGCACAACGTGGTCGACGACATCGCACACGTCTGCCGCGAGCAGACCTCCGTGCACCGCGCCGAGCAGGAGGTGGGTCACCGGGAGTTCATCCACGCCGAGATCGGTGCCGTGCTGGAGGGGCGGACCGGCATCCGGGAGACGGCAGGGCCCATCGTCTTCTCGCCCTTCGGCCTGGGCATCCTCGACCTCGCGGTGGCGCAGCTGGTGCTCAGGGCCGCCGACCGGGCCGGTCTGGGCATCGAGGTCGAGGGTTTCGATCCCGGCGGCCACCGGGTCACCGCGGTGCTGGCCGGGAGCGCGCCATGAGGGGGCCGGGAGCGCTGTTCGCCGAGGGCTCCAAGGCCCTGGTGACCGGTGCGTCGCGAGGCATCGGCGCGGCGATCGCGGTCGCCCTGGCCGAGCACGGCTGTGACGTCGCCCTCAACTACCATTCCAGCGCCTCGCGAGCGGAGGAGGTCGCGGAGGTGGTGCGCGGGCTCGGCCGACAGGCGCTGCTGCTGCGGGCGGACGTCTCGGACGAAAACCAAGTGACCGCGATGTACAAGGAGTTGCGCGGGTCCTGGGGACCCCTGGACGTCGCCGTCCTCAACGCCGGGGTGACCGCTGACGGGCACCTGGCCGCCATGAGCCGCGCGAAGTGGCAGGAGGTCATCGGCACCAACCTGACCGGCGCCTTCCTGACGGCCCGAGAGGCGACGAAGCAGATGTACGCGACCGGCGGCGCGATCGTCCTGATCGCCTCCACCAGCGGCATCGCCGGCCGGGCCGGCCAGGCCAACTACGCGGCGAGCAAGGGCGGGGTGATCGCCATGGCCAGGACACTGGCGTACGAGACCGCCCCTCGCGGTATCCGGGTCAACGTGGTGGCGCCCGGATTCATCGACACCGACATGGTCCGCAAGGTGCCTCCCGCGCAGCTGAAGGAGGCGTACCAGGCGATCCCCCTCGGACGTATGGGGACCCCGGCCGAAGTGGCTCAGGCAGCGGTCTTCCTGGCCAGCCCGGCCGCGTCCTACATCACCGCCAAGGTCCTCACCGTGGACGGCGGAATGCTCTATAGCTGACAAATCGCCCCGTACCGGACAGAGTGACCAGACAGCAACTTCGTCGTCCCGGAACCCCAGGAAAGGATCCTGCCGTGTCCGTCACCACCGTCGAGCACGTCCGCGCCCAGGCCGAGAGGCGCCTGGAGAGAAACATGAAGATCAAGTCGATGATCATCGGTCAGCTCGGCCTAGGCGTCGACCCGGCCGTCGTGTCCGACAACCAGCCGCTGTTCGGCCGCGGCCTCGAGATGGACTCGCTCGACAGCCTGGAGATCGTCGTGATGGTCAACAACGAGTACGACGTACTGATCAACGACGACGACTTCGAGGCCTTCGGCTCCGTCAATGCCCTGGTGGACTTCATCGAAGCCCGCGAGGTCGGACCATGACCGTTACGCCAGAAGCCCCCGCACCCGCCCCCAGGCGCCGGGCCGAGGCAGCCAAGGGCACCTACAGCTACTCCTCGGACGACATCAAGCGGCTGCTGCCGCACCGCTGGCCGATGCTGATGATCGACCGGGCGTACGACGTCGTACCCGGCGTATCCGGGCGTGGGGTGAAGAACGTCTCGGTGAACGAGCCGTTCTTCGCCGGGCACTACCCAGACCACTCGATCATGCCGGGCGTGATGATCGTCGAGGCGATGGCCCAGTTGGTGGCGGTCGTGTACGTGGCCGAACTCGTCGAGTCGGACGGAGCCGGGGCCGGCGACCCCGCCGCCGGCGTCGGCTACCTCGGTGCCATCAGCTCGATGAAGTTCTCCCGGTTGGTCGTGCCCGGTGACCAGCTGCTGCTGGAGGCCCGGCTCGGCCAGCGGCTCGGCCGGCTGCGGCAGGTGACGGTCCGGGCCGCAGTGGGCTCGGCGCCAGCGGCCGCGGGATCTCTGGTCGTCACCACGGAGCGCAAGGCGTAGCGGCTGTGCCCCTGCCGGTGGCACTTGATGCGAAGAGGGAGGAGTGCGGAATGTCGCTCATGATCCGCCCGTACCAGAGCGGCGACGAGAACCATGTCGCGGAGCTCTTCAACCGTCATCGTGACAGTCCGAACCCGGTGGCCGGGGGGATCAGCGGGGAGGAGCTGGCGCGGGAGCTGGCCGAGCGGAACACGGCCGCCTTCCTCGTGGCGGTCGACGGTGGGCGTGTGGTGGGCACCTTCGGCCTCTTCCAGACCACCGGCCGGCGTTCCGCACGCGCCGGCGAGCTCATCGCCGACATGTTCTTCGTCGCTCCGGCCTACCGGAACGGGGTTCTGACCGGACGCCTGTTCACCGAGGCGGTCGAGTGGATGAAGCGGTCCGGCTGCCTTGTGCTGCGACTGACCGTCAATCCGGCCAATACGGTGGCGCTCCGGCTCTACCGGCGTGTCGGGTGCGTCTCCGTGGGACCGGCCGTGCCCGGGGAGGACGGCAATGTCGAGCTGCACAACTACATTCCGCTGATCCTGCGGAGTGTGGTCGGGGATCTCGACAGCGAGGTTCGCAGGGCGCTGAGGGGACTGAGCAGTTTCGCGACCATCACGCCTGCCCGGGAGGACGAACTGCGCTCCGATGTCCGTCTGGTGGACGGCATCCGCCTGGTCGACTACTGCCTGACCGTGGGGGAGCACCGGCTCACCGCGAGCGTCGATGCCGACCAGGGATGCGTGCGCGAGGCAGCACTCACCGGACCGGACGGTACGCACCGCGAGTTGCGGATCGAGAAACCTCCGTATCGGGTGCGGGCCCCCCGGCAGGTGCAGGCGTACCGGTTCGCATCCGGCGAGCTGGTCTGTGAGGTGGACGGCGACGACGGGACGGTACGCGTTCTCGCGGAGGGCCACCACGGGCCGGTGTTCATGTCCACCTGGCCCAGCTGCCGGGCGGACCGGCCGGCCGGGTGGCGCGAGAGCGAGCCGCGCGGCCTGGAC
>NZ_JBSFVB010000022.1:0-75927 GCF_053592115.1 Streptomyces sp. NPDC002788 | reverse complement strand
AGATCACACGCGTGGAGAACGGGGTGCGGGTCGTCGAACGGTGCGGCGACGACGAAGTCACCGGCACCATCACCTTCACCGCCGGTGTGCTCGGACAGGACTTCACCTTCACCTCCCGACCGGGACGGATCTTCCAGACGGTCGGGCTGCGCCAAGGCTCCTTCATCCTGACCGACCCGTCGCTCGGCACCACGGAGCGGCACGCGATCGGGCTGGGCATCGGCGTGCGCGACACCTCCGAGGTGGTTGCGGCCTCCCGGGCCACCGCCCCGGGCACCCAACTGTCTTGGACCGGCGCCTCGGTAGGGATCCGGATGACCGCGGACCAACCGCTCCGGCTCATCCACAGCGGACTGATGGAACGACACCTCGAACCCGGACCCGACGCAGTGGCCCGACTGCGCACCACGTTCCACCCCACACCCACACCCACACCCACACCCACACCCACACCCACCACACGACACGCAGGACATTGGGGTTACGCAGCGCGCACCGAAGCGACCCCGAGGTCCGCCGACACGGGAACCCGCCGGCTCGAGACGAGCGCGTCCGCCGGCGGTGTGACCGTCTGGCGGCAGGGCACGAGCAAAGTCCTGCGCAGCCCCTTCCCCTCGACTCGCGCGTTCGGCTGCAATCCCCGGTGGTCGGCGGGAATGTGGGTCACCGCGGAATCCCACCGGTCCAGTCGTAGGAGCGGACTGGGCTGGGGCGTTCGGTCGACGGGGGACTGGGAGGAGAAATACCCGTTCGGCCTGTTCTCCCCTCGGGAGCGGATCAGCTGGGAACTCTCCGCGGCCGACGACACGGCCCCGGTCCGCGTCGACATCCATGCTCCGGCCGCCGAGGAGGAGATCGTTCTCTGGATCACCCCGCAGAGCTCGCCCCGGACCACCGTGGTGCTCGACTCGGCCGGCACTTGCTGGGAGCTGGATACCTCGACGTTCCGGCAGGTATGGGCCGCGGCGGCGTCAGTCCGGCTGTCCGACGGAAACTGGCTCGACTGCCGGCCCGTCCATGGCCGGGCTTACGAGCCGGAGATCGTCCTGCGCACCACCCCTTCGGGTCTGCTCATCGGTTGCGTATCCGCGGCGAAGCGGCCGCACGGCGCCGAGAGTTCCTGGAGCCTCGCTGTGTGCGATGAAGCCGCCCTCTGACCCCTTTGACCAACCGGCGAACCAACGCGCCTCTGAACACGAGGCGCCCCTGAAAGGAGCCCGCAGGACATGAGCACGACCGTTGAGCTGCCTCGCACCGCGAAGGACGACTACGCCACGTTGCGCACCTCCGTCGGCGTGTACCGGATCGGTGCGCCGCTGGTTCGGATCTCAGGCGATGAGCGGCTCTCTCTTCTGGACCGCTTCCTGGCCAAGTCGAGCGAATTCGCGGAGCCGGACACCGTACGTGAGGTCCTCAGCCTGAACGCCGACGGGACACCGTTCGCAATCCTGCTGCACTGCGAGATCGGCGACGAGTCCTGGATGCTGCCGCGCACTCCTGTTCCCGTCGAAGCGCTGCGCACCTACCTGCAAGAGCTGGACGTCCCCGAAGGCGTCACCGTCGACCTCGAGCCTGAGGGCTGGGGCGCCACGGCCTTCGAGGGACCGCAGGCATGGTCCGTGGCGGCCCGGTTCGTCGACTTCGACATCGCCGGCCTGACCCTGCACGCCGTCACCGAGTCCGAGCTGCCCGGCGCCCCAGCCGCCCGGGCCTACCTGGCCAGAGTGGGGACCACGGGTGAGTACGCCTACCTGCTCATTTCTGACGCCCCGCAAGCCGCCCACGAGGCCGTCGCCGTCGCTGCCCAGGAGGAGGACGGCGCGGTGGTGGGGCCCGATGGGCTGGCCCGGGTCCAGGCCGAAGCCGGCATGGCGGTGTACTCCGCCGGCTTCGCGGGACTGACCGTGGGTCAGGCGGACCTCTCCTGGATGGTCGACTGGGATCGGCTCGGTGCATTCCACGGATCGCAGAACCTGTGCAAGCCGACTGTCGAGACGCCCAGGCTGACCGCCCTGACCGCTCAGGCGGACAGCCGGTTCGCTGTCGGTGCAAAGGTGAGCGTCGGCGGCGAAGCGGTCGGGACCCTCTACTGGCAGGCTCCCTCGACGAACCCGGACGAAGAACTCGTGTTCGCCGTCCTCGACGCCCCGTTCTGGGTTCCAGGACTCGACCTGTCGGCCCCCGACGAGCAGGGCGCCGACCGCCCGCTGCGGACCGTGACCCTGCCACGGGTCCTCGCCCGTTCGCTCGCCACGAAGATTTCCTGATGCCCACGCCGCGTATTGTCCTCACGGGCCTGGGACTGATCACCAGTGCCGGGGACAACGTCGACAAGGGATGGTCGTCCATCGCGGCGGGCGTCTCAGGTATCCGGACCAACACTCTCTTCGACACGTCACAGCTGCTGACCGACTGGGCCGGCTTGGTGACCAGTCCTCAGCCGCCGGAGCAGGACCGCTGCTACAGCCTGGCCACCGTCGCGATCCGGGAGGCGCTCGACCACAGTGAGCTGGACCTCGCCACGGTCGACCGGGACCGGGTTGCGGTCGTGGTGGGCACCAGCCTCGGTGCCATGCCAACGCTCGAGAAGGTGCACCGGGACCTGGTGTACGACGGCCGGCTCGACGCGGTCGGGGCGGCCGCCTCCCAGTTGCACTGCGTGGGCGACCACATCGCCGCTGAGTTCGACGTACGCGGGCCGAGGGTGGTGCTCTCCAACGCGTGCGCGGCCAGCGCCGTGGCGCTCGGGTACGCGGCGGAGCTGCTGTGGAGGCGTGACGTCGACTACGTGATCTGCGGTGGCGTGGACCCCCTGGCCTCACTCTCGTCCTACGGGTTCAGCGCCCTGGGCGCCCTCGACCCGGAGCCGTGTTCGCCCATGTCGGCTTCCACCGGGCTGACCCTGGGAGAGGGAGCTGGGTTCATGATCCTGGAGCCGGCGGACCGCGCGGCCTCGCGCGGCGCACGGTGCCTGGCCGAACTCGGCGGGTACGGCCTGTCCTGCGACGGATACCACCAGACCGCCCCGGACCCGGGCGGCAAGGGTGCCTGCACCGCCATGGCGCAGGCCTTGGCTACCGCCGGCCTCGGCGCGCAGGACGTCGACTACGTCAACCTTCACGGCACCGGCACACCGGCCAACGACGTCTCCGAACCCAAGGCTCTCAAGCTGCTGTTCGGTTCGTCGGTACCTGCGGTCAGCTCCACCAAGTCCATGCTCGGCCACACACTCGGTGCCGCCGGGGCCGTGGAAGCGGTCGTCAGTACCCTGGCGATCGACCGCGGGACCCTGCCACCGACCATCAACACTCGGGGTGTGCCCTCTCCCTTCGGTCTGGACATCGTCCCGGACACGGGGCGCCGGGCCAGGCCCGAGGTGGTGTTGTCGAACTCCTTCGCCTTCGGTGGCAACAACGCCTCAGTCGTCCTCCACCGGCCGGGCAGGCCGAGTTCGGCCCCTCGCCGTACCGCTGCGCTCCGCGAAGTCGTGGTGACCGGCGTCGCGGGTCTTGTCGGCTCGGCCGGCAACACCGCCGAACTCGCCGCCGCCCTGGCGGACGGACGGCCCTGCTTCACGGACGTCGAACGCATCGAAAGCGTCGGGGAGGTGCCGGTCGGGCGAGTGGACATCAAGGCCGTATCCGCCGGACTGAATCCGAGCCGCGTCCGGCGGATGGATCCCCTGAGTCTGCTGGCCGCCGCGGCGGTCGGCGACCTGTACAGCCGGCACGGCAGGCCCTCGCGGGCCGAGGCCGAAGGGACCGGCATCGTGTTCGCCACCGGCTACGGTCCGGTGACCTCGGTATTCCAGTTCCACAAGGGCGTGCTGGAGCAGGGGATCACCGGCGCCAACCCCTCGCTGTTCGCCAACACCGTGGTGAACGCGGCTGCCGGGCACGTGGCGATGCTGCACCGGTATCGCGGATACACCGCCACCCTCGCGAACGGCGGCACCAGTTCCGTCCTGGCGCTACAGCTCGCGGCCCGCGTCATCGCCCGCAGGGCCGCGGACCGGATCATGGTGGTTGTCGCCGATGAGTTTCCCAAGCAGGCCCTGGCCACCCGGGCCTGCCTTCCCGGCTACGCGCGGTCCGCACGAGTGATCCCAGGCGGCCGCACCGGGATGGTGCTCAGCGAAGGAGCCGCCGCGATCGTCCTGGAGAGCGAGGAGTCGGCCTCCGCACGCGGCGCGGACGTCCTGGCCTCGGTCAGAGGGTTCGGCGCCGCAGGCAGCTCGGTGGGCATCGGCAGGATCTGCCGTGACGGTGAAGCCTGGGCACGCTCGCTGCGCACCGCGATGGCCGAAGCCGGGACCGCAGGGGACGAGATCGACACCGTGGTGTCGGCCGCGTCCGGCTACAGCCTGGTCGACCTCGCGCAGACCAGGGCCCTGGACCGGGCAGGGCTCGCCGATCGCCCCCTCCTGACGCCCAAAGCACTGCTCGGGGAGACTTACGGCAGTGCCGGCGCTCTGGGACTGGTGGCAGCGCTGAGTGGCACGGCCCCGCCGCGACGGCTGCTGCTGTCCAGCTTCGCCTACGGCGGCAGCTACGCCGCGGCAGTGCTCGACACGGGGTCCTGATGCGCCCGGCACCGATCGACTGCCTCGTCACACACCACGCCCATCTCCCACGGGACCGAATGGGGCACCGCCTGCACGCCGCCGGCCGCTGGCTGATCACCGAGGCGGTCGCAAGCGTGTACGGGCTCAAGGTCACCGGAAGGGATCTGGCCCGGGACGAGCACGCGCGCTGGAACCTGCCGAAGTACGGCTTGACCGCCTCGGTCACCCACTGCGGCGAGTTCAGCGCCGTCGCGCTCTCGTCAGGCCTGACGGTGGGAGTGGATCTGCAGGACGACAGACACCGTCCGCACGCCATGCAGTGGCTCGGTGCGCTGCTCGGACGGCCGCCCGGCGAACCGGCGTCGATCAGGGACTTCGCCGAATGCGAGGTACTCATCAAGGCCTCGCACGTGACGAAGGAGACCTTCGCCGGGCTCCGGCTGCCGACCTGGCGGCCGGGCTGGCGCGCGACCGGCACCGGCTACCACGTGCGGTCGGGCGCCTTCGGCAGCGGCATGCACCTCGCCCTCGCCGCCGATGCGGTCGCCCCGGTGCTGTGGTGGTGGCGACCGCGTCCTTCCGAGAAGGCCCAGCGCACGGAAACCCCGACTTGGGAGACCACATGACAGCGACAGCCGTCCGTCCGTACACACGCCGGATCTCGCAGATCGAGCGCGGCTACCTGAACGCTGCCGCGACAGGCACACCGCAGCTGATCCAGATGGTCGTCGAAGGCGCAGGCCGCATCGATCCGGGGGCCCTGAGGGAGGCCGTGCGTACCGCCACACTCGCCAATCCAGGCCTCGCGGTCCGGCGGCGGGCAGGCATGTGGATCGCCGACGGTCCTCTTCCGCAGGTCGTCGAATTGCCGGCTGCGCACACCCTCGACGCGCCCTTCCACCACAGCGACCTCGATGTCGTCGCCGGCCCGGTCTGCGAGGTCGGCATCACAGAAGCACCGGTGACCCGCCTGGTGGTACGGGCGAGCCATATCGTCACCGACGGCCGGGGGCTGAGGCACTGGATCGGCGACGTGTTCCGGGCACTGCGCGGTGAGCAACCGGTCGGCACGACGTCCGCGGTCGACGACACCCACTTCCGCGCCGCCGCCGGAGTGGTGCCGACCGCCCCGGCGCCCGCCCGGACACAGGGCTTCCCGATGAGACTGGGCCACGGGCCGACCGACGGCACCCCCTTGTGGATCCGAAGGACGGTCAAGGCCTGCCCCTCGGCAGTGACCGCCCGCGTGGCCGCCGCGGTATCCCGCTGCGGCGGCTCGGGTCGGCTGATCATTCCGGTGGACCTGCGCCGCCACGACCCTTCCGTACGCTCCACCGCGAACCTCACCTCCCAGCTGGTGCTGGACTTCCGCGGTGAGGAGACCTGGAAGCGGCTGCACAGCCAGATCATCGGATCACTGATGCGCAAACGCGAAGTAGCGGCGCTCGACCGGAACTTCATGCGCACCAACCCCTTCGCCAACAGCCTCCGCGAGGCCCGGCATTCGGACGGCACCCGATTCCCCTGTACGGCGATCATTTCCGACCACGGCCGGATCGACACCCATGGCTACCGCACTGATCAGTTCCGTCCCACCAGGTTCTTCACGCTGCCGATGCTCGTGCCCTACGCCGGGATGTTCATCAGCGCGTGCGGCTTCGGCGATGCGACCGAACTGACCCTGTCGTGTCGCAAACGCCCCGGCGCACTCGAGGCGAGCCAGGAGCTCCTCGACGAGATCGAGCACGAACTCGCCGCAGCCGACTGACATGGCCCCCGGCGTCGACCACGAAGGAAGCGCACCCATGTCCACGACCGAACGGGCAAGCGAGGACCCGCCGGGTCCGCCGCAGCGCCCGGAACCTCCGCAAGGACCCGCCGTTCACGCACGGGTGCCGACCGCTCGGCCCGAGCCCTCGCCACCGGCTTCCGCCGCGACGACCGCCGTAGCCATCACCGGCGGGTTCCTCGCTCTGCTCGACACCACCATCGTGAATGTGTCGCTCGACGCGGTCACAGCTCGGTTCGGCGACATCAACCAGGTCCAGTGGGTGGTCACCGCGTACCTGATCGCCTTCGCCGCCCTCGTGGCGCCCGCCGGCTGGATGGCCACCCGGTTCGGCGTCAAGCGGGTCTTCCTCGGCGCGACCGCACTGTTCGCGGTCGGCTCGGCGGGCTGTGCGTTCAGCCAGGCGCTTCCTGAACTGATCGCCGCCCGCGGGCTCTCCGGCGCGGCCGCCGGAGTGCTCATGCCCGTGTCGACGATCCTTCTCACCCGCGGCGTCCCCCGCGAACGTCTGGGCCGCGTACAGGCCTTGAACGGCACGGTCATGCTGATCAGCCCCCTGCTGGGGCCGACGATCGGCGGCCTCCTGGTCGCGGCCGGAGGATGGCCCGCAGTGTACGAGATCAACCTCCCGCTGTGCGCGGCCGTGCTGTTGGTCACGGCAGGCCGGGTGGCCAAGGACGCCCCGGCCGGTCGGCACGCCAAGCCGCTGGACGTGACGGGACTGCTCTCGTCCGGCACCTGCGCGGTCAGTACCGTGCTCGCCATCCAGGCCTTCGCCGACAGCGCTCCGAAGGCCTCGACGGCCCTCCTGCCACTGGCGCTCGCTGTGGTGAGCGGCGCCGTCTTCGTCCGGCAGGAGCTGCGCACCCCCTTCCCGCTTCTCGACCTGCGCCTGTTCGGCAACCGCGTGTACCGGATGGCTGTGGTCAACGTGTTCTGCCTGGGTTTCGTGCTCTACTCGCCGGTCATGCTCATCCCGCTGTACCTCGCGAGCTCGCGCGGCGAGACGCCTGTGACTACCGGCTTGCTGATGTCCACGGGAGGCATCGGTGTCGTGGCCGCAGGATGGCTGTGCCGCATCCTCGTCAAGCGTCTGGGCGGTGGTGGCACCGTCGTCCTGGGCATCACGCTGACCATGATCTCGACCGTACCCCTGACCGCGCTGTCGTCGAACACGTCCTACCTGTTGCTGTGCGCCGGCCTGGTGGTCCGGGGGCTGGGCACGGGCCTGACCATCGTGCCGGCGATGACGCGGGCATTCGAGTCGGCCCGGCCCGAGTCCATCGCTGATGCGTCCTCACAGCTGCACCTGGCTCAGCGCATCGGCGGTGCCGTGGCTGTTGCCGCGGTGACGGTCGTGCTGGAGCAGGCGGCGGAGCAACGCCACGGACTGGTTCCGGGCGCCTTCGCCCATTCCTTCCTCTGGTTGCTCGGCGTCTACGCGTTCATGCTGATCCCCGCCGTGGCGCTGCTCGCGGCGGATCGCCGGGAAGCGCGCCGCTGCGGCCCGGACACCTGACGTGCACCCTGCCTGGAGTCCAAAATTCCTGCCACGGACGGCCGACCGTCTTGATGGTGCCCTGCGTCAGGCGCCGTGCCAGCGCTCTTCCCCCGGTTCCGCTCACCGGGCAGTGCGGCGTGCACCAGGACGGTCAGCCGGCGCACCCGGGAGGCGCGGCTGACGGAGTGCTCGCGCAGCAGATCCGGGTCGGTGCGGGTGGTGAGCAGGAAGGACGACCACACGACGGACTCCAGGTGCCGTTCCGCGTCCAGCGGCAGTGCTTGCTCGGCGACGGCGCACAGGTGGGCGCGCGGGTCTGCGTACCGCACGGGCATCGCGTCGATGCGGTCCGCCATGCGGCGATGCATGACGGACCGGGCGTGCGCGAGGTTGTCGCCCCCGAGTCCCGCCGCTCGGCGAATCCGACAGCCTCAGCGATCGGACTCGATGACCGGGCCCGGGTCAGGGGTGTCGGTGTCGAAGGGCGGTGCTTCGTCGGTCCACTTCATCGACGTGATCGTCAAGTAGCTCAGCAGGTCGCCCTTGCTCGCACCGTCGCCGCTGCGGGTGGCCACCGACTCGGTGCCCAGCGGCATACCCGTCGACCTGTCGAAGATCAGGCGGATTTCAGGGGCGGACTCGTAGGGGCTCGGGAGGGCGACGGCGTAGCCGGTGCGGCCGGTGTGGTCCTTGACGTCGCCTAGGGAGCGCACGCCGGGTTCGGCGGCGAGGAGGCGGTAGGCGGCAGCGCGCAACGCCGGGGTGGACGGGAGGGTCGTGGCGAGTTGGACGGCGGTGCTGACGACGATCCTGTCGAGGACCCGCTCGGGGGCGTTGTTGTCCTTGTCGACCAGGGCGAACAGGCGCTTGCGGAGAGCCTTCTCCTCGGTGGGGAGCGTGGCCAGGAGGCGGAGAGGGAGGTCGCCCATCATGCGGCTGTCCGCGATGCCGCCGGGGGCGTCGTGGTCGATCTCGCCCTTGCCGGCGTAGGTGACGGTCTCCTGCGGCAGCTGCCACGACGTGGGGGAACCGTCCGCCTTCCACGCCGCCTCGTCGGCTTTCGTGGCCGGACGGGCCCCCGGGTCAAGGCTCTGCGACCAGTGCTTGTTCTCGGCGGCGGCCGTCCAGTACCGCTGCTCGGTGCGGACGTCGATGGTGTAGTTCTTGCCGGGGACCTTGTGGAGGGAACCCATGTGTTCCTCCACGTACCAGTACCTGCCCGAGCCGGCCGACTGTCGCTCGACGTGGGAGGCGGCGGCGAGGAGGACCTGGCTGCCGGAGCCCGACGTCGTGGAGGGTGCGGGCCCTGGCCTCTCCGGCGCGGTGTCGCTGATCACCAGAGCCGCCACCGCCGTCGCGGTGGCCAGGGCGAGGCCCGAGAGGAGAGGTCGGCCCACCCTGCGCGGCCGGGCGGTGACTCGAGCCCTGCGCGTCGCGCGCGGACGGGCCATGACCGTTGCCAGCTCCTCTTCCCGGACCGGCGACGGCGTGGAGAGATCGGGGTCGAGATGGGCGGGGCGGGCGGCGGTCAGGCGGTGCAGGACGTCGTTCTTCACCGGGCTTCCTTTCCTACGACGATCCGGGCTCGGGTGGACACGCGCCGCGCGGCTGCGGCCTCCTCCTTGAGCGGGGAGGCCGACGCCGCCTGGTCGAGGCGCTTGCGCGCCCGGTGCAGGCGGACCCGCAGGGTGATGGGCGAGCAGCCGACCACCGCGGCCGTCTGTGCCGGGGTCAGGCCCTGCCATGCGGAGAGGATCAGCAGTTCCCGATCGTCCTCCGGCAGCGTGGCGAGCGCCTTGAGCAGCGCGCTTCGCTCGGACACCTCCTCGGCGATGTCTGCCTCGGCGGGTTCCGCCCAGGACGTCAACTCGGCGGCGAACGACGCGCGCCTGGCCTCGGCCCGGATGCTGTCCCGCAGGATGTTGCGTGCGACTACGAGCAGCCACGGCAGCGGCGGCTCGGGCACGTCGTCCAGCCTGCGCCAGGCCACGGTGAACGTCTCGCTCACCACCTCGTCGGCGACCTGCCGTCCCGCACGGCTGGCCGCGTAGGCCCACACGCGCTGCCGACAGCCGTCGTAGATGGCGGTGAAACGATCCGCGTCATCGTCGGGCACTGCCGCACCTCCTGTCCCTCCCGGTGTGTTCTGTCGTCAGGTAGTGGTCCGAACGAGGTGATCGTTACAGCGGAACCTCAGGAAACCGCCCGAGAAACGAGGCGTACGAATCCCTCTGGACGGAGCCGCAGGTGATCGACATCATGGGAGCGCTCCCACCGTCACTGTCCGACTCGGACCATCCGAAAGAGCATGCCTCCATGCAGAGTCAGACCAAGCGCCGTCTGTCCCCGGGCGAACTCGACGCCCTGCTTCGCGCATCCACCGGCAGCGGCTGCCGTCTGGAGTCCGAGCTGACCGACGGCTGGTTCAACACCGCCTACCGCGTCCTGCTCGACGACGGCCGACCCGCCGTCGTCAAGCTCGCTCCACCGACCGATGCCGCGGTCCTGCGCTACGAACTCGGCATCATGGCCACGGAGGCCATGGTCTACCGGCGCATCGAGACCCTCCCCGAAGACAGGGTGCCGACGCCCGCCCTGCTGCACGCGGGCGAGGAGTTCCTGGCCGTGTCCGTCCTCGAGGGAACCCCGTGGGACAAGGCAGCCGACCGCCTCTCGCCCACCGCTCAGGCGGCACTGCGCCGCGAACTGGGTGCGATCACCGCACACCTGCACACCCTGGCACCGGAGGACGGTGTGTTCGGCTACCCGGCCGCCGAGTCCGCGCTGTCCGCGTCCGACTGGCGCACGGCCTTCACCGCCATGGTGGACGCGCTCCTCGACGACGCCGAGCGCTGGCAGTCCCCGCTCGGTGTATCGTCCGCCGAGATACGGACGCTGGTGGCCGAGGGCGGCTACGCCCTCAACGAGGTCACCGAGCCCCGGCTGGTCCACTTCGACCTGTGGCCCGGCAACATCTTCGTCGACGACTCCAACGACGGGGCACAGCCCCGGATCGCCGGACTCATCGACCACGAGCGGGCGTTCTGGGGCGACCCGGCCGCCGAGCTGGTCTCCCTGGCCTTCGGCGGCGACACCGGCCCGGGCAGCGACCTCGTCGCCGGTTACATCGAGGCGGGCGGCAGCCTCGACTTCACGCCCGCCCTCCGGCACCGGCTGGCTCTCTACCGCCTCTACCTGAGCCTGCTGCTAGTCGTCGAATGCGGCCCCCGCGGATACAGCCCCGACCACCTTGCGTCCTGCAGCGACACCCTCGCCGACACCATCGCCCAGCTCCGGGTGCTGGAGTAGACCCACCGGAGAGTCAAATTAGCCTTCGGCCAAGACGTCGCGTTCACCAGCTCGCCCCATACCGGCTCCGGACGGAGTGTCCTCCAGACCGACTTCCGGCAACGCACCACGCTGAGTCGACGCGGCCCATGCACCGCCGACAGACACCGCGCTCGAGGACCGGCCCGGCCGTCCGCGCCGGCCTGCCCGCCGCGACCGTTCACCGGATCTTGGTCCGCTACGTACCCGCGCCTACCAGCCGCAGCTCACCGAGTACTGCGGCCTGGGCCCGCCGGGATTCGTCGAGTTCGAGATCGACCGGTATGTGGGGCGCCCGGGCAGGCCCTCGCTTACAGGCTGGGGGAGAAGGCGTGGCTGGAGGCGCGGGACTCGGCCCGCTGCCGCGACGGCGCCGCGTTCGACTTGAGCAGTCCCACCACCACGCTCTGAACCTGAGGCCGATGGGCGTGGATCTGCTGCGCGCCGAACTGACCCGCTAGGTCGCCAGCGCGCCGAACAGCTCGGCAGGGCGCAGCCGGAACCCGTCGGTGCCCGCCTCGATCCGGGTAGAGCAGAACCCGTCGGCCAGGACCGCGGCCCTGAACGGCGTCGCGGGCACAGGTAGCAGCCTGCCACGAGCGCGCCACCAATACCTCGTAGTGGCGCGCTCGCCCCCGAGGGCGCGCCAGCACACAGCAGCGCGCGTCCAGCGCACCCGGCCCCCAAGCCTGGGTGTGCTGGTGGCAGTGCGGATCCTCATCCACAGAACGTTCCGTCCACGGTGGCTGCGCTGTCCAACAGACGTGCTCGGTTGATCGCGCGGCGGCATGCGAACCGACCACGCTGCGCAAGGCATGCCCCGGTCCACTGATCTACTACCACCGCCTCCTTTGAAGGGGCCGTGGGCCTGCCTTCTATCGGGCCTTCCGCACGTGGGTGGTGTCGGCGTCCAGGGGGGTGCCGTCGGCGCTGGTCGGCATGATTTCAGGCACAGGGGTGCCGTGCTGGTCGACAAGAATGGAGTGGGTCTCGCGGGGAGCGAAGGCGTGCCGTTCGCCCCACTGTCTCAGGGTGAGGATGACGGGGAAGAGATCGCGGCCGGCGTTGGTCAGCACGTACTCCCGACGGCGGCCCGACGGTGCGGTGCGTTGGGCGAGGAGCCCGTGAGCGGTCAGCTTGCGGAGGCGGTCGGTGAGGATGTTGCGGGCGATGCCGGTCCGTCGCTGGAACTCGGTGAACGATCGTGCCCCGTCCATCGCATCGCGGATGACGAGAAGGCTCCACCTGTCGCCCACGAGATCGAGCGTGCGGGCGACGGGGCAGTCGCGGTCGGTCCAGTCCAGGCTCGGGGCGCGCTCGGTGGTGCGTGACATGACACCTCCTAATGAGTAGCGACTTGAAACCATCATGCCGTAAGGTTAAATCGGTTGCATTCTGCTACCAATCAGATTGGAGTGCAATGGACGCATGGCGGCGGTTACTGCTCGCAGTGGTGTGTGGTGTCGCTGTGGCAAGCATCTATGCCGCGCAGCCGGTTCTGGAGCCGATGGGACGCGATCTCGGTGTGCCGGCGGAACTCACCGGGTGGATTGTCGCGACCGGCCAGTTCGGCTATCTGGCAGGGCTGTTGCTGCTGGTGCCGCTCGGCGATGTGGTCGACAGGCGCCGGCTCATCGCCGTGCATCTGGCGGTCACCGCAGTGGGCATGATCCTGACGGCCTCGGCGTCAGCCGCATGGGTGGCGTTCGCGGGGCTCGCGGGGGCCGGGGTGTTCGCGGTCGTGGTGCAGACCACGGTGGCCTACGCCGCGTCGGTCTCGCTGCCTGGCGAGCGTGGCCGGAACATCGGTGTCGTGACCTCAGGCGTTGTGGTCGGCATCCTGGGTGCGCGGGTCGTCACCGGCACGCTCGCGGAGGTGTGGGGCTGGCGGAGCGTCTATGCCGTGCTCGCGGTGCTGTCATTCGGGCTCGCAGCCCTTGTCCTCGTGGCACTGCCGTCGGAGGAGCGCCTCAGCCCACCCGCCGGGTACAGGCAGGTTGTCGTCCCGCTCGGCGGACTGTTCGGGCAGCGGGTCTTCCTGACGCGCGGGCTCATCGCCTTCTTCTTGTTCGCATCGTTCGGAATCCTGTGGAGCGGACTCTCCCTGCCGCTGGCGGACGCGCCGTGGCAGCTGAGCGAGAGTCAGATCGGACTGTTCGGCATCGCCGGACTCGCCGGAGCACTCGGCGCGGCACGCGCGGGCCGGTGGGCGGACGCAGGGCGGGCGGCCCCGGTCACCGGTCTCGCGCTCGCCCTGCTGATCCTCTCCTGGGCAGCGATCGCGCAGCTGTCGTGGTCACTGTGGCTTCTCATCGTCGGAATCGTGGTTCTCGACTTCGCGGTCCAGGCCGTGCATGTGAGCAACCAGCACCTGCTCACCGCCGCGTATCCGGATCGCGTCAGCAGCGTCATCGGCAGCTACATGGTCTTCTACTCACTCGGATCCGCCCTCGGCGCAGCAGCGACCACCGCCCTCTTCACCGCCTACGGCTGGGCGGGCTCCAGTCTCCTCGGGGCCGGATTCGCGGCCTGCGCGCTGGCCGTCTGGGCGACCAACGGCATCCGACCCGCGATAGCGCGCACAGCCAAGAAGGCGGGTCAGCGCCAGGCGCGGGAGGAAAACGCCAGGCACTGAGCAAGCCGGACAAGTGATGGACAACCTCAAAGTCCTCTGAGTGCCCCTGGTCTTTGCAATCTCAGGCCTTGGGCCATTTTTCACGAACCTATGTCGGTTTCGTCCTGTCTGACCAGCTCGGGATTCCTGAAGACCTATCGTCTGCGTCACCGCTCGTTCTAGATGTGTGAGAGGGAGGTCGGGGTAAGCCTTGCGGTCGTACGGAAACCTTCGTGTAGCGGCCCTCTTCCAGGACCGCGAAGAAGATGGCGGGGTGGTGGAGCAGGCCAGCGAGGAACGCGGCCGGTGTCGGTGGACCCTGGCTTGTCGAACCAGCGTTACAAAGCAGTAGTTGGTGTGTAGGGCGAGGATCTCGTATCGCGGTCGCTCATGGGCAGCAAGCGAAGGAGCGTCAGGTGTGGGTCGCGGCGACGTAGGCCAGGCGCAGGAGCACGACGGATCATGGTGCCGCCGTCCACGGTCCGCGTGAAGACACCGGGGCGAGCGGCGCGGTGCGCCCCAGTGATCAATGCCGTGACCCGGCCGGATGATGTATCAGCATCCGCGGCTGAGAGCCGTCGAGATCACCTCGTACGACTCGGACACGCACGACCGCGACCGGGTGGGGGAGGCCCGCGCCATCGCCGAGGCATCGACCCCCGTCCACCCGCTGATCGACCGTGACACAACGCCGCCGTCGTCGTGCACGGCGAGCTCGACCCGGAGGACGGCTCCCGGAACTTCCACAGGGTGACACTCGGCCGCAAGGCCATGCTGCCGGACCCGTCGGCATCGAACTCGACACCGCCGAACTCAAACCCTTCAGGGGCTGAGCCGTCCCTCCGGAAGGGCGTCCGAGTCGTCTTTCAGGCCCACCCCGGTCCCGCCCAGCTCCCGCGCCCTGCCCATCAGCGCGGCCAGTTTCCCCGCCGCCGTCTCATACGTCAGGCCCAGGGGCGGGCGGATGTTGGACAGGCAGTTGCGGTCGGCGTCGGTGGTCGCGCCGGGCCGCGGGCCGTACGTGAGGTACGCGCCCAAGGAGTCCGCCGCGGACATTCCGGGGCGTTCGCCGACGAGGATCACCACCATCGTCGCGCCCATCGCCTGCGCCACGTCGTCACCGAGGGCCACCCGCCCCTGCTCGGCGAGGATGACGGGGGCGACCCGCCAGTCGGCCGGCAGCCGGGACGCCGTTTCCCGTACTACTGCCGCCGCGTGCTCGTGCACCGCCCGACTGGACAGTCCGTCGGCGATGACGAACACCACGTCCCACTCCCCGGCCGGCAGACGCGCCCGGTCGGTGGGGTGCAGCCGGCGGCCCAGGTCGGGGCGCTGGAGGTAGGTGAGCCGGTCGGGGGCGGCGCTGCGCACCCGTACCGTCGGCACACCGGGGAGCGCCGCGGCGACCGTGTCCGGGTCGAACGGCGAGTGCACCGCGTCCCGCGCCGTCGCGTGCGCGGCCTGGAGCTCCAGCCGGTGCCGGGTCGGCAGCCCGGTGCCCGCCCGGCCGAGGCCGATCCGGGCCTGGGTGTGCCGGCGCAGGGCCGTCCAGAGGGCCAAGTCGTCCGTCCGTACCGGTGGTTGGCTCATGCCGCCGACTCCCGTCCGAGCGTCGCCGACTGTCCTTCGAGCCCCGCCAGTTCCCGTCCGATCGCCGTCAGCGGATGTGCCTCCGCCGTACCGGACACGTCGCGGAGCTCTCCGCGTTCGTCCAGCAGCCCGATCGTCGCGAGCCATGCCTCGAACTCCGGTGCCGGGCGCAGGCCCAGGACCTCCCGCAGGTACAACGCGTCGTGGTAGGAGGCGGACTGGTAGTTGAGCATGATGTCGTCGCCGCCCGGAGTGCAGATCACGAACGAGGCGCCCGCCACACCGAGCATCGTCAGCATCGTCGCCACGTCGTCGTCATCGGCGTCCGCGTGGTTGGTGTAGCAGATGTCCAGGCCCATCGGCAGGCCGAGCAGCTTGCCGCAGAAGTGGTCCTCCAGGGCGGCCCGCAGGATCTGCCGGCCGTCGTAGAGGTATTCCGGGCCGATGAAGCCGACGACCGTGTTGACCAGCAGTGGCTGGTATCGGCGCGCCACGGCGTAAGCCCGTGCCTCCACCGTCTGCTGGTCCACCCCCTGGTGCGCGCCCGCCGACAGGGCGCTGCCCTGGCCGGTCTCGAAGTACATGACGTTGCGGCCGACCGTGCCCCGCTGAAGCGCGAGGGCCGCCTCGCGGGCCTCGTCCAGCAGTCCCAGCGTCACCCCGAACGACGCGTTCGCCGCCTGCGTGCCCGCAATGGACTGGAAGACCAGGTCGACGGGGGCTCCGCGCTCCATGAGGTCCACGCTCGTCGTGACGTGGCACAGCACGCAGGACTGGGTGGGGATGGCGTACCGCTCGATCACTCCGTCCAGCAGCTCGAGCAGGTTCCGCACTGCCTTCGGGCTGTCCGTCGCCGGGTTGATGCCGATCACCGCATCACCGGAGCCCAGCAGCAGGCCGTCCAGCAGTGCCGCCGCCACGCCCGCCGGGTCGTCGGTGGGGTGGTTGGGCTGGAGACGGGTGGCCAGCCGCCCCGGCAGGCCGATCGTCGAGCGGAACGCGGTGACCACCCGTACCTTCCGCGCCACTGCCACCAGATCCGCGTTCCCCATCAGCTTGGACACCGCGGCCACCATCTCCGGTGTCAGCCCGGGCGCCAGCGCGGCCAGCGCCCCGGCGTCCGCCGCGTCCGACAGCAGCCACTCCCGCAGCTCCCCGACGGTCATGCCGGCCACCGGCGCGAAGGCCACGGGGTCGTGCGTGTCGAGGATCAGCCGGGTGACGTCGTCGGTTTCGTACGGGATCACCGGCTCGGTGAGGAAGGTCGCCAGCGGCACCTCGGCCAGCGCCCAGCGTGCCGCGACCCGCTCCCGTGCGGACGACGCGGCGAGCCCCGCCAGCCGGTCGCCGGAGCGCTCCGGGCTCGCGGCGGCGAGCAGGCGGGCGAGGGAGTCGAAGCAGTGGCGCTCGCCGCTGAGAGTGGAGGTGTACGCGCTCATGGCGTCGACCGTACGAGCCGCGTATTGCCGCCAGATTTCTAAAGGTCTGATTGACAGACATTTAACGTCCGGCACCTTCGCATGACTCATTCGATCTACAGAGTTCCGGTCCAGCGCACCAACGGACCGGCAGGAAAGGGGCCAACCTGATGGCAGTGGACGAGGGAGTCGCCCCAGCGGCGAAGACGAGCGGCGACGACACGGTCCACCGGCTCAAGCCCAACGCCGTGGGCCTGTTCGGCGTGGTCTTCATGGCCGTGGCGACCGCCGCGCCGATCACCGCGATGACGGGCAACGTGCCCTTCATGGTGTCGTCCGGCAACGGCATCGGCGCCCCGGCGAGCTACCTCGTCGCAATGGTCGTACTGGCAATCTTTTCCGTCGGCTTCACTTCGATGGCGAAGCACATCACGTCCACCGGCGCCTTCTACGGCTTCATCTCCTACGGCCTCGGCCGCACCGTCGGCCTGGCCTCCGGGCTGCTCGCGACCTTCGCGTACGTCGTGTTCGAGCCGGCGCTGATCGGCATCTTCTCGACCTTCGCCACCACCACCCTCAAGGACCAGACGGGACTGCACCTCCCGTGGTGGACGTTCGCGATCCTCATGCTCGCGATCAACGCGACGGGGACGTGGTTCGGCGTTTCGGTCGCGGAGAAGGTGCTCGTCGTCCTGCTGGCGACCGAGGTGACGATCCTCGGGGCGATGGCGATCTCGGTCGCGCTGCACGGCGGCGGCCCGGACGGTTTCACCTTCGGCCCCGTGAACCCGGTCAACGCCTTCCAGGGCACCTCCGCGGGCCTCGGTCTCTTCTTCGCCTTCTGGTCCTGGGTCGGTTTCGAGTCGACCGCGATGTACGGCGAGGAGTCCCGCGACCCCAAGAAGATCATCCCCAAGGCGACGATGGTCTCGGTGCTCGGAGTCGGCATCTTCTACGTCTTCGTCTCCTGGATGGCCATCACCGGCAACGGCGAGAAGGAGGCGGTGGCCGCCGCCTCTTCCGCGAACCCCCTCTCCATGTTCTTCAACCCCACCGAGCAGTACGTCGGTCACTGGGCGGTCGTCGTCATGCAGTGGCTGATGATCACCGGTTCCCTGGCCTGCGGCATGGCCTTCCACAACTGCGCGGCCCGCTACATGTATGCGCTCGGCCGCGAGGGCGTCCTGCCGTCCCTGAAGCACACCCTCGGCCGCACTCACGACCGGCACGGCTCGCCGCACATCGCCGGCCTGGTCCAGACGGTGGTGAGCGGGGTGCTGATCGCCGCGTTCTGGATCGCGGGCAAGGACCCGTACACGGGCACGTACGTCCTGCTCGCCATCCTCGGCACCATGGCGATCCTCGTCGTGCAGGCCGTGTGCTCCTTCGCGGTGCTGGCGTACTTCCGATCCCACCACCCCGAAAGCCGGCACTGGTTCAGGACCTTCGCCGCCCCGCTGATCGGCGGTGTCGCGATGCTCGCGGTGGTGGTGCTGCTGGTGTCCCACATGGGGGCGGCGGCCGGCGCGGAGTCCGGTTCGCTGGTGCTGAAGGCGACGCCCTGGCTCGTGGCCCTGGTCGCGGCGACGGGCGTCGGATACGCCCGGTACCTCAAGCGACGGGACCCGTCCCGGTACGCGCTGCTGGGGCGGACGGTCCTGGAGGAGACCAAGGAGCGGTAGCCGTTCGTACTGCCAGGGTCGCCACGGGGGCTGTCTCCGAGGGCACGGCGCAGCGGATGGCGGGGGAGCTTTCAGCGCGGCCGTGGGACCGTCCCCGCTCGCGCGGGAGCAGCGCCTCGCCCGGCCTCTACGCGCTGAACACCGAGGGACCCTCTCTGCGGGTGAGCATTCGTCCGAGGTGGAGGTGGGTTTTCGGCCCGCTGCGGCGACGTCGCCGTGGATCGTGTCGGGTGAGTTTGGGACTGGAGCCGCTGCTGCCGCAGTGTCAGTGGCGCTCCTCGGTATGCTCGCGGGCCGTTGCCTGACCGAGAGGTGTGGTGGGGGATCCGGCACTGCGGAGGACAGCACGCCGGCGGCCGGCGCGCACAGCAGGGCGCCGGCGGTGGGTGGGTGGAGCCACAGGGCAGCGGCGCCGAGGGGCAGGTAGAGCAGGCCGGAGACGGCCGCGGCGGCGGCCGATCCCTGCAGTCCGGGCAGGCGCTCGCCCGCGGTGCGGTTGAGCAGGTTGTAACAACCCCAGCGGTGTCGGTGTCGGAGAGCGCGCCAGTGGTCACGGACTCGACAGTCACGGTCACCGTGGTCTCGTGCCGGCGGCGAGGGTGCCCAGCGTGCAGTCGGCGCTTGTGGGTGTGGTGGTGCCGTAGATCGCGGACCGGGATGCGGCGAGCGGGTAACGGTGGCGGCGGGGGACAGGGGCGCGGGCCGAGTCAGCCTGTCGGAGACCTCGGGGCACAGTCCACCCGGAGGGCCAGGGAATCACCTTTCATGGAGTCGCAGAGTTTTCGACCGCTCGCGGGAGCCGGCCGGAAGCCGCAGCCTGGAGCTGTGGACCCCGTGCCGATGACCGTGGTGCCGGCGTGGCCGCGCGCCAACCCACGGTGCCTGGGTGCCGGGACCTGTGCTCAGGAGCCGGCTGATGGACGGTGAACGCCTGCACGTGCGCCTGCTGGGCAGCATGGACCTGCGCCGCGGAGAACAGCGGCTGGGGCCACTGGACTCCGCTCGCGCCGAGTCGCTGCTTGCCTACTTGCTGCTGCACCGCGACGCACCGCAGCCCCGTCAGCGCCTCGCTTTCCTGTTGTGGCCCGGTTCGACCGAGCGCCAGGCGCACACGAACCTGCGCAAGGTGCTTCACACCCTGCGCCACATGCTGCCCGAGACCGACCGGTTGATCGACATCGGGCCACGCAGCCTGCAGTGGCGGCCGGGCGCGCCCCTGTGGCTGGACGTGGAGCACTTCGAGCAGGCGCTGGCCGCGGGGAGGCTCGAGGAGGCGGTCGAGACGTACGCCGGTGACGTGCTGGAGGGCCACTACGACGAGTGGCTGGTAGGCGAAAGGGAGCGGCTCGCGGCTCTGTACCTGGACGCACTCGAGGAGCTTGCCCGTACGTATGGGCGCGACAGGCGCTGGCCGGAGGCAATCCGCTGTGCCGAGCGGCTGGTGGCGCACGATCCGCTGCGCGAGGAGAGTCACCGGCTGCTGATGCGGCTGTGCCGGGCGTCGGGGGATCGTGCCCGGGCCGTACGCGCCTACCATGCCTGCGCGACGGCGCTGGAACGCGAGCTCGGGATCGAGCCGTCGCCCGAGACCCGCGTCCTCTACGAGGCGCTCGTAACCACCACGCCGGTCGGCGACGCCACCGCCCCTGGGACACCGTCCGCTGCCCGCGGGAAGGCGTCCGGCACGTCACCGTTTGTCGGGCGCGACGCCGAGATGGCCCGATTGGCCGCCGTGTGGAGTGCCGCGGTGTCCGGGCGCGCCCAGTTGGTGCTCGTCAGCGGAGAGGCGGGCGTCGGCAAGACGCGGCTGGTCGACGAGATGTGTGCGCGAGCGGGCATGGTGACGGTGGCGGCACGCGCCTATCCCGCGGAGGGGCCGGTGGCGTACGGGGTGGCCACCGCGTGGCTGCGCTCCCCGCCGGTCGCCACGCGCCTGTCCCGGCTGGACCGGTCGCACCTCGCCGAACTCGCGCGGCTGCTGCCTGAGCTCGCCGCCCGTCTGCCGCCGCCGGTGCCGCTGCCCGAGGCGGAGCTGCGGCGGCGGCTGTTCGACGCGGTCGGCCACGCGCTGCTGGCCGCGGGCGCGCCCCTGATGCTGGTCCTCGACGACGCCCAGTGGGCGGATGCGCAGTCGCTGCGTGTCATCCACTACCTCATGCGTGCGGCGCCGTCCGCGCGGCTGCTCGTCGTGGCCACCGCCCGGGGTGAGGAGTTCGACGACGACCACCCGCTCGTCGGTCTGATGACCGCCCTGCAGGCGCTGGGACGTTTCACCAGAGTCGAACTGGACCGGCTCGACCGGGCGCAGACCGCGCTGCTCGCGGAACGCATCACCGGAGCGCGGCTCGACGAAAGCCGAATTCAGCGGCTCTACGACGACAGCGAGGGCAACCCGCTGTGCGTCGTCGAGACGCTCAAGACCGACGCGCCGCAGACCGCGTCGAAGGTGCAGGCGGTGATCGCGGGCCGCCTGGCACGGTTGTCGCGGCCTGCCGCTGTCCTCGCGGGCGTCGCCGCGGCGATCGGCCGCGCCTTCACCGCCGACGCCCTGGCGCCGGCGAGCGGGTTCGCCGAGGAGACGTTCGTGGGCGCCCTGGATGAGCTCTGGCATCGCGGGATCATCCGCGCGCATGGACCCAACGCCTACGACTTCAGCCACGGCAGGATCCGCGACGCCGCCTACGCCTCGCTCAGCCCACCCCGCCGACGCCAGGCGCACCTCGCGATCGCCCGCGCCCTCGAACAGAGCGGGGACGCCGCTCCGGCGGCTCTCGCACTGCATTACGACAACGCCGGCGCGACGGTCGAGGCGATCCGCTGGTACGCACGGGCGGCGGAGACCGCCCAGTGGCTGCATGCCCATGCCGACGCCGTCCGGTCGCTCGAACGCGCCCTGACGCTGTCCGACCGACTGCCGGCCGGGCCGGACACCGCCCGGCTCCAACTGCGCCTGCTCACGGCGCTGCCCGCGCCACTCGTAGCCTGCCAGGGCTACGGGTCCCAGCGGATGGCGACGGTTCACACCCGCGCCCTGCGCCTGGCTCGGCAGCTCGGCACCGATCCCGAGCCGCCGCTCGTGTGGTCCCTCGCACTGGCCGCCCTCACCCGCGGCGAATGGGAGTCGGCGCACGCCTCCGGCTCACAGCTGCAGGCCCGCTCCGAGCGGGACGACGACCCGGTCCTGTCCGTAGAGAGCCACTACATCCTGGGAATCGCCGCTTACTGGCCCGGACACCTGACCGCGGCCCGCACCCATTTCGAAGCCGCAATGCGTCATTTCCGGCCCGCCCTGCGCCACGCCCACGTCCTGCGCTACGGGCAGGATCCGGAACTTGTCGTCCGGCTGCGCCTGGCCCACACGCTCTGGCTCCTGGGCCACCCCGACGACGCGGACCACCAGCTGGACCTCGTCCGGAGCGCCCTCGACGCCGCCGGCCAGTCCGCCCACCCTTACAGCCGGGCGACCGTCTGGGTGTGGTCCGCCATCCTCGCCATGGACCGCGGCGACACCGAACGGATACGGCAGTGCGTGCGGACACTCCACGCCGGGCCGGTGGACGACGCTCCCGCGCAGATCCGGCTGGTCGCGGAGATGTTCGCCGGCCACCTCGATGTCCTCGACGGGCGAACGGCCGCCGGACTGGCGCGGGTGCGGGCCGTACGCGAGCACGTCGTGGGGCGCGGCCGGGCGCCCGCACCGGGCGTGCCGGGCGTGGCAACGCGCCTGCTGCTCGCGGACTACGCGGTGGCGGGCGAGCAAGCGGCCGGCCTCGCGCTCGCCGACGAGGCCCTCGGCATGGGCCGCGGTGCGCAGCTGTGGGAGGCCGAGATCAGACGCCTGCGCGCGACGCTCCTGGCGGCGCTCGGCGTTCCCGGCAACGAGGTACTGGCGGAACTCGAACGGGCACTGGCGGCAGCGCGGCGCCAGCGGGCACGCGCCTTCGAGCAGCGGGTCCGAGAAACGCTCGCGGAACGCTTTCCGGGCCACGATCGTGCCCTGGGTCAACCGGAGAAGGAGTGAGGAGGAGTCATGACCACCACCGATCCGGCGACCGCACTGCGCCAGGGGTTCTCCGGACAGGTGCTGCGGCCCGCCGAGCCGGGCTACGAGGAGGCCCGCCAGGTCTTCAACGCCATGATCGACCGGCGCCCGGCGGTCATCGCCCGCCCCGCGAACACCGCGGACGTCGCGGCGGCCGTCGACTTCGCCCGGGATCACGGGCTCGTCGTGGCGGTCCGCTGCGGCGGCCACAGCGTCGCCGGGCTGAGTACCTGCGACGGCGGGATGCTGATCGACCTCAGCGGTCTGAAGACGATCACGGTCGACACAGAAGGGCGAACCGCCCGGGCCGGCGGAGGCGTCCTGTGGGGCGAGCTCGACGCCGCCACCCAGGCACACGGCCTCCATACGCCCGGCGGGCGCGTCACCACCACCGGGATCGGCGGTTTCACCACCGGCGGCGGATACGGCTGGACGTCCTGCAAGTACGGGCTGGCCTGCGACAACCTCGTCTCGGCCGAGGTCGTGCTCGCCGACGGCAGGGTGGTGCGCGCCGGCGAGGACGAGCACGCCGACCTGTTCTGGGGCATCCGTGGCGGCGGCGGAAACTTCGGCATCGTCACCGAGTTCGAATTCCGGCTGCACCCGCTCGGCCCGACCGTCCTCGCGGGGCTGGCGATGTTCCCGGTCGAGCGTGCCCCCGAGGTACTTCGCGGCTGGCGGGACCGCGTCGACGCCGCCCCGGACGAGCTCTCGTCCGCGTGCGTCCTGATCATCGCACCGCCCGAGCCGTTCGTTCCCGAGGATCTGTGGGGCAAGCCCGTCCTGGGCATGGCGGCGATGTACGTCGGTGACGCCGACCGGGGCGCCGACGTGGTGCAGCCGCTGAAGGATCTCCGTCCCGTCATGGATCACATCCGGCCCATGCCGTACACGGCCTTCCAGTCGGCCCTGGACCCGCTCGCGCCGCCAGGTTTCCGCAGCTACTGGCGCGGCGAGTACATGCGCGAGCTCGGCGACGATGCGATCGACACGTTCCTCGCGCATGGCGTCGACCTGACCCTGCTCGGCGCACCCCTCAGCGAGATGATCATCTTCCGCATCGGGCAGGGGGTCGCGGCGGTGCCCGACGAGGCGACCGCGTTCTCCCACCGCGATGCCCGCTACCTCTTCCACCCGATCTGCGTGTGGGCGGATTCCCACGACGACAGCCCGATGACCACGGCGGGCCGTGCCTTCGCGGCCGCCATGCGCCCCTTCAGCACCGGAGCCTCCTACCTCAACTTCACACCGGAGGCCGACCGCGTCCGTGACGCCTACGGCGAGGACAAATACGCCCGCCTCGTGGCACTCAAGAGCACCTACGACCCGGCCAACCTGTTCCGCCTCAACCAGAACATCCGCCCCAGCCACGCCGCCGTCGGCTGAGTGATCGACTGGCAGACGAAGTCGTCGCCCGGTGACCGCAGGGGCTCCCGGGGCCGGCCACTACGGGGTGCGCCCGGCTTGCGGCCGGTCGTGGCCACGGGCGAGGACTCCGGGCCGCGACGATGCCTGTTTCCCTTCGGTGACTCCGGAGGAAGACCGCCGGTCAGGCGTTGACCGCACCGAGCTGCCGCATCAGGCCGAGGTCGTCCGAGTTCCACCAGCTCTCCGCGATCTTGCCGCCCTCGCACCGGAAGGTCGCGTGACCGGTTGCCGAGAACTCGCGGCCGGTGGCCTCCATGCCCTGGTACGTGCCCACGTGACGCCCCTTGAAGGACACCCGTGCGCAGACCATGTCACCCTCGGCCACCAGGCTCTCGATGGTGGCCACCGGTTCGAACGCCGCGATGATCTCCCGGTTCTCGGCCTTGGCCTGCGCGAGCCCCAGGTCGTACGACGACAGGGACGGGTCATGCTCCCGGTAGTCGTCGGTGCACAGTGCGTCCGCCGCATCGACGTTCCTCGCGTTGACCACGTCCTCGAAGAAGCTACGGACCATGATCTTGTTCAGCTGCTCGTCCCTCATGACGTCGAGGTCGGTGAAGGCCGGCTCCCCGTCGCACAGGGCCACCATCTCCCGGAAGATCCGGTCGGTCTCCGGCAGGTTCGAGTTCTTCATCGCCTCCTCGTACGAGGGGAACTCCACGATCTCCACCACGTGAGTGGAGTCGGCGCGATCCCGCCCCACGATCGAGTGGGTGGCTGTCCGCTTGCCCTGAGTCGCTTCGACCCATGTGTCCATCAACCTGTTCAACTCATCGGCCCTGCTCGTCTTGCAGTCGATGACCTGCATGAACGTCATGACGTCTCCCGACGATCGGAGAAATCGGGACATCTCCAGGCTAGGTCCGGGTGAGCGTCAGCGGCCAGGCGAGATGCGGGCAGGCAGGGTTGTGCACGGTCACCGGGACCTCGCCGGTGAGTCCGGCGAGGAGGGCGCGGCGGTGTTCGGCCACGCCTCCTCGGTCCACGGCTCCGCTCATGTGGGGGAACAGCCGCGCGAAGACGGGGCGGTTCATGTCGATCACCAGGACCACGGGGAGGCTGGTGCTGTGATCGGCTGGGTTCACCGGGTTGCTGTTCACTTCATGTCGCGCGGCGCGCTTCACCGTGGAGAGCAGGAAGCAGCTTCGCCGACCTCACCCGGGGCCAAGCGGCTCCGCGACCGTATGCTGCGGTCGTGCCCCGGATGGGAAAGCTTCTTGCCATGAGACTGCCGATCGGCAGAGTCCTGCTCGTCGGGATGCTTCTCTGCGGCGGTCTGTCCGTCTGGGCGGCGGCGGCCGGCCTCAAGGCAAAACAGTGCCTGGAGGGACGGCTGCATCCGGACTACGACGGCGCCACGATCACCGGGCGGGGTTGTGAGGTGACAACGGCTTCCGACGAGACCCTGGTCGTGCCGATCTCCGGCCCGCCGTTCGAAGCCGGCGTGGCGGGGGCACTCGGGTTCGTCGTCCTGGGCATGGCGAGCGCGGTCATTCTCGTCCGAGGCGCACGTCGACGGTCGGTGGACCTGCGGTAGCCCTCCTGATCGGTCAGTCTGCGCACACGGACACGCTTGGCCACCGCGCACGCAGGTGACCAGCATCCGCCGGACGTAGGCCTCCGGGTTGTCGCTGCGCGCGATGCGCCGCCACGCCCGGTACGCCTTCGCCGGCGCCGTCTGCGGCCGCCGACTCACGACAGTCTGATGACGCGTACGGAGCTGTCAGAGTCTGTTCAGGGCCAGAACCACTGCACCCACTGCGGTCAGGTTGTATCCGAGCCCGGGGCGTGCGTGGGAGCCGTACCCATGGCTTTTCACTCCTTGGCCTGACCGGCAGCCCGAAACCAGGCCAGCCGGCCACGGTGGTGTCTAGGTTGCCTGCCCATGGACGACATGACGGAGATCGGTGCACTGGTTCGTGAGGTCCGCCAGGACATGACGGGTGAGTTGCGTCGGCGGCTGCGCGAGGCTCTTGCCGACCGGCCGCGTGAATGGCTCGTGGAACAACTGCTGGATCTCGCCCTGGCACCTGGCCTGCCTGTCCAGCGAGGTGGCCGCCCCGACGTCGCACCGGCTGAGGAGCATGGTGAGGAGCGGGAGCGGAGGGCGGAGCGCGTTCGCGCTCTGGCGCTCGATCTGGCCCGGCTGCGCCGGTTCCTCGACGACTACCGGGCTGTCGACCGTGACACCCTGATCGAGCGCGGGCTGCTGCTCGCCCCGCCGGCGAAGGGAGGTGCTCTGCTCGGCCCCGAACATCGCTCCACCGAGGGCGAACGACTGCTCACCGAGGCGAAGGACCTTCTCCATGCGCTGCTGTTCGGTGACGAGGAGGCGGGTGTGCGCCTGGACCGGGTGGAGCGAGAACTGCTGACCCTGACCCTGCCGCGGCACAAGGCACACGCCATCGCCTTCGTGTTGCGCGCCGCTACGGAGATCGGCGCCGCGGGCACGTGGCGCGACCCCGGGGGCGCGGCGAACGACGAGCGGGCCCCCAACACGATCCTGCAAGTCGAATACGGCGAGGTCGCCGAGGAGTTGGTGGGCAACGGCATCACCGCCTGCTTGCGTCTGATCAACAACCTCCAGATCAACGAAGTCGTGCTCTACGCCCGCATGGAGAACGTGGAGGAGAGCACCCTCGTCTGACCGGCCACCCCAGGGGCCATGCCACCCGCCACGTGAGGACGCGACGCCGGGCGGGCCTTTCCGGTTTTCTCCGCTGCCCGCCAGGTGCGGTACCGGCCGGTTCCCCGTGCGGGGCGACGTCCAGTGGTCGCCGAGGCCGACGCCCAGGCGAGGCGTCCGGCCGCATCCGCGACAGTTGCTCTGGGGCGATTGTCTGTCGTACCGCAAGCCTCGCCTGGCCCGGCTGCCGACCTTCACCATGCCACTGACCTGCACCACCAGGGGGAATGGCTCAGTAAGTCGAAGCAGGGCGCCCGCGCCCGCGACCGCGGCCAGGGCCGCGCGGCGGCGCCGGGTGAGGGCGCGGTCGCGGGCCGAGCCCGGCCGGGGGGTGCCAGACGCGCGCGGGGCCCGGGCCGTGCTGCGGCTGGAAAAAGTCTGTGCGCCGTGCGGTACGGCCGCAATGCTGTGGGACGGCGATCCGACATGTGCACATCCATCAGGGAGATATGCATGACTGGTTTTCGCAGACTCGCCGCCACCCTCGCCGCATGCGGCGCCTTCGCCTTTACCGCACCCGCAGCCCAGGCCGCCCCCGGCCCGCAGGCGCCCGTCCGCACCGCCCCCGCCGCCCCCGCCGAGGCATACGTGGCCAACGCGGCCGCCGCCACCTCGCCCTCCACCTCGCCCAACGCCTCCGCCGGGCACGTCTCCCCGGGGCAGACCTACACCTGCGCCGTCGGCAACCTGTGCGACCTCGTCTGGGATCCCACGGTCGGCAAGTGGGAACTGTTCCGGATGTACAACTGCAACCGCTATTACGTGTACTACTGGAACGGCGACGGCTACTTCTGGAACAACCAGACGTCCGGAACGGTCGCCCGCTTCTACGACCAGAACGGCAGCACGCTGAGGACGGACACGGCACCGACCGGCCAGACGTCTATCAACTGGAACCCGGTGTACTCAATCCGCAACTGCTGAGAACCCCAGGCGCCCTCGCCTCCTGGCCCGCCTGCCGGTTTCCCGAGGGTCCGTACCCCTCACCGCTGGGACGCTGTTGATCGATTCGGGCCTGCTGCGGCGTGATGTCGGCCTTCAACACCTGGTTGAGGCTTTGAAGGCCGACGTTGTCGTGTGGGGTGGGTGAGCGATCCGCGGAGCTGTTCCCGGTGCGGGGCAGCCTCCTCCACGGCGGCGAACGAGTCGGCCGACAGAAAACCGTCACGGCGGGGAACGGTAGAAGCGCTGTCCCGCCGAAGCTTCAAGTCCCTGCCGCCCTCGATTCGGCGTCCTACTGGCCCGCCGTCTCTGACCTGCTCATGCCTCGCGGACGGGGGCGTCCGCCTTTCTCGCGGCCTGCGAGGGCCTGCTTCGAACGCGCAGCGATGCTTTCGGCAAAGCGCGTGACGCGGTCGCGGGCAGGGATCACCGCCCGGTCTGGAATCACCAGGTGCGTAGGTAGGAGGCGATCCGGGTGGCAGTGCAGCGCGGGCTGTTCAGCTCGTGGGCGAGTGCGGTGAGTTGTTCGCGGGTGGGGCTGACCGGAATGTTGCTGGCCTCGAGATACATGACGGCGACGGCGCATGCGACGGTGAGGTTGGAGCGTTCCAGCCAGCGGCAGCGGCCCAGGCTGTGTACGAGGGCGGCGGCGCGGGCGTATGCCCCGTCGTAGACGGGTGTGTCGAGGAGTTCGCCGCGGTGGCGGGCGACGGCAGCGATGGGCACGCCGTAGTCGTCGGCGGCAGGATCGCGGTGCCCGGCCCGTTCCGCCACTTCGAGGATCCAGGATTCGTCGACGTGCAGGATCACGCGGCGGCGCCGGGCTGCGGATCGGCGTACGGGGCGTCGAGCTGCTGCTCCAGGTCGTTGAGGAATGCGCCGTGCTCATCGATGAGCCGCTGGGCGGCTGCCATGCCGGCGGCGCGGGCGCCGGTGGTGTCCTCGATGATGAGTCGCTCGACGTACTTGTTGAAGTCCAGCCGACGGGCGGCTGCGGCGGCCTTGCCCGCCGCGAGCACGTCCTCTTCAAGGCGGACCTGGGTCTGCTTCTTGGTGGAGGTCATCCCTGCATGGTAGCAGGGTGGTATCACACCAGCGGTCGTGAATTCGGAGTGATCCTCGACGCACCCCATAGATCGACACCGGGGGTGCAGCGCGGAGGCAGGAGCTCGCTGGAAGGCCGGCCTGGGGTCCTCGGTGGGTCATGGCCGGCGGGGGCGCGGCCGGCCGCCTGTCGGCCAACACCTACGTGAACAGCGACCCACCGAGCGGCCTTGGCGATTAGTGACTGTGTCCTCTTCGGTCCCTGCTCCTCAGTCCCTGGACAAAAGTGCAGGTCAAGCGGGCGCGAGGCTCAGCTAAGGGACTCAAGGGACTCTGTTTCGCAATTATGAGCCATCCTGGTGTACAGGTACGCGCGGGCGCATCTGTCCCGTATGGCTTGTAGCTGGCCGATAATTGAGGATTCCAGTCCCTACAGTCCCTTGCGGGTGGTCCATTGCGCCTCCGACCTGCGCAAACGTTCAGGGACTGAGGTGAGGGACCAAAGCGCTGCAGCGGGCGGAAGCCTGCTCGGTGACAAGTCCGGCCTAGCTCACGCCCCCGCCCGCCGAGCATGCGCCCGCCGAGCATGCGCCTGCCGGTCATGCGAATCAGGGCCCCTCCAGTCACTCTCAACTCGGACATTGCTCCCATGGGGTGTGCCCTGGAGTGACTCAAGGGACCGTAGGCACCCTGAAAGCTGATAGGCCGCCACGCGGGGGAACTGCCGCCCGCCGCCGCCCCCGGGTCCTAGACTCTCTTCCGAAACACAGTCCCTACAGTCCCTTGGGACCCTCACCACAGCATGCGGTCGGTGCACCTGCTGGGCCTGTCAGGGACTGAAGGAAACGAGAAACTCGAAGAAGGACGACGCGTGCCCGGCCCCAGCGCGACGAGAGTGCCTGCAGGCCCTGCGAGGCCTGCCACACCGCATGCCGTTGCCCGGTGGTGCGCTGAGCAGGGCTGGCCTGTCCATCCCCTTGCGCCGGGCCGCAAGACGCCCGCGGGAAACTGCGCAGCCTGCAAGGACCAGCACCACCAGCCGGCCGACTGCCCCTGCCTTCCCGCAGGCCGACCGTGCCACGGGTTCCACGCCGCGACGACCAACACCGCGCGCATCGACGCCTGGTGGTCCCGCACGCCGTCCTGGGGCGTCGGTGTGGCTTGCGGGGGAGCCGACCTGATCGTCATCGATATCGACGCGCACTCCGCGCCGGTCCCCGACCGCAACCGCCTCCTGCCCGGCATCGCCATCCACGACTCTGTCGACCTGGACGGTCTGGCGTCCGGCTTCGACACCCTCGCGCTCCTGGCGGCACTGCGCCGGCAACCCAGTCCCGCCGACGACGACAGCACGCTGCGCGTGCGTACTCCCTCCGGTGGTCTGCATGTCTGGTACCGAAACCCCAACCCAGCCATGCGCTTCCGCTGCTCGACCGGATCCAGCTCCAAGGTCGCCCTGGCATGGCAGGTCGACGTACGGGCTGACGGCGGCTACATCGTCGCCCCCACCACCCGCACCACCCAGGGGACTTACCTGCCCGATGGGCCGACCCGACTGCCTGCGCCCCTGCCCGGATGGCTCGGCGAAGAACTCTTGAGGACCGGCCACGTGATCCAGCGCCCCCCAGTCCGCCCCGAGCGGGAGGTCCCCCGCGCCCGCCGTCCCCGAACCGCTGCCGGCGGGCGACGTGTTCTGGACCCTTTGCTCCTGGAGGTCGCCGAGTGCGCGGCCACGCGTGAAGGCGCGGCCTTCACCGAGAAGCTCAACAAGGCCGCATACACCGCCGGAGGACTCACGGCAGCCGGGCATCTCGACGAGCACACGGCGCGGACCCTGCTGCTCAAGGCTGCCGAGACCGCGCGCCCCTGGCAGAGTGCCCGCAACGAACGCATCGTCGACGACGCCCTCGCCGCCGGGTCCGCCCGCCCGCTCCACCTCGAAGGACGCTCATGAGCAGCGCCGAGAGCCCGCGCTTCGACGCCGGCGCCGCCGCTCAGCAGATGCTGGACCTCGAACAGGCCGCCCCTCCGCCCGCAGCTCTGCCCGCCCAGGCCAATACGTCCCCGCCCGCTCCCTTCTGGGCGCAGCCGGCCCCCTTGCCCGGCACGCTCACCGACCGCGGCAACGCCAAACTGTTCGTCATGCTCTACCGGAACCAGTTCCGCCATGTCGAGGGCCTGGGCTGGTTCTCCTGGGACGGCTACCGCTGGAAGCGGACCGGTGGCGAGAAAGCCGCCCTTTGGGCCGCAGGCGAGATGGCCGAGGACATGCCGGACAGCGACCCCCGAGGCGTGTTCAGCGACCGCGAGCTCCATCACCACAAAAAGCGCACCCTGTCCACCACCGGGATGAAGGCGCTCCTCACTCAGGCCAAGGCCTCCCCGGATCTCTCCGTCGACCCCGACACCCTCGACGGAGACCCCTACGCCTTGTGCACGCCCGCCGGCGTCGTCGACCTGAACACCGGCCTGCTGCGCAAACCGGACCCCACCCGCGACTTCCACTCCCGCGCCGCCAGCGTCGCCCCCCAGCAGACCCCCACCCCGCGCTGGCACCGCTTCCTGCGCGACACCTTCGGCGACGACGCCGAAGGGCAGGAAATGATCAACTTTCTACACCTGCTGCTCGGCTACTCCATCACGGGCGACGTCGGCGCGCAGGTCCTGCCCTTCCTCCACGGACATGGCAAGAACGGCAAGTCCGTCCTGCTGGACACCATGATCCAAATCCTGGGCGACTACGCCGACGCCGCCCCGCCCGGATTCCTCATGGATCGCGGCGCGTTCTCCGAGCACTCCACCGAACTCACCGAACTCCACGGCCGCCGCCTCATCGTCTGCAGCGAACTCAAGCCCAACGACAAGTTCGACGAAGCGCGCGTCCGGCTACTGACCGGCGGAGACAAAATCAAAGCCCGCCGCATGCGGCAGGACTACTTCTCCTTCAGCCCCACCCACCACCTGTGGCTGCTCGGCAACCACCGCCCCGAAGTGTCCACCGGCGGCTACGCGTTCTGGCGCCGCATCCGCCTGCTGCCCTTCGAACGCACCGTCCCCGACCACCGCAAGATCGACAACCTGGCCTTCGAACTCGTCCGCGACGAAGGCCCCGGCATCCTGCAGTGGCTCATCGAAGGTGCCCGCCGCTACCTCACCACCCGCGACAACCTCGAAGGCCCCGACCGCGTCCGCATCGCCACCACCGCCTACGCCAACACCGAAGACCACATCGGCCGCTTCCTCACCGAATGCTGCACCCGCGACCTCGAAGCCCAGCCCGACCTACGCGTCGAACAAGGCCTCCTCTACACCACCTACGCCTCCTGGTGCAGCAGCGGCGAAGGCATCCGCCCCGCCGGCGCCCGCGCCTTCGCCACCCGCGTCCGGCAGGAAGTCGGCCTCACCTCACCCGCCGACATGATCAAATCGAACGGCCGCAAGTACTACCCCGGCCTCGCCCTGCTGGACACCCCCTCATGAACCAACCCCCGCACCACCGCAGCGAACCGCGCCACAACCGCGCCCACCAGGGCACCCAGATGCCCCTACCCGCCCTCACCGGCCCGGCCTACCATGAAGCCGCCAGGGCAGGCTCAACAACAGGCGGCACACCACACTACGAGGCGGACCGCCGTCCGGCCCGGCACACCAAGGAGGGCAACCAGCTATGAGCTCGCTACTGACCGAGGGCGATCTCACCCACGAAGCACACGTCGTGTGGCTGGAAGATCCCGAAAGCCTCGACTACGTGCGCCAGGCCCTCGACAAGACCCCCCGCCGCCGTAACAAACCCCGCTACGCCCGCGACGGCCGCATGGTCGGCTACGCCGAACTCGACGACCACGCCGAAGCCGACCCTGACAGCGGCCTCTACCGCCGCCGCGTCTTCTTCCTCCTCCCGCACGACCGCGACGCCCAACCCGAAGGCCTCTACCAAGAAGGCGCCCCCGGAGAAGCCGTCGACCCCCGCACCATCGACGTGAAGAAGGTCGGCGAGAAAACCCCCCGCTCCCAGAGCGGACCCGGTGCCATAGCTGGAACGCGCGCCTGACCTCACTGTGCCCGACTCGTGGCGTGCACGGCGAGCGCCCAGCGGCGGCCGTGGTGATCGACCGCACCGACTGAGGCGCCCGACGGTGCGGTGAAGAGCCCAACCCCGCTGTCGGGGGGATCACGCCAGCCGGCAGGCATGGGCCAAGGCTCCGGCCCAGTACACGCTGATGAGGAGGGGCCCGGCCCGGTCGGGGGAGTCGTCGATGTCTTCTGTGAGGTGCCAGGCGTCCGGGAGCATGGCCCATGATCCCGGACGGGCGCGATCCGGGGGAGTGGTTCGTCGCAAGTGCGGGCGGCGGGCGGTCTGCTCGGCATCCGCTCAAGGGATCCTTGAGTCGCTTCGGTCGCTCAGTCGCTGCGGTGGCCGGGGCGCGGGGCCGTGGTGGAGTGCCCGGCCCGCGGGCGGCTACTGAAGGACAGCGACGGGACAAGAGGTCGGTCGCTCCCGGGCGTTCCGGTGAAAACGCAGGTCACAGGCTCACGCAGAAGGCATCAGCGACCGAAGCGACGCAAGGTACGGGTATATGAGGGAGTGGGAGTCTCACGACATGCGCCCGTGTGCGTCATATATGAGGACCTTGAGTCGCTTCAGTCGCTGCTCCTGTCTTCGCAAGGCCCTGAACTGCTGCTTTGTCCGAGGGCTGCGGTAGCGACCGAAGTACGTCCGGTCGCTGGGCCGGTCTCCGGTCCGTGGTATCCAGATCGGCACGTTGGTTTCAGTTCTTTCATAGAGACATCTCCTTGAGCCATGTTCGTTTCGCTAGTCTGTTTGAGTCGTTCAGTCGCTTGGGTCGCTGTTGGGGGATGCGCATGGCTTCTGAGCTGCGGTTCTTAAGCAGCGACTCAAGGCCTTTTGGGGTTCGTCCGCAGGGGGCTCTTCGGTCACTGGCGACCGCCCGGTGGTGCGCGGGCCAGGGATGGCCTGTCCATCCCCTGGCCCCGGGCCGTAAGACACCGGCGGGCAACTGCGCTGCCTGCCGGGTGCCCGGGCACAGCCACCGGGAGTGCGGCTGCCGCGCCGCGGGTCGCTGGTGTCACGGATTCCGTGCCGCCACGCTGGAGTCCGCCAGGATCGAGCAGTGGTGGGGCACCCACCCGGGCCTCGGTGTCGGGGTGGCCTGCGGTCCGGCCGGACTGGTCGTCGTCGACATCGACGCCCATGAGGCGCTGCCGCCCGACCGGGAGCGGCTGCTGCCCGGCATAGGCATCCCCGACGGCGTCGACCTGACCGGACTCGCCACCGGGTTCCACACGATCGGCGTCCTGGCCGCTCTGCGGGGCGCCGTCAGCCCGGCCGACGACGACACGACCCTGCGCGTGCGCACCCCCTCCGGGGGCCTGCACGTCTGGTACCGGGCCCAGCACGGGCACCGGTGGCAGTGCTCCACGGGATCCGGCGGCGGCCGTGCACTGGCCTGGCAGGTCGACTTACGGGCGCACGGCGGATACATCGTCGCCCCGGGGACCGTGACCGAGGCCGGTCCGTACACGCCCGTCGGAAGCGTCCGCGAGGTCGCGCCGCTGCCCGCCTGGCTCGCCCGCGAGCTGGAACGCACCGGGCACCTGCCGCCGGCGACCGGATCCGCGTCCCGGCCGGTGCCGCCGCGTGCCCGGCAGGCGGTGCTCGCCGCCGGCGGCGGCCGCGAAACGGCGGACCGGGTCCTCGGCGGAGTGCTGGCCGAGGTCGCCGCCTGTGCCGCCGTGCCCGAAGGAGCCGCGTTCTCCGAGAAACTGAACCGGGCCGCGTACACGGCCGGTGGCCTGGTCGCCGCGGGCCGTCTCGGACATGCCGCGGCCGAGGAGCTGTTGCGGCAGGTGGCCGAGCAGGCCCGGCCCGGGCAGGAGAGGCGCTACGGCGCCGTCATCCGCGGTGGTCTGGACGCGGGGCGGCGGCGCCCGCTCCTCCCGGGAGGCCGCACATGACGTCCGACCGTCAGGAGGGTCTCTTCGACGCGCAGGGCGTGGCCCGGCAGATTCTCGCCCAGTCCGTGGCAGAGCCCGCCGCGTGGAAGGTCGCCCACGGGCCGGCAGCCGTGGGCGGGGACGTGGCCGGGGGAGAGGCGACCGCTGCCGGCCTGCTGCCGGACACGCTCAGCGACCGCGGCAACGCCAAGCTGTTCGTCAGGCTCTACGCCAACGACTACCGGCACGTACCGGGCCTCGGCTGGTTCCGGTGGGACAACACCCGCTGGCAGGTCGACGAGGACGACACCGTGCTGTGGGCCGCGGGCGACCTGGCGGAATCACTCGCGACGACCGATCCGCGCGGGCTGTTCACCTCCGCGGCGCTCCAGCAGCACCGTCGGCGGGCCCTGAGCACCAGCGGCCTGAACGCGATGCTCACACAGGCCCGGACGGCACCCGGCATGGTCCTCAACGCGGCCCTGCTGGACGCCGATCCGTACGCGCTGTGCACCCCCGACGGGGTCGTGGACCTGCGTACGGGACTGGTCAGGACCCCGGACCCCAACAAGGACTTCCACTCGCGCTCCACCACGGCCGCCCCCGAACCGATGCCCACGCCGCGCTGGCACCGGTTCCTCACCGACACCTTCGGTGTGGACCAGGAGGGCGCGGAGATGATCGACTTCCTTCACCTGCTGCTCGGGTACTCGGTGACCGGGGACGTGGGTGGGCAGGTCATGCCGTTCCTCTTCGGCTCCGGCAGGAACGGCAAGTCGGTGCTGCTGGACGTGCTGATGAAGCTGCTCGGTGACTACGCCGACGCCGCGCCGCCCGGGTTCCTGATGGCCCGCCCCTACGAGGGGCACCCCACCGACCTCGCGGAGCTCCACGGCCGCCGGGTCGTCGTGTGCAGCGAGGTCAAGCCCGGGGACCGCTTCGACGAGGCCCGGGTCAAGCTGCTGACGGGCGGCGACCGCATCAAGGCCCGCCGGATGCGCCAGGACTTCTTCAGCTTCGAGCCCACTCACAAGCTGTGGCTGCTGGGCAATCACCGGCCCGAGGTGGGCACCGGCGGCTTCGCGTTCTGGCGCCGCATGCGGATGATCCCGTTCGAGCGCGTCGTCCCCCACGACCGCAAGATCGACAACCTGGCGGACGTCCTCGTCACCGAGGAGGGCCCCGGAATCCTCAACTGGCTGATCCTGGGCGCCCGTCGGTACCTGAGCGGCGAGAGGGACCTGACCGGGCCCGAACGCGTCCGGATCGCCACCAACGCCTATGCGGAGACCGAGGACCACACGGGGCGTTTCCTCGGCGAGTCCTGCCGCGTGGAGGGCGGCCTCCGGGTCGAACAAGCCAGGCTCTACGCGGCCTACAGGGAGTGGTGCCAGAATGAGGGGTCCCCGGCCGTCTCGTCGCGTGCCTTCGCCGCACGGGTCCGAGAAGTGGTGGGACTGGCCTCTCCCAAGGAGATGATCCTGTCCAACCAGCGCAAGTACTACCCGGGCATCGGACTGGTCGCCGACGAGGAGACAGCATGAGCGCCCTCATCGAAGAGGACGAGATCGAGTACGAGGTCGACCTCGTCTGGCTCGAGGACATCAGTGGTCTCGACTACGTGCGCCAGAGCCTGGACCGGCTGCCGAACCGCCGGGGCAAGCCCCCGTACCACCGGGACGGCCGCATGGTCGGTTACGCGCTGCTGGGCCCCGAGGCCAAGCCCTCCCGCTCGTCGGGCACCTTCCGACGCCGTGTCTTCTGGCTGCTGCCGCACGACCGGGACTCCGACCCCCAGGGCCTGTACGCCACCGGCGCGCCCGCCGAGGCCGTGGATCCGCGCACGCTGGCGCCCGGCGGCAAGGGGCGCAAGACCGAGCGGTCCGAGGGCGGTCCGCCGTCGGCGACGGCACGGGAGCTGGGAGACACGCTGCCGCTTTAGGGGTCCTTGCACTGTGCCCGGGCGGGTCGCGGGGTCTGGCCGTCGGCTGAGGGAAGACGCAGGACACTCCCTGGTACCGGAGCGATCGTCTGTGGACCCGTGTCGACGAGGATCCGGGACCGGGTTTCGACGTGCGTTTCGCCTAGGCCGCAGGCTGGTACGCGGACCATCTCGCCGGGCGGGACCGGTCGCCGGCCTAGGGCTGTCCGACCATGACCGCCGGCCTCGTGCTTCGTCGCTCAGGCCCTGGCGGTCGCCTCGGCGTGCAGCTTCAGCATGTGGTTCTCGCTCATGTCCACCGAGGCCAGCACCGAGGGGACCGCGACGCTGGGCAGCAGGTGACGCAGGAGTGCGGTGACCCGTGTGTGGAGGTCCTGGTGGTTGCTGAGCGCCTGGGACATGGACTGGACGCCCGTGTAGCTTCCCACGAGGATGCCCGCGGTCTCGGCCGGAACGATGTGGGGGAGCAACTCGCCCTGCGCCTGGGCCTTCTCCAGCCGCTCCCGGATCATGTTGTCCCAGCGCAGGAACGACTCGCTGCGGTCGAGACCGTCGGCCAACTGGTCCATGGCGAGCCGTACCGCGGCCTGGACCATGGGATCGGTCTGCAGGCGGTAGCAGTGCAGCAACACCATGTCCACGACTTCCTGGACCTTGGTCGCGCGGTCGGGAACGAAGAAGTCCTGGTTCTGGGAAAGGAGGACCTCCCGAGCCAGCTCCTCCTTCGAGGGGAAGTGGAAGTACAACGCCCCCTTGGTGACGGCGGCTTCCGCGAGGATCTGGGAGATCCTCGTCGCCTGGTATCCGTGCTCCTGGAAGACCTTGGCCGCGGCCAACAGGATCGTCCTGCGTGTACGGATGGCCCGCTCCTGCTCAGCCATGGTGTCCTCCAGTCGATCGAAGTGCCCGGGGATCCCCCCAGTTTGCAAACCATCCAGTCTGTATTTTACAGCCATGTTCCCTCCACCGATATGCCGTCACGCAGGCAGTAGAGACCTCTTGGTCGGAATGGCCGTCGACTGGGACGAGGGGCACCGGAGCGGCGACGGTCCGGACCCGGGCAGGCGCGTGGGCCGGCTGGAAGGCGTCTGGGAGCCTTCCAGCCGGCCCACGGCACGAGGGTGTCGCGGCAGGGTCAGACGGTGGGTGCCGCCACGGTCACGGTGGACCGGAAGACGAGCTCGCCGTCCTGGTGACCGGTCACCTGCACGCACTCCTCGTGTTCCGTGCGGGGCAGGCGGCGGGCCTCGATCACGCAGGGTGTGTCCAACTCGGCATAGCGGCTGAACTCCGCGGTGACGGACAGCGGCGTGGCGCATTCCCCCACGGTCGCCACCGTGGCCTGCCGGGCGGCCTCGAGCAGCATCATGCCCGGTATGTGATCCACCGGGTGCTCGAAGAGCACGGGGTGCCGGGTGTCCACCCGCAGCTGCCAGCGGCCCTCCTGCCCGACAGGTGACAGCACGACGTCCATGGGCGAGACCCGGCCGACGCTCTGGGGCGCCATCGGAGCGGTGAGGGGGAGCTGGGGCCCGGCGCCGTTCAGCCGGTCGGCGCGCAGCCGCTGGTAGACCTTGGGGGCCATGCAGGTGAAGGACGCGCCGCCGGTCGCGACGATGTGCCCGGCGCGGCGCATCACCGTCTGGTAGCGGAACCCGGCCAGGCTCTCCCGGCGCATCTTGATGTCGCTGCAGACGATCTCGATGTCGAGGGAGGCCGGCGCGCCGCCGACGAGGAGGTGTTCCGGCCACGCCGTGAGCGACAGGTCCCACATCAGGAAGTGGTGGCCCAGCGGAACCCCGTACTCCGCGTGCGCCAGCAGGGTGCCCGCCTGGCGCAGCGTCTCCGCCGCGATCAGCGGGTCGTGGCAGCCGTTCACGCCGGTGAAGAAGGTGTGACTGCGGGGCCACTGGGCCGTCACGGCGAACTGGTGGTCGTCCCTGTACTCCCAGTCGGTGAGCATGACCTCGGCGACGCTGGCTCGGTGAACGAACTCCTTGGGAACGGTGGTGGTCAGGGACGGATAACGCAGTGCGGCGGATCTCGTTGCCACCCGGCGGTCGGTCTCCACCTGCTGTGTGCCGCGCGTTGCACGTTCGACGCGAAGTGTGTTCGCAGACATGCCTGCTCCCCCTGGGCCGCGGTTTGCGGAGTTTTTGTGTGGGTCCTCAGGCCGAGAAGATACATACCAGCCGGTTTAGTTTCTAGCGGTATGAAGCACTCCGGCTACGGGTTTTCCGGAGCGGCTCCCACCGTTTCGCCGATGGCTCGCTCTGGAGGCCGACGAAACGATCTGACCTGGCGCTCTGCTCCGCGCGCACGTGACGCGGGGCCGGTCCGCAACGCCGTGGAGGATCTCCCGGCCGGGTGGCTCGGGCCGTGAAGCGGTGGTTTCGAGGAGCCCTCGAGTGGTTCTCCAGCCTTGCGCAACCGGCCCTGGCTGAGGGGGAGTTGCTTCGGCAAGGGCGAGAAACGGGGCGGAGCGGGCCGACGTGCGGCGCCTGCGCGGGTGCGGGAGCGCGCGGGCGGGCTTGAAGGCGGCTCCAGGAAGGCTTGATCGCGTGAACGGGGGTACCTCCGGGCCGCGAAACCCGACCTATCATGCTGTTTTCTGAGAGGGGCTCGGCGCCCGGTCGGTGTTCTGGGATGCGCGGTGCGCGACGGCAGCGCTCGCGACGGGAGCGGACCGGTGCCGGCCCGGGAGGTGAAGCGTGATGGTCATGCAGGGACGGGCGGCGCGCACACGCCAGGCCCTCATCGTCGCGGCGGCCCAGGTGTTCGCCGACGAAGGGTACGTCAGAGCCTCCCTGCCCTTGATCTGCAAACGGGCCGGCATGAGTTCGGGGGCCCTCCATTTCCACTTCGCCAGCAAGGACGCCCTGGCCAGGGAGGTGGAGCGCGCTGCCGTGGACTCCGCGCAGAAGCTGGCGGAACGCCATCGGTCCGCGGCCGGCCCCGCGCTGCAGTCGGTGGTGGACGTCACCAGCGGTCTGATGCACGCGATGGCCTCCGACCCCTTGGTCAGGGCGGGGTTCCGGCTGAGCGGTGACCCCTCCCGCAAGGGCGGCGCGGAGCTGTTCCGGTGGTGGCGTGCCTCGGTTCGCGAACTCGTCGTGCGGGCGCGGGACGCGGGGGAACTGGCACAGGACGTCTCGCCCGAGGACGCGGCGGCGGTGATTGTGGCCGCCACGGTCGGTTTCGAGGCGCTGGCCGGGTGGGACGAGGACTGGCTCTCGGCCGAGCGTGCGGCACGGTTCTGGGACTTCGTCCTGCCGCGCATGGCCGTGTCGCCCGAACCGACCCCGGACGGTGCGAGCCCCGGCATGGGGGAGGTGCTTCCCTAGGCGCAGGTCAGACGTGCTGGCCAGACGAGCAGACGGCGGTGCGGGACGGACGGGCGGGCCGCTCCTCGTGGTCGCCGTGTGGCCTGGAACCCGGCGCTGGCTGGAGAGTCGCTCGAGCGGTACCGGAGTGCGTCGCACAGCGTTGACATACCGCACGTGCTGTTTTTTACTCGGAGCTTCTGGCACGGCGCTTCACAGAGCCTGCAGCAGACGGGGAGACGGCGTGGACATCGGCATACTCGGCTCATTAGCTGTGCGGGAGAGGGGCGTCTCGATCACGCCGACCGCCCCAAAACCGCGTCAGGTGCTCGCCCTGCTGGCTCTTCACGCCGATCAGGTCGTGACGGTCGGCACGCTGACCGAGGAGCTCTGGGGCGCCGCGCCGCCCCGCAGCGCGCGGCCCACCCTGCAGACCTACATTCTCCAGCTGCGCGAGCACATCGCCTGCGCGCTCCGGCAGGGCGAGGGCGGCGAGGAAGGGCAGCGCTGTGCCAAGGACGTCCTGCTGACCGTCCCCGGCGGCTACCTGCTCAAGGGCGGGCAAGGCAGCAGCGACCTGCGGGACTTCGAGCGGCTGGCCGGGCTCGGCTACCGCGCCATGGACGCGGAGGACTACCCCGGGGCGGCCGCCCGGCTGTGTGAGGCGCTCGAGCTGTGGACCGGGCCCGCACTCGCCGACGTGCACGCGGGCATCCATCTGGAGACCGAGATCAGGCGGCTCGAGGAGAGCCGGCTGTGCGCCCTCGACCAGCGGATCGAGGCCGACCTCAGGCTCGGCCGGCACCGCGAGCTGCTCGCCGAACTGACCGTGCTGGTCAGCAGGTACCCCACCCACGAGAGCCTGTGCGGCCAGTACATGCTGGCCCTGCACCGCTCCGGGCGCCGGGGTGAGGCGCTGAACGCCTACCAGCAGCTGCGCGCCAGGCTGGTGCGCAACCTGGGCCTGGAGCCGTCGGCTGCACTGGCCAAGCTCCAGCGTTCCATCCTGATGTCCGGTCCGGCCGGCGCACCGGCGCCCGCCGCCACGTCCCCGGCCGGCCGCCTCACCCCGGTCGGCTGAGCGGGACGGCCGGCCCGGCCGTGGCTCGAGCGCCGCTCGAGGCGCGCGGGACAGCCTGGCGGCGCACTGTGACGAGAGGGGTCGCTCATGCCGTCCCAGCGAGTGCACTCCGCCCGGCGCACCGTCTCCGTGGCCGCACCCGCACACGTCGTCTACGGCATGCTCGCCGACGCCCCGCGCTGGCCGGTGCTCTTGCCCTCGTACGTCCACGTCGAGCGGATGGACTTCGACGGTGCCGGGGAAACGCTGTTGGCCTGGGAGTTCGAGGACGGCCGTGTCCGCTCCTCGCGTCTGCGGCGCACGCTGCGACCGCAGGCGCGCTCCGTCGGCTTCGAGCAGGAGGACCCCGACTGGCCCGGTGACACGGTCGCCGGCTCCTGGAGTGTCGAACCCGACGGCGCCGAACGGTCGCTGGTGACCTTGCGTCAGGAGACGCCGTACCCGTACACGGCCGCGGGGCCGGACGGCCTCGACGCTGACGTGGCCGAGCGGCTGGCCCGGCTGCGGGAGGCGGCCGAGCGGTGGGACAGGCTGGACGAACTGCTGCTGGCCTTCGAGGAGCGGTTGCGCGTCGACGGCCCCGCCGAACTCGTCTACGACTTCCTGTACCGCGTGGAGGACTGGCCCGTGCTGATCCCCCACGTCGACGACAGCAGCGTGCGGGAGGACCGGCCGGGCACGCAGATCGTGGTGCTCCACACGTGCGCGACCGAGGCCGGACCCACGGCAGGCTCCGGCGGGGCGGGCGGCTCCGAGACCGTACGGCTGTGTTTCCCGCACGCCGGGCGCATCGTCTTCAAGGAGACGGCCCCGCCCGGGCCGATCGCCGCGCACAGCGGTGAGTGGAGCCTCGTACCGGACGAGTCGGGGCTGACGGTGGTGTGCGCGCACCGGGTGCTGCTCCGCGAGGAGTCGGTCGAGTCCGCCCTCGGGGCGGGAGCCCTGCCGGTGGACGCCCGCCGGCAGGTGCGCGAGCGGCTGGGGCGGGAGAGCCGGGAGACGCTGCGCCTGGCCAGGTGGCATGCCGAGAGCCCGGTACGCCGGTTGCCATGAGGACGAGGAGGAAGCAGGCGATGACGCTCACCCGACCGGGTCCACTCGCACCGGAGGAGGCCGCGGGGCCCGCCGCGACGCCGCCGCACGCCGATGTGCCGTCCCTCGGCGACGGGCCGTTGTCCGTCGACGTCGTGCTGCGCGCGCGGTGGCTGGAGGTGCTGCTCGGCGACCCCCTCGACCCCGCCGGTCCCCACGGCCGTACGGCGCCGGCCGCCGGGCAGCGGGACCCGGCCGCCTCGGGCGCGCTCGGCGCCGTGCTCCCCGGGCCGGCCGACGTGCGCCGCATCGGCGCCGACGGGATCGTCCGCGTGCTGCGCCCGCTCTTCCGCCGCGACCTGGGCCTCGCTCACGCCTGGGCCGTCCGTCCGCTGTCCGGCGCCGTGGCCGGTGGGGAGACGGGCGGGCCGGGTGGTGAACTGGGCGCGCTGCTCGGTCCGGCGGCGCTGATCGCGGCGGCGGGGGGCGCGCTGCACACGACCGCACGGCTCGTGGACTCCCTCGCCGCGCACGAACCGGGCATACGGCAGTGGCAGCCCGTGCTGGCCGCGGACTTCGCCGACCTGCTGGCCTGCGAGAGCCTGACCGCGGTGGCGCTGCGAGCCTTGGACCCGACCGCGGGCGGGACGCCGGCCCTGACCGCCGCGACCGGCTACATCGTGCCCCAACTGGTCGGCCAGGTCCTGGACGACCTCGAACTCGTCCTGAACGGCAGCGGCTTCGGGCCGGACACCGCCGAACGCCGGGCTCTCGCCAAGCTGGCGGCGGACCGTGTGGCGGCCGGGGCGGACCCGGCGGCCGCGGCCGCCTGCCGGGCACGGCTCGTCCGCGCGCTGCCCTCGCTCGCCGACCCGGCCGGCGCCACCGGCACCTTCCGAGCCGAGGAGGAACCCGGGGAGGGCGGTGAACACGCCGTGCCGCGCGAGCTGTTCCAGCTCGGGCGGACGGTCGCGGCACGTACCGGCAGGCGCGTGGGCGCGGTGTCCACCGCCGACGTCGCCGGGGCCCTGCCCGTCGCCGCCGCCCGCCTGGCCGAGCGCACCGACGACGATCCGGCCGTCGCCGCGCTCACCCGCGTCGCCCGCCGGCTGGCGACCGAGCAGCGGACGCTGCGCCTGCCGTACCCGGCGTCCGGGCCCACCGGCGCGGCCGACCCGGTGGCCCGAGCCCTGGCGGACCGTCAGGCCCTGCTGTTGCTGGCCGCGGCCGTGCTGGGGGTCGGCCAGGAGGCCGAGGGCTTCCTCGGCGGCCCCCACTGGGCGCTGCTCGCGCTCGCCCGCGTCACCCGGCGGCTCGGCGCCCCGCTGCCCGGGCCCACCGTCGACCCGGCCGGTGTCGTGTGGGTGGAGCTCGCCGAGCGGACCCGGCAGGGCGTCGACTGCGACGTGTACGGCACGGAGTTGCTGTGGGCGGGGGCGGGGACGAGGACCGGGGCGGGGGCAGGGACAGAAGCAGGCCGGCGGCGGGGTGGGGGCGGGACATGACCGGCGCAGAGCCCTCCGGGGCGCCGCTGCACGTGGCCGGGCCCGAAGGTCCGTGGGACGAGGTGTGCGACCGGTTCGAGTCCGTGGGGCGGGCCGTCGTCCACACGACCTGGGGCGAGTGGCTGACCTCCGCCCTGCTCGACCCGGAGCTGCGCGGCCTGCTCGGCCGGGACCGGCCGCGCTACCGGCAGAACCCCGTTGCGGCCGGGCGCCTCGCCTTCGCCGTGTCGCGCGTGGTCATGAAGCACACGGCCGCGGCGGTCCTCTACACCGCCCCGGCCGCCCTGGACATCGCCTACCTGCCCGGCGGGCAGCCCACGCTGCGTGGCTTCGGGGGCGAGCTGTGGCTGAGCCTGGCCCACACCGAGGAGCTGATCGTCGTCGCCGTGAGCAGCCGCGGACCGGTGGGCGTGGACACCGAGTCGATCACCCGGCGGGTGTCCTTCGAGGCGCTGCACGGGCAGGTGTGCACCCCCCGGGAGGCCGAAGTGCTCGCCGCGCTGCCCGACGACCGGAGGGCGGCGCGGTTCCTGCGGCTGTGGACGCTGAAGGAGGCGTACACCAAGACGCTCGGGCAGGGGATGCGACGCGGCTTCGGCACCGTCGGCTTCCGCTGGGACGGCGACGGGCACGCGGTGCTCGCCGACGACTCGCCCGCCGCCCGCGCCTGGTCCTTCACCACCAGCCTGGTCCGGGACCGCTATCTGGTCAGCGAGGCCTGCCAGGTCACGGGCCAGGTCGAGGACCGCTTGCGCGACGATCCAGGCGCACTCGCACGGACGGGGCCCTCACCTGCGCAGACAGTACGGTCTTGGGGGCTTGGAGCCCCGGTCGGCGATGAACGGGGGCGGTGAGCGGGACGGCGGGCGGCCGCTGCGGACTGCGAGGCACGGGGCAGGGGGCGGGGTGCGGGAACGATGCGAGAGGAAGGCGGGGGAGCCGGTCCGCCGAGCCGAGAGGGAGACCGGGGAGCCGGTCCGCCACGCCGCGACGGTGGTTCCAGGCATCCGGGAGAGCGGATGAGCAGCCATGACGCGCAGGCCGGGACCGTCCTCGCCGTGGTCCACGAGCCGGGCGGCGCGGCACCCGGCTCCGCGCTGGTCTTCGAACTGTGCGGGCCGCTCGGCACCGCCCAGGCCGAGGCGGTCGCGGCCAGGCTCGCCACCCGGCACCGCACGTACTCCGTCGCCTTGGAGGAGGAGGCGGGCCGGTACCTGGTGCGGCTGAGCCCGGCCGGCGAGGCGGCGGGCCCGGAACCGGTGCCGTTCACCGCGGAGCTGCTGGCCGACCTGCTGCAGCCCCCGTGCCTGGGCACCGTCCCGGTGAGGGGGCACCAGCGCGAGCTGCTGCTCGCCGCCGTGAACCGGCCCGGCGCGGCCGGCCGCCACATCGAGCAGCTCCACTGGTCCTGGACCGGCCCGCTGGACATCGGCCGGTTCACCGCGGCCTGGCAGTCCGTCACCGACCGCGAGGTCGTCCTGCGCGCCTCCTTCGACTGGACCGGCACCCCCCGGCTCGTCCTGCACGAACGGGCGGCCGTCGAGGTCGTCCACCACCGCCACACCACCGTGGCCTGGAACGACCTCCTGCGGCGCGACCGGGCGAGGGAATTCGCCCTGCACCGCCCCGGACTGCTGCGCGTCACCCTGCTCGACGGCCCGCCGCAGCACGACGCGACCGGCCGGACGGCACCGACCCGCATCCTGCTGAGCTACCCCCACGCCCTGCTGGACGAGCGCGGCGCCCAGCTCCTGGTACGGGAGTTCTACCGGGCCTACCTCGCCGACGGCGTCGTACCGGGCGGTGAACGGCGGCCCGACATCCGCGACCACGTGGAGTGGCTCCGGGATCAGGACACCGACGTCGCACGGCGGTTCTGGGCCACGGCCGCCCCGCCCGCGCACGCCGCGGTGAGCCCCGGCCGGCCGGGTGGACGCACCCGCAACTCCGGCCCCGGACGCATCCAGCGCCGTCTGCGCCCCGACCAGACCGCGCGCCTGCGCTCCTGGGCCGCGGCCTGGGGCGCCGGCGAGAGCAGCGCCCTGCACGCGGTCTGGGCGCTGCTGCTGTACCGGGCGGCGGGAGTGCCGGGCCCGGCCCCGGTCAGCTTCGGCATGCACCTCTCCGGGCGCGATCTCATGCTGCGGGGCGCGGCCGACATCCCCGGGCTGCTCGGGAACCCGCTGCCGGTGACCGTCACGGTCGACCCCGCCGCCCCTCTGGTGGACCTGCTGCGGCAGGTGCGCGACGCCGCGCTCGACCTGAGCGCCTACCCCTGGGTGTCCGGTGACCTGATCCGTGAGTGGAGCGGCCGGGACCCCGGTGACCGCCTCACCGACACGCTCGTTCGCTTCGACACCCCGCCCGAGCTGCCCAAGGCGCTGCGGTCGGAACTGAGCGCGCAGGGCATCCGGGTGGAGGTACCGCAGAGCGTCAGCAGCGACACGAGTCTGCCGGTGACCCTCGTCGCGCGGCACGACAGCCGGGGCGGGCTGACGCTGACCGCCACCCACGACCGGGCCGGTCTGTCCGACGCCGACGCCTCCGGGACGCTGTCGCAGTGCATGCACCTGCTGCGCCTGCTGCCGGACCACCACGACGAGCGGGTCACCGTGGCCCAGGTCCTCGACCTGTTGCGGGCGGGCGAGGTGCCGCTGGCGGCGCGGCAGGAGCCCGGGCCGCGCGGTTTCGCCCTCGCGGTGCTGCGCGCCGGGGAGCCGGGGGCGGACGTCATCGGCCTGGTCATGGTCCCGGGAGTGCCGCCCGGTGCCTACGACCTGCTGCTCAGCGAGTACGACGGTCCGGAGCGGATCGTGTCCCTGGTCCTCGACGACGCGGGCGGCCTGCCGCCGCCCCCCGGTCTGCGGGAACTCGGCCCGCGGGAACTGCCGGGTCCCGGACGCCGGCTGGTGCTGTGCGGGTGCGGGCCCGCGGGCCGGGCCGCCTACGAGATCGCCCGCGACGCTCCGTACCGGACCGACGGGCCGACGACCGTGATCATGACGGGGACCGGCGACGCCGCCGAGAGCGCCCGCGCGCTTCTGCGGGCCCTGCGGTCCGTCCGCGCGCGCTCTGTGTGACCCGGTGCGGTGACGGACGCGCGCCGCCGCGCCGCCGCTCGAGCGGAGTGAGAGCGGGCGTCGAGCGCGATGCCCGACGGTGACCGGGACGCCGGAGGAGGGGCATGGGCGATTCGGACCGCGGAACCCTCGGGGAGCAGCAGGAGTCCGCCCTGCGCATCGAGCGAGGACAGCCCGGCGAGGAGGAACTCGCCGCGCTCATGGCCGTGCTGCTCGCGCTGCGGGCGGGCGGGACGCGTGCGGACGAGGAGGCCGGAGGACCGTCGAACGACTCCGGCTGGTGGCGGGGCCCGGACGCCGTACGGGCGCCTCCTCGCCCGCGGTGACGGAGCCCCGTAACAGACCGCACAGTTTTTTTCTGATGCGCCACGCTTGCGCGATGGTTGGTTTCGGTCGTCCCCTCAAGAGCGGCTTGAAAGGGCGTCCATGGGTGGCCGAGTGGCCATCTGGAGGCCACAGTGCGTTGGTGCAAACGTAGTTGAAGGAGCGTGGCGTCGACGGGTATCCCTTGCGGGGGACATTAAAAACGGCTCATGCGGTTTGTTATTGACAGACCGTATGCGCTGTTTTTTAATCAGAGGGCCCGCAGCGCACGCGAACGAGGGAGACGGCGTGGACATCGACGTACTGGGCGCACTGGATGTGAGGGAGAACGGCGTGTCCGTCGCCCCTACCGCGCCGAAGCCCCGCCAGGTCCTGGCCCTGCTGGCCCTGCACGCCGACCGGATCGTCCCGGTCGACTCGCTCGTCGAGGAGCTGTGGTCGGACCGGCCGCCGCGCAGCGCCCGCACCACCCTGCAGACCTACGTCCTGCAACTGCGCGAACTCATCGCCGCGGCCCTGGCGAAGGACCCCGCCCGGGAGGGCGAGCAGCCCCGTACCGCCAAGGACGTACTGATCACCCTGCCCGGGGGATACCTGCTGGCCTGCAACGGCGGCACCAGCGACGTGCGGGAGTTCGACCAGCTGGCCGGCCAGGGCTACCGGGCCATGGACGCGGGCGACTTCACCGGCGCCTCCCGCCTGCTGGGCAGCGCGCTGAAGCTGTGGAACGGCACGGCCTTCGCGGACGTACCGAAGGGACCGCAGCTGACCATGGAGGCCGCGCGGCTCGACGAGAGCCGCCTGTGCGCCTTCGAACAGCGCGTCGAGGCCGGCCTCAGGCTCGGCCGGCACCGCGAACTGGTCGCCGAACTCACGGTGCTGACCAGTCGTCACCCCACGCACGAGAACCTGCACGCCCAGTTCATGGTGGCGCTGCACCGCGCGGGCCGGCGCGGCGAGGCGCTCGGCGTCTACCAGCGGCTGCGCACCAGCCTCGTGCGCGACCTCGGGATCGAACCCTCCCCGCGGCTGCGCCGTCTGCAGCACTCGATCCTGGCCGCCACCCAGGACGGCATGCCCCTGCCCGTGGTGCCGGGGCCCTCCCCGCAGTCCCCGCCGGAGCACAGCCTGGCCCCGGCCGGCTGACCCGCACCACCCGTCCCTTCCCGGGAGACCGGCACCGAACAGGAGGCGCCCGCCTTGACCAGCCAGCCGCAGACCGCTCCGCTTCCGGACCCCGACGGCCCCGCGGCCGACATCCTCGCCGGGCTGACGGCCGTGCTGGCGGACACGCTGGACGTCGAACCCGGCCGGATCGATCCGCGACAGCCCTTCCAGGTGCTGGGCGTGGACTCCATCTTCGCCGCAGAGTTCGTGGCGGCCCTCAACGCCCGCTTCGGCACCGCCATCACCGCGGCCGCGCTCTACGAACACCCCGGTCCGGCCGACCTCGCCCGCCACCTCGCCGCGGCCGGCGTCCAGGCCGCGCCGCAGGGCCGTGCGCCGGCTGCCCCGGAGACCCGCGTCGGCGTGTCCGGCGGGTCCGGTGTGTCCGCCGGGTCCGGCGCGGACGCCGTCCTGGAGGAGCTGCGCAGCCACCTGGCGGCGGCCGTCCGCTGCGACCCCGCCGAACTCGATCCGGAGACCAACTTCCCGCTGCTCGGACTCGACTCGATCCTGGCCGCCGAGTTCGTGGCCGCGGTCAACCGGGCGTACGGGCTCACCGAGCGGCCCGTCACGCTCTACGACCACCCCAGTCTCGCGGCCATGGCGGAGTACATCGCCGGTGCGGCGCCGGGCGCGCCGGGGGCCGGGAGCCTCGCCGGGCCGGGCGCCGCGCCGGACGCGGCACGGAGCGACCTCACCAAGGACGAGGTGAACGCGCTGCTCGACGCGGTGCGCGACGACATGCTCACGGTCGACGAAGCGGTCACCCTGCTGACGCCGCGGCCCGCCTGAACGAGGACAGCACGTGGAGACCATGGACCACAGGGACATCCTGACCCGCTTCAAGAACGGTGACCTGGGCCGTGAGCAGGCGGCGGCCCTCTTGACCGGTGCGGCCCCCCCGGTGGGGGACGCGCACCTCACGACGGCGGTGGCCGAACCGCGTGCCGCCGTGTCCCAGCCCTCGCCGGCGCGTGCCCTGACGACCGCGCCGGCGGGCGGCGGACTTCCCGCCCCGGCGGACGGGTACGCCATCACGGCCATACACGGACGCTTCCCGGACGCGGACGGCCTCGACGCCTTCTGGCACACGGCGGTGCTCGGCGGACGCGAGGCCGGGCGGCAGACCTCGGGCGCCGGTGACGAGACCCCGGTCGCCGGTGTGGAGGGCGCGGTCGCCGGCGAGGGGCCCCCGGACGGTGGTGAGGGGCGGCGGACGGGGCGTTTCCTCGCAGGTGTCGACGCGTTCGACGCCGTCTTCTTCGGACTCACGCCGCAGGACGCCGCGTTGATGGATCCGCAGGAGCGGATCCTGCTCGAAGCGCTCTGGCAGACACTGGAGACGGCCGGCTGCACCGGCGCCCGTCTCGACACGCTCACCGCGGTGGACGGCGAACCGCGCAGCGTCGGTGTCTACGTCGCCCATGGACCCGTCGGCCACGCCCCCGCCGCCCCTGCCCCCGCCGGCCACGCCTCAGCCGCCGCCGGGTCGCGTCCCGTGCCGCCGGCCGGCTGCTGCGCCGGCCTGCCCGCTCGCCTGTCCACCCTGCTGGACCTGCGCGGGCCCGGCCACTGTGTCGGCGGCGGCGAGGCGTCCTTCCTCGTCGCCCTGCACCAGGCGCTGTCCGCGCTGCGTGCCGGGGAGTGCGGCGCCGCCCTGGTCGGCGCCGTCGACCTGCGGCGCGATCCCGCCCGCCGGCACGCGGGAGGCGGCGAAGGCGTGGGGGCCGTACTGCTGCGACCGCTCGCCGCCGCACAGGCCGCCGGCGACACCGTCCACGCGGTCGTGCGGGCCACGGCCGTCGCCCATCCCGGACGACGCGCGCCGGACGCCGCCGACGACCGGCTGGCCCGCCGGACACTGGCCGCGGCGGGCGTCACGGCGGCCGGTGTCGCGCTGCGGGAGACCGGGGCCACCGCGGCGGCCACGACCGGCGACACCGGCGCGGCGACCGGACTGGCGGCCCTCGTGCGTGCCGTGCTGCAACTGCGCCACGGCACGCTGCTGCCCGCCCCCGGCGACTCCTCGGCCGTGGCGTGGGTACGGCCGTACGACGAGTCGGGGCGCGAACTGCCGCGCCGCGCCGCCATCGCCGTACGCGCGACGGCCGGCACCGCGGCCGCCCATGCGCTCCTCGAAGAGCCGCCGCGGCGCAGGCCGGGATCGATTCCGGCAGGGCCGACCGGACCGGCCGGGGCGTCCGAGGAGCTGGTGCTGCTGTCCGCGCCGACACCGGAGCACCTCGTCGCCACGGCCCGGCGGTTCGCCGACCGGGCGCTCCCGGCGGACGGTGTCCAGGGCGCCGTACCGGACGGCGGGCAGGAGCTCGCCGCACTCGCGCGTGAACTCAGGCTGGGCCGGGCCGTGATGGACTGCCGCCTCGCCGTCGTCGTACGGGACACCGGGGAACTGGTCGCCGCGCTCCGGGCGTTCGCCGACGGCCGGCACGGTGCCGGAACCGGCGGTCCCGGCGGGGACGCGCGGTACGCCGATCTGCGCGGCGCCCAGGAGCCCGGTGTGTTGTCCGGGGACCTTCCCGAGACCCGCGCGTACCTGGCGGCGCTGTGGCGGGGGCGCCGGCTCGAGGCGCTGGCGCGGCTGTGGCTGGCCGGGGTGGACGTGACGGCCTCCGACCCGGCCGGTGCGGCGCCGGTGCTGGCGCTGCCCACGAGCGCGATGCTGCGTCGGCCGCTGCGGGAGGCCGGGCGCCCGAGGACGGACGAGCCGACGCCGTCATGACCCTCATAGAACCCGAGACGCGCATTCCCGAGGACCTCCCGCCCTCGGAGCAGGCCGCGCCCGTCAAGTTGTGGCTGTGTGCCAACGACGACCTGACGCCGGCCCTCAGGGACCTGCTCGCCGCGCACTGGCTGGACGAGCAGGAACGGCAGACGGCGGGCAAGTTCCTGTTCGAACGTGACCGGCGGCAGTACCTCGTCGCGCACATCCTCGTCCGGCGGGCGCTGGCGCTGGAGGCCGGACTGGCCGAGGGCGAGCTGGTCATGTGGCGCTCGCGGCGCGGACGCCCCTTCCTGCGGCCGGTGGCGGGCGGACTGCCGCGCGGCGGAACCCACCTGGACTTCAACCTCTCGCACGCCGGCGGCTACAACCTCCTCGGCATCGTCCGCAAGCACCGCATCGGCGTGGACGTCGAGGGCCTCGACCGGGACGCGCGGGGCATCGACACCATCACGGGCACCTTCGCGCCCGAGGAGCAGGAATGGGTGGCGCGGGTGCCGCCGGGCCACGCCCGCGACCGGCGGGTGCTGCGGCTGTGGACGCTGAAGGAGGCGTACTCCAAGGCGCTCGGCCTCGGACTCGGCCTGCCCTTCGACGAGTTCGCCTTCACCCTGGACGACGACCGGGGCGTGACCGCTTTCCGGCCGCCGGAGCAGGACCGGTTCGCGCGGTGGCGCTTCGTGGAGCTGGAGCCGGTGCCCGGTGTCCTGGTCGCGGTCGCCGTACCGGCCGGGGACGGGCAGTCGGCCGTGCTCCAGTTCCACCACGGCTTCCCGTGGGCCCGCGCGGCCCCGCAGGACATCCCGCTGCCCGAACCGGTCGGCCCGGCCGTGTGACACGCGCGGACCCGGACGGACAGGCGCCCGGGAGACGGGACAGGTGCCCGGTGAACGGAGACAGGTGCCCCCGGACGGGCTGTTCCAGGACCCGGCGCCACACCGAACGTGGAGCTCCGCTTGAGGGCGACTGCAGAAAAGCGCCGGGGGGCACGGACGCGGCTAGCGTGCTCGTGACGCAGTTTTCTGGCCATCGAAAGGAACTGGACAGAGGACTCGACGAGCTCGACGAGCGGAGGACACCGTGAAGATTCAAATCCTGGGTCCGTTGAGTGCCGAGGTCAACGGGGGTTCGATCGTTCCGACGGCCGGGAAGCCGCGGCAGGTGCTGGCGCTTCTGGCGCTGTACCCGGGACGGGTCATGCCCGTGCCCACCCTCATGGAGGAGCTGTGGGGCACCACGCCCCCGGCGAGCGCGCTGACGACCCTGCAGACGTACATCCTGCAACTGCGCAGAAAACTCGGCACGGCGATGGGACCCGGCTCACCGGCGGGCGCCAAGGACGTGCTCGTCACCCGGCACGGCGGTTACCTGCTGCAGATCGACGGCGACTGCGTCGACGTCCACCAGTACGAGAAACTGGTGCGCGAGGGACGGACCGCCTTCGGGGCCGGTGACAACGAGGTCTCCGCCGCCCGCTTCCGTGCGGCCCTGGACCTGTGGAGCGGCGCCCCCCTGGTGGACGTGAAGGCCGGGCCGGTGCTCGACATCGAGGTCGTGCGGTTGCAGGAAAGCCGCCTGGTCACCGTCGAGCGGCGCATAGACGCCGATCTCCGGCTGGGCCGGCACACCGAACTCATCGCCGAGCTGGCCGACCTGACGGCACGTCACCCCCAGCACGAGGGGCTGCACTCGCAGGCCATGGTGGCCCTGTACCGGTCGGGCAGGCAGGCGTCCGCGCTGGAGGTCTACCGCCGGCTGCGGATGCGGCTCATCGACGAACTCGGTGTCGAGCCCTCTCCCCAGTTGCAGCGCATGCACCAGGCCATGCTGTCCGTCGACCCCCAGCTCGACGTCCTGGCGGGACCGCGCAACACCTCCACCTTCGACCTGTTCGCCGCCTGAGCGCACCCGTGGGCCAGGTGCGCAAGCCGGGGCGCCCGGCGGCCGGCGCACGGGAGGAGGCGGACCGATGACCCGAGGCCGCAGCCGGCCCGGGCCGGCCGTCGCAGCAGCACGTACGCCGGTGCTGGTGGCGGGGGAGGGCGAGACGGCGGTGCTGTTCGTCGCCGGACGGCCGGTGCGGCCCGCCATGGTGCGGGCCCTGTACGGGGCGTTCCCCGTCTTCCGCGCGCAGTTCGACACCGGGTGCCGGATGCTCGACGTGCGCCTGCCCCTGCCCTTGGCGGCGGCGGTCTTCGCGCCCGAGCGCGGCGCCGACGCCGGGCTGCTCGACCGCACGGACTTCGGCCGGGCCGCGCTGTTCGCCTACCAGGTGGCGCTGTACCGGACGTGGCAGGACTGGGGGATGCGCATCGGCGCGGTGGCGGGGGCCGGCTCCGGCGCGGTGGCCGCGGCGCACGTCGTGGGGGACCTGCGCCTGGAGAAGGCGGTCCGGCACATCCTGACGGACCGTCATGGTCGTTTTGACCGTCATCCGCCTCATGTCCCCACCCCTGGACGCGGCGACGCGGAGGGCCTGTCGGCGCTGCGCGCGGCCGGCTTCCGGCGGGTGCTGGCGTGCGGGCCGGGCCTGAGGGAGGACGCGGAGACGGCCGTCGCGGCCGGCGAGGTGCCGGCGCTGCTGGTTGCCATGGCGCATCTGCAGCTCTCCGGTCCGCGCATCGACTGGGAGGCGCTGTGGTGGGCCCGCCACCGCGCCGACGTGCACGCCGTGCTCCGGCGGGTGCTGGAAGCGGCCTGAGGGCGGGGGACGGCGCACGGGGACGCGGCCTTCTTACGGCATTGCGGCTGCGCGGCTGCACGGCCTTCCTGCGGCTGACTCGGCCGGTTTGCCTGACCTGGACTGACTGGGCTCACTGGACTGACTCGGCTGCGTCCGGCTGGCTCGGGCTGAGTCCGGCTGGCTCGGCTGGGTCCGGTTGGCTCGGGCCGACTCGGGCTGACGCGGCGGGGCGAGCAGGGCGGGTGGGGCGGACGGCGGTCAGCCGTCGAGTCGCCGGCGTACCGCGGTCGCGCATCTGCGCAGACGCACGCGAGAGAGGGTCACCAGGGCCGACCAGACGGCCAGTGACGACTCGGCGAGCGAGGGAGCGGCGGTGCTTCCCGCCCAGGCCACCGGAGAGGCCGCGCGACGGCGCAGCCCGTCCTCCCCGGCGATCCCGAGCAGGTCCTCATGGGGGCGGGACTTGAATGTCGTGGTCATGCGTCACCTCTTGGGCCATCCGATGTCGTCGTCGGACGGCACGTCCCGGTTCGGCCCCCGAGGTACGCATCCGCTCCTGGGGGCAGCACGCCGTGCAGGAACCGGACGCTTCATGGACGACTCCCGGGCGGGGACAGGACAGCGCGCAGGCGCTTCCGACGTATGGCGCTGGAAATCCTGACCGGATCCGCTAAAGAGCCGCTCGAGGAACACGTGAGAGCCGTGCCGACGCGGATGCGGCCGCTCCCGGAACGGCCGAAGCCCCCGTGACGGCCGGCGGCCGACGGGGGCGTATCGGTGGCGGGGTCCGGTTGCCCGGTGGGCCGGCGAAGACTCAGGCGATGTCGTCGGAGGTGGTCCCGGGGGCGACGGGCCAGCCGATGTCGTCCGTGGCGGCGGCGGTTCGGGGGGCGACGGGCCAGCCGATGTCGCCCTCGTCGGTGGTGGCGGTGGCGGTGGCGGTGGTCTTCGGGGGGACGGGCCAGCCGATGTCGTCCGTGGCGGTGGTCGTCCGGGGGGCGACGGGCCAGCCGATGTCGCCCTCGTCGGTGGTGGCGGTGGCGGTGGCGGTGGTCTTCGGGGCGACGGGCCAGCCGATGTCGCTCGCGGTGGCGATGCCGGCCGTGGAGAGCACGGTGGCGGCGATGGCGGCGGCGACGGTGGCGGCGGCGGCGATGCGCTTCATGGCTGGCTCCTCGGTGTCAATTTCTTGTTCGGTGCTTGGCAACCTCTTGCCAAGAAGATTGGCAAGGAAGTCTCGGGAATCGCTCGGAAATCGGTTGATGCACGCTCGAGCGGGGTGTCATAGGTACTTCTCGGTGCAGGGAAAGACCTCCTTTTTGCCAACAGGGATGGCCCCTGACCAGTGAGAACGCGAAGTCTTGGCAGGATGAGGAATGACTTGGCAACGCTAGGAAATCTCTGGGGGTCGCACCGAGGAACGCCTTTGCCGAACCCGGCGGGCGGTCCCCGGAACTAGAGCGCCGCTGGAGTCGGCATTGCCAACCTGTCCTGAATGCTGGCAACTTATTGCCAAGCAAGAGACAAAAAGTTGCCTACTGATCGGGGGAGGTCGGAAGTGAACGCGATGCCTCACGGTGACCGGGACCGAAGGGTCCACCTGGACACCGCCGGCCTGGGCCGGATGCCGGTCGCCGCCCGCGCGGAACTCACCGAGTGGACAAGGCAGGAGGACCGTCACGGCCCGCACGAGGTGGACGAGCACGTCCATCACGTCGTGCGCCGCGAACTCGACGCGCGCCTGTCGGCCTTGCTGGGTGCGCCGGCCGGCGACACCGTCGTGTCCACCGGCGCGGCGGACGCGTTCGCCACCCTGGTGTCGCGCCTCCCGCTCGGTCCCGGCGACCGGATCTGGACGACCCCCTACGAGGGCGTCGCCAACCTGACCGTCCTGACCGCCCTGCGCGACCGCGCCCGTTGCCGGCTGGAGGTCGTACCGCTGCGCCCGGACGGCGACGTGGACCTGGAGTGGATGGCGGCGCACATCGACGACGACGTCGCCCTGGTGTCGGTGGCACACGTCCCGGCGAGCTGCGGCATCGTCACCCCGGTGGAGGACATCGGCCGCGTCCTCGCCCCGTACCGGTGCCTCTACGCCGTCGACGCCTCGTACGCCGTCGGCCAGCTCCCCGTGGACGCGGGACGCATCGGCTGCCAGCTGCTCACCGGGGACGGCTGGCGGTTCCTGCGCGGCCCGGAGTCGGTCGGGTTCGCCTACGCGGCACCCGAGTTGCGGCAGGCACTGGCCCCGTACGGCACGGCACCCCTGGCTCCGCCGGAGGGCGCGCGCGTCGTCGCGCTGAACGCCGCCCTGGCCGGGCGGGGGGCGGCCGTTCCCACCGGGGACCTCGCCGCCGTACTGCGTGCCGCCGTGGAGGAGACGCCCGGCGCCGAGCTGATCACCCCCGGGCGGGTCCAGTCCGGCATCGTCACCTTCCGGCACGCCGACGTGCCCGCCGGGCCGTTGCGCCGGGAGCTCGCCGCCCGCGGAGTCACCGTGGGCAAGACGGTCGCGCAGGAGACCCCGCTGTACCTGCCCGGGCGCGGAGTCACCGCCGCCGTGCGCGTCTCCGTCCACCACGACAACTCCACGGAGGACGTCGCCCGGTTCGCTGAGGCGCTGCGGGAGGTCCTGGCCGGGCGGAGGCACCACACCGTGCCGTCGGCCGTCCGGGCGGCGGTGCCCGCCCCGGTGGCGGTGGCGGCGGGCGCCGGGGCGGTGCCGGCCCCGGTGGCGGCGGCCCCGCGCGCCGTGTCCGCCGCCGAGGAGGGCGCGGCTCCGGCGGTGCGCGTCCCGCGTCCGCGGCGGGGTACTACCGGGCGACGTCACCTGGCGCTGGTGTCCGGCCCCGCGCCGGACGGCACGGCCTGAAGCCTCGCGGGTGAGAGGCCGGGCCGACGGCCGGCCGTGCGCCGGACCGCCCGCTCGAGGAACGCACGAGAAACACGTGAGGTCCGCACGAGACCATGTCAGGGCGCCTGGCAAAACATTGCCCGGCTGTTGCCCGGCGCCCTACGCTCGTTGCGGCTTCGGACGGCTCCCCTTCTGCCTCGTGGCCACCCCCCACCCGCCTGCCCTCAGGGATTGGTCACATGCTGCAGCAGCCGGCTTTCGGCCGTCGACTCCGGAAACTGCGCCAGGCCCGCGGGCTGTCCCAGACCGCGCTGGCGGGTGACGGCATGTCCACCGGATACCTCTCCCGGCTGGAGTCAGGGGCTCGCCAGCCCACCGAACGGGCCGTCGCCTACCTCGCCGGACGGCTCGGCCTGGCCGCGGCGGACTTCGAGGAACCCGCGGGCGGTTCACTCGCCCACGCGCTCACCCTGGCCGCCTCCACCGGCTCCGACGCGGCGATGGAAACCCTCCGCGAGGCCCTCGCCGCAGAGGGGCACGAGACGCCGGTGCTGCGCTGGCAGGCCCTGTGGCACCTGGCCCGGCAGCGTCGGGTCCAGGGCGACCACACCGGCGAACGCGGGTACCTGGAGGAGCTGGTACGGCTCGGCGACCAGGTCGGCCTGACCGCACTGCGGGTGCGTGGGCTGACCCGGTACGCCCGTTGCCTGCGCTCGCTCGGCGAGATCACCGACGCCCGCGACGCCGCGACGACCGCCCACCGTCTCGCCCAGGAGGACGACCTGGAGGCGGACGACCGTGCCGCGGTGCTGCTCGCCCTGGTCTCCGTGGAGGCGGAGGCGGGCCGGATGCCCGACGCCCGGGCCCACGCGGACGAGCTGGTCGAGCTGGTCGCGGGCCGGTCGGACGCGCTGTGGGCCGAGGCGATGTGGACCGCGGCGGCGGTACTGGTCCGGCAGGGCGACCATGCCGCCGCGCAGGCCCGTTTGGAGGAGGCGCTGGAGAAGTTCGACAGCGGTGAGGACCTCGTGCTGTGGCTCAGGCTCAGGATCGCGACGGGCCGGCTGCACCTGCAGAAGCGGCCCCCGGACCCCGAGGCCGCCGAGCGGTGCGCCACGGCGGCCGAGTCGGCGCTCGTCTTCGTCGGGACGCCCGGCCTGCGCCAGGAGCTGACCGCGCTCAAGGCCGACCTCGCCTTCCTCACCGCCCGCTACGACGACGCCCGCGTCCTGCTCGGTGAACTCGCCCAGGCGCAGCCCATGATGACCTACCGGGACCGGATGCGGCTGGACATCCTGCGCCACCAGCTGCGCATCCGCTCCGGCGACGCCGGCGGCGTCCAGGGCCTGCGCGCCCTGGCCGAACAGGCCCAGGCCGACGCCAACATCGACCTCGCCGCGGACATCTGGCGCATCCTCGCCGAGTCCCTCGTCGAGGCCGGCGGGGAGCGGGGCACGGCCGCGTCCGGGGCCTGACGCCCGGTTGCCGGCGGGTCCTGCTCGGGGTGCGGTCCGTCGCCGGAGGAGTCACCGGGGCCGGCATCGAACCCGCCCTCGGCGGCCCGGACCGGTGGTTGCGCGGGCCCGGCGGACAGTCGTGGGCCTGACGCGGGTCGGGGCGCGCCGATCGTCGATGCGCGGGTGTCGCGTGCCGGGCGCCGTCCGGTCGACGGGGTCGCCGGGGGCCGGTGTGATGCGGGTGCCCTCCTCACGTCGTGCGGGAGCGCGGTGGTGGCGCATGGCCGGCGGCGGTTCGTGCGCGGGGGCCGGCGTCCCGTCCAGGTGCCGCGGGTCGCCCTCCGGCCGGTACGGGGCCGGGCGGGCCACGGGCGGCGCGCGGGCCGTGGCGGGGTCGTCCGGGCCGCGGCCGAGGAAGGGGCCGAGGACCGGGGGCGGTTGCCGGTGATGTTCATGGGGTCCCTCCGGGAGGTGACGCGTCGTCGGTCTGTGCGGGCGGGGGGCGATGGACGGGGAGGCGGGTTCGACCTCGGCGTGCGGCTAGAACAGGTCGTCGAAGTGGTCGTCCAGCGGGGCGTGGAGATGGTCGAGGCACGGGTCGTAGGCGTCCTCGCCGTGGGTCTCGTACCAGCCCTCGGGGACGGCGGCCGTCGCCGGCCACAGGGCGCGGTGACCGGTCGCGTCGGCGAGGACGACGAAGGTGGCGTGCTCGTCGGCGAACGGGTCGTCGCGGGCCGGACCGTCCAGCACCCGCAGACTGCCGTCCGCGTCGAGGCGGGCGGCCCGGCCGGTGCGCCACATACGGGCGGTGACGCCGCCCGTGCCGCCGAACGGGTCGGGCAGGAACCGTTCGCCGTCGGCCCCGGGCTCCCCGGTGTACCCCTGGGCCACGCCCGCTCCCGCGATGTACAGGGACCCGGTCTCTCCCGGGCCCACCGGACGCAGCAGGGGGTCGAGGAGGTAGGCCCGGTAGCCGGGGGCGGGCCGGGGCGGGGAGCCGGGCACCTGCTCGACGACCAGCCTGCCCTCGGCCCAGCCGCCGCTCACGCTCAGCCCGGCTCCCTCGGCCCGGGCGAGCGCCAGCAGCGCGCACAGCACGTCGTCTTCGCCGCCCAGCACCATCCGGGCTCCGCGGCGGCGCAGCCAGCCCAGCACCTCGTGCGGCACGTCCCGGGTGAGCGAGCCGTCCGGGACATGGACGCGCGCACCGCACACCAGGGCGCTCAGCAGCCCGATCGCCGCGTCCCCGTCCGGGTAGCCGCGCACCAGCCAGGCCGTGTCCGCCGGTGCGGCCCCGGCCGCCGCGGCGACGGCCTCGCCGCCCACCACGACCGTGCCGTCCTCGCCGGGCACCAGCAGCAGCGGATCGCCGGGGCACGGCGGCCGGAGCCGGTCGGCGTCCGTCACCGGCCAGTGTCCGGCCGGCGGCAGCGGGCCGGCGGCTTCCTCGCGGACCAGCCGGGCTGCCCCGGGCACGGCGGGCAGCAGCAGGTCCGCGGTCTCGTCGAGCAGCAGCACCGCCGGGTGCGGCGCCTCGGCGAGGACCAGTGTCGGATCGACGGGCAGCAGCGCGGCTCCCGTCTTCACCACGGCCAGCGCGGCCACCGCGAACCCGGCCGGCGAGGACAGGGCGGTGAGCACACAGGTGCCGGGACCGGCCCGGTGCGCCAGGAGCGCGTGGGCCAGCAGGTCGGAGCGGGCGTCGAGTTCGGCGTAGTCGAGGCCGGGCAGGGCGAGCGCCTCGGGCGCCCGCGCCACCTGCGCGGCGAACAGCGAGGCCACGTCCCCCTCGACGGGCGGCGCGTCCGCGTCCGCCCAGATTCCGGCGTCCGCCCAGATTCCTGCGTCCGCCTGGATTCCTGCGTCCGCCCGGGTCCCGGCGCCTGCCTGGATTTTTGCGTCCGCCCGGGTCCCGGCGCCTGCCTGGATTTTTGCGTCCGCCCGGGTCCCGGTGCCTGCCCGGATTTCCGTGCCCGGCAGGCTTCCCGTAGCCGGGCGCTCGGCGGTGACGGTGGGCGTGGGCGGCGCGGGCCGGGTCGCGCGGGTGCCCGGGCCGGCCGTGCTCGGCGGGAGGGCGTCCGGTCCCGTCCGCGCGGACGGGACCGCACCCTCCGGCAGCGGTGCCGGCAGACGGGTGTGGGGGCCGGCGTCCGGGCCGGCGGTGCGGCCCGCTGCCGCCGGGGTGTTGGCGCAGCCCGCCGCCTCGACGACGGGTGCCGCGTACACGCCGGTGAGCGGGCCCGCGGGAATCCGCTCGGGGTCGAGCAGGACGATGTCCAGGAGGTCGGGGCGCTCGCCCCAGGTGGGAACGGCGCGGTACCCGAGGCGCTCGGCAGCCCCGCACAGTGCCTCCGGTGCGGGGGCGGGCGCGTCCTGCGGAGCCAGGTCGATGCTCTCCAAGGGGTCGAAGAGGGACTGCATGGCCGCGTACTCGTCGTGCACCCGGCGGTTGGGCACGGCGGTCAGGCGCAGCACGGCGGGTCGCCGGGCGCGCAGGTGGCCGACGAGCCCGGCGGCGGTGGTGATCTCCTCGCCCCAGCGGGCGCGGGGCGCGGTGGTGAGGTCGGCGGCGGGTTCGGCGGTGGAGAGGACCGCGTCGTAGCGGTAGCGGGTCAGTTCGTTGTGCTGGACGCCGCGTTTGACGCGTACGTCGACCGCGCGCACCGCGGACAGATCCCGGGCGAGGGCGTCGAACAGGGCGGGCGAGAGCAGCAACTCGGTCTCCAGGGCGACCTCGCGGTCGATGCGGCGGCGCAGCGCCTCCCGGTCGCCCCGGGCAGCACCCGGCCGGGCCAGCGCGGTCCCGGTCCGGAAGCAGTGGGCGAGGTCCAGGTTGCGCAGGTCGCCGAGGAACAGCGAGCCGCCCGGCGCCAGCAGCGGCAGCAGGCGCTCGACGACGGTGCGCAGGTGGTCGAGGTCCGGGAAGTACTGGATCACCGAGTCGACGACGATCGTGTCGAAGTGCCCGGCGGGCAGCCCGTGGGTGTCCTCGGCACCGCGGCAGTCGAGCCGGACCTTCTCCCGCAGGACCGGGTCGGCCTCCACCCGCGCGGTGAGCGCGGCGACGGCGGCGGGGGAGAAGGCGGTGGCCCAGTACTCCCGGACCTCCTCGTCGCGGGCGAGGCGGGGCAGCAGCGTCCCGGTGCCGGCACCGATCTCCAGGACCCGGCGGCGCGGCAGCTCTCGGATCCGGCCGAGGGTGGCGTCCCGCCACTCCCGCAGGTGCGCCGGCGGGATCGGCAGGGCGTCGTAACTGCTGGGCCGGCCGGCCGGGCTGTCGCCCGGCGCGGTGGCGGGGGCGTCCTGCTGCTCGTTGAGGCCGGAGTTGAACATCAGCACCCGCTCCTTAGGACAGCGCCTTCCGGCTGGACCCGGCTGGCCCGGCTTGGCAAAACGTTGCCTGAAGGTTGGCAACGACGTCTCGAGGAGAGGTCTCGCAGCGGTCGAAGGGCAGTGGAACCGCAGGTTGGGCGGGCGGGACCGGTGCAGGGAGGGGGCGCCTCCGTTTGCCGGGGCCCGCGCGGCGTCCGGCCTCGGAGGGAGCCTTGAGGAGTATTTGAAGGATGCTCGATCCGAACCTCAGAAACTGCCCGCACCGAGTTCGGCTTCCTTGGAGGGACGCCGGGACACCCCCGGCGCCCCTCCAGGGACACGGACGGAAGCGGAGGCTGAGATCATGACCGTCGAGCTGGTGGGCACCGTCGAACGCACGCTCCAGAGCCGGACGTTCGCCGCCCTGTACGCGGAGGTGCAGGAGTTCTACGAGCACCAGATGCGGATCCTGGACGCGCACGACGCCGAGCGCTGGGCGCTCACCTTCACCGAGGACGCCGTCCTCGAACTTCCCACCCTCCCCGAGCCGGTGCGCGCCCTCGACGGGCTCGCCCGCTACGTACGGGCCGGCGCGGAACGGCAGCGGCGGGCCGGCGGCCGCCTCGACCACTGGGTCGGCATGCTCGACGTCCAGCCCCAGCCGGACGGATCGCTGCACACCCGCTGCTCGGCCCTGGTGTACGTCACGCCGGGCGGAGGAAGCCCCAAAGGGCTGCGCGTGTGCGTCATGGAGGACGTCCTGGTCCGCGCCGGAGGCGAGTGGCGCACCGCGCACCGCCGGGTGACCCGCGACGACCTGGCCTGAACCCTCGACCGAGAGCAGCCGGACGCACCAGACGCACAGGAGGCAGCCATGCCGGAGCCACGTCCGATCCCGGTACCGCACGCGCGCGGCGACGACGAGACGACCGCCTCCCGGGCCTGGGCCGAGGCGCTCGCGACGACCCACGGGGACACGGACGGCGCCCACCGTCCCCACCGCTTCCAGGGCGAGCTGGTGGCCGCCGCGCTGTCGGCGCACCGCACGCTGTCGCGGGAGTTCGGACGGAGCGTGCCGGTCACAGCCCTCGGGCCGGACGGCACCGCGCGAGGACTCGCCGCCTTCGTCGCCGTGTACGCCGTCCAGCAGGAGCAGCACGAGCGCAAGCTGAGGGAACAGCGGGAGCGGCGGCAGCAGGAGCCGTTGGTGCGGCGGGACCGGGAGAAGCGGGCGCGGCGGGACGACCGCGGTCTCGGAGAGGCGGCCTGACACGGGCGCCCGGGACGACGCGCCACCCACGCGGAGCGGGCCCCGGTGCTGCGACCGCAGCACCGGGGCCCGCTCACGACGTGCGCCTCAGGCGGCCGAGGACGCCTCCTCCACGGAGTGGGTACGGCCCAGCTCCCGCTCGGTGCGCCCCAGCACGATCGAGTCGGCGATCTCGCCGCTGCGTACCGCCATGTTCGACAGCAGGGCCGACGTCAGGCCGTGCGTGTGCTCGGTGCCGCCCTGGAGGTAGACGCCGCACGTCAGCCCCGACGAGGAGACGAGGCGGTAGTCGCGCTCCACCCGGTGCCGGCCCGCCGCGTCGCGCTCGAAGTGCGCGTCGAAGTCGTCGCCGAGCAGCCGGGCCGGGTCCACCCCGTCGTAGCCGGTGGCGAACACCAGCGCGTCCACGGCCAGGCCCTCCGTGCGGTCGTCGAGCAGCGAACGCAGCACCATCCGCGTGCCCTCGCCGGTGCTCTCGACCTCCACGACCCGGGTGAGGTTGCGGAAGTGCAGCCGCTGGGTGCCGCGCACCTGCTCGTCGTACGACCGCTGGTACAGCGCCCGGATGACGTCGGTGTCGACCACCGAGTAGTTGGTGTTGCGGTGGTAGCGCCAGAACGCGTCCCGGGCCCGGTCGGTGCCGTAGTAGTACTCGTCGACCGCGCCGGGGTCGAACACCTGGTTGGCGAAGGGGGTGTCGTCGGCGACGGAGTAGCCGTACGACGGGATGACCGCGGAGACCTGGGCGTGCGGCAGCGAGTCGTAGAAGAACCGGGTGATCTCGGCCGCGCTCTGGCCGGCGCCGACCACCGCCACGCTTTTCAGTTCCTGCGGGTCACGCGCGTTGAACTTGCTCAGGAACTGCGAGCTGTGCCACACCCGTTCGTCGGCCGTCACGCCCTCCGGCAGGCGCGGCACCAGTCCCGTGGAGATGACCACGTTGCGGGCGGTGACCACGCTGGTGGTGCCGTCGGCGCCGCGCACCTCGATCTCCAGGAGATCGGGCGTGAGGGCCCCGCCCCCGGTGCCGGGCCGGATCGAGGTGACCTCGGTGCCGTAGGTGACCCGGTCGCTCAGGCCGGCGGCCGCCCACTCCAGGTACTGGTGGAACTCCTGCCGGGTCGGGAAGAAGTCCTGGTTGTTCACGAACTGCACCAGCCGGTTCGAGGAGTGCAGGAAGGAGATGAAGCTGAACCGGGACATCGGGTTCCTGAAGGTCGCCAGGTCCTTCAGGAATGAGATCTGCATGGTCGTCGACGGCAGCAGCATGTTCCGGTGCCAGCCGAAGGTGGGCTGCCGCTCGAAGAAGTGATACCTGAGCGGATGCTGCGGAGCGCTCGCCTCGTGCTCCTCCAAGGCGATCGCGAGCGACATGTTGGACGGGCCGAACCCGATACCGATCACGTCGTAGATCTCTTGGTGGCGCCTACCCGTTATGCCCATGGAAAATTCTCCCGCTTACGTCTGGAAAACTCGACCGGTGGCCCGAGAGACCGTTCTGTGCTGTAGCTCCGAGGAGCATCTCAAAGGCAACTTGAAGACGACATGAAGACCATTCGAGAACTTCTCGAGGTGCGCGATATTCGAAAACGTTGTCCTGCCGACAGGACACCGGTATGGTCGGCGAAGATTCTCGACAACTCCGCTTGACGGGGCCGACGGCGTAAGTGTCCGGAGTAATGCGATCAGTCACACTCTGAGCCTGAGCCATGCCTTGAGTCAATTGCCGAGAGGGTGAACCCGGATGTTCGTGCCCAGCTTCTATCGCGAACCGGACAATTCGTGGATGGTGGATCTGGTCCGTGGTAATCCATTGGCGCTCGCCGTGTCCAATGGAAGCCCCGAGGACGGTCCTTTCGCCACGCATCTGCCGGTCATATTCGACCCCGAGAGGTCCGGCGACCGGCCCGGCGAGCTGCCGGGGGCCACGCTGCTCGGGCACATGAACCGGGCCAACCCGCACTGGTCGGCCCTGGAGACGGGCGGCCTCCTGCTGCTGACGTTCACCGGGCCGCACTCCTACGTGTCCCCCACGGCGTACGAGACGACTCCGGCCGCCCCCACCTGGAACTTCACCGCGGTGCACGCCCGGGGCGTGGTGGAGAAGATCGACTCCACGGAGGAGACGCTCGACGTGGTGCAGGCCACCGTGCGTGCCTACGAGGGGGACTTCGGCGACGGCTGGGACATGACCGAGTCGGTCGACTACTTCCGCAAGATCCTGCCCGCAGTGGGCGCCTTCCGGTTCACGGTGACCGGGGCCGAGGGCATGTTCAAGCTCAGCCAGGAGCAGCCGGCCGAGGTACGCGAGAGGGTACGGGAGTCGTTCGGGCAGAGCGCGTGCCGGCACAAGCGCGAGACCGCCGGGCTGATGAGCCGGCTGCCGTGACCTGCCCGGGGCCCCGGTGCCGGGAGTCTCGGCACCGAGGCCCCCGGCACCGACGGTTCACGCGCTGACGGCCACCGGCCGGACGGGGTCCCGTGCGTCCTCCAGGGCGCTCGCCGCCGCGCTGTCCAGCGTGGTCGTCACCCACTGCTCGAAGTCGACGCCCAGCTGCTCCGCCGCCTCGTGCCACCGTCGCAGACGGTGGCCGGGGACCTCCAGGCGGCCGCTCGGCTCGGTGAGGGTGCGCGGCCGGCGCTCGTCCTGGCGGGCGGCGCGCAGGGCGACGCGCAACTGCTTGGTGCTCCACCGCCCCTCCTCGGCGCGGTCGAGCCAGAGGTCCTGTTCCCCGGCCGGCATGGAGGCCAGCTCGGCGTGGTGCTGGAAGCTCAGGGCGGGGCGGCGCCGGGCGAGACCGAAGCGCCGCGCGACCCACGCGTAGTTGCGCAGGGTCTGGTACGAGAGGCCGGCGGCGCGGATCCCGCGCTGGTAGCGGTCGGTGTAGTGGTCCTTGCCGTAGACGAGCCAGTCGCCCAGCCACCAGGAGGACGAGTCGAGGACGCCGGCGAGCTGCTGTCCGGCCCGCTCCCACTCGTCGTACGCCATCCGGGCCGGCATCCGCAGGCCCACTCTCGTCGTCAGCACCTGGCCCCCATGGGGCTGGGTGTGAGTGTTCGCCGGGCCGCCGGGCGACCCGGCGGTCCGTCCGGCCTGACGCGTCATCATGCCTCCAGGGGAAGTGCGCTTCATCGGTGGGCCCTCTCGCCCGCTCTCGGCTCAGGCCGCCGCCGGCACCTCGCCGAGGGCCTCGTCCAGGGCCTTGCGGAAGCGGCCGAGGAACGCGTCCACCTCACGGTCCGACACGATCAGCGGCGGGGCGAGCCGGACGACGTCCGGCATCACCGCGTTCACCAGGAGCCCCCGGTCCTCGGCCGCCCGCTGCACGCGCGCCGCCGCGTCCCCGTCGAGCACGACGCCCAGCAGCAGCCCGGTGCCGCGCACTTCGCGCACCAGCGGGTGGCGCGGGTTCTCCAGGCCGTGCCGCAGCCGCTGCCCCGTCCGGGCCACGTGGTCCAGAAGGCCCGCCCGCTCGATGGTGTCCAGTACGGCGAGGGCCGCCGCGCACACCACGGGGTTCCCGCCGAAGGTGGAGCCGTGCGCGCCGGGCGTGAGGAGCTGTGCGGCGGGTCCGAAGGCGAGCGTCGCACCGATGGGCAGGCCCCCGCCCAGGCCCTTGGCGAGGGTGACGACGTCCGCCTCGACACCCTCGGCCTCGGCCGCGAACCAGCGGCCCGTGCGCCCGATGCCGGTCTGGATCTCGTCCAGGACGAGGAGGGTACCGGTCGCCGCGGTGATCTCGCGAGCGGCCCGCAGATAGCCGGGCGGGGGGACGACCACGCCGTTCTCCCCCTGCACGGGCTCCAGCACCAGCAGCGCGGTGTCCGGGGTGACGGCCTCACGCAGGGCCTCGGCGTCCCCGTACGGCACATGGGTGACGTCGCCCGGCAGCGGCTGGAAGGGGCGCTGCTTGGCGGGTTGGCCGGTGAGGGTCAGGGCGCCCATGGTGCGGCCGTGGAAGCCGCCGGACGCCGACACCATGTGCGTACGGCCGGTGAGGCGGCCGATCTTGAACGCCGCCTCGTTGGCCTCGGCCCCGGAGTTGGAGAAGTAGACCCGGCCGTCCGGGCGCCCGGCGAGCCCCAGCAGGCGTTCGGCGAGCCGCACGGTCGGTTCGGCCATGAACAGGTTCGAGACGTGGCCGAGCGAGGCGACCTGCTCGGAGACGGCCCGGACGACCGCGGGGTGCCCGTGGCCGAGCGAGTTGACCGCGATGCCGCCGACGAAGTCGAGGTACTCGGTGCCCTCCGCGTCCCAGACCCGGGCGCCCCGGCCCCGGACCAGGGGAAGCCGGGGGGTGCCGAAGTTGTCCATCATGACGCCCTGCCAGCGCCGGGCCAGCGCCGCGTTGCCCGCACCGGCACCGGCGAGGTCCGCGACGCTCCCGCCCGCGCCGGAGATGTCCCCGCCGCCGCTCATGCCGTCGCCCCCCGGACGCCGGCGTCGTCGTCCGGCACGACCACCGTGCCCGCCCCGTCGTCGGTGAACATCTGCAGCAGGATGGAGTGCCTGACCCGGCCGTCGATGACACGGGCGGAGCGCACGCCGTTGTTCACGGCGTGCAGGCAGCTCTCCATCTTGGGGATCATCCCGGAGGCCAACCGGGGCAGCAGTGCGGCCAGTTCGCCGGCGGTCAGGCGGGGGATCACCTCGTCGCTGTGCGGCCAGTTCCGGTACAGGCCCTCGACGTCGGTCAGGATCAGCAGCGTCTCGGCGCCGAGCGCGACGGCGAGGGCAGCGGCCGCGGTGTCGGCGTTGACGTTGAACACACCGCCCTCGGCGGCGTCCTTGTCGTCCTCGGGCCGGGCGATGGGGGAGACGACGGGGATGCGCCCGTTGTCGAGCAGGCCCTGCACGATCCCGGCGTCGACGTGGGCGATCTCGCCGACGCGGCCGATGTCGACGGGCGTGCCGTCCTTGTCCGCGTAGCGCCTGACGGCGGTCATCAGGCGGGCGTCCTCACCCGTGAGGCCCACCGCGTGCGGGCCGTGCGCGTTGAGCAGCCCGACCAGCTCGCGCTGCACCTGCCCGGCCAGGACCATGCGGACGACCTCCATGGTCTCGTCCGTGGTGACCCTGAGGCCGCTCTCGAACCGGGACTCCAGGCCCAGGCGCCCGAGCTGCGCGCTGATCTGCGGGCCGCCGCCGTGCACCACGACGGGGTTCAGACCCGCGTGCCGCAGATAGAGGATGTCCATGGCGAAGGCCGCCTTGAGGTCGTCGTCGACCATGGCGTTGCCGCCGAACTTGATGACGACCGTCTTGCCGTGGTGGCGCGCCACCCACGGCAGCGCCTCGATGAGGGCACGGGCCTTGGGCAGGTCCGCGTGCTCGCCGGAGCGGTCGCGGCCGGAGGGACGGGGGAGTGGCCGAGGAGACGGTGAAGTGCTCATGAGGAGTACTCGCTGTTCTCGTGGACGTAGTCGGCGGTCAGGTCGTTGGTCCAGACGACGGCGTGGTCCGCGCCCTCGGCGAGGTCCACGGTGATCCGGACCTCGCGCCCGGTCATGTCCACCAGCGCGCGGTCCTCGCCCACCGAGCCGTCCTTGCACACCCACACGTCGTTGATGGCGACGCTCAGCCGGTCGGGTGCGAACGCGGCTGAGGTGGTGCCGACGGCGGACAGCACACGGCCCCAGTTGGGGTCCTCGCCGTGGACGGCGCACTTGAGGAGGTTGTTGCGGGCGACGGAGCGGCCCACCTCGACGGCGTCGTCCTCGCTCGCGGCGCCCACGACCTCGACGCGGATCACCTTGGAGGCACCCTCGGCGTCCCCGACGAGCTGCCGGGCCAGGTCGGCGCAGACCGCGCGGACGGCCTCGGCGAACTCCCCGTACTCCGGGGACACGCCCGACGCGCCGGAGGCGAGCAGCAGCACGGTGTCGTTGGTGGACATGCAACCGTCGGAGTCGACCCGGTCGAAGGTGACCCGGGTGGCGGCGCGCAGGGCGCGGTCCAGCGCCAGGGCGTCGGCGTCGGCGTCGGTGGTGAGGACGACGAGCATGGTGGCCAGGCCCGGGGCGAGCATCCCGGCGCCCTTGGCCATACCGCCGACCGTCCAGCCGTCCTTCGTCACGGAGGCCGTCTTGTGCACCGTGTCCGTGGTCATGACGGCGCGCGCCGCGTCCTCCCCGCCGTCCACGGACAGCCGGCCGACGGCGTCCTCGACGCCGGCCAGCAGCCGGTCCATGGGCAGCGGCACCCCGATGAGCCCGGTGGAGCAGACCGCCACCTGCCCGGCGTCCAGGCCGAGCCGGCCGGCGGCCCGCTCGGCGGTGGCGCGGGTGTCCGCGAGGCCCTGCGGTCCGGTGCAGGCGTTGGCGCCGCCGGAGTTGAGCACGACCGCGCGGACCGAGCCGTACGCGAGGATCCGCCGGGACCACTGGACGGGGGCGGCCTGCACCCGGTTGGCGGTGAAGACGCCCGCCGCGGCACTGCTCGGCCCGTCGTTCACGACGAGCGCCAGGTCCCGGCTGCCGTTCTGCTTGATTCCCGCGGCGATGCCCGCCGCTTTGAAGCCTCGTGCTGCGGTGACGCTCACGGTGCGACTCCGATCGTGGAAAGCCCCAGTGACTCGGGCAGGCCGAGAGCGACGTTCATGCTCTGGACGGCGCCGCCCGCGGTGCCCTTGGTGAGGTTGTCGATGGCGCTGATCGCGACGATCCGGCCGGCCGCCGGGTCGAGGACCACCTGGACCTGCGCGGCGTTCGACCCGTACACGGCCCCGGTGGCGGGCCACTGCCCCACGGGCAGCAGCCGCACGAACGGCTCGTCGCCGTACGCCTTCTCGTACGCGGCCCGTACGTCGTCCGCGCCGGCCCCGGGCCGCGCGGCGGCCGAGCAGGTGGCGAGGATGCCGCGGGGCATGGGGGCCAGGGTGGGGGTGAAGGAGACGGCCACCGGGTGGCCCGCCGCGGCGCCGAGGTGCTGCTTCATCTCGGGCGTGTGCCGGTGGCCGCCGCCCACGCCGTAGGGCCGCATGGAGCCCATGACCTCGCTGCCGAGCAGGTCCGCCCGGGCCGCTTTGCCGGCGCCGGACGTGCCGGACGCCGCGACGACGACCGCCTCGGGTTCCGCCAGCCCGGCCGCGTACGCGGGGAAGAGGGCCAGCAGGGCCGCGGTCGGGTAGCAGCCCGGCACCGCGATGCGCCGGGAGCCCGCCAAGGCGGCGCGGGCGCTGGGCAGTTCGGGCAGGCCGTAGGGCCAGGTGCCCGCGTGCGGCGAGCCGTAGAACGCCTCCCAGTCGGCCGCGTCCGCGAGGCGGAAGTCCGCGCCGCAGTCGACGACGAGCGTCTCCTCGCCCAGTTGCTCCGCCACCGCGGCGGACTGCCCGTGCGGCAGGGCGAGGAAGACGACGTCGTGCCCCGCGAGGGCGTCGGCGGTGGTGGGCAGCACCTCCCGCCCGGCCAGCGGGGCCAGGTGCGGTTGCAGGGCGCCCAGCCGCTGTCCCGCGCTGGAGTGCCCGGTCAGGGCACCGATCTCTACTTCGGGGTGGGCCAGGAGCAGACGCAGGAGTTCGCCCCCCGCGTAGCCGCTCGCTCCTGCCACGGCCGCTCGCACTGTCATGAGTTTCTCCCCGTCGACGGACGCGTTGGTCGGTCCTCGCGGCCCGCTGCCTCAGCGTGAGCGGGCGGGTGCCTCGCAGAACTCGGCGTCCAGAATGGGCAGGATGGTCTCCGCTGCCCAGGTCCCGTTGTAGTTGAACGCGAGCTGGTGGCGACCGTCCTCGGTCATGGCGACCAGGGAGATCGACCCCATCGTTCCCCCGTCGTGGTACCAGAGGGTGGTGCCGCAGCCCATCGTGAGCCGTTCGATGCCGAGCCCGTAGGACGAGCCGGGGGCGTCGGGGTTGGCCACGGTCGACTTCATCTTCGCCAACTGCTGCGGCGGCAGCAGCTTGCCCTTCAGCAGCGCCGCGTAGAACCGGTTCAGGTCCCTCGTACTGGAGATGATGTCGCTGTCGCCCCAGAACTGTGACCCGTTGACCTCGGTGACGTCGTCGATCCGGTCCGGCTGTGCGAGGAAGAGCCTGGCGTGCTCGCGGCCGCTCGGCCGGGGCAGGCCGAAGTCCGTGCCGGGGTGGGACGTCGCCTCCAGCTTCAGGGGCACGACGATGCGCTCGCGCACCTCTTCCTCGTACGACCTGCCGCCCGCCTTCTCGACGATCAGCGCGGCCAGGATGTCGTTGGTGTGGGAGAACGAGTGCCTGGCGCCCGGCTCGAACTGCGGCGCGTGGGAGAACGCCACCCGCAGCCGGGCCCCGGGCGGCAGCGTGTCGTAGCGGTGCTGGAGGAAACCGTCGCCCAGCACGTACGTATCGAGGTACTGCGAGTCGTCGAAGTAGTTGGTCAGACCGCTGGTGTGGTTGAGGAGCTGGCGTACGGTGATCCGGCTGCCGTCGTTGCCGTTGCCGGTCACCAGACCGGGCAGATGACGCTCCACGGTGTCGTCCAGGCTGAGCTTCTTCTCCGCCTCCATCTGGAGCAGGACGACCGCCACGAACGTGTTGGTGATGCTGCCGACACGGAACCGGTCGTTCTCGCCGCGCGGGGCGCCCGTCGTCAGGTCGCCCACACCCGACGCCGACCTCCAGACCCCGTCCGCGTCCCGCGCTTCGGCGGTGACGCCGGGGACACCTGCGGCGACGGCCGCGTCCATCGCACGCTGCGTCGTTCGGTGGCCGGCCGCCGCGGCGGGGGTGTCCTGCGCCGCCCGAGCGGGATGCGTGAGGACGGTGGCCGTGAGGGCGGCCACCGCCAGCGCGACCAAGCCCGCGCTGGGTCTCTTCCGTGTCGTTGTCCGCATCGTCGTTCCCCGTTCCAGAAGACTCGTCCGTAGGTGGCGGATGCCGTACTCGTGCCGTACTCGTGTGCCGGGAGGCACGGAGGGTTCAGGAGGAGCGCGTCGCGGTCACCGCGTCGAGTGCCGTGGTCGCGTCCCGTTCGATCCGCCGCAGCAGCGGCCGGGGATCGTCCTGGAAGTAGAAGTGACCGCCGTCGAAGACCCGCAGGCCCAGGAAGCGCTCGCTGTGCTCTTCCCAGCCCGCCATCCGCGGCGGTGAGGCGTGGCGGTCATCGGCGCCCGCGTAGGCGGACAGCGCCACGGGCAGCGGACCGGTACGGGGGGCGGGACGCCAGGTCTCCACCAGACGCAGGTCGTTGCGGATGACCGGCTCGAACAGGGTCCACAGCCCGGGGTCGTCGAAGACGCTGTCGGGCGTGCCGCCGAGCGCCTTCAGACGTTCCCGCAGCTCGGCCTCGGGCAGCGAGTGGTACCGCCTCCCCGGCACCGCGAGCTGCGGTGCGGTGCGGGCCGAGACACCGACCCACACCGGCCGGGGCAGGCCCCGGTCGACGGCCCGCCGGGTGATCTCGTACGCCAGGAGGGCGCCCATGCTGTGCCCGAACAGGGCATAGGGGCAAGTGAGTTCGGGCTCGATGTGGCGCAGCAGGAAGTCGGCCAGGCGGCCGGCGTCCGCGATCCGCGGCTGGTCGAGGAGGAAGCCGTGACCCGGGGCGTCGAGCAGTCGCACGTCCCACGTGTCCGGCAGCCCGGCCGGCCACCGGCGGTACAGCACGTGCGAGCCCCCCGCGTGGTGCAGGACGAACAGGCGCAAGGCAGGTGGTGTGCTGTCCATCGCTCCCCCTCGGATCGGGCTGCGCACGTTCGCACCATAGAACGGCCGTGGCCGAAACGGAGCGGGCACCAGGGGGACTCAGGCGCCGGTGTGGGAACCCTCTAGCGATCCTCGGGCGGCGCGCCGACGACGTGGGAACGGTACTCCCCGTACCCGTACGACTACGCGTTCGGAGGCCGCCGGACGCCCCCGGAGCGGCGGGCGGGCCCCCGGCCGGAGGCCCGCCGATCACCGCCCGGCGTCTCGAGCGGAACTCGACCGGATCTGAGCGGGGCCGTGGCTACAGTGGTCGGCGAGTCGGCCACCGGCAACGTGGGGCAGCCAAGCCCGTACGACGACCGCGCCCGGTCCCAGGAACGCGGGCGGCCGATCTCCCGTGTGTACGTCGAGAGCCGGCGGCCCCGGCCCGAGGCCGGGCCGGCGGGCCCGGCGTTCTCCCATCCCGAGACACCCCGTGACGGTTAAGGACGGTGCCAGTTGAGCACGAACCCCTTCGATGACGAGGACGGCCGCTTCCACGTCGTGGTCAACGACGAGGAGCAGCACTCCCTGTGGCCGGCGTTCGCCGAGGTGCCCGCGGGCTGGCGGGTGGTCTTCGGCGAGGCGGCCAGGGCCGAGTGCCTGGAGTACGTCGAGCGGAACTGGACGGACCTGCGCCCCAAGAGCCTGCGAGAGGCCATGGCGGCGGGCTGAACGACGCACGGACTCACGTCGAGTCGATGCGGCGGATCCCGCCCGCGCCGTCCCGGTCCCGCGGCTGCCCGCCGGGCGAGCGGACCCGACCGGGACGGCGCGGTACGGGCGTACGAACCGAGAGAACCTGGTGGAAGGCGCCGCGGCCCGCGACGCCCGCGACCGGCTTCGCGGGCCCGCACACCCATGTCCCGCCGGCGCTCACGCAGTACATGCCGCCCGGGTGTCCGGCCGAGTGACCGGCCGGAACCCAGGAAGACGCTCTGAGTTGGGAGATGAAGGTTGTGACGGGGGCTGTGAGAACGGCGAGCAGGTACAAGGCGAGGCCGGTGGACACCAGCGGTGAGCCGGCGCAGCGCGACGTGGTCCTGTCCTTCGTGGGCACGCAGGCCAAGGTGCAGAAGTCGGGGATGGTCTTCCCGCAGAACCTGCCCGAGCGGTCCTGGGAGCAGATCGGGGCCAACCTGCGCGACCTCGTGAACTCCTCGGCGTGGTGGCTCGCCGACTGGTTGCTCTTCGGTGAGGCCACCTACGGCTGGCGGCGGTACAAGGAGGCCATCGAGCGCACCGGCCTCGACTACCAGACCCTGCGCAACTACGCGTGGGTGGCCCGGCGGTTCGAGCACGACCGCAGGCGGGACGGCCTCAGCTTCGCCCACCACGCGGAGGTGGCCCGGCTGTCGCCGCCGGAGCAGGACTACTGGCTGCGCAAGGCCGAACAGCTGAAGTGGTCGCGCAACGAGCTGCGCAGGGAGCTCCGCGCCAGCCTGGCCGCGCAGAGCGGCGACACCGCCGAGATCCCCGCGGGCGGCGACGGCGAGGAGCGGGCGGTGTCCCGTCCGGCCGAGCCGGAGGCCGCCGACAAGGGCCGGCAGAAGCTCACCACGCTCACCATCGAGCTCTCCGCCGACCAACTGGAGCACTACTCGAATGCGGCCGCCGCGCACGGTCTGCCCGTCGGCGAATGGGTGACCCACGTGCTCGCGACCGCCGACCGCCACACCGCCGACAGCGGCACCGCTTAGGGGCCCTTGCACTGTGCCCGCCCGGGTCGCGCGGCGGCCTGGCACCGCGCCTCGCCGTGTTGCCGAAACGCCCAGGCAGCTCCGCTGCCAGGGCACTTAGGCGCCTTGCGATGCACGGCACCGGACCACGCGACCTGATCGGACGCTCATAGTGCAAAAACTCCTTAACGGGCCCGTCGCGTCGTTCGTGCCGGCCGGCCCCTGATCCCGTGGCGCCCCGGCGACTCGTCCGACCGGACCTCTCTCACATCGGAGCCAGTTGATGATCCTTCAGGGAAAGCGGGTCGCCCTGCCCCCGGCGCCCGTCGTCCACAGGCAGTTCGAGGCCAACGCGGCGGCCACCCCCGACGCCGTGGCCGTCGTCCGGGCCGGCCGGCAGATGACGTACGCCGAGCTGGACGCGCGGGCGAACCGGTTCGCGCACTTCCTCGCCGCGCGCGGACACGGCCGGGGAGCGAAGGTCGGCGTCTGTCTCGACTACTCGGCGGACATGCTCGTCGCCATCCTCGGCACGCTGAAGGCCGGTGCGGCGTACGTGCCGTTCGACCCGGCCTATCCGGCGGCCCGGCTCCAGCTGCTGCTGGGCCAGGTGCCCTCCCTCGCCCTGATCGTGGCCTCCCCCGAGACGCGGGGGATGGTCGACTCGGCGGGCGTCGACGTCGTCGACCTGGAGCAGCTCACCGACCACCTCGCGCAGCTCCCGGCGACTGCCCCCGACGTCCACGTCACCGGCGACGACGTGTGCTACGCGGTCTTCACGTCCGGTTCGACCGGAACGCCGAAGCTGACCGCGGTGCGGCACGAGGGCTGGTTCAACCTGATGAACTGGCTGAAGCTCGAGTACGGCCTGCACAGCGGCTCGCACAACCTGGTCGTCAGTGCCTTCGGATTCGACCTGTCCCAGCGTGCCCTGATGACCCCGCTGTTCTGCGGCGCCACCCAGTACTTCATGGCGTCCCGGAACTTCGACGCCATGATGGCCTACCGCATCCTCACCCAGCACGAGATACGCGTCGTGCACTGCGCCTCCAGCACCCTGTACCTGCTGGTGGACTGGGAGACCGCGCGGGGCGGCGACGCGCTCACCCGGCTCGACTACGTGCTCTTCGGCGGCGAGCCGCTGAAGACGCAGCGGCTCGCGAACTGGGCGCGGCGCGAGGGCAACACCTGCACCCTCCTGCACCAGTACGGCGTCGCCGAGTGCACGGACGTCGCGACCTCCTACGACCTCGCCGGGTACTGGCGCGGCGGACACGACATCGCCCCGGTCGGCAGGCCGGCCTACAACACCGACATCCACCTCCTCGACGAGGAGCTGCGCGGCGTCGGCGCGGGCGAGTACGGCGAGGTCTGCATCTCCGGGGCGAGCGTCGGCGCGGGCTACCTGGGCGGAGCGGGCCCCGAGAACGCGAAGTTCGCGACGATCGAGGTCGACGGCGCGCCGCTGAGGGTGTACCGCACGGGCGACCGCGGCCGGGTCGACGAGGCCGGCAACCTCGTCGTCGCCGGCCGGATGGACGCGCAGGTGAAGGTGCGGGGCATGCGCATCGACCCCGCCGACATCGAGCGCGCGCTCGGCCGGCTGGCCGGCATCCGGGAGGCGGCCGTGGTCGTCGCGCCCAACGACGCCGGCGAGGCCGAGCTGACCGCGTTCATCGTTCCGACCCGGGACGAGCTCACCGAGGACGACGTGCGCATCCGTCTCCTGCAAGCCCTGCCGCGCAACATGGTCCCGGCCAGGATCGTGAACGTCCTGCGGCTTCCGCTGAGCCCGCACGGGAAGGTCGACCGCGCGGCGCTGGTCGACTCGCTCAAAAGGCAGTACGCGCTGAGCGGCACGACGCGATAGCCGACGCGACAGCCGACAAGAATCTGTCGGCGAACCAGAGAGGACAATGATGATTGCCGACAGCGTGCGCGCCATTTGGTGCCGGGAGCTGAAAGTCGACGACATATCGGCCGACGACGATTTCTTCACCCTGGGCGGCCAGTCCGTGATCATGTTCAGAATTCAGGGCGCGTTCATCGAGGAGTTGGGCGTCGAGGTCCCGATGGACCAGATGTTCCTCAACCCGACGGTGGCGTCGATCTCCGCGTACATCGAGTCGTTGGACCCGGTGGCCCCGTAGCGTCGGGCGCACGGGCAAGGCCCTCAAGTGGGCCGTGTCCGCACTCCTGATCGCCGCCCTGGGCCTCGGCAGCTGGCAGCTGGCGGACGC
>NZ_JBSFVB010000021.1:136494-137181 GCF_053592115.1 Streptomyces sp. NPDC002788 | reverse complement strand
GTTGATAGGCCGGATATGGAAGCACGGTAACGTGTGGAGTTGACCGGTACTAATAGGCCGAGGGCTTGTCCTCAGTTGCTCGCGTCCACTGTGTTAGTTCTGAGACAACGAACAGTTGTCGGCTTTGAGTAGAACAAACAATTGAAGAGTGTGCTTGTTCGCTCGAAACCATTAGGGTTTCGGTGGTTATAGCGTAGGGGAAACGCCCGGTTACATTTCGAACCCGGAAGCTAAGCCTTACAGCGCCGATGGTACTGCAGGGGGGACCCTGTGGGAGAGTAGGACGCCGCCGAACAATCTTTGGAAGGACCCCTGGTCACCAGCGTTCAGCTGGGACCAGGGGTCCTTTTTGTTTTTGCACTGCGCGCTGGGAACCCGGCTGCGCGAGAATGACTTGCAGTACCGAAGACAGGAGTCACCATGTCCACCAACTCTCCCGACGACCGACCGGAGCGCGACCAGCGGCGACGGGACGGGGACCGGAGCGACCGCGCCAACGGCGGCGGCCAGCGTGGGGACCGTGGGGGCTTCCGCCGTGACAACGACCGTCCCGGCAGCGACCGGGGCGGCTACGGGCGTCGTGACGGCGAGCGGAGTGACCGGGGGGACCGCGGCGATCGTGGTGGCTTCCGTCGGGACGACAACCGTGGTGGCGGCTACGGCCGGCGCGACGACCGTGATCGTGGA
>NZ_JBSFVB010000021.1:0-136395 GCF_053592115.1 Streptomyces sp. NPDC002788 | reverse complement strand
ACCGCGCCGTGACGACCGCGACCGGGGCGGGGACCGAGGCGGGTTCCGCCGGGACGACCGTGGTGAGCGTCCGTCCTTCCGCCGCGACGACCGTGATCGTGGACCGCGCCGTGACGACCGCGACCGGGGCGGGGACCGAGGCGGGTTCCGCCGGGACGACCGTGGTGAGCGTCCGTCCTTCCGCCGCGACGACCGTGGTGACCGCCCGTCCTTCCGCCGCGACGACCGTGGTGACCGCCCGTCCTTCCAGCGCGACGACCGCGGTGAGCGTCGCGACAACCGGGACGATCGCGGCGACCGCGGGGGCTTCCGTCGCGACGACAACCGTGGCGGTGGCTACGCACGGCGCGACGACCGCCGGGGCGACGTGCGCCGCGGAGACGACCGGCGAGATGACCGCCGAGGGGACGACCGCGGGCCGCGCGGTGGTTTCCGACGGGACGACCGTCGGGACGACAGGCGCGATGACCGGCGTGACGACAGGCGTGACGGCGACCGCGGTGGCTTCTCCCGCCGTGACGACCGCGGGGACCGCAGCGACAACCGGGACCGTGGCTTCCGGAGCGACGACCGTGACCGCGGCTTCCGGCGCGACGACCGCAGTGGTTTCCGTGGCCGCGACGAGCGCCGTGGGGACGACCGTGGGGACCGCGGCGGGTTCCGGCGTGACGACGCCGGTCAGGGCGGGCGTTCCGGCTTCCGTCGTGAGGACGCTCCCCGCGAGCGAGGCGAGTTCCGGCGCGACGACAACCGCGGAGACCGCGGCGAGCGGGGCGGCGGCTTCCGTGGCCGGGACGACCGCGGCGGTCGTGGCCCCCGTCGCGACGATCGCGGTGGGCGGCCCGGCGGCTTCCGTGGCCGGGACGACCGGCGGGGCGGCGACGATCGCCGCGGTGGTGGCCGGTTCCGGGACGAGCGTGAGCGCGACCGTGAGCCGATCAAGCGGCTGCCGATCCCCGAGGACGTCACGGGCGACGAGATCGACAAGGACGTACGGCAGGAGCTGCAGAGCCTGCCGAAGACGCTCGCGGACGACGTTGCCAGGAACCTCGTGATGGTCGCGCGGCTCCTCGACGAGGACCCCGAGGGCGCGTACGGCTACTCCAGGGTCGCGCTGCGGCTGGCGTCGCGTGTCGCCGCCGTACGGGAGGCCGCCGGGTTCGCCGCGTACGCCAGCCAGAAGTACGGCGAGGCGCTGGCCGAGTTCCGGGCCGCCAAGCGGATGACCGGGAACATCGATCTGTGGCCTGTCATGGCCGACTGTGAGCGCGGGCTCGGGCGGCCGGAGAAGGCGCTGGACATGGCCGGGGCGCCCGAGGTGCACAAGCTCGACAAGGCCGGGCAGGTCGAGATGCGGCTCGTCGTGGCCGGTGCGCGGCGGGACATGGGGCAGCTGGACGCGGCCATCGTGACGCTGCAGAGCCCGGAGCTGGCCGCCAACTCCGTGCAGCCGTGGACCGCGCGACTGCGGTACGCGTACGCCGACGCGCTGCTCGCCGCCGGGCGGGAGAGCGAGGCGCGGGAGTGGTTCGCGAAGGCCGTCGAGGCCGACCGGGACGGCAGCACCGATGCTTCGGACCGGCTCGCCGAGCTGGACGGCGTGGAGTTCGTGGACGTCCTCGTCGACGACGAGAGCGACGAGAGCGACGAGGATCCGGAGGCCTCGCCGGAGACGGACGAGGACGACGTCGACAAGGACGACGTCGACAAGGACGACGCCGACAAGGACGACGCCGACAAGGACGACGCCGACAAGAACTGACGAACGGCACGGGCTGACGTTTGTCGAGTACGAGAGAAGGGGCGGGATCCCGGCCGTGCGGCTCGGGTCCCGCCCCTTCGGCGTTGCTGTCCCGGCGGTCAGAGGTCCAGCGCCCGCAGCACCAGGCCCGTCGCCGGCTTCGGGCCGAACGACGTCGACTTGCGGGGCATCGTCACGCCCTGGCGGGCCAGGTCGCGGACGACCTCCTCGCGGACCGGGTGCATCAGGACGGCCGTACCGCCGTCGCGTTCCGCCTTCGCGACCGTGGCGGCCGTGTCGTGGATGTAGGCGATGCGGTCGGGGGAGTCCTCGGAGATGTGCCAGACGTGCCGGAGGAGCGTGGCGTGGAGCACCGTTGCGTCGAGGGTGCGCCAGGCCGTGGGGCGGTCGGCGGGGATCGTGCGGTCCAGGAGACCCGGGTCCGGGTGGTCGACGAGGTGGAAGGAGCCGTCGCCGGCCAGCAGGAGCGCGTTGCCCGCGCAGGCCGCGTCCGCCAGTGCGTCCAGGGCCTCGGACAGCGGGACGTCGAGGCGGCGTACGCGGAAGTGGCCGTCCAGGGCTGCCACGGCGTCGCCTACCGGGAGGTCGTGCAGGAGGCGGTGGATGGCGCGGACCCTCAAGGGGTAGCGGGCCGTGTCGACCAGGAGGACCAGGCCGTGGTCCCACGGACTGGGGGAGGGGTGCTCGGTGCGGAGGCGGCGGTAGGTCGCCCAGCGGTGGTGGCCGTCGGCGATGAGCGCCTGGTGGCCGGCCAGATCCGTCCGGATCGTGGCCAGCTCCGCGCTGTCGGTGACCGACCACAGGCGGTGGCTGAAGCCGTCCTCCGTGGTGGTCGCGAGCAGGGGTGGCCGGCCCGCTGTGCGCTCGATCAGGTCCGCGGTGGCGGTCGTCGTGCCGTCGCCGCGGTAGGTGAGCAGGAGGGGTTCGAGGTTGGCGGAGGTGGCCCGCATCAGGGCCGCCCGGTCGGCGACGATGTGCGGCATGACGTCCTCGTGGGGCAGCACCACCTGCTCGGCCGGATCGGACACGCGCAGGGCACCGATGATGCCGCGTTGCAGCATGCCGTCGCCGTCCTGCTGCTCGTAGACGTACAGGCCGGGTTCCGCGTCGGTGGTCAGGACGCCCTCGGACAGCCAGCGGCGCAGGGTCTCGGCGGCCTGTTCGTTGCGGGCGCTGGGTGTGGCGGCCTGGGGGAGGATCAGACGGACGATGTTGTACGGGTCGGCGGACTCGAGGTGGTGCAGGCCGTCGGGGCGCACCACGACGTCGTACGGCGGAGATGTCACGGCGGCAAGGCTGCCGACCCGGTCGGGGTCGTAACGAAGGCCTCGGAACGGGGTGAGTTCCAGGCCTCGGTGCGCCGTTTCCTCCGAGTGACCTGCTGTGTTCATCCCGGCATCGTACGGGTGCCGGTGGCATGGGGGATGATCGGGGGAAAGCCGTCGAACGAGGAGCGATGCGGGATGAGCCGGAGCGTCAGGACGAGGCCCGAGGGCAGTGGGCAGGCCCTGAGCGAGGCGTACGACACGGCGTTGCTCGACCTGGACGGTGTCGTGTACGCGGGCGGGAGCGCGATCGCGCACGCGGTCGAGTCGCTGGCCGCGGCCCGGGAGGGCGGGATGCGTCTGGCGTACGTGACCAACAACGCGCTGCGGACGCCGGACACCGTGGCCGGGCATCTGACGGAGCTGGGCATACCGACGGGCGCGGACGATGTCATCACCTCGGCGCAGGCGGTCGCACGGCTGATCAGCGAGCAGGTGCCGCAGGGCTCCCGGGTACTGGTGATCGGCGGCGAGGGGCTGCGGGTCGCGCTGCGCGAGCGGGGACTCGAGCCCGTCGAGTCGGCGGACGACGATCCGGCGGCGGTGGTGCAGGGGTTCGGCGGGCCTGATCTGCCGTGGGGCCGGTTCGCGGAAGCCTCCTATGCGGTGGCCCGGGGCGTGCCGTGGTTCGCGTCCAACACCGACCTGACGATTCCGAGCGGGCGTGGGATCGCGCCGGGCAACGGCGCGGCGGTGGAGGTCGTGCGGATCGCCACGGGTGCCGAACCGCAGGTCGCGGGCAAGCCGTTGCCGCCTATGCACCGGGAGACGATCTTGCGGACCGGGGCGAAGCGGCCGTTGGTGGTGGGGGACCGGCTGGACACGGACATCGAGGGCGCGTTCAACGGGGACGTCGACTCGCTGCTGGTCCTGACCGGTGTGACCGACGGCGCGCAGTTGCTGGCCGCGCCGCCGCAGCACCGGCCGACGTATGTGGACGCCGATCTGCGCGGGATGCTCGGCGGGCAGCCGGACGTCGTGGAGGCGGGCGACGGCGGTTTCCGGTGCGGTGGCTGGACGGCGACGGCGGGTGCGGACCGGCTGGAGCTGGAAGGGGAGGGCGAGGCGCTGGACGGGCTGCGCGCCCTGTGTGCCGTGGCCTGGACGGCCGCCGGTGAGGGCGTGTGCGAGCTGGACGGCGGGAAGGCACTGGCCCGACTGGGGATCTGAGGACCTGTCAGCGTCCGTGGTGCGGTCGGGCAGCCGAGTGCGACGGGGGATTCCGAATCTTGATCGGATGCGAGGGTAGGCTAACCTAACCGCGTGTTGGTCGACAGTCCTCCCGAACCGCGCGCGGAGACCGCCCCCGCGCCCCCGAACCGACGGGCGGTACGAGCCTTCGGGCTGCTTCTGTCCGTCGCGGCCCTGGTGCTCGTCGCGCTGGCGAGTATCGCGATCGGCGCGAAGGAGCTGACCCTCGGGCAGGTCTGGCACGGCTTGTTCGAGGACTCGGGGACCTACGGCGATGTCGTCGTCGCGGAGCGGCTGTCGCGGACCGTGCTCGGGCTGCTCGCCGGCGCTGCCCTGGGCCTTGCCGGGGCGGTCCTGCAGGCACTCACGCGCAACCCGCTGGCCGACCCCGGCCTGCTCGGCATCAACGCGGGCGCGTCCGCCGCGGTCGTCACGGCCATCACGTACTTCGGGGTCACGTCGCTCACGGGTTACGTCTGGTTCGCGTTCTTCGGCGCGGCCGCGGTCGGCGCGCTGGTCTGGTTCCTCGGGGGAAGCCGGGGTGCGACACCGGTGCGGCTCGCGCTCGCCGGTACGGCCATCAGCGCCGCGCTCTACGGCTACCTCCAGGCCGTGATGATCATGGACGAGGCGGCGCTCGGCAAGATGCGGTTCTGGACGGTCGGTTCGCTGGCCTCGGCGACCGACGCGACCATCGAGCAGGTCCTGCCGTTCCTGCTGACCGGTACGGTCCTGGCGCTCGCCCTGGCCCGGCCGCTCAACGCCATGGCCATGGGCGACGACACCGCAAAGGCGCTCGGCGCGGATCTGAACCGGACGCGGGCGCTGTCCATGCTGGCCGCGACCGTGCTGTGCGGGGCCGCGACCGCCGCATGCGGGCCGATCGTGTTCGTCGGGCTGATGGTGCCGCACGTCGTGCGCTCCTTCACCGGGCCCGACCTGCGCTGGATCCTGCCGTACGCGGCGATCCTGTCGCCCGTGCTGCTGCTCGGGGCCGACGTCATCGGCCGGATCGTGGCCCGGCCCGCGGAACTCCAGGTGGGCATCGTCACCGCGATCCTCGGCGGACCGGTGTTCATCTTTCTCGTACGACGGCGGAGGACGGCGCAGCTGTGAAGACCACCAACCGTGCCGTGCGGACCGGCAGGCTCTCGATACGCCTGGACGTGCGGATCGTCACCGTCGTGCTCCTGCTGTTCGTCGCCGCGCTCGCGGCGAGTGTCGTGCTCATCGGCACCGGCGACTTCCCCATCCCGGCCGCCGACGTGCTGCGCACGCTGGTCGGCGAGGGCAACCCGGGCCAGGAGTTCATCGTCAACGAACTGCGGCTGCCGCGGGTCCTGGTGGGGCTGCTCGTGGGCGCCTCGCTCGGACTGGGCGGTGCGCTGTTCCAGTCCATCTCCCGCAACCCGCTGGGCAGCCCGGACGTGCTCGGTCTCGGCCAGGGCGCGACGGCCGGCGCGCTCACGGTGATCGTGCTGACCTCCGGCAGCGCCGACCAGGTCGCCGCCGGGGCGCTCGTGGGCGGCCTGGTGACCGGGCTCGCCATCTACGTGCTCGCCTGGAAGCGGGGCGTGCACGGCTACCGACTGGTCCTGGTCGGTATCGGCGTCTCCGCGATCGTCACCGCCGTCAACGGCTATCTGCTGACCAAGTCCGACATCGTGGACGCGGCCCGCGCGGTGGTGTGGATGACCGGCTCCCTCGACGGCCGTGACTGGGACCAGGTGTGGCCGCTGCTCGTGCTGACCGCCGTGCTCGTGCCGCTCGTCCTGGTCAACGCGCGGGGGCTGCGGATGATGGAGATGGGCGACGACGTCTCGTACGCCCTCGGCATCCGGGTGGAGCGCGTACGGCTGCTGCTGATGGTGGCGGCCGTGCTGCTCACCGCGTCCGCGACGGCAGCGGCCGGCCCCGTCAGCTTCGTCGCGCTGACCGCGCCGCAGCTGGCCCGGCGCCTGACCCGCTCGCCCGGGCCGAACCTGCTGCCCTCGCTGTGCATGGGCGCCGCCCTGCTGGTCGTCGCCGACTGGGTCTCGCAGCGGGCGTTCGGCGCCGAGCAGCTGCCCGTGGGTGTGGTCACCGGTGTGGTCGGCGGTGTCTACCTGCTGTGGCTGCTGGTCACCGAGCGCAGGGCGGGCCGGATATGAGCGCGGGCCCGAGCGCCGAGAGCAGCACCAGCAGCGGACTGAACAACCGAAGGAGCCCCGTGAACCGCCTGTCCGCCGAGAACGTCACCCTGGCCTACGACCAGCGGGTCATCGCCGAGCAGCTGTCGGTGGAGATACCCGACCACTCGTTCACGGTGATCGTCGGCCCCAACGCGTGCGGCAAGTCGACACTGCTGCGGGCGCTGTCGCGGATGCTCAAGCCGAGCGAGGGACGGGTGCTGCTCGACGGGCAGGTCATCCAGTCCATGCCCGCGAAGAAGGTCGCGCGGACCCTCGGTCTGCTGCCCCAGTCGTCCATCGCGCCCGACGGCATCACCGTCGCCGACCTCGTCGGCCGCGGTCGCTACCCGCACCAGGGCATCCTGCGCCAGTGGTCCACCGAGGACGAGCGGATCGTCCAGGAGTCCATGCGGCAGACCGGTGTCGCCGAGCTCGGCGACCGCTACGTCGACGAGCTCTCGGGCGGCCAGCGCCAGCGCGTGTGGATCGCCATGGCGCTCGCCCAGCAGACGCCGCTGCTCCTGCTCGACGAGCCGACGACCTTCCTGGACATCCAGCACCAGATCGACGTCCTGGACCTGTGCGCGGAGCTGCACGAGGAGCAGGGGCGCACGCTCGTGGCCGTGCTGCACGACCTGAACCACGCCGCCCGCTACGCCACCCACCTCATCGCCCTGCGCGGGGGCAGGGTCGTCGCCGAGGGCGCGCCCAGGGACATCGTCACGGCCGAGCTGGTCGAGGAGGTCTTCGGGCTGCGCTGTCAGGTCGTCGACGACCCGGAGACGGGCACACCGCTGGTCGTGCCGGCGGCGCGCAAGGCACGCGCCGGGGATGTGGCCGGGAAGGTCGCCGCTACAGAAGCTTCCTGAGGCGGAGCAGGTCCCGCAGCGACGCGTGCAGCTTCACCCGGCCAGAACCCCAGGCCGTGGCGAAGCTCAGCTCGCCGTCGACCAGGGCCACCAGGTCGTCGCCGGTCATGGCCAGTCTGATCTCGGCCTTGGCGGGCGGCGGTCCCTGGACCGTGTCGTGCACCTCGATCCGCCCGCCGCGCATCCGGCCGACGAAGGTGGCGTCCAGGTCCGTGATGTGGCAGCTCACCGAGCGGTCCAGGGCCGCGGCGTCGCGGACGTCCCCTTCGGCGCGCTGCATGTTGTCCGAGAGCTTGTCGAGTGCGCTGCGGCACTCCTCGATCGTGGCCATCGCGGTCGACGGTACCGCAGCGGTTCGCGGTAGCGTCTGGGCATGGACGACGCAGTTCCCGAGACCTCGGCGGCCGCGGAGGAAGAGCCCGGCCACGACCCGGCCGCCCCCGCCCCGCTGAACGTGCCCCGCATCCCCACCGGCGACGCCGACGTGGACGCGGCCCTGGACCGGCTCGGCGACGCGGACCACCTCGCCACGGACGGGCACATCGAGGTGTACGAGGATGTACACCGGGGGCTGCGCGACGCGCTCACCGCGCTCGACGTACGCCCGGGACCTCCGGCTCCCGCCGGTCACCCGGCCACCACCCCGCACCGCGACCCTTCGGGTCGCCCCCTCTGATCGCCGCCTGGACCTAGGAGCTGAACCGAACGTGGCAGGAGTCGCACGTCGCCGTCTGGACGCGGAGCTGGTCCGCCGGAAGCTCGCGCGTTCGCGTGAGCATGCCGGCCAGCTGATCGCCGCCGGACGCGTCTCCGTCGGCAAGACCGTCGCGACCAAGCCCGCCACACAGGTGGAGACGGCGGCCGCGATCGTGGTGGCCCAGGACGACAGCGATCCCGACTACGTCTCCCGGGGCGGCCACAAGCTCGCCGGGGCGCTCGAGGTGTTCGTGCCGCAGGGGCTGGCCGTGCAGGGGCGCAGGGCGCTCGACGCGGGCGCGTCCACCGGCGGTTTCACCGACGTCCTGCTGCGGGCGGGCGCCGCCCATGTCGTCGCCGTGGACGTCGGATACGGCCAACTCGCGTGGTCCCTCCAGAAGGATGAACGCGTCACCGTCAAGGACCGTACGAACGTGCGCGAGTTGACGCTTGAAGCGATCGATGGGGAGCCTGTGGATCTTGTCGTGGGGGATCTTTCCTTCATCCCGCTCGGGCTGGTCCTGCCCGCCCTGGTGCGGTGCGTGAAGCCGGACGCCGATCTGGTGATGATGGTCAAGCCGCAGTTCGAGGTGGGGAAGGAGCGGCTGGGCAGTGGGGGAGTCGTCCGCAGCGCCCAGCTGCGGGCCGAAGCGGTGACGGGAGTGGCCGAGAAGGCCTGGGGACTGGGGCTCGGGGTGAAGGGCGTGACGGCCAGTCCGCTGCCCGGGCCGTCGGGGAATGTCGAATACTTTCTGTGGCTGCGGGCCGGGGCACCGGAACTGGACCCGGCCGACGTTGACCGTGCAGTGGCGGAGGGGCCGCGTTGACCGAGAACCGAGCTCGTACTGTTTTCCTGCTCGCCCACACGGGGCGGCCCGCGGCCGTGCGCAGTGCCGAGCTCGTGGTGAAGGGGCTGCTGCGCTCCGGGCTGGGCGTGCGCGTCCTGGAGGCGGAGGCGCGCGACCTGCCGCTGCCGACCGAAGTGGAGCTGGTCAAGGAAGCCACTCCGCAGTGCCTCGACGGGTGTGAACTGCTGATCGTGCTGGGCGGCGACGGCACGCTGCTGCGCGGCGCCGAGTTCGCGCGGGCGTCGGGGGTTCCGATGCTCGGCGTCAACCTCGGGCGCGTCGGGTTCCTCGCGGAGGCCGAGCGGGACGACCTCGACAAGGTGGTCGACCGGGTGGTGACCAAGGCGTACGAGGTCGAGGAGCGGATGACCGTCGACGTCGTGGTGCACCGCAACGGGGACATCGTGCACACGGACTGGGCGCTGAACGAGGCGGCCGTGCAGAAGGTGTCCGCGGAGCGGATGCTGGAGATCGTCCTCGAGATCGACGGGCGGCCGGTGACGGGCTTCGGCTGTGACGGGATCGTGTGTGCGACGCCGACCGGGTCGACCGCGTACGCCTTCTCGGCGGGCGGGCCGGTGGTGTGGCCGGAGGTCGAGGCGCTGCTCATGGTGCCGATCTCCGCGCACGCGCTGTTCGCCAAGCCGCTGGTGACATCGCCGGATTCTGTGCTGGCTGTGGAGGTTCTGCCTCATATCCCGCCGGGTGTGCTGTGGTGCGACGGGCGGCGGACCGTGGAGTTGCCGCCCGGCGCCAGGGTGGAGGTGCGGCGGGGGGCCGTGCCGGTGCGGCTGGCCCGGCTGCATCACGCGTCGTTCACGGACCGGCTGGTGGCGAAGTTCGCTCTGCCCGTTTCCGGGTGGCGGGGGGCTCCGCACTAGCGGTTGCGGGGGGTGGTTGGTCGCGCCCACGCGGCGGAGCCGCGTACCGGGACGGCCTCGCGCCCCCGAGCAAGGCATCACCACTCTCGTGGGTGACAAGGGCAGGCCAGTCGCACTCGCGGGCCCGGACCTCGTAAGGTCGTGTCCGTGTTGGAGGAGATGCGGATACGGTCGCTCGGCGTGATCGACGACGCCGTGGTCGAGCTGTCCCCCGGGTTCACCGCGGTCACCGGTGAGACGGGTGCGGGCAAGACCATGGTGGTCACCAGCCTGGGGTTGCTGCTGGGTGGGCGGGCCGACCCGGCGCTCGTGCGGATCGGGGCCGGGAAGGCGGTCGTGGAGGGGCGGATCACCGTTCCCCAGGACGCCACGGTCGCCGTACGCGCCGAGGAGGCCGGGGCCGAGCTCGACGACGGGGCGCTGCTGATCAGCCGTACCGTTTCCGCCGAGGGGCGCTCGCGGGCGCACCTGGGCGGGCGCAGCGTGCCCGTGGGCGTGCTGGCCGGGCTCGCCGACGAACTGGTGGCCGTGCACGGGCAGACCGACCAGCAGGGGCTGCTCAAGCTGTCCCGGCAGCGGCAGGCGCTCGACCGGTACGCGGGCGACGCGGTCGCCGTGCCGCTGGCCAAGTACGGCGAGGCCTACAAGCGGCTGCGGGCCGTCTGCGCCGAGCTCGACGAGATCACCACACGCGCGCGCGAACGGGCCCAGGAGGCCGACCTGCTGCGCTACGGGCTCGACGAGATCGCCGCCGTCGAACCCCGGGCCGGTGAGGACGTGGAGCTGGCCGAGGAGGCCGAGCGGCTCGGGCACGCCGAGGCCCTGGCGTCCGCCGCCGCGGTCGCGCACGCCGCGCTCGCCGGCAACCCGGAGGACCCCGAGGGCGTCGACGCCGGGACGCTCGTGGCGGGTGCCCAGCGGGCCCTGGACGCCGTACGGTCGCACGACCCGGCGCTGGCCGCCCTCGCCGACCGCATCGGGGAGATCGGGATCCTGCTGCGCGACGCGGCCGGGGACCTCGCGGGGTACGCCGACGATCTGGACGCCGATCCGCTGCGGCTGGCGGCCGTCGAGGAGCGGCGGGCCGCGCTCACCGGGCTGACCCGCAAGTACGGCGAGGACATCGCCGGCGTGCTGGCCTGGGCCGAGCGGAGTGCCTCCCGGCTGACCGAACTCGACGGCGACGACGAGCGGATCGAGGAGCTGACCACCGAGCGGGACGCGCTGCGGTCCGAACTGGGCGGGCTGGCGCAGGCGCTGACGGACGCGCGGACGGAGGCCGCCGAGCGGTTCGCCGCCGCCGTGACCGCCGAGCTGGCCTCGCTCGCCATGCCGCACGCGCGCGTGTCCTTCGACATCCGGCAGACCGAGGACCCGGAGGGCGTCGAGGTCGGCGGGCGTCCGGTCGCCTACGGGCCCGCGGGTGCCGACGAGGTCGAGCTGCTGCTGGCCCCGCACCCCGGCGCGCCGCCCCGGCCCATCGCCAAGGGCGCGTCCGGTGGCGAGCTGTCCCGCGTGATGCTGGCCGTGGAGGTCGTGTTCGCGGGGACGGATCCGGTGCCGACGTACCTCTTCGACGAGGTGGACGCCGGTGTCGGCGGCAAGGCGGCCGTCGAGATCGGCCGGCGGCTCGCACGGCTGGCGAAGACCGCCCAGGTCGTGGTGGTCACGCACCTGCCCCAGGTGGCCGCCTTCGCCGACCGGCAGCTGCTGGTCGAGAAGACCGACGACGGGTCCGTGACCCGTTCCGGCGTCAAGGTCCTGGAAGGTGAGGACCGGGTCCGGGAGCTGTCCCGCATGCTGGCAGGACAGGAGGACTCGGAGACGGCCCGGGCGCACGCGGAGGAGTTGCTGGCCACGGCTCGGGCGGACGGGTAGCCGGGGGCGGGGCCGGCGGTCGTGCGGCCGGGCTGGACGGGTACGCCCGACTTCACTCGTGTGGGTGACCCGGACCGGCGCATTCCCCCGATGCCGCGCCCCACTGTCGCGCCGCCGGGGTTCCGGGCGTGCCCGGAACCCCCGTATGTCCTGGCATGCTTGACGGAGTATGCGTGGGAGACCGCGCCGTGACCGCCCGACCCGAACCAGGAGCCCGGCCACGTGACCCCCGTGAGCAGCCACTCACCGCCTGGCCAGTCGCCGCTGCGCACCGTTCAGGTGCTGGGCGGAGGCAATGCCGCCAGCAGTGCGCATGTGCGCTCGCTGGCCGCGGGGCTCGTCGCGCGGGGCGTGAGAGTGACGGTGTGCGCCCCCTTCGAGGCGGATCGCGCCTATGACTTCAGCGGTGTCGGGGCCGACCATGTGCACGTGCCGCGCAGCAGCGACCCGGTGTCGGTGGCGGCCCTGCGGGCGGCCTGCGCCAACGCCGATCTGGTGCACGCGCACGGGCTGCACGCCTCCTTCCGTACCGTCCTCGCGCTCAGCGGGCGGCGCGTGCGCACCCCGCTGGTCGTGACCTGGCACGACCGGACGCACGCCGACGGTGCGCGTGCCCAACTGCTGCGGGTCCTGGAGCGACGGGTGGTGAAGGCGGCCACCGTGGTGCTGGGGACGTCGTCGGCGCTCGTGGACCGGGCGCGGCACACGGGCGCCCGGGACGCCCGGCTCGCGGCCGTGGCGCTGCCCGGCCCCCGCAGGCCCCTCGAACCCGACGATCCCGACCGGCTGCGGCCCAAGGTGCGCGCCGAACTCGGCGCCGTCGGACGGCCGTTGCTCATTGCCGTCGGTTCCCTGGAGCGGCACCGCGGGTACGACGTGCTGCTGGACGCCGCGCGCGCCTGGCGGCGCCTGGATCCCGTGCCGCTGGTCGTGATCGCGGGCGAGGGGCCGCTGCGCGGCGAACTCCAGGGGAGGATCGAGCAGGAGGGGCTGCCGGTCCGGCTCATCGGACGGCGCGACGACATCACCGATCTGCTCGCCGCGGCCGACCTCGCCCTGCTGCCGAGCCGCTGGGAGGCGCGCTCCGTCCTCGCTCAGGAGGCTCTCCACTCGCGCGTGCCCCTCGTCGCCACGGGCGTGGGCGGCATTCCGGAACTCGTCGGCGACGCGGCCGAACTCGTCCCCTGCGGGGACGCCAAGGCCCTCGCCGACTCCGTGGCAGGCCTGCTCGGCGACCCCGCGCGCCGTGAACTGCTGCGGGCCAAGGGCGCCCGGCAGGCCGCGACCTGGCCGACGGAGGACGAGACGGTCGCCCAAGTACTCAGTGTGTACGACGAGTTGACCAAGCCCCAGCCTCTCGCATAGAGGCTCTAGAACACGTGCCTGCGGGCCCGCAGCGCCAGGCTCAGGGTCAGCACCGTCTGCGGGTCGTCGAGGTCCGTGCCCAGCAACTCCCCGATGCGCGCCAGACGGTTGTACAGCGTCTGCCGGTTGAGATGGAGCTCCCGGGCCGTCTCCGCCTTGCGTCCCGCATGTGCCAGGTACGTCGCCAGCGTGGGCAGCAGCGGCGGCCGGGAGCGCCGGTCGTGCTCCAGGAGCGGGCCGAGGGCCCGGTCGACGAACGCGGCCAGGTCCGGATGGTCGCGCAGCCGCCACAGCAGCAGGTCTATGTCGAGGCGACGGGCGTCGTACCAGGGACGGTCCGGCAGGCCCTGGGCCGCCGTGGCGGTCTCGGCCGCGTGGCGCAGGCCCGACGCCACCGCCGTCCAGCCGCCGCCCACGCCCACGACCACCACGGGCGGCTGCCCGCCCGGCCGCGGCATCCCCGCCCGGCCCACCCCGGCCCGCAGCGCCGCCGCTACCCGGTCCGCGACCGTCGCCCGCTCCGACTCCGAGCGCAGCCCGAGCAGCACCAGCACCCGCCCCTCCACCGGCCGCACCCCGAGCAGCACCGGCACGCCCACCGACGCCAGCTCCTCCGAGACCGCCCTCGCCAGCACGGCCCAACCGCCGCCGGGGGACAGGGCGTCGCCGAGCCGAATCACCACCGGCAGCAGCGGGCCCTCGCCCGGCCGGAAGCCCAGCACCCGCGCCTGCGCCGGGGCGTCTTCCGCCGTGACCCGGCCCTCGGCGAGGTCGGTGAGGAAGTCGCCGCGCCCGCGCGCCGCCAGCTCCTCCTCCTGCCGCGCCTGCATCAGCACCACGGCCAGGATGCCCGCGGCCCGCTCGGCCGCCATCCGGTGCACCGGCGCCAGGGAAGCCCGTACGGGCAGCAGCACCAGACGCGCCCGGACACCGCCGCTGCCGTGCCCGCCGCCCGGCACGTCCACCAGGACCGAGCCCGCCAGCGGCGGCTCGTCCTTGTGCTGGCCGCGCAGCCCCTCCCACACCTGCAGCGGGTCCGCGCCCTCGGGACCGGCCCCGGCGGCGTACAGCAACTGCCCGTCCGCCGTCTCCAGGAACACCGGGTTGCCGGCGAAGTCCGCCAGGATGCCGAGCACTTGGGGCACACCGCCGCCACCCAGCACCGCCTGTGTGCACCGCCGGTGCACCTCCTCCGCCCGCTGGAGCAGCGCGTAGTGGCCGTTGACGATCTCGGTGTGGACCTCCTCCGTGACCGCGACGAACGGCACCTCGCGGTGCAGTTGGACGAGCGGCAGCCCGGCCGAGCGGGCCGTGTCGACGAGGGCGGCGGGCAGCCGGGTGAAGCGCGGGCCGAGCTCCACGACCAGGGCCGCGATGCCGCGCTCGGCGAGAGTGCGTACGAACGCCCGCTGTTCGGCCGGGCGGGTGCCGAGACCGTAGCCCGTGGTCAGCAGGAGTTCACCGCCCTTGAGCAGCGAGGCGATGTGCGGCACCTCGCCGGCGTGCACCCAGCGCACGGTCCGCCCGAGCCGCTCGGCACCGGCCAGCACCTCGGGCAGCCCGCTGCGCAGCCCCGGCAACTCCAGCGCCCGCTGCACGGTGATCCCGGCACCCTGGGTGTCGTACGCGCTGTCCGTCCCGCTGTCCATGTGCCGGACGCTACCCGCGCGGGTGCCCTACGGACATCTCCGGAGGGACACGGGGCACGATCACCCGGGCGGAATACGTCATGATCTACCGGGTACGGGCGCGGTCATGGACATCAGCGTGGTCGCGGTGGGACGGGAAGACGACAGCCCGGTCGAGGAGCCGTTGCGGGTAGCGGTGCTCGCCGACCGGCTCGGGTACCGGGAGGTGTGGGCGGGCGAGGGACCGACGTGGGACTCGTTCGTCCTGGCTGCGGCGATCGGCGCGGCCACCGAGCAGGCCGCGCTGACCGCGGGGCCCGTGCCGGTGTCGGTGCGCGACCCGCTGACCATCGTCCGGGGTGCCGCCTCCACCGCGGCCGTCACCGGCCGGCCCGTCGGCGTGGCCCTCGGCACCTCCAGCAAGCGGGTCGTCGAAGGCGTGCACGGCCGGCCGCGGACCCGGCCCGCCGCCGCCCTCGAGGAGTCGGCGGCGGCCGTACGGGCGCTGATGGACAGCGCGCCGGGCGAGCCGATCGTGCCCGGGAGCGGTTTCCTGCGCCGGCTGCCGCCGCCCGGAGGCATGGTCACCGTCGCCGCGTTCGGCGAGCGGGCGGTCGCCGCGGCCGCCGCGCACGCCGACCGGATGCTGCTCGACATCGTCTCGCCCGAGCAGGTCCGCATGCTGCGGGCCCGGATGCTCGCCGCCGCCGAGAAGGCGGGCCGTACCCCGCCGCGGCTGGCCGCCTGGCTGCCCGCCGCCGTGGATCCGGAGCCGGAGTCGCTCACGCAGATCCTGCGCAGCGTCGTCGGGTACCTCACCGTGCCGGGCTACAGCGACATGTTCGTCGACGCGGGGTTCGCCGAGGTCGTCGAGCTGGCCGCCAAGGGCGCCGACCCGGACACGCTGCTGCGGGCCCTGCCCCCGGAGGCCGCGGGCACGGTCGCCCTCGTCGGCGACGCCGACACCGTCCGCGCCCGCATCGACGCCTACGCCGAGGCCGGACTCGACGAGATAGCCGTGGTCCCGGCCACGGCGGGCGACCCGGCCGGGGAGCGCACACTCACGGCCCTCAAGCCGGTGTGACACCCCTGCGGGCCGCCCCGCGGACCGCGTCAGCCACCGTACGCGCCCGAAGCGGTCAGACGCAGAGCCGTGTCGATGAGCGGCACGTGACTGAACGCCTGCGGGAAGTTGCCCACCTGGCGCTGCAGGTGCGGGTCCCACTCCTCGGCCAGCAGGCCGAGGTCGTTGCGCAGCGACAACAGCTTCTCGAACAGCTTGCGGGCCTCGTCCACACGGCCGATCATCGCCAGGTCGTCGGCCATCCAGAACGAGCAGGCGAGGAACGCGCCCTCGTCGCCGGGAAGGCCGTCGACGCCCTCGTTGTCGCCCTGCGTGGGGTAGCGCAGGATGAAGCCGTCCGGCGTGGACAGCTCCCGCTGGATCGCCTCGATCGTGCCGATGACCCGCTTGTCGTCCGGCGGCAGGAAGCCCATCTGCGGAATCAGCAGCAGCGACGCGTCCAGCTCCTTCGAGCCGTAGGACTGCGTGAAGGTGTTGCGCTCCTTGTCGTAACCCTTCTCGCACACGTCCCGGTGGATCTCGTCGCGCAGTTCCCTCCAGCGCTCCAGCGGGCCGTCCGCGTCGCCGGACTCGATCAGCTTGATCGTGCGGTCGACCGCGACCCAGGCCATCACCTTGGAGTGCACGAAGTGGCGGCGCGGGCCGCGCACCTCCCAGATGCCCTCGTCCGGCTCCTGCCAGTGGTCCTCCAGGTAGCGGATCAGCTTCAGCTGGAGCAGCGAGGCGTAGTCGTTGCGCGCGAGACCCGTCATGTGGGCCAGGTGCAGAGCCTCGGTGACCTCGCCGTACACGTCCAGCTGGAGCTGGTGCGCGGCGCCGTTGCCGACCCGGACCGGGGCGGAGTTCTCGTAGCCCGGCAGCCAGTCCAGCTCCGCCTCGCCGAGCTCGCGCTCGCCGGCGATGCCGTACATGATCTGCAGGTTCTCCGGGTCGCCGGCGACCGCCCGCAGCAGCCACTCGCGCCAGGCGCGGGCCTCCTCGCGGTAGCCGGTGCGCAGCAGCGACGACAGGGTGATCGCCGCGTCGCGCAGCCACGTGTAGCGGTAGTCCCAGTTGCGGACGCCGCCGATGTCCTCCGGCAGGGAGGTCGTCGGCGCGGCGACGATGCCGCCGGTCGGGGCGTACGTCAGGGCCTTCAGCGTGATCAGCGACCGGATCACGGCCTCGCGGTACGGGCCGTGGTACGTACAGTGGTCGACCCACTCGCGCCAGAAGTCCTCCGTCGCCTCCAGTGACTGCTCCGGCTCGGGCAGCGGCGGCGGCTCCTTGTGGGAGGGCTGCCAGGAGATCGTGAACGCGATCCGGTCACCCGGAGCGACCGTGAAGTCCGCGTACGTGGTCAGCGACTTGCCGTACGTCTCCGCCGATGTGTCGAACCACACGGAGTCGGGGCCCGCCACGGCCACCGTGCGCCCCTCGTGCTTGTGCACCCACGGCACCACCCGCCCGTAGGAGAACCGCATCCGCAGCGCCGAGCGCATCGGTACCCGGCCCGAGACGCCCTCCACGATGCGGATCAGCTGCGGGGCGCCGTCACGCGGCGGCATGAAATCCGTCACCCTGACCGTGCCCCGCTGGGTGTCCCACTCGGACTCCAGGATCAGCGAGTCGCCCCGGTAGCTGCGCCGGGCGGCGGTGGGCGGTTCCTGGTCGGAGGCGTAGGCGGGGCCGAGCCGCCAGAAGCCGTGCTCCTCGGTGCCCAGCAGGCCGGCGAAGATGGCGTGCGAGTCGAAGCGCGGCAGGCACAGCCAGTCGACTGTCCCGTCCCGGCAGACCAGGGCAGCGGTCTGCATGTCTCCGATGAGTGCGTAGTCTTCGATGCGCCCGGCCACGTGCAACTCCAGTCGAACGGCCACGTCACCCCACGAGGGGGCTGTCGCTAGTGCGGTCAAGGGGGTTTCAGCAGGTCTTGCAATGCGTCGTTGAGCGATGAAGCAAAACAGGTCACTCAGCCGTGATGCAAAGCGCCAATTGTTGCTCAACGAACTGACGAGCTCACGTTGTTCCGGTGCGTACGGGCGGGGGGTGGCGCCGTTGAGCCGGACGGGCTCGGCAGCGAGTGTCCGAGCAGGATACGACGCATGCGGATGATCCGGGTGCCCGTCCAGGCAAGGCAAGTACGCCGAACGAGTGAGCAATGGGTGAGGGACCGGTAAGGGTGATCGCCTCCGTGTCGGGATGTGTGCGGAGCGTGGCCGGAAGTCATTGCCCCGCGGCGCTGATACGCTGGTAGCCCGTGGACCGGTGGGCCCCTTCCCCCGAGGGAATCCTCGACAGGGAACCCCGGAACCGCAGCGACGGCGCCCCCGGAACCTCCGGCAGGCAGCCGCACCGCACCCCCAGACCGCGACCACGGGAGCCCCGTCTTGGCCATGCCGCCCGCCGCTTTTCGTAACTCGACGACCAAGCACATCTTCGTCACCGGGGGTGTCGCCTCCTCGCTCGGCAAGGGCCTGACGGCCTCCAGCCTCGGCATGCTGCTCAAGGCCCGCGGTCTGCGCGTCGTGATGCAGAAGCTCGACCCGTACCTCAACGTCGACCCGGGCACGATGAACCCCTTCCAGCACGGTGAGGTGTTCGTCACCAACGACGGCGCCGAGACCGACCTGGACATCGGCCACTACGAGCGCTTCCTCGACCGCGACCTGGACGGCTCGGCCAACGTCACCACCGGCCAGGTCTACAACACCGTGATCGCCAAGGAGCGTCGCGGCGAGTACCTCGGCGACACCGTGCAGGTCATCCCGCACATCACTAACGAGATCAAGCACCGCATCCGCCGCATGGCGACGGACGAGGTCGACGTCGTGATCACCGAGGTCGGCGGCACGGTCGGCGACATCGAGTCGCTGCCGTTCCTGGAGACCGTCCGCCAGGTCCGGCACGAGGTGGGCCGTGACAACGTCTTCGTCGTCCACATCTCGCTCCTGCCGTACATCGGCCCCTCGGGTGAGCTGAAGACGAAGCCCACCCAGCACTCGGTCGCGGCCCTGCGCAACATCGGTATCCAGCCGGACGCGATCGTGCTGCGCTGCGACCGCGAGGTGCCCACCGCGATCAAGCGGAAGATCTCGCTGATGTGCGACGTCGACGAGGCCGCAGTCGTCGCCTGCCCCGACGCCCGCTCGATCTACGACATCCCGAAGACCGTGCACGGCGAGGGCCTGGACGCCTACGTCGTGCGCAAGCTCGACCTGCCGTTCCGCGACGTGGACTGGACGACCTGGGACGACCTGCTCGACCGCGTCCACAACCCCGACCACGAGATCACCCTCGCCCTGGTCGGGAAGTACATCGACCTGCCCGACGCCTACCTGTCGGTCACCGAGGCGCTGCGCGCCGGCGGCTTCGCCAACCGGGCCCGCGTGAAGATCAAGTGGGTCACCTCCGACGACTGCAAGACCCCGGCCGGCGCCGCGGCGCAGCTCGGTGACGTCGACGGCATCTGCATCCCCGGCGGCTTCGGCGAGCGCGGCGTGAACGGCAAGGTCGGTGCCATCCGCTACGCCCGCGAGAACAAGGTGCCGCTGCTCGGCCTCTGCCTGGGCCTGCAGTGCATCGTGATCGAGGCCGCGCGCAACCTGGCCGACATCTCCGACGCCAACTCCACCGAGTTCGACCCCGCCACCGGCCACCCGGTCATCTCCACCATGGCCGAGCAGATGGACATCGTCGCCGGTGAGGGTGACATGGGCGGCACGATGCGGCTGGGCATGTACCCGGCGAAGCTGGCCGAGGGGTCGATCGTGCGCGAGGTGTACGACGGCAAGGAGTACGTCGAGGAGCGCCACCGGCACCGCTACGAGGTGAACAACGCCTACCGGGCCGAGCTGGAGAAGCGGGCGGGCATCCTGTTCTCCGGCACCTCGCCGGACGGCAAGCTCGTCGAGTACGTCGAGTACCCGCGCGACGTCCACCCGTACCTGGTCGCCACGCAGGCGCACCCGGAGCTGCGCTCGCGCCCGACGCGTCCGCACCCGCTGTTCGCCGGGCTCGTCAAGGCCGCGGTCGAGCGGAAGACTTCGAAGTAACACACCAGTTGTACGGTGGCCGGGGTGCATCCCTTCAAAGGGTGTGCACCCCGGTTTCATTTCGGCAGGGTGTGTTGGGTACGTGGAAGGACAGGCATGACGATCAAGGACACCCCGGAGGAGTGGGAGATCCGGGCGACGCAGACCCCCTTCGTGGGCAACAAGACCTCCGTCCGCACCGACGACGTGGTCATGCCCGACGGCACCGTGGTCGGCCGTGACTACCAGGTCCACCCCGGCTCCGTGGCCGTCCTCGCCCTCGACGAGGCCGACCGCGTCCTCGTCCTGCGCCAGTACCGCCACCCCGTGCGCCACAAGCTGTGGGAGATCCCGGCCGGACTGCTGGACGTCCCCGGCGAGAACCCCCTGCACGCGGCGCAGCGCGAGCTGTACGAGGAGGCGCACGTCAAGGCCGAGGACTGGCGGGTGCTGACCGACGTCTACACCACGCCCGGCGGCTGCGACGAGGCCGTACGGATCTTCCTCGCGCGTGATCTGTCCGAGGCCGAGGGCGAGCGCTTCGCGGTCGAGGAGGAAGAGGCCGACATGGAACTCGACCGGGTGCCGGTCGAGGACCTCGTCCGGGGCGTGCTGGCCGGCGAGCTCCACAACAACTGCCTCGTCGTGGGCGTCCTGTCGCTGGTCGCCGCGCGAGCCGGTGACGGCCTGGACGCACTGCGCCCGGCACAGGCTCCCTGGCCGGCGCGCCCGTTCGAGGCGTGAACCCTCCGGGGGCGCCCCCCGGGTGGGAGCGACCGCCCCGGCCGGTCGGTCGTGCCCGTGGCCGGGGTGCCGAGAGTGCGACTCCGCCAGGGTGGGCAGGGTCAGGGCTGGTGCCACGGGCCGGGCGCGCAGTCCGGTCCACCGGGCGCCGGCCTGCGTGCCCGGGGCTGCCTCGCCCGGGCGGCGCGGGTCGGCCTGTGAGGCGCCGGTCGCGCAGGTCGGGTGTGGTTCCGCCCGGGTCGCCCCGGGGCTGGGTGTGAAGCGGTCCGCGAGGCTGGACCGTCCGCCCGGGGGCGATCAGTCCTTGGTCCTGCCCGAGCCGGTCGAGGGCCACGACGACCTCGTGCCCGCCGCCGCGCCCGACCAGCGGTGGAGATCACGTCGAAGGCCGTTTCGCCGGCCCGGTCGCCTCGTGGTGCATCCGTACAAAACCCTCGTCGTGTGAAGATCGGCTGATCCGATCGGGGGAAGTAGCCCTCCGCCCCGCCCTGCTCCACCCGGAACGTTGCAGAGCGTGAACTAGGCTCTGTGGCACGCCCGAACCGGAGTCCCGGCGGGCTTGCGTGTGCGGTGGGACGGGAGTGTGGCCCGTGGCGGATCAGGTCGTGGAGACAGACGACGTGCGGCTGACCGGGCGCGCTGCCGGGCAGCGCGAGTTCCTGGGCCGCACACGGGAGTTGAAGGAACTGCGCGCCGATATCGAGCGCGCGGGACTGGACACCCTCGCGGGCCGCAAGGCCCCCCGCGCGCGGGTGCTGCTCATCGCCGGCCGACCGGGCTCGGGCCGCACCGCACTCGCCGAGGAACTCGTACGCCAGGTCGCGGACCGTTACCCCGACGGGGTGCTGCGCGCCCGCCTGACCGACCCCGGCGGCACCCCCGTACCCGTCGGACGCACCGCCCGGGACCTGCTCATCGCTTTGGACGAGGAAGCCCCGGCGGGGGCCTGCGAGGACGACCTCGCCGACGCCCTGCGCACCGCCCTGGCCGACCGCCGTGCCGTGCTCCTGCTGGACGACGCGGCCGACGCCGAGCAGGTCGACGCCCTGCTGCCCGATACCCCGGACTGCCTGGTCGTCGCGGTCTCCGAGGGCCCGCTGACCGGCATCTCCGACGTCCGCCCCTGCATCCTGGGCGGCCTGGACGCCAAGTCCGGGGTGGAACTGCTGGCCCGGCACACCGGCTCGGTCCGCATCACCGTCGACCCCCGGGCCGCCGAGGGCCTCGCCGAGGAGTGCCAGGGGCAGCCGGCCGCGCTGATGCTCGCGGGCGGCTGGCTCGCGGCCCGCACCAATGCAGCCGTCTCCGACCTCGCCAAGCAGCTGCGCTCCGAGGACACCGAGGGCACCGCCCTGACGCGGGTCTTCCGGCTCGCCCACGCCACCCTGCCCGCCGGCGCCGCCCGGATGCTGCGCCTGCTCGCCCTCGCCCCGGCGGGACTGGTCGACCCGCAGACCGCCTCCGCGCTCGTCGGCTGCTCGGTCGACAGCGCCCGCACGACCCTCGACGACTTCGTCGCCCTCGGCTTCCTGCGCGCGGTGGACTCCCCGCTGCCCCAGTACGAGGTGCCCGGCTGCCTCCACCCCCATCTGAGGATCCTCGCCGACCACCACGAACGCCCGGCCGAGCTCCAGCTGGCCCGCGCCCGCATGCTGGAGCGGACCGTGCGGCTGCTCCAGGCCTGCCGGGCGATCACCGAGACCGACAGCCCCCAGGCACGCCAGAAACTCCTCGACATGCCGCGTGCCCTGCGCTTTCCCACTCCCCGGGCGGCCGCGGACTGGCTGCGCCTGACCCGGCCCGCCCTGATGGCGTCGGCCCGGCTCGCGGTCGCCGACGGGGAGCTGGACACCCTGGCCCGGCGGCTGATGTCCCAGCTGGTACGGGCGATGGCGGCCCACGTCGGTACCCAGGCCGCCGCGCCCGACCTGTACGAGATCCACAGCCTGGTCCTCGGCATCGCCGAGCGGCGGAACCTGCCCCGCGAGCGGGCAGCCGCCCTGCTGAACCTCGGCGACCTCGACGCCCGCTCCGGCCGTACGGCCGACGCCCTGGCGCGCTACCGGGACGCGCTGGACGCCGGACGCGAGGTGAACGACCCGTACGCGACCGGCCGGGCGATGGAATCCGTAGGCGGCGCGCACCTGGAGCTCGGGGACTTCGACCGGGCCGCGGACTGGTTCGGCCGGGCCCTGGTCGAGCGGCTCGCCCGGGGCGAGCGCGCCGACGCCGCCCGGCTGTACGGGCGTATCGCCGCCGCCCACACCTTCGCGGGCCGCTACGGCGAGGCCCTGCGGAACTGGCGCGCGGCGATCGCCGGGCACCGAAGGAACGGCGATGTGGCCGCGCAGGCGCGGGCGCTGAGCGAGCTGGCGCGGGTCCAGGAGTACGCGGGCCGGCCCGAGGAGTCGCTGCGCACCTGCCGGGAGGCCGTGGAGTGGGCGCGGCGCGCCGAGGACACGCGACTGCAGGCCGCCCTGCACTTGCGGGTCGCCGACACCCTCGAACACCTCGGCGACCCCGCGTCGGCCGGGCTGCACCGGGGCGCCGCCGAGCGGATTCTGGGCGACTCAATCCTTCAAAATGAACCCGACGCCTGCGAAATCCGTACCGCATCGGCTGAAGATTGATGTAATGAAAGGCTAGACAGCGGGAACACCTTCATTAGACTGGCTCTGCCGCACGTTCTCCTGCGGTCTCTCCCGGTGTGCCCGCGTGTGCCCGGGTATGCCTAAGTAAGACCCCCATACCCTCTGAGCAAGGACCGTGATCGACGTGAAGGTCGGCATCCCCCGCGAGGTCAAGAACAACGAGTTCCGGGTGGCCATCACCCCCGCCGGCGTGCACGAGCTGGTGCGTCATGGCCACCAGGTCGTCATCGAGCGCGGCGCCGGCGTGGGCTCCTCGATCACGGACGAGGAGTACGTGGCCGCCGGTGCGCGGATCCTCGACACCGCCGACGAGGTGTGGGCCGTCGCCGACCTGCTGCTGAAGGTCAAGGAGCCCGTCGCCGAGGAGTACCACCGCCTCCGCAAGGACCAGACGCTCTTCACCTACCTGCACCTGGCAGCCTCCAAGGAGTGCACGGACGCCCTGCTGGAGTCCGGCACCACCGCCATCGCCTACGAGACCGTCGAGCTGCCCAGCCGCGCGCTGCCGCTGCTCGCCCCGATGTCCGAGGTCGCGGGCCGGCTGGCCCCGCAGGTCGGCGCCTACCACCTGATGCGCGCCAACGGCGGCCGCGGTGTGCTGCCCGGCGGCGTCCCCGGTGTGCTCGCCGGCCGCGCCGTGGTCATCGGCGGCGGCGTCTCCGGCTGGAACGCCGCGCAGATCGCCATCGGTCTGGGCTTCCACGTGACCCTGCTCGACAGGGACATCAACAAGCTCCGCGAGGCCGACAAGATCTTCGGCACGAAGATCCAGACCGTGGTCTCGAACGCCTTCGAGCTGGAGAAGGCCTGCCTGGAGGCGGACCTCGTCATCGGCGCGGTGCTGATCCCCGGCGCCAAGGCCCCGAAGCTGGTCACCAACGAGCTGGTGTCACGGATGAAGCCCGGAAGTGTCCTTGTCGACATCGCGATCGACCAGGGCGGCTGCTTCGAGGACTCCCGCCCGACCACTCACGCCGAGCCGACCTTCAAGGTCCACGAGTCGGTCTTCTACTGCGTCGCCAACATGCCCGGCGCGGTGCCCAACACCTCCACCTACGCGCTGACCAACGCCACGCTGCCGTACATCGTCGAACTGGCCGACCACGGCTGGGTGGACGCGCTGCGCCGCGACCCGGCGCTGGCCAAGGGCCTCAACACGCATGACGGCAAGGTCGTTTACCGCGAGGTCGCCGAGGCGCACGGCGTGGAGCACGTGGAGCTGTCCTCGCTCCTCGCCTGAGCTGCCGCGGCCGGTATGTCGGCTAAGTCACCCAGCGGCAAAGGCGATACGTCAACACAGGTCGTCAACGCCGCGCACCAGGCCGGACCTTGCCCGACAAGGTCCGGCCGGATGTGTGTATGGTCACTTCGCGATTCTCGGGCAACTCGCCTCGAACGTAACCCTTGAACCGATTCGCACACCGGTGAAACCTGCCGTGCGACGGCCGTACGCCCTTGACAGCGGGATGTTTCATTGCCGACACATCGGGCCGGGTCCGGCGGATTGTGTTGCTGTGGACGCCCGACACGCCATAGAGTCGCCAACCGTCGGCATGGTGCCACGCTGACCTGTCTAGAAGTTTCCTGGTCACCAAGGAGGTAAGACGACTTGTGAATGAGTCGACATTTACTCCCGGGGGTGGTCAACCAGGAATGCCTGCACGGGGCCAGGGGCCCGCGGGGTTCGAGGCTGTCGGCTCCGTCGCTGTGCGCACCTTCGCAGCCCACCAGAGTCAGCAGGCGACTCACACAGCACACCAGAAGATGGATGGCCATCACGTGAACGCCATGGCCGGCGACGGAAGTGGCGCGCCCCACAACCACTTCGCCGACTACGACGAACTGCCCGAGGGGCACTTCTACGACCCCGACGCGGAGTACGAGCCCGACCCCGAGTACGCGGCCACTCTCGCGCCCGACGCGGCCAGACAGCGCCGGGAGCGCGTCGGCCCGACCGGGCGTCCGCTGCCGTACTTCCCGATCCCGGGCCCGCTGACCGACCACGGACCCGCGAAGATCATCGCGATGTGCAACCAGAAGGGCGGCGTCGGCAAGACGACGTCGACCATCAACCTGGGTGCCGCGCTCGCGGAGTACGGACGCCGGGTCCTGCTCGTGGACTTCGACCCGCAGGGCGCGCTGTCGGTCGGACTCGGCGTCAACCCGATGGAACTCGACCTCACCGTCTACAACCTGCTCATGGAGCGGGGGATGGCGGCCGACGAGGTGCTGCTGAAGACGGCGGTCCCCAACATGGACCTGCTGCCCAGCAACATCGACCTGTCGGCGGCCGAGGTCCAGCTGGTCTCCGAGGTCGCCCGCGAGTCGACGCTGCAGCGCGCGCTGAAGCCGCTGCTGGACGACTACGACTTCATCGTCATCGACTGCCAGCCCTCGCTCGGCCTGCTCACGGTGAACGCCCTGACGGCCGCGCACAAGGTGATCGTGCCGCTGGAGTGCGAGTTCTTCGCGCTGCGCGGTGTGGCCCTGCTGACGGAGACCATCGAGAAGGTCCAGGAGCGGCTCAACCCGGACCTGGAGCTCGACGGGATTCTCGCCACGATGTACGACTCGCGCACCGTGCACAGCCGAGAGGTGCTCGCGCGGGTCGTCGAGGCGTTCGACGACCACGTCTACCACACGGTCATCGGGCGCACGGTCCGCTTCCCGGAGACCACGGTCGCCGGTGAGCCGATCACCACCTACGCGTCCAACTCCGTCGGCGCCGCCGCCTACCGCCAGCTCGCCAGGGAGGTGCTCGCCCGGTGTCACGCCGAGTGAGTCTGCCGGGGGCCGACGAACTCTTCCGTACGACAGGGGGGACGGCGCTGCAGCCGTCCACGCCCAGGCGTCCTGCCAACGGCGACGCCCGGGTGCCCGCTCCGGCGGGGGAGGGCGACGCGGCGGCAGCCGGCGGGGAGGACGTGCCGCAGTCGGTGCCCGCGCAGGGCGGTGACGGCGAGGGCGCGGAGCATGTCGCGGCGGACTCGGAGTCGGCCGAGGCCGGGGAGTCCCGCAGCCGTTCCGGCTCCGGCCGTCGGCAGGCGGCGCAGGAAGGTTCTGCCGCCGGTGCCGCCGCGGCGGCGCCACGCAAGCGCCAACGGGCCGCCTCGCGCCGCCCCAGCGGCCGTGAGCGGCACGACGAGAAGATCACGGTGTACGTGTCGGCCGAGGAGCTCATGGACCTGGAGCACGCCCGTCTCGTGCTCCGCGGCGAACACGGCCTGGCCGTCGACCGCGGGCGCATCGTCCGTGAGGCGGTCGCCGTGGTCCTCGCCGACCTGGAGACCCGCGGCGACGCCAGCATCCTCGTACGACGGCTGCGCGGACGGTAGCGGTAGCCTGCGGAGGCCATGACCTCGAACGCTTCCCCACCACCACCCGGCGGCCCGGCCGGCCGCCGACGTGCGCTGGGGAGGGGGCCGGGGGCTCCCGGGGCCGCTCCGCCGTTCGACCCGCCTGAGGCCGCGCCGGGCGTTGCGCCGCTGGAGACGGCCGAGCCCGAGGTGGCGGCTGTGGAGGTGGCGGGGGCAGGCGTAGCCGGGGCTGTGGAGCCTGCGGCTCCGGTGGCCGAGTCCTCGTGGTTCTCCGCGGACGTGCCAGGGCCCGCCCCGGCACCGCAGCCGTCGGCCGGTGATGCCGAGACTGCCGATGACGGGGTCTTCAAGGTTCGGCTCGCCAACTTCGAGGGGCCTTTCGATCTGCTGCTTCAGCTGATCTCCAAGCACAAGCTGGACGTCACCGAGGTCGCGCTGTCGAAGGTGACCGATGAGTTCATGGCGTACATCCGGGCGATGGGGCCGGACTGGGATCTGGACGAGACGACGGAGTTTCTCGTCGTCGCGGCCACGCTGCTGGACTTGAAGGCGGCTCGGCTGCTGCCCGCCGCCGAGGTGGAGGACGAGGCGGATCTGGCCCTGCTGGAGGCTCGGGACCTGCTGTTCGCGCGGCTGCTGCAGTACCGGGCGTACAAGCAGGTCGCCGACATCTTCAGCGGGCGGCTCGATGACGAGGCCCGGCGCTACCCCCGTACCGTCGGGCTGGAGCCGCAGCATGCCGAGCTGCTGCCCGAGGTCGTCATCAGCATCGGGGCCGAGGGGTTCGCGAAGCTCGCCGTGAAGGCGATGCAGCCCAAGCCGAAGCCGCAGGTGTACGTCGACCACATCCACGCCCCGCTGGTCAGTGTGCAGGAGCAGGCGCGGATCGTCGTGGCGCGGCTCAGGGAGCTCGGCGAGGCCAGTTTCCGGTCGCTCGTCGAGGACACGGACGACATGCTGACGGTCGTGGCCCGCTTCCTGGCCCTGCTGGAGCTGTACCGCGAGAAGGCCGTCGAGCTGGAGCAGGAGACCGCGCTGGGGGAGCTGCTCGTGCGGTGGACCGGCGGGGACGGGGACGAGACACCGACCGTCACCGACGAGTTCGACCGGCCGCCCGAGCCGCCGAAGGAGGAGAAGAAGGCGTGAGCGAGCGAACGACCGACCTGCCGGCCGGACTCGGGGCCGTCGCCGGCCTGGATCTCAAGCCCGCCCTGGAGGCGGTCCTCATGGTCGTGGACGAGCCCGCGACCGAGGAGCACCTCGCGAAGATACTGGAGCGGCCGAAGCGCCAGATCGCGGACGCGCTGCGTGAGCTGGCCGACGAGTACACCGTCCAGGGCCGCGGCTTCGAGCTGCGGTACGTCGCGAACGGCTGGCGGTTCTACACGCGGGCCGCGTACGCGCCTGCCGTCGAGCGCTTCGTGCTGGACGGCCAGCAGGCCCGTCTCACCCAGGCCGCCCTGGAGACCCTGGCCGTCGTCGCCTACCGGCAGCCGGTCAGCCGCAGCCGGGTCTCGGCGGTACGCGGGGTGAACTGCGACGGCGTCATGCGCACTCTCCTCCAGCGCGGCCTGATAGAGGAGGCGGGCACGGAACCTGAAACAGGTGCGATCCTGTACAGGACGACGAACTACTTCCTGGAACGGATGGGCCTGCGCGGTCTGGACGAGCTCCCGGAGCTCGCGCCCTTCCTCCCGGAGGCGGAGGCGATCGAGGCCGAGACCCAGGAGGGCGTACCGTCGTTCGACCCGGACGCGCCAGATGACGACGTGCCGGGCCGCCCGGTCACCCCGGGTACCGACGACGAAGACGACCAGACGGAACTTTGATGCGAAGCAGCGGCAGCGGCAAGAGCGGCGGACGCGGTAACCACCGCGGCGCCGGCAACAACAGGGACCAGAAGCAGGGGCAGGGCCGCCCCCGCAAGCCCCGCCCCGAGGAGCGCCGCTACGACGTGGGCCCCGGGGCGACCAAGGACGGCCCCAAGGCCGGGCGCGGTGGCGCCGCGCGCGGCGGCGCCAAGGGCGGGCCCAAGCAGCCCCAGAAGCCGGGGCGTACGGCCCCGGCGCGGCCCCGCGAGTACGAGGCGCAGATCGAGGAGCGCAACCGTGACCGGTACGCCGGGAAGAAGGAGGTCAAGCTCCCGAAGACCTTCCCCGGCGCCGAGCAGGAGGGCGAGCGCCTGCAGAAGGTCCTCGCCCGCGCGGGCTTCGGCTCCCGGCGCGCCTGCGAGGAGCTGATCGAGGAGGCCCGGGTCGAGGTCAACGGCGAGATCGTGCTGGAGCAGGGGCGGCGCGTCGACCCGGAGAAGGACGAGATCAAGGTCGACGGGCTGACCGTCGCCACACAGCGCTTCCAGTTCTTCTCGCTGAACAAGCCCGCCGGTGTCGTGTCCACCATGGAGGACCCGGAGGGCCGGCAGTGCCTCGGTGACTACGTCACCAACCGCGAGACCCGGCTCTTCCACGTCGGGCGGCTCGACACCGAGACCGAGGGCGTCATCCTGCTCACCAACCACGGCGAGCTGGCGCACCGGCTGACCCACCCGAAGTACGGCGTGAAGAAGACCTACCTCGCGCACATCGTCGGCCCCATCCCGCGCGACCTGGGCAAGAAGCTCAAGGACGGCATCCAGCTGGAGGACGGCTACGCGCGCGCGGACCACTTCCGGGTCGTCGAGCAGACCGGCAAGAACTACCTGGTGGAGGTCACCCTCCACGAAGGCCGCAAGCACATCGTGCGGCGGATGCTGGCGGAGGCCGGTTTCCCGGTCGACAAGCTGGTGCGGGTCGCCTTTGGGCCTATCACGCTGGGCGACCAGAAGTCGGGCTGGCTGCGGCGCTTGTCCAACACGGAGGTCGGGATGCTGATGCAGGAAGTCGACCTCTAGAGCTTGTGAGGGACCCGCACCCCCTTTATAGTCGTACTGACTATAAAGGGGGTGCGGGTCTTGGACGGCTACGACAAGTACGCCTACGAACCCTTCGCCGTCAGCGTCGACCTGGCCGTGTTCACCCTCCGGGAGGGCGCGCTGCACGCGCTGCTCGTGGAGCGTGGGCAGGAGCCGTACGCCGGTCGGTGGGCGCTGCCCGGCGGGTTCATACAGCCGGACGAGTCCGCGGAGACGGCCGCCCGGCGTGAACTCGCCGAGGAGACCGGCCTGTCCGACGTCTCGGAGCTCCATCTGGAGCAGCTGCGGACGTACAGCGAGCCCGGCCGCGACCCCCGGATGCGGGTCGTGTCGGTCGCCTTCGCCGCGCTTCTGCCCGACGCGCCCGAGGCGCACGGCGGCAGCGACGCGGCGCGGGCCGACTGGGTGCCGTACGGCACTGCGGGGCCGCTCGCCTTCGACCACGACCGCATCCTGGCCGACGCCCACGACCGCGTCGGCGCCGAGCTCGAGTGCACGTGCCTCGCCACCGCCTTCTGCCCGCCCGAGTTCACCCTCGGCGAGCTCCAGCAGGTCTACGAGACGGTGTGGGGCACCGAGCTCGACCGGCCGAACTTCCGCCGCAAGGTGCTCGCCACGCCCGGCTTCGTCGAACCCGTCCCCGGTGCCGCCCGGCTGACCGGCGGCCGGGGCAAACCCGCCGCCCTGTACCGCGCCGGGACCGCCGCCACCCTCCACCCGCCGCTCCTCCGGCCGAACCGGGAAGGACACCCCGCATGACCACGCTCGTCCGCAAGCAGGCCGCCACCGGAGCGCTGACGGGACTCGCCCTCGGGGATGCGCTGGGGTATCCGACCGAGTTCGACGATGTGCCGACGATCCTCGCCGACCACGGACCGTGGCGGGAGCTGGAGCTGCCGCAGAGGGCTTACGTTTCCGACGACACGCAGATGACGCTCGCCCTCGGACGGGCGGTGCGGACCGCGACGGACCGGGGGCTGCTCACCCCGTCGGGGCTGGCCCGTCCCCTGCGTGAGGAGTTCGTGGACTGGTACCGGTCTCCGGAGAACAACCGGGCTCCCGGCCGCACCTGCCTGAAGGCCTGCTCGCTGCTGAAGGACGAATCCCGCCCCTGGCAGGACGCCAGCCAGATCCACTCCAAGGGCTGTGGCGCCAACATGCGCGTCGCGCCCCTGGGCCTGGTCCCCGGCCTGAGTGACGAACAGCGGTCGGGAGCCGCCCAGTTGCAGTCTGCCCTCACCCACGGGCACCCGACGGCCCTGGCCGCCTCCGACCTCACCGCGCACGCGGTACGCCTGCTCGCACAGGGCGCCGAGCCGACCGGGCTGGTCGGACTGCTCCGCTCGTACGCCCTGGAGAACCGCAGCCGCTACCACGAGCGCTGGCTCGGCGACCTGTGGCGCCGCGCCGAGGACCCGAGCCCCGAGCGGTTCATCGCGCGCGGCTGGGACGAGTGCCTGGAGATCCTCGACCGGCTCCGGCACGCCGTACGCACCGTTTCGAGGGAGACCGACCCGTGCCTGGCCACCGGCGAGGGCTGGATCGCCGAGGAGGCCCTGGCGACCGGCCTGCTGTGCTTCCTGCTCTTCGTCGACGAGCCGGTGACGGCCCTGCGCCGCGCCGCCTGCACCGCCGGCGACTCGGACTCGATCGCCTGCCTCGCCGGCGCCTTCGCGGGCGCGTACCTGGGCGCGGAGGCCTGGCCGGCCGAGTGGGCCGACCGTGTCGAGTACCGGAGCGAGCTCGTGGCGCTGGGCGCGCTCTGGGACGCGTGACGGATGATCGACGCCCGGGGCGTCGGCCTGGCGCCCGTCGTGGCCGAGCGGCCCGACCCGGTGCTGCTCGCGACATCGCGGAGTCTCGGATTGCAGCCCAGGGGGCGCACGCGGAGCCTCACGTCAGGCGAACCGAGTCCCCCTCCACGGCGATCTGCTCGGCCGGCAGCGGGCTGGTCGCCGGTCCTTGGGCCACCGAGCCGTCGGCGATGCGGAACTTGCTGCCGTGGCAGGGACAGTTGATGGTGCCGTCGGAGACGGACGCCAGGGTGCAGCGCTGGTGGGTGCAGATCGCCGAGAAGGCCTTGAACCGGCCCTGATCCGGCTGGGTAACCACGACCTGCTCATCCTTGAAGATCTTGCCGCCGCCGACCGGGATCTCGTCGGTGGAGGCCAGCTCCCGGCCGGCCGGGGCGCCCGTCTGCCGGCCGGTGTCCTCCTGGCCGGTGGGGGAGCCCGTCGACGTGGATCCGTTGTCGTCGCCGCCTCCGCCGCAGGCGGCGACGAACGCCACCGCGCCCGTCGCGCCCGTCGCGAGGAGAACCGTGCGGCGCGTGGTCTCGTGAGTCATGTCGTCGCTCCGAAGGTGCCTGATAAGCGCAGAAAAGGAACATTGCTGTCTGTCGGCTCCGAAAATACCCAAGAAACGGCAATACCGGCGTCTCGCCGAGCGGGCGCCGCGCACCCGGTCCGCGCGGGCTGACTAGGCTGGTCGGACGTAGAGCGACACGCACGTCAGCAAGGAGCATCGCCGTGGCGGTACGAGCGGTCCGGGGCGCCGTCCAACTCGAACGGGACGAGGCCGGGCACATGGACGAGCAGGTCGGAGCCCTGCTCACGGCCATCCTGGAGCGCAACGACCTCAGCTCCGACGACCTGATCAGCATCTGGTTCACGGCCACGCCCGACCTGCACAGCGACTTTCCCGCGGCAGCCGCCCGCAAGCTGGGTATCGTCGACGTCCCACTGATCTGCGCCCAGGAACTGGACATCGAGGGCGGCATGCCGCGTGTCGTCCGGGTCCTCGCGCACATCGAGTCCGACCGGCCCCGTGCCGACATCGCCCACGTCTACCTCGGCGCCGCGGCCGCCCTGCGCAAGGACATCGCCCAGTGAGAACCGCACTCGTCATCGGGACCGGCCTCATCGGCACGTCCGCCGCCCTCGCCCTGTCCCAGCGGGGCGTCACCGTGCACCTCGCCGACCACGACCCCGAGCAGGCCCGTACGGCGGCCGCACTCGGCGCCGGTACGGACGTGGCGCCGGACGGGCCCGTCGATCTCGTGATCGTCGCCGCTCCGCCCGCGCACGTGGCCGACGTGCTCGCCGAGGCCGTGCGCCGGGGCGCGGGACGCGGCTACCTCGACGTCGCCAGCGTCAAGGGCGGGCCGCGCCGCGAGCTGGAGGCACGCGGTCTCGACCTGACGGCGTACATCGGTACGCACCCCATGTCGGGCCGGGAGAAGTCCGGCCCGCTCGCCGCGACCGGGGACCTCTTCGAGGGCCGCCCCTGGGTGCTGACCCCGACCCGGGACACCGACACCGAGGTGCTGAACCTCGCCCTGGAGCTGGTCTCGCACTGCCGTGCCGTGCCGGTCGTGATGGACGCCGACGCCCACGACCGTGCCGTCGCCCTGGTCTCCCACATGCCGCACCTGGTCTCCAGCCTGGTCGCCGCGCGCCTGGAGCACGCCGAGGAGTCCGCCGTGCGGCTGTGCGGGCAGGGCATCCGGGACGTGACGCGGATCGCCGCGTCCGACCCCGGGATGTGGATCGACATCCTCTCCGCGAACCCCGCGCCGGTCGCCGACCTGCTCACGGACGTCGCCGCGGATCTGGAGGAGACCGTGCGGGCGCTGCGCGCGCTGCAGTCGTCCGACGACCAGAAGCGGCGCGCGGGCACCAGCGGGATCGAGGACGTGCTGCGGCGCGGCAACGCCGGGCAGGTCCGCGTCCCCGGCAAGCACGGGTCCGCTCCGCGGGCCTACGAGGTCGTGGCCGTGCTGATCGACGACCAGCCGGGGCAACTGGCCCGGATCTTCGCCGACGCGGGGATGGCCGGCGTCAACATCGAGGACGTGCGGATCGAGCACGCGACGGGGCAGCAGGCCGGTCTCGTGCAGTTGATGGTGGAGCCGAAGGCGGCGCCTGTGCTGAGCGCTGCGCTGCGGGAACGGGGCTGGGCCATCCGGCAGTAGGGGCAGTGGGGCGGGGCCGCGTTCCGGGGGCTGTCGCCCCTGTGCCCCCGCTTTCGGCCTGACGGCCTCGTCCTCGATCGCCGGAAGGGCCGGAAGGGGTGGCGCCGCTGACAGCCGTGCGCGGACGGGCCGCATACGCCGCGGCCGGACGAGTGACCCGCACCCAGTAACCTTGTGCGGGGCAGTCGCGCCCCCACCCCGCCAGCCCGGTTCAGGAAGGTCCCCACAGTGGAAAGCGCCACGCCAGTGATTGTCGCCATCGACGGCCCCGCAGGCACGGGCAAGTCGAGCACGTCGAAGGCCGTGGCGGCGCAGCTCGGCCTGAGCTACCTGGACACCGGCGCCCAGTACCGGGCGATCACCTGGTGGATGGTGAACAACGGCATAGACATCGATGACCCGTCCGCCGTCGCCGCCGCGGCCGGCAAGCCCGAGATCGTCTCCGGCACCGACCCGGAGGGCCCGACCATCACGGTCGACGGCGTCGACGTGGCCGGCCCGATCCGCACCGGGGAGGTGTCCTCCAAGGTCAGCGCGGTCAGCGCGGTGCCCGAGGTGCGCGCCCGGATCACCGAGCTGCAGCGCTCGATCGCGTCCTCCGCGAGGAACGGCATCGTGGTCGAGGGCCGGGACATCGGCACGACCGTGCTGCCGGACGCCGACCTGAAGATCTTCCTCACCGCCTCCGCGGAGGCGCGTGCCGCCCGCCGCAGCGGTGAGCTGAAGGGCGCCGACGTGCACTCCACCCGCGAGGCCCTGATCAAGCGGGACGCCGCCGACTCCAGCCGCAAGACCTCGCCGCTGGCCAAGGCGGACGACGCCGTCGAGGTGGACACCACCGAGCTCACGCTGGCCCAGGTCATCGAGTGCGTCGTCACCCTCGTCGAGGAGAAGCGGGCCGGAAAGTGACCGAGCTTCCTTCGGTGCGGGGCGCCGAGGTCGGGCGGCGCATCGGCGTCGGACTGATGTACGGGCTGTGGAAGCCGCGCGTGCTGGGTGCCTGGCGGGTGCCCACACACGGCCCGGTGATCCTCGCGGTCAACCACTCCCACAACATCGACGGCCCGATGGTCATGGGCGTGGCGCCCCGGCCGACGCACTTCCTGATCAAGAAGGAGGCGTTCGTCGGCCCGCTCGACCCGTTCCTCACCGGCATCGGCCAGCTGAAGGTGGACCGCGACACCACCGACCGCACGGCGATCACCCGAGCGCTCGGCGTCCTGGACGACGGCGGCGTGCTCGGCATCTTCCCGGAGGGCACCCGGGGCGAGGGCGACTTCGCCTCGCTGCGCGCGGGGCTCGCGTACTTCGCGGTGCGCAGCGGAGCCCCGATCGTGCCGGTCGCGGTGCTGGGAAGCACCGACCGACCGGGACGGTTGATAAAGGGGCTGCCGCCGCTGCGGTCCCGCGTCGACGTCGTCTTCGGGGAGCCCTTCGAGGCGGGCGACGGCAGCGGGCGCCGTACGCGCACGGCGCTGGACGAGGCGACCGGGCGCATCCGGAAGCAGCTCGCCGCCCACCTGGAAAACGCCAGGCGCCTCACCGGGCGCTAGGCAACACTGAGTAGTGGATCAGCCCGGAAGACAGCGGGTACTCCACCGACCACCACGATGAACGACGAGGTACGGACTTCATGAACGACCACATCCAGCCCGACGGCTCGGCGCCGCACGAGCACGACCACGGGGCGCTCGGCGACGCCGAGTACGCGGAGTTCATGGAGCTCGCCGCGGAGGAGGGCTTCGACCCCGAGGACGTCGAGGGTGCCATCGAGGCGGCGGGTCACGGCCCGCTGCCGGTGCTCGCCGTCGTCGGCCGTCCCAACGTCGGCAAGTCGACACTCGTGAACCGCATCATCGGGCGCCGCGAGGCCGTCGTCGAGGACAAGCCCGGCGTCACCCGCGACCGTGTGACCTACGAGGCCGAGTGGGCGGGCCGCCGCTTCAAGGTCGTCGACACCGGCGGCTGGGAGCAGGACGTCCTCGGCATCGACGCCTCCGTGGCCGCCCAGGCCGAGTACGCCATCGACGCCGCCGACGCGGTCGTGTTCGTCGTCGACGCCAAGGTCGGCGCCACGGACACCGACGAGGCCGTCGTCCGGCTGCTGCGCAAGGCCGGCAAGCCGGTCGTGCTGTGCGCCAACAAGGTGGACGGCCCGAGCGGCGAGGCCGACGCGGCGTACCTGTGGTCGCTGGGCCTGGGGGAGCCGTACCCGGTCTCCGCTCTGCACGGCCGGGGCACCGGCGACATGCTCGACCAGGTCCTCGAGGTGCTGCCGGAGGCGCCGCGCGAGACGTTCGGCGGGGGCGGCATCGGCGGCCCGCGCCGCATCGCCCTGATCGGCCGCCCGAACGTCGGCAAGTCCTCGCTGCTGAACAAGGTGGCGGGCGAGGAGCGCGTCGTCGTCAACGAGCTGGCGGGCACCACCCGCGACCCGGTCGACGAACTGATCGAACTGGGCGGTGTGACCTGGAAGTTCGTCGACACGGCGGGCATCCGCAAGCGGGTCCACCTCCAGCAGGGCGCCGACTACTACGCCTCGCTGCGCACCGCCGCCGCCGTGGAGAAGGCGGAGGTCGCCGTCATCCTCATCGACGGTTCCGAGTCGATCTCGGTGCAGGACCAGCGGATCGTCACCATGGCGGTGGAGGCCGGCCGCGCAATCGTTCTGGCCTTCAACAAGTGGGACACCCTCGACGAGGAGCGCCGCTACTACCTGGAGCGGGAGATCGAGACCGAGCTCGGCCAGGTGGCGTGGGCCCCGCGGGTGAACGTCTCGGCGCGCACCGGGCGGCACATGGAGAAGCTCGTCCCGGCGATCGAGACGGCTCTGGCGGGCTGGGAGACCCGGGTCCCGACGGGCCGGCTGAACGCCTTCCTCGGTGAGCTGGTCGCCGCCCACCCGCACCCGGTGCGGGGCGGCAAGCAGCCGCGCATCCTGTTCGGCACGCAGGCGGGCACCAAGCCGCCGCGGTTCGTGCTGTTCGCCTCCGGGTTCATCGAGGCGGGCTACCGGCGCTTCATCGAGCGCCGGCTGCGTGAGGAGTTCGGCTTCGAGGGGACGCCGATCCACATCTCGGTGCGGGTGCGCGAGAAGCGCGGCAAGAAGAAGTAGCGAAGCAAGCAGTGAGGGGCGGCCCCCGCCGGGGGCCGCCCCTCACTGCTTGCGTGCTCGCTCAGACGCCATCGCGCCGTCCCGGCGGCAGCGCGGCAGGTACGTAGTGCATCTGCGTGCCGTGCGTGTCGACGGTCCCGACCCACTGCCACTGCGGCTGCTGCCCGGCGGCATGGCGGGCGCTCTGGGCCCCCGCGCTGTAGGCACTGTACGAGCTGTAGTAGGAACTGCTGTACGAGCCCGTTCTGTGCGGGATGTTCCCGAAAGCGGTGAAGCCCAGCTTCTCCTCGCCGCTGCGGTCGCCGGGAAGTGCGCGGAAGGACTTGACGTACTCGGCGTAGAGCGCGTCGTAGATCGGCGTGGCCGATGGGCCGCCCTGGGTGTCCTGAGCCGACCGCGCGGACGGGATCGACGAGAAGGACTGGCGGCGGGGAACGTCGTATGCGTGCACGTATGTCCAAACGACCCCGCGGGTCAGGGGATGCGGCCCCGGTCACGGCTTTCGCAGGGGGTACGGCCCGGGCGGGTGACGTCCGTCTCAGGTGCCGGCCAGCGGCAGGGCCGCGGCGACCAGCCTTCCGTTCGCCGCCGCCTTGTCCAGCGCGTCCCGCAGCAGGTCCTCACGCGGCTGGCGGCCGATCGAGTCGACGGGCGCGGCGAGCACCAGCACCTGCTGGTGCTTGTTGGCGGCCGCCCGCCAGGCCTCGGTGACCTGCAGTGGCTGGTGCGCCTGCCACCAGGCCACCGGCTGGCCGCCGTTGCCGCCCGGCTGGAGCACCGCGTGCAGTTGGCCCACCGCGAGCAGCACCGACCAGCCGTGCAGCACCGGCGGTACGGCCGACAGCTCCGACAGTGGCATGAAGCCCTGTTCGATGAGCAACGGCAGGAAGTCGTCGCCGGTGCCGGTCGTGCCGGGCCGGGCGATGGGCGCGGTCGGCTCCACCACCAGGGCCGGGTGCAACTCCCCGCCGATCAGGATCAGTCCGCTGGTCACGCCGAGCACCGCCTGCTCGGGCACCACCTTGTCGGGCTCCAGGTCGACGGTGTCGCCGGTGATCGACTTCACGGCGCCCCGGAGCTGCTCCTCGGTGACCTGGACGACCTGCGAGGGCAGGCAGCCGGCGTGGGCGAAGGCGAGGACGGCGGTCTCGTCCCCGACGAACAGGACGGTGCTGGTGCGCTCCTGCTCGGAGTCGCCCGGGGTGCGGCAGGACGTGCAGTCGTAACTGCCCGGGGCGGTCTCTCCGGCGAGCAGGCGGTCGGCTTCTTCGTCGCCGATCTCGGCGCGTACCTCGTCGCTGACGTCGAGCATGCGCGGCACGGGTGGCTCCCTCGGGGATGCGGTGCGTGGCGAGGCCGGGTGGCTCCCGGCCCGTGGTCCGGGTGGGCCCCGGCTCATGAAGAAGACAACGGGCGATCGTGGCGGGAGTCACGCCCCAGGGCGAACGGAATCGAACCATCCAGCGCATGGGTTCACGCGCGGCGCGGAATCGCGCACTCACCTTCAACTCGCCCGTTTATCAAAGGAGTTGGTCGGGGCAAGCGGGGAGCAGGCAGTCAGGGAGATGGATCGACAAATCAGGAAATCCGCGAATGAAGTGGGTGTCTGGAAATCGCCGTTACCTGAGGTATCGACGAACTGGCCCGCCCGCCGGAGAACTGGTCGACGCCGGGCCGTCGGCATCCTTGGATTCGCCGGGACGCGGGCCCCGTCCGGTCGACCGACCGGACGGGGTCTCGGCATCCCCGGATCAGCGCGGGAGCTCACCCGCCTCCCCGGCGAACACGACCGTCCCGCGGCGCAGTTCGTAGACGATCGCGGGCCGGTCGCGCAGGGCGGACGGCAGCCGCTGCTCGGCGACCACCACGCACGCGTCGAGCGCGCCCAGCAGCTCGTACGTCCGGGCCGCGACCGACGGTGACATGCCCTGGGCGGGCTCGTCGACGAGGACCACACGCGCGCGAGCCAGCAACGCCCGGGCCAGGGCGAGCATGCGTTGCTCCCCGCCGGAGAGGGTGCCGGCACGCCGCTCCAGCAGGGGGCGCAGCTGCGGGTACGCGTCGAGGGCCGTGCCGTGGTCCGGGGCGGTGAGGTCGAGGTTCTCCCGTACGGTGAGCGAGCCGAACACGGCCTGCCGCTCCGGCACCGAACACAGCCCGCGCCGGGCCCGCTCGAAGGCCGGCACGCGGGTGATGTCGGCGCCGTCCCAGACGACCGTGCCGCCCGCCAGGGGCACCGTGCCGGCCAGGGCGCGCAGGGCGGTCGTGCGGCCGGAGCCGTTGCGGCCCAGCAGCACGGTGAGGCCCGGGGCGGGGGCGGCGAGGGTGACGCCGTGCAGGGCCTCCAGGGGGCCGTAGCGCACGCGCGCCTGGCGCAGGGAGAGGGTCGTCATCGGCCGGCTCCCGCACTCCGGGGCGTCCGGGACGCTCCTCGGCCGGACTCCGTGCGCGGGGGGTTCAGGACGCTCATCGGCCGGCCCCTGTTCCCGGGACGTCCAGGACGCGCCCGGGCGGACCCGAGGCGACGATCCGGCCCGCGGTCATCACGTGCACGACATCGGCGAGACCCGCGACCAGGTCCAGGTCGTGCTCCACGACCAGGAGGGCCGTGCCGTCGGCGGCCAAGGCCCTCAGAATCCGGGCCAGGGCGGTCACTTCGGCGGTGTCGAGGCCGGCGGCGGGCTCGTCGAGCAGCAGCACGCGGGGGCCGCCCGCGAGGACCCGGGCCAGTTCGACGCGGCGCAGGGCGCCCGTGGGCAGCCCGGCGGCGGGCAGTGCCCGCACCGGCCCGTCCAGCCCGAGCAGCCTGAGCGTCCGCTCCACGGCGGCCGGATCGGTCACCCGGCCCTGCTCGGCACCCACCCGGACGTTCTCGGCGACGGTCAGCGAGGGGAAGACGGCCAGCTGCTGGAAGGTCCGCGCGACACCCAGCCGGGTGCGGGCGTGGGCGGGCAGCGCGGTGATGTCCCGCCCGCCGAACCGCACGGTCCCGCGCGCCGGACGCAGTGTCCCGGCCAGACAGTGGAACAGGGTGCTCTTTCCGGCCCCGTTGGGCCCCACGACCGCGGTGACCCGCCCGGGGGAGAGGTCCAGGTCGACTCCGTCGAGGGCGGTGAACCCGCCGTAGTGGGCGTGCAGGCGGCGGGCGGTGAGCAGGGGAGAGGCAGGGACGGCCGGCGCGCGGGGCACCGGGGAGGCCGGGGGCGGGTCGCGGCGGGCAGCCGCACCCGTCGCCGTCGCCCCCGCCGGCACCGGTTCCCTCCGGGCCGCCCGCGACTCCGCCGGGTGCAGCCGCCCGCGGGCCAGGACACCCCACGGTGTCAAGGCCGGTGTGCGGCGCAGCCCCAGGTGTTCCGCCGCGGTGCTCAGGGCCTCGTTCGGGCCGCCGGGGAAGCGGCCCACGAGGACCGCCAGGACGCCGATCACGGCCGCCGCCACGCCGCCGCGCGTGCCCGCGTCCAGGCCGACCAGGAGGGCCGCGGCGGCCAGGGCGCCGAGGGTGCTGTCGGCGCCCAGGACCACGACCGCTGCGAACCACAGCAGGCCGCGCACCGGGTCGTAAGCGGCGGCGTCGAAGGCGCGCAGGCCCATGCCGAGCATGCCGCCGCCCAGCGCGGCGAGCCCGGCGCCCGAGACGAAGGCCAGCAGCTTCAGGGACGGCACCCGGACGCCGGCCGCCTGCGCGCCCGCCTCGTGGTCCCGCACGGCCGCGAGGGCCCGGCCCGTCCGCCCCCGGCGCAGCGCGTGCGTCGCCAGCAGCGCGACCGCCAGCAGGAGCAGCTCCAGCACGTAGTACGCCCGGTCCCCGTCGAAGCCGGCCGGACGGCCCAGCGACAGTCCCGCCGTGGCGTACGGCTGGGCGAAGACGAAGCGGCTCACCCCGACGCCGACCGCGAACGTCGCCAGCGCCAGCGCCATGCCCCGGCGGCCGATCGCCGGCCAGCCCGTCAGCAGGCCGAGCGGCGCCACCAGGACGACCGCCACCGCGAGGGCCGCCAGCTCCGGCAGGCGGGGCAGGCCCGGGAAGCGGCCCGCTGCCAGCAGCGCCGTGAACAGGGCGCCCAGACCCGCGTACGCCGCCTGCCCCAGCGAGATCTGGCCGCTTCGGCCGGTGACCACCACCAGGGACAGCAGGATCACGGCCAGCGCCGGCACCTGGACCGAGGTGTGCAGGTCCCGGCCCGCCAGGCCCAGCGGCAGCAGGAACAGCACGAGCACCACGATCCAGACGCCCGGCGGGGTCGGCACGCGCGCCGTGACCGTGGGCGGCAGCGCGTCCCGCTCCCCGGCACCCGGCAGCACCAGCGCCGCGACCAGCAGGGCGACGACGAACAGGTTCGTGCCGGCCGCCTGGAGCAGCGGCTCGCCCCAGCCCGAGGGGTGCAGCCGCGTCAGCTGGCTCTGCGCCACCCCGATGCCCAGGGCCACCACCACCGCGACCGGCAGGCTCCGCATCCGCGCGGCGACCGCGACGGCCACGACCTCCATCACCAGCAGCGACAGCCCGTACGGGTCGAGCCGTACGTACGGCGCCAGCAGCACACCCGTCAGCCCTGCCGTGAACGAGCCGAACGCCCAGCCCGCCGCCGCGACCCGGTCCGCGTCGATACCGCCCAGCACGGCGAGCCGCCGGTCGTCCACCACGGCCCGAAGCTCCCGCCCGAACCGCGTCCGGCGCACGACCGCCGTGACCCCGGCAGCCAGCACCAGCACCACCGCCAGCTGCCCCCACGGCTCGCCGGGCACCAGCTCCGGCGCGTCGTTCCGCGCCCCCTGCCCCCACAGCAGTGCCGCCCCGCCCACCAGCAGCACGAACACCCCGATGGACGCCACCAGCGTCTGCGCCGGATCGCCGCCGAGCACCGCCAGGGGCCGGAAGACGAACCGCTCCAGCACGACACCCAGCCCGGGCGCCAGGATTAGCAAGGTGACCGCGGCCCCGAGCCACAGCGGCCAGCCCCACTCGACCACGCACTGCCGCAGCACGTACGCGCACACCATCGCGATCGCGCCGTGCGCGAAGTTGAGCACCCCCGTCGCGCGGTACGTCACGATCAGGCCGATCCCGGTCAGCGCCGCCGCGCTGCCCACCGAGAGGCCGGCGAGCGTGAGGTCGTACGTCAGTGAGGACATCAGTCGGCTTCTTCGGCCGGCTCGCAGATCGGGCAGGGGCCCAGCTCCCCGCTCGCCACCAGCCCCGAGTCCACCGGGACCGCCTCCGCCTTCCCCGCGACCAGCGGGCAGTCCGCCCGGTGCCACAGCGTCCCGCCCGGCACCATGAGCAGCTCGCCGCTGACCGCGAGCGGCGCGAGCGCGGCCCGGCCGGTCTCCTCCGGCTCGGCCGGCCCGGCCGCCACCAGCAGGCCGTACAGCTCCTCCACGCGCGCGGCGGCGACAGAGCCGCGGCCGTGGGCCAGGAGCACCGCCCCGGCGATGATCAGCGCGGCGCCGGGAACCGTGCAGGAGGCCAGATAGGGCAGCTGCCGTTCTGCGTAGCGCTCGCCGGAGACTCCGTACCAGCCGACGACGCACAGCACCGCGCCGGCGGCCAGCACGGCCCAGCCGGCCCACAGGACGGGATGCACGGTCCGCAGTCGACTGGTCCGCATCACTGGCTCCCACACGTCGGAATCGCTGTGCACGCGCCTGGCTGCCTGGTCAAGTCCGCCGATCGCTTGCACTATGCCCTGTGGAAGCTGACCCTGAAAGCACCGGGCGCAGATGGCCCGGACCGACACCCGGTGGTGAGCCAGATGGTTCTCGGCAGCGACCTCAAGCGGGGGAACGCGACGGGGGGGCCACGCACCGCGGGACGGGGCACGGCGATCGCCGCGGCCCTGGCCCTGGTCCTCGCCCCGGCCCTGGCGGCCTGCGGCGACGACAGCGAATCCACGCCTCCCACACCGACCGCGGAGCGGACCACGAGCGCACCGGCCACCGCACCGGCGGACCGGGCCGCGGCGGAAGCGGAGATCAAGCAGAACTGGCAGAAGTTCTTCGACCCGAAGACCTCGACGCAGGACAAGCAGGCCGTCCTGGAGAACGGCGACCGCATGGGCCCGGTCCTCCAGGCCTTCAGCGGTGACGCGCGCGGCGGGCAGGTCCAGGCGAAGGTCACCAAGGTCGAGTTCACCTCGGCGACCGAGGCGGACGTGACGTACACGCTCACCCTGAAGGGCGCCACCGCCCTGCCGGACGCCTCCGGCAGCGCCGTCGAGCAGGGCGGTACCTGGAAGGTGTCCGCCAAGACGCTGTGCGCGCTGGTGCAACTGAGCGGCAATGCGTCACCGGTCCCGGGCTGCTGAGGCCTTGGCCGCGGTACTGCTGCTCGCCCTGAGCGCGGCCTGCGGCAGCCGGCTCCCGGAGAGTGACTTCGGGCCTGACGAGGGCACACCCGCGTCCCGCGACGCCGCACCCCTGCGAGTCGGCATCATCACCAGCGCCACCAGCCCGGTCGGCGGCAGCGCCTTCACCGGCCCGCGCGACGGCGCCAAGGCCTGGTTCGACCGGCTCAACGCGAGCGGGGGCATCGACGGCCGGAGTGTGGACGTGCGTCTGTGTGACGACGGGGGCAGCGGCGTCGGCAACAACGAGTGCGTGCACAAGCTCGTCGAGCAGGACGAGGTGGTCGCCCTGATCGCCACCACCGCACTGGACTACGCGGGCGCCTCCCGCGTCTCGCGCGCGCGCGTGCCCGACATCGGCGGTCAGCCCGTCGGCGCCGCCTACGACACCTACCCGCACCTCTACGGCATCTACGGCAGCCTCGCGCCCCGCGACGGCACCACCGGCTGGGACGGCAAGCTGTACGGCGGCACGGAGGTCTACCGCTACTTCAAACGCGAGCACGGCGCCCGCACCGCCGCCGTCGTCTCCTACAACCAGTCCGCCTCGGCCGCCTACGCCCGGCTCGTCGAACGGGGCCTGCGAGCCGAGGGCTACGAAGTCGTCACCGAGCAGGTCGACTTCGCCCTGCCCAACTTCCGCGCGGTCGCGGCCGACCTGAAGGAGCAGGGCGCCGACCTGGTGTTCGACACCATCGACGGGCACGGCAACGCCCGGCTGTGCCAGGCCATGGACGAGGTCGGCGCCGACGTCACCGCCAAGGTGACCAACGTGCAGAACTGGACGTCCACCGTCGCCGACGACTACAAGGACGCCCCGCGCTGCCGCAACGCCCTGTGGGCGACCGGCGCCAGCCGCAACTTCGAGGACACCGGCCACCCGGCCGTACGCGAGTTCCGCGAGGCGACCGAGGACCTGGGGACGCACGCGCAGTGGCAGCTGGAGGGCTGGGCGGCCGCGCGCTGGTTCACGGACGCGGCGAAGTCCTGCGCCAGGACGGGCATCACGCGTGCGTGCGTCGACACCTACATGAACCGCAGCCAGGGCTACACCGCCGGCGGACTGCTGCTGCCCGTGGAGTTCGCGCGGTCGGCCGAACCGCCGAAGACCAGGCGCACCTGCCTGTCGGTGGCCCGCTGGCAGGACGGGAGGGGCTGGGTGAGCCAGGGCGACATGAACCGCACCTGCTTCGACGTACCGCAACTGGCCTATACGCCTTGAGGACAGCAGCTGTCCGCAAGGCCTGGCAGACTCGCCCCATGTTGGAGACCTCGGCCCGCCTGCTGCGTCTGCTGTCCCTGCTCCAGGCCCACCGCGAGTGGGCCGGCGCCGACCTGGCGCAGCGGCTCGGCGTCAGCGCCCGCACCCTGCGCCGGGACGTGGACCGGCTGCGCGAGCTCGGCTACCCGGTCATCGCCAGCCCGGGCACCGGCGGCGGCTACCAGCTGGGCGCGGGCGCCGAACTGCCGCCGCTGCTCCTGGACGACGACGAGGCCGTCGCCGTGGCCGTCGGGCTGCGCACGGCCGCCGGACAGGGCATCGACGGCATCGGCGAGACCTCGGTGCGGGCCCTGGCCAAGCTGGAGCAGGTGCTGCCGAACCGGCTGCGCCGCCGCGTGGGCGCCCTCAACGCCTTCACCGTGCCGATGCTGCGCCCGCAGCCCTCCGCGGTCGATCCGGCCGTGCTCACCGAACTCGCCCACCTGTGCCGCGACGCCGAACGGCTGCGGTTCGAGTATCAGGGCCACGACGGCGCCCGGTCCCGCCGCACCGTCGAACCGCACCGCCTGGTGTGCAGCGAGCGCCGCTGGTACCTCGTCGCCTGGGACCTCGACCGTGAGGACTGGCGCACGTTCCGGGTCGACCGCATCACACCCAGGCCGCCGCACGGCCCGCGCTTCGTGCCGCGCGACCCGCCCGCCGAGGACCTGGCCGCCTACGTCTCCCAGGGCGTCTCCACGCGCGCGTACGCCACCCACGCCGTCGTGCGGCTCCTGGTGCCCCTGGCGGAGGCCGCGGAGCACATCTCGCCCTCCGCCGGGGTACTGGAGGCCGAGGGCCCGGACACCTGCCTGCTGCGCTGCGGCGCCGGCAGCCTCGATGTGATGGTCGTCCACGTGGTGCTGCTGGGCTTCGAGTTCGAGGTGCTGGAGCCGGACGGGCTGATCGAGACGATCAGGAGGACTCGCGACCGGCTTGATGCCGCTTTGGCTCGGGCTGCGCAGTCACCGCCGCGTACTGAGGATGGTGCAGGTCGAACGCCGGTGACTCGGAGCGGATCCGGGGCAGCGTCGTGAAGTTGTGCCTCGGCGGCGGGCACGAGGTCGCCCACTCCAGGGAGCGGCCGTAGCCCCAGGGGTCGTCGACCTCGACCTTCTCGCCGTACCTGGCCGTCTTCCACACGTTGTAGAGGAACGGCAGCGTCGACATGCCGAGCAGGAACGCGCCGATCGTCGACACCGTGTTGAGCGCGGTGAAACCGTCCGCCGCGAGATAGTCCGCGTACCGGCGGGGCATGCCCTCGGCGCCCAGCCAGTGCTGCACCAGGAACGTCGTGTGGAAGCCCACGAACAGCGTCCAGAACTGGATCTTCCCGAGCCGCTCGTCGAGCATCTTCCCGGTGAACTTCGGCCACCAGAAGTAGAAGCCGGCGAAGATCGCGAAGACGACCGTGCCGAAGACCACGTAGTGGAAGTGCGCGACCACGAAGTACGTGTCCGTCACGTGGAAGTCCAGCGGCGGCGACGCCAGGATCACCCCGGTCAGCCCGCCGAACAGGAACGTCACCAGGAAGCCCGTCGCCCACAGCATCGGCGTCTCGAAGGACAGCGAGCCCTTGAGCATGGTGCCGGTCCAGTTGAAGAACTTCACGCCCGTCGGCACCGCGATCAGGAAGCTCATGAAGGAGAAGAACGGCAGCAGCACCGCGCCCGTGGCGAACATGTGGTGCGCCCACACGATCATGGAGAGGCCGGTGATGGCCATCGTCGCCCCGACCAGCGTCAGATAGCCGAACATCGGCTTGCGGCTGAAGACCGGGATGATCTCCGTGATGATGCCGAAGAACGGCAGCGCGATGATGTACACCTCGGGATGGCCGAAGAACCAGAACAGGTGCTGCCACAGGATCGCCCCGCCGTTGGCCGCGTCGAAGACCTGCGAGCCGAACCGCCGGTCCGCCTCCAGCACCAGCAGTGCCGCCGCCAGCACCGGGAACGCCATCAGGATCAGGATCGACGTGAACAGCGTGTTCCACACGAAGATCGGCATCCGGAACATCGTCATGCCGGGGGCGCGCATCCCGATGATGGTGGTGACGAAGTTGACCGCGCCGAGGATCGTGCCGAAGCCCGACAGCGCGAGCCCCATGATCCACAGATCGGCTCCGACCCCCGGCGTGCGCTCCGCGCTGTTGAGGGGGGCGTAGGCGAACCAGCCGAAGTCGGCCGGCCCGGTGGGCACCAGCAGCGAGCCGAGCACGATCAGCCCGCCGAACAGGAACAGCCAGTACGAGAACATGTTCAGCCGCGGGAAGGCGACGTCGGGGGCCCCGATCTGCAACGGCATCAGCTCGTTGGCGAAGCCGGCGAAGGTCGGGGTCGCGAACAGCAGCAGCATGATCGTGCCGTGCAGCGTGAACGCCTGGTTGAACTGCTCGTTGTCGATGATCTGCAGCCCGGGGCGGGCCAGTTCGGCGCGCATCAGCAGCGCCATCACACCGGCGACCAGGAAGAAGACGAACGACGTGATCAGGTAGAGGTGGCCGATCTTCTTGTGGTCGGTCGTCGTCAGCCAGTCGACCACCACCCGCCCGTGCCGCTTCCTCGGTTCGGGCCGTTCCGTCGCCCGCACGGTCTGCGTCACCATCGCTCGCTCGCCCCTTCGCTCATCGCGTACCGGGCCCGCCGATGCCCGCGCCACACGTCCTCGCGAGCTCACGCCATGATGCTCGCGTCACGTGTGCCCGGACAGGGGGCGTACCGGCCTCACCGGGCCGAATCCCTGCATTTCCCGTACGGCGCCGGCTCCGCCGGACCGGCCCGGCGCCGGAATGCAAAGGAGCCCCGGGAGCACTTCACCCGGCGTTTTCCACCGGGCATTTCCATGAGCTCACGCGACACGCGGGAATTGCGCCCGAATGCCTGCGGAAGGCGTACGGAACCGCTCGTCCGTGTGACGGGCATCCCGCGAAACGCCTGTCGTGATCTTGTGACAGAAGCGTGACCGGACGCGGACGGTGACGAGGGCGCAGGGCAAGGACTTCCGCGGCCGCCGGGCAGGACATAGCGTGGCGGCATGGCACCGATTCCGACACCTTCCGCGGAACCCGACGACAGCCCCGACACCTATGTCGGCCTGGAGGCCGACCGGGCCGAACACCTCGCGCGCGAGCGCGGCTGGCCGACGGTGCGCTCGCTGCCGCCGGGGGCGATCATCACGATGGAGTACCGCGTGGGCCGGCTGAACTTCGAGGTGAAGGGCGGCCGGGTGGCCCGGGCCTGGAAGGGCTGAGACAGGCCGACGGCCCCGGTTCCGCTCCGGAACCGGGGCCGTCGCCGTGGGTGTGCGCACCGGGCCCATCGTCCGCGGTGGTCAGCCGCCCGCCAGTGGGCGGGCCGAGGAGGCCGAGCCGCGGGGGTGGCGCTCCGGGTGCTGAGGGCGGCGGCTGCCGGCCGGGGTGGTCGGTGAGCGCTCCGAGCGGGCCGTGTGCGGGCCCGGCGCCAGGTAGACCGGTGCCCGGGACGAGCGGGCCGCGACACCCTCCCGGTCGGCGGGCAGCGGCGAGACCACCGGGGGAGGCGCGCCGACCGGGACGGCCGAGGTGCGGCGGTGGTTCCGCAAGCGGTCCCGCAGATCGAAGATCCTGGCCTCGGCGCGAGTGATCAGCGGCTCGAACCACGGCAGGGCGAGCAGGATCAGCAGGCCCGCGGTCCAGCCGAGGAGCACGTCGCTCAACCAGTGCGTACCGAGGTAGACGGTGGCCATCCCGACACCGAGCGAGGTCACCGCGGACACGGCGGACAGCCAGCGGCGCGCTCTCGGGGTTGAGGCCAGATAGGCCAGGATTCCCCAGGTCACCACGGCGTTGGCGGTGTGACCGCTCGGAAATATATCGCCGCCGCGCCACATCTCGTTCGAGCCGATCACGGTCGCGTAGTGCGGGCCCAGGCGCCCCATCCCGTACTTGGCGGCGCCGACCGTGACGTTCAGCAGCATCAGCGAGACGCCGAGGGCGAGCAGCGGACGCAGGGTGTGCTGCCGCCAGGATCGCCAGCCCAGCCAGGCCGCGACCATCACGGCGGTGGGGCCGCGCTGGCCGAGGACCACGTAGTAGTCGACGAACCAGTGGATCCCCGACCACTGCTGGTACGGCCGGAAGAACATGACCTGCCAGTCGAGCCGCACCAGCCAGGACGTGATCACCACGGCCCACACGATCGCGCCGTAGAAGGCCAGGGTCGCCGCGAAGAGCACGACGCGGTGCCTGCTCATCTTCGGCACATCGATGTGGGCCGGTCGTTCCGGCTCACGGTCCAGCCGGGCGAACACCCGGTCCAGACGGGTGAGCTTCGGTTCGGTACGCACCCAATCGACGTTACAGCGAGTGAGCTCAGATCCCGGTCGAATCAACGGCTTTGTGATGACGATGTGATGTGGGATTCCTCTCAGGAGGAGGTTTATTTCCAGCGAATCTGCAATCGTCTGGCGCTGCGGCCTTCAATTCCTTTGATCATTCTGGGCCCGGGTTTTATCCCGCTTTTGAATTCGTTCACCGGGGCATGGTGCGGAATTCTCCCCGTGCTCACAGCGGGTCAGGGCGGACCGGAACCGTTCAGCCAGAACGCCCCGTACACCGCCGAGGCCACCGCCACGGACCCGAGGACCACTGCTGACCTGCGCGTACGCAGTTTCGCCAGGCCCAGAGCGAGGGGCAGCAGCAGGGGGAACGCGGGCAGCAGCAGGCGCGGTTTCGAGCCGAAGTAGCTCGACGCGCACAGGGCCAGGGCGGTCACGACGCCGGTGTAGACCAGCACTGGCAGCGGCTGGCGCTGACGTACGCCGACCGTATACAGCCAGACGACTGACGCGACCCCGAGGATCAGCCCCACGCCCGCCAGGGCCGACGGGATCGACGCGAACTTCTCGGCGACGAACCGGGCGAAGGCGTAACCGCCGTCGAAGCCGTTGCGCCAGCCGGCCTGCACGTCGAGATAGCCGAGCGGACCCTTGCCGGTGTGGTGGCCGACCCACAGTACGTAGCCGGCGGTCCCGAGGGGGGCGAGGAGCATGCCGAGGACGCGGTGAACCCGGAGGGCCGGACGACGCGGGGCGCGCAGGGCGCCCGGCGTGCCGCTCGCCGGCGGGAGGCGCGGGGTGTCTTCACAGGCGGGCCAGGTCGAGCCGGAGGCGCGGGTCGCGCTGTGCGCGCCCCCCGCATCGACGGCGCGCCTGTCCCGCACGAACGAGGCCGCGGCCGCCACCCACACCGCCGCCACCACCGCCACCCCCACGGGACGGGTCAGCCCCGCCAGCAGGGCCAGCGTCCCCGCCGTCACCCAGCGGCCGGTCAGGACCGCGTAGAGCGACCACGCGGCGAGAGCCGTGAACAGGGACTCGCTGTACGCCATCGACTGCACGATCCCCACCGGCAGGACGGCCCACAGCAGCACCGCGCACACCCCGGCCCGGCGGCCGTGCACCAGGTCCGCCACCGCGAAGATTCCCCACGCGGCGGCCACGGACGCGACCAGGCTGACGAGGAAGCCGCCGTCCGCGCCCGACAGCGGGGACACCGCCGCCACCAGCCGCTCCAGCCACGGCAGCAGCGGGAAGAACGCCAGGTCGGAGTGCACGTCCCCGTTCGCCAGGCGCACCTCGTAGCCGTAACCGGACTCCGCGACCCTGACGTACCAGAGCGCGTCCCAGCGGGCGGTCAGCAGCGTGTACGCGCTCTTGTCCCGCGCCGCGCTCCACAGGAACAGGGTGAGCAGACCCAGGGCGCGGACGGCCGCGTACCCGAGGAGCGCCGGGGCCGCCCGGCGCGGCACCCCGGCGCGGGGCGGGGCCGCGCGCGTCTCAAGATCGGTCACGGGCCCGATTATCGACCCGGCCGGGAACCGGCCGGTCGGCCGGGGCGTGCTCGACGGAGAGGGGAGTGGCGTACGCCACACCTTTCGGCCGGACGGGTGAGAGGCCCGCCACTGGCCTCCGGCGGGGACTCGCGTACGCTGACGTGTCACTCGCTTTTCGTTTGCGCGGGCCGGAGACCACCGCTCCTCTCCGGCCGAGTCGCGGGGGCGTCCCCCACTCCGTGAGCCCGCCGATCGCGAGGAACATCTGGGAGGTACGTACATGTCCGGGACGACCACGGCCGCCGCTGCGCTGCGCCGTCGGGCGGCCGGGGCCGGTGCCAACCGCTGGGTGGTTCTGGTCGTCCTCTGCGTCAGCCTGCTGCTGGTCGCCGTCGACGCCACCGTGCTGCACGTGGCGGTCCCCGCCGTCACCGAGGACCTCATGCCCGGCGGGATGGAGCTGCTCTGGATCGTCGACGTCTACCCGCTGGTCTGCGCCTCACTGCTGATCCTTTTCGGCACGCTGGGTGACCGCGTCGGCCGCAGAAGGGTCCTGCTCCTCGGGTACGCGCTGTTCGGCGTGGCCTCCGGCCTCGCGGCCCTCGCCGACAACGCCCAGGTGCTGATCGTGGCGCGGGCGCTGCTCGGCGTGGGCGGCGCGATGATCATGCCGGCCACCCTCTCGATCCTGCGGCAGGTCTTCCCCGACCGGCGCGAGCGGGCGCTCGCGATCGGCGTCTGGAGCGCTGTGGCCGCGGTGGGCGCCGCGGTCGGGCCGCTGCTCGGCGGCTTTCTGCTGGAGCACTTCTGGTGGGGTTCGGTCTTCCTCGTCAACATTCCGTTGATGCTGGTCAGCCTCCCGGTGGGGCGGTGGCTGCTGCCCGAGTCGAAGGGCGACGGCGACGGGCCCTGGGACGTGGTCGGCGCGCTGATGGCGGCGGTCGGGCTGTTCGGCGTGGTACTGGGCGTCAAGCGGCTCGGGAGCGGGGAGTCGGTGGGGGGCCTGCTCACCGTGCTGCCGCTGGTGGTGGGCGCGGCGCTGCTCGTCGCCTTCGTGCGGCGGCAGCGGCGGCGGACGCATCCGCTGGTGGACCTCAGGATGTTCGCCCGGCCGGCGTTCAGCACATCCGTCGGGTGCATCGTGCTGGCGATGCTGGCGCTGGTGGGCCTCGAGCTGATCGCTGCGCAGTATCTGCAGCTGGTGCTCGGGCTGTCGCCGCTGGAGACCGGGCTGCGGCTGCTGCCGCTGACCTTCGCGGCCATGGCGGCCGGGCTGGCCGGGGCACGGATGCTGCGGCGGTTCGGGCCGCGGCGCATGGTGTGCTTCGGGTTCTGCCTGACCGCGTTCGCGGTGGTGCTGCTGACGGCGCTGGGCCGGACCGACGACTGCGCGCTGATGCTGAGCGGCTTCGTGCTGCTGGGCTTCGGACTGGAGACGACGCTGTTCGGGGCGTACGAGTCGATGCTGAGCGAGGCGCCGCAGGAGCAGGCCGGTGGCGCGGCGGCGATCGGGGAGACGTCGTACCAGTTGGGGGCGGGCATCGGGATCGCGCTGCTCGGCACGGTGATGAACGCGGCGTACGCGCCCGGGCTGTCGGGCGTGCCCGGAGTGCCGGAGTCGGCTTCCTCCTCGGCGGGGCATTCGCTGGGGGAGGCGTACGAGGTCGCCGCGCGGCTGGGCGGCTCCGCGGGTGCCGCTCTGCGGCATGCGGCCCGGGACGCTTTCGTGCACGGGCTGCATGTGACGTTGCTGGTGAGTGCGGCGTTGTTGCTGCTCGGGGCGGCGATGGCGTTGCGGTTGCCGCGGGTGATGCAGTGCGAGTCGGGGCCGGTGGAGCTCCCCGCCCCGAGGGACGCCGCGGAGTCGCGCGTCTCGGTGTGACGCGTCCCTCCACGCACCACCCGTGACCGCCGACCGCGGGGTGGTCGCCCGTGGGGGCGGGGCGCCGTCGGCGGCTTCGGAGCCTCGGGGCCCTGTGCGGCGCAGCGTGCGTCCTGGAACCCGCGGCATTCACCGTCCTGCAGGCCGCCGCGACCGCAGACCGCAGATCCCCACCCTCCGCGAACCCGCAGGGCGCGGTCCCCCCGTGCGAGCCGTCTGCGTCCGCGCCCGTCCAGTGGTGCGTGGGTGGGCCGAGGCCGTAGCGTCTTGGCCAGCGGTGCTGGTTGAAGAGTCTCGGAGGGTGTCGATCATGTCCGGTCCGTCCAAGCTGCCTCCCTTCGATCCCGCCGATCCCCTCGGCCTGGACGACCTGCTGGAGCCGGAGGACCTAGGGATCAGGGACACCGTGCGGTCCTGGGCCGCGAACCGGGTGCTGCCGTACGTCGCGGAGTGGTACGAGAAGGGCGAGCTGCCGGAGATCCGGGAACTCGCCCGGGAGCTCGGGGGGATCGGTGCCCTCGGAATGTCCCTGGACGGGTACGGGTGCGCCGGTGCGAGCGCCGTGCAGTACGGGCTCGCCTGCCTGGAGCTGGAGGCCGCCGACTCCGGCATCCGGTCGCTCGTCTCGGTACAGGGCTCCCTCGCCATGTACGCCCTGCACCGGTTCGGTAGCGAGGAGCAGAAGCAGCGGTGGCTGCCCCGGATGGCCGCCGGCGAGGTCATCGGCTGCTTCGGGCTCACCGAGCCGGACCACGGATCCGACCCCGCCTCCATGCGGACGTACGCCAAGCGGGACGGCTCCGACTGGATCCTCAACGGCCGCAAGATGTGGATCACCAACGGATCGGTCGCCGGGGTCGCCGTCGTCTGGGCGCAGACCGAGGAGGGGACCCGCGGGTTCGCGGTACCTGCAGACAGCCGTGGGTTCTCCGCCCCCGAGATCAGGCACAAGTGGTCCCTGCGCGCCTCCGTCACCAGCGAGCTCGTCCTGGACGACGTACGACTGCCCGCCGACGCCGTCCTTCCTGAGGTCACCGGCCTGCGCGGACCGCTCAGTTGTCTTTCCCACGCCCGGTACGGGATCGTCTGGGGCGCCATGGGCGCGGCCCGCAGTTGTTTCGAGGCCGCGGTCGACTACGCGAAGTCGCGGGAACAGTTCGGGCGGCCCATCGGCGGCTTCCAACTCACCCAGGCCAAGCTCGCCGACATGGCGGTCGAACTGCACAAGGGGATTCTGCTCGCTCATCATCTGGGGCGGCGGATGGATGCCGGCCGCCTGCGTCCCGAGCAGGTCAGCTTCGGCAAGCTCAACAATGTGAGGGAGGCGATCGAGATCTGCCGCACGGCCCGCACGATTCTCGGGGCCAACGGGATCTCGCTCGAATACCCCGTGATGCGGCACGCGACCAACCTCGAGTCGGTGCTCACCTACGAGGGCACCGTCGAGATGCACCAGCTCGTGCTGGGCAAGGCGCTCACCGGACTCGACGCCTTCCGGTAGGCCTGTCCGGTCACACCCCGCGCGGGGGCGGGGCCGGTGAGCGGCCCTGCCCTAGCTCTGGTTGAAGAAGCCGTCCGTGCGGTGCGCGGCCGGGTCGCCGTTCACGATCTCCGTGTTGGCGGGGGTCAGCAGGAACACCCGGGTCGACACTCTCTCGATCGAACCGCGCAGGCCGAAGATCAGCCCGGCCGCGAAGTCGACCACGCGCTTGGCGTCGGCGGCATCCATGGCCGTGAGGTTCATGATGACCGGCACGCCATCGCGGAACAGCTCGCCGATGGTGCGGGCGTCCCGGAAGCTGTCCGGGGTCACCGTGCCGATGCGGCGGCCCTTCTCCTCGGCGACGTCCGAGGCCACCTTGACGCGCGGATCGGTGACCCAGGCCTCCCCGGGCTCGCTCCCGTCTGAGTAGTCGTCGTCGTAGTAACGCTCGTCTTCGTTGTCGTCGACGAGGCCAAGCCAGGCACTTGCCTTGCGTACCGATCCCATGGACGCCTCCTCTCACAGCGGTCTTTCTGCTTTCCGCATCCCTATGGTCGTCCATGATGCGGATGGCGCGCCAAGTGGATAGACGCCGCGCGGGGGGTTTGTGACGGTACTGGTGCACAGCGAATCCGTCGAGAGTCCTTGTGTCCCAAGGGTCGTTTCTCAAACGGCTGCTGACTGTGAGTGAAATATGATTCTTCTCGGCGTACGGGTGACGGCCGGGGCGTACGGGTGAATGCGGGGGTCGATACGATGCCGCAGCTCAGCGTCGTCACGAACCTCGGGGGAACGTCGTGTTCGGAATCGTCAGGCCTTGCCGGCACCGGCTCGGGGAGAAGCTCGCGGGCCAGTGGATGGCGCATTTGTGCGGACTGTGTCTCGCACTCCGCGGCGACCACGGACAGTTCGCCCGCATAGTGACGAACTATGACGGGCTTCTCATATCGGTTTTGACGGAGGCTCAGGCCGAAGCCGGCGGATCCGAGCGGCGTACGGCCGGCCCGTGCCCGCTGCGCGGCATGCGCACCGCCTCCGTCGCGCACGGTGAGGGAGCCCGGCTCGCGGCGGCCGTATCTCTGGTGCTGGCTTCGGCGAAGGTGCGCGACCACGTCAGCGACGGTGACGGACTGCTGGCTCGCCGGCCGGTGGCGCGGGCCGCTCGCCGGGTCGCCGCGAGCTGGGAGGCGGCCGGTGCCCGTACCGGCACGGCCGTGGGGTTCGACACCGCCCTCCTGGTCGACTCCGTGGACCGGCAGACCGGCATCGAGGCGCTCGCCGGACCCGGGACACCGATCCTGACGGTCACCGAACCGACCGAGACCGCCACCGCCGCGGCCTTCGCGCACACCGCGGTCCTCGCCGGCCGGCCGCACAACGCCGCGCCGCTCGCCGAGGCCGGACGGCTCTTCGGGCGGCTGGCGCATCTGCTGGACGCCGTGGAGGACCGGCACGCTGACGCCGCGTCAGGCGCCTGGAACCCGATCGCCGCGACCGGCACCTCCCTCACCAAGGCCCGGCGGCTCGCCGACGACGCGGTACACGGCATCCGGCTGGCGTTGCGGGAGGTGGATTTCACCGACGGGCGGCTGGTGCACCGGCTCCTCGTGCACGAGCTGCGCACCTCCGTCGACCGTGCCTTCGGCGCGACCACCTGCGCCCACACCACGGGTATGGAGGTGGCCGGTCCCTACGCGCCGCCCGGTACGGGCGCCCCGGGCCGTCCCGGCGCTCCGCAGCCGCCCGAGCCGCCGCGCGGCAACCGGCGCGGACTGCTCACCGGGTGTGCGGTGTGGCTCGGCCTCGCCTGTACGTGCCAGATGTGCTGCGGCACGTATCAGGACCCGTGGACGGGGCAGCGCAAGGAAGGGCAGTGCAGCAACTGCGACTGCAGCGGATGCGGGGACTGCTGCAGTTGCTGTGACTGCTGCAGCAACTGCTGCGACACCTGCGGATGCGACGGCTGCGACTGCGGCTGCGACTGCTGAGACACCGTCAGGCAGGCCGGGCGGGCACAGCGCAAGGACCCCTGAGGGCCGCTCGCGTTCATCGGTACGCTCCCCAGCACCTGAACGGCCTGGGGGCACCCCCAGGCTCGAGGACTATCCGGACGGTCGACTTCCGGACATCCCCGGGCCCTGGCGGGGCGACGGTGACGCGGTGGTGCTGATCGCCGCCGAAACGGACGGTCTCAGCGCGGGCGGGCAGCCCTTCACCGGTGAGGTGCGGCTCGGGGCCGACCCGGGACCGGCCGGCGGGGCGCGCGTGCAGTACGGCGAGCGACGGCCGGTTGTGCTGGTGCGCGAGGGGGTGTGGGGCGTGCAGGGCTACGCCCCGGAGGCCTCCACGCGCCGGCCGTTCGCGGTCTGCGCGTCACGCCGTACGACCCGCGCTGGGCGGTGTCGGGGCGCTTCATGCCGTACGGTCCGGGCGGCCGCACCGTTCGGGTGCCGAACGCCGACGGGCGGGAGCGGGGGGCTCGAACTCGGCGGGGAGCCGGCCATCGAGCCGGACGGGCAGGAACTGAACCTTCAGGTGACGGTCCAGCAGGAACGGCTCTCCGTGGACCGCGTCCGCCTACGCCGCCAGCGGGACGGCGGTTACCGCTTCCGCTTCCGCTTCCTGCGGCCCGGCGCGCCGGAAGCCGAGGGGCGTAAGGCGGTCGACTTCAACCGGGCGATGCTGCCGCCGTGCGCCGTCGCCGGCCACTTTGTCTGCCTCTGCCCGCCGACCGGGGAACACGCTCGATGGTCGCCATTGCCGCGCGGGAGGGGGCGCTGCTGTGACTGGCGCGCCGTGTGGGGCAGGTCGTAAAGATCGTTCAAAGGTTGACGGCCGAAAGGCACCCTTGCGCCGACCGGCCGTTCGGCCGAATACTCCCCCTCAGCGCTTGTCAGGGGCACGGCGTGTTCGGAATCCGGACAGCCGGTCCCAGGCTGCGCCTCACGGGCCCGAGACCCCACGAGGGCCCCCGACTTCCTTTGTGGAGGAACGAAAAGTGAGGATCAAGCGCACCACCCCCCGCAGCGGCATCTCGAGACGGACCCGGCTGATCGCCGTCTCCACCGGCCTCGTTGCCGCCGCTGCGATCGCGATCCCCAGCGCGAACGCGTCCGACACCCCCAGCGCCTTCAGTGCCGCCGAGCTCAAGAGCGCCAGCGGCTCCATACTCAAGGCCGACATCCCGGGCACGGCCTGGGCTGTCGACAGCAAGACCAACCGGGTGCTCGTCACCGTCGACAGCACGGTCACCCAGGCTGAGATCGCGAAGATCAAGCAGCAGGCCGGCGGGAACGCCGACGCGCTCACGATCAAGCGCACCCCCGGCAAGTTCAACAAGCTCATCCAGGGCGGCGACGCCATCTATGCGAGTAGCTGGCGCTGCTCCCTCGGCTTCAACGTCCGAAACAGCAGCGGGCAGCAGTTCTTCCTGACCGCCGGCCACTGCACCGACGGTGCGGGCACCTGGTACTCCAACTCCGGCCGCACCACGGTCATCGGCTCGACCACCGGCTCCAGCTTCCCGGGCAACGACTACGGCATCGTCCGGTACTCGGGTTCCGTCAGCCGGCCCGGCACCGCGAACGGCGTGGACATCACGCGCGCGGCCACGCCCAGCGTGGGCACCACCGTCATCCGTGACGGTTCCACGACCGGTACGCACAGCGGCCGGGTCACCGCCCTCAACGCCACCGTCAACTACGGCGGCGGTGACATCGTCTCCGGCCTGATCCAGACCACCGTCTGCGCCGAGCCGGGCGACTCCGGCGGCCCGCTCTACGGCAGCAACGGCACGGCGTACGGTCTGACCTCCGGCGGCAGCGGCAACTGCTCCTCCGGCGGTACGACGTTCTTCCAGCCCGTCACGGAGGCCCTGAGCGCCTACGGCGTCAGCGTGTACTAGTCCCTGCCGGGCAGTAGTTCGCAGCGTTTCGAGCCCCCGCACGCACTGCGTGCGGGGGCTTTCCCTTTGCGGTGGTATGGGGTTTTTGGTGAAGGTTTCCGTGGAGATGAAGTGATGGCCCATCAATTCACTTTTCGCCCCACGGGTTGCGGTTGATGGCATGGTCGGGTTTCGGCCCTGGCCGGACCTCATAGAGTGCGCACACATTACTCACCCGTAATGTTTGCAGTGTGAACGGGCGTTGGTTGGGCCCGATTTGACCGTGTGCGGTCAAAATGAGGGGCGCGCACGGCGTCATCTACGCGCGTCCTGAACTCGACCTTGTGTGCTCCCTGTTGTCCTCGGAATAGTGGGCGCTCGTCAACGAAGCCTTCCGGTCTGCCGAGGTCCCCACAACCTCTCGGACCGACCCCCCACAGGAGGACAGAAGTTGAAGCACCGACGCATACCCAAGCGGCGTGCAGCCGTGGCAGGTGCGGGCATCGCCGCGCTGGTCGCCGCGGGAGTGACGTTCCAGACCGCGAACGCCAGTGAGACCCCTGAGGCGTCCGCACCCCGGACCCTGTCGGTCACGGCGGCCGGAAAGCTCGCCTCGACGCTCGCGGAGGACCTGGGCACCGACGCTGCGGGGACGTACTACGACACGAAGGCCGGGAGCCTCGTGGTGAACGTGCTCGACGAGGACGCCGCGCAGGCCGTCGAGAAGGCCGGCGCCAAGGCGAGAATCGTGGCGAACTCCCTCGCCGAGCTGAAGAGCGCCCGCAGCACGCTGAAGCAGGACGCGACGATCCCGGGCACCTCCTGGGTGACCGACCCGACGACGAACAAGGTCGTCGTGACCGCCGACCGTACGGTCTCCCGGGCCGAGTGGGCGAAGCTGACGAAGGTGGTCGACGGACTCGGGGCGAAGGCCGAACTGAAGCGGACGAAGGGGGAGTACAAGCCCTTCATCGCCGGTGGCGACGCGATCACCGGTGGCAGTGGCCGCTGCTCGCTGGGCTTCAACGTGGTCAAGGGCGGCGAGCCGTTCTTCCTGACCGCCGGGCACTGCACCGAGGGCATCTCCACCTGGTCGGACTCCAGCGGCAAGGAGATCGGCACCAACGCGGACTCCAGTTTCCCGGGCGACGACTACGGGCTGGTCAAGTACACCGCCGAGGTGGCTCACCCGAGTGAGGTGAACCTCTACAACGGCTCCACGCAGAAGATCACGGGTGCCGCCGAGGCGACCGTCGGCATGGAGGTCACGCGCAGCGGGTCCACGACCCAGGTGCACGACGGGAAGGTCACGGGGCTGGACGCCACCGTGAACTACGGCAACGGCGACATCGTGAACGGGCTGGTCCAGACCGACGTGTGCGCGGAGCCGGGTGACAGTGGCGGCGCGCTGTTCTCCGGAAGCAGCGCGATCGGGCTCACGTCCGGCGGCAGTGGTGACTGCACCTCGGGCGGGGAGACGTTCTTCCAGCCGGTGACGGAGGCGCTGTCCGCCACGGGGACGCAGATCGGCTGATCCCCGGGTTCATGAACATGGCCCCGTCCCTCCGTGTGAGGGGCGGGGCTTTCGCGTGTGCCGTCGGGGGTGGGGTGCGCGGTGCGCCCTCTCGCCGGGTGTGGGGCGGGGCCGCGCCGCGCAGGAGGCGATGAACAGCAGCTGGAGCGCGAGCACGCCCAGGATGAGCAGGGTGGCCCGGGGTGGCGGCGTCTTTCACCTCGGCGGCGAACGGGCGGTGCGGTACGCCTCCACGGTCGGGGGCACCCGGTGTTTCCGCAGGTGAGGTGGGGCCGAACATGTGTCGCACACGCATTCGAGAATTGGTCTATGGTGGGGGTGAGGTGGGAACAGATGTTCGAGAGCGGATTGCTCACGAGTGCGGGAGGTGCGTGTGCCGGGGTTCACGCATCTGCACACCGTCTCCGGATTCTCGTTGCGATACGGGGCCTCGCATCCGGAGCGGCTGGCCCGGCGCGCCTCCGAGCGGGGCATGGACGCCCTGGCGCTGACCGACCGGGACACGCTCGCCGGGGCGGTCCGGTTCGCGAAGGCCTGCGGGAAGGCGGGGGTCCGCCCGCTGTTCGGCGCCGACCTGGCGGTGGCGGAAGCGGAGCCCCGAGCCGGGGCCGGGCGGCAGGGGCGGCGGCGGACCCCGGTGCGCGGTGGTGCCTTCGTCGACGAGTCCGCCCCCCGTGTGGTCTTTCTCGCCCGGGACGGTGCTCGGGGGTGGGCTGAGCTGTGCCGACTCGTCTCGGCTGCCCATGAGGGGGAGGGGACGCCCCTGCTGCCCTGGGAGCGCCCTCACGGCGAGGGGCTGACCGTGCTGCTCGGGCCCGACTCCGATGTCGGGCGGGCCCTGGCCGCGGGGCGTCCCGACCGGGCGGCGCGGCTGCTCATGTCCTGGCGGGAGGTCTACGGCGACGACCTGCGGCTGGAGGCCGTCTGGCACGGCCGGAAGGGGACCGGGCCCGGTTCGCTGCGGCTGGCCGCCCGTACCGTCGGGTTCGCCGCCGAGCAGCGGATCCGGCCTGTGCTCACCAACGCCGTGCGGTACGCCGACTCCGGGCTGGGGCCGGTCGCCGACGTCCTGGACGCCGCCCGGCGCCTGGTGCCCATCGACCCGGCCAAGGAGCTGGACTCCGGTGAGGCCTGGCTCAAGGGGGCGGGGGCCATGGCGCACGCCGCCGAGCGGATCGTGGAGGCGGCGGGGTTCCGGCGGGACACCGCTCATCGGCTGCTGGAGCAGACCGAGACCACCGCCGCCGAGTGCCTGGTCGATCCCGAGGACGACCTCGGGATCGGCACCGTCCACTTTCCCGAGCCGCATCTGGTCGGTGCCGGGCGCCGTACCGCCCAGCGGACGCTGGCCTCGCGGGCGGCGGCGGGGATGGTGCTGCGCGGATACGACCGGCGGCGGGAGTACTGGGAGCGGATGCACCGTGAGCTGGACATCATCGCCCACCACGGGTTCGCCTCCTACTTCCTGACCGTCGCCCAGGTGGTCGACGACGTGCGGAAGATGGGCGTCCGAGTGGCGGCCCGGGGGTCCGGGGCCGGGTCGCTCGTCAATCATCTGCTCGGGATCGCGCACGCCGACCCGATCGAGCACGGGCTGCTGATGGAGCGGTTCCTGTCGAAGGAGCGGGTCGTGCTGCCCGACATCGACATCGATGTGGAGTCCGCGCGCCGGCTGGAGGTCTACCGCGCGATCATCGACCGGTTCGGCACCGAGCGGGTCGCGACGGTCGCGATGCCGGAGACGTATCGCGTACGGCACGCGATCCGTGACGTGGGGGCCGCCCTGTCCATGGATCCGGCCGAGATCGACCGTGTCGCCAAGTCCTTTCCTCACATCCGGGCGCGGGACGCCCGCGCGGCACTGGAGGAACTGCCCGAGCTGCGGGCGTTGGCGGGGGAGAGGGAGACGTACGGGAAGCTGTGGGAGCTGGTCGAGGCGCTGGACGCCCTGCCGCGCGGGGTGGCCATGCACCCGTGCGGGGTGCTGCTGTCCGACGCCTCACTGCCGGCGCGTACGCCGGTCATGCCGACCAGTGGCGAGGGCTTTCCGATGTCGCAGTTCGACAAGGACGACGTCGAGGATCTCGGGCTGCTGAAGCTGGATGTGCTGGGGGTGCGGATGCAGTCGGCCATGGCGCACGCGGTGGCGGAAGTGCAACGGGTGTCGGGGAAGAAGGTCGATCTGGACGCCCTGCCGCCGGGGGATCCCGAGACGTACCGGCTGATCCGCTCCACCGAGACGCTCGGCTGCTTCCAGATCGAGTCGCCCGGGCAGCGGGATCTGGTCGGGCGGCTCCAGCCCGCCACCTTCCACGATCTGGTCGTCGACATCTCGCTGTTCCGGCCCGGGCCGGTCGCCGCCGACATGGTGCGGCCGTTCATCGCGGCGCGGCACGGGCGGGCGCCGGTCCGCTACCCGCATCCGGATCTGGAGGAGCCGCTGAAGGAGACGTACGGGGTCGTCGTCTTCCACGAGCAGATCATCGACATCGTCGCCATCATGACCGGTTGTGGGCGCGGTGAGGCCGACCGGGTGCGGCGCGGGCTGTCCGATCCGGAGTCGCAGGGGCGGATCAAGGTGTGGTTCGCGCAGCACGCGGCGGCGAACGGCTATGACGCGGAAACGATTCAGCGGACCTGGGAGATCGTCGAGGCATTCGGGTCGTACGGCTTCTGCAAGGCCCACGCGGTCGCTTTCGCCGTGCCGACGTACCAGTCGGCGTGGCTGAAAGCGCATCACCCGGCCGCCTTCTACGCGGGGCTGCTCACGCACGACCCCGGCATGTACCCGAAGCGGCTGCTGCTGGCGGACGCGCGGCGGCGCGGGGTACCGGTGCTGCCGTTGGACGTGAACGCGTCGGGGGTCGCACATCGTATCGAACTGGTGTCCGGTACTTGGGGGTTGCGGCTGGCGCTCTCCGATGTGCACGGCATCAGCGAGGCCGAGGCGGTGCGGATCGCCGAAGGGCAGCCGTACGCCTCGCTGGTCGACTTCTGGGAGCGTGGCCGGCCCAGCCGTCCGCTGGCCCAGCGGCTCGCGCAGGTGGGTGCGCTGGACGCGTTCGGCGCCAACCGCCGTGATCTGCAACTGCATCTGACCGAGCTGCACCGGGGCGCGCGGGGCGCGGGCGGTGGACAGCTCCCGTTGGCCGGCGGGCGGAGGACCGCACCGGCCGGACTGCCCGACCTCACCTCGTCGGAGCGGCTCAGCGCCGAGCTGGGCGTGCTGTCCATGGACGCCTCACGCAATCTCATGGACGACCACCGGCAGTTCCTCGACGAGCTGGGCGTGGTGCCGGCGCGGCGGCTGCGCGAGGCCCGGCACGGGGAGACGGTGCTGGTCGCGGGAGCCAAGGCGGCCACCCAGACGCCGCCGATCCGGTCCGGCAAGAGGGTCATCTTCTCCACCCTGGACGACGGCACGGGCCTGGTCGACCTCGCCTTCTTCGACGACTCGCACGACGCCTGCGCCCACACCGTCTTCCACTCCTGGCTGCTGCTGGTGCGCGGGGTGGTGCAGCGCCGCGGTCCGCGCAGCCTCAGCGTGGTGGGCGCCGCCGCCTGGAACCTCGCGGATCTGCTCGAGGTGCGCCGGGAGGAGGGGCTGGAGGGAGTCGCGGCCCGGCTGGCCGGTGCCGGGGGTCCCGGCGGTTCCGGCGGCGACGGTGAGGGCGCGGCTCGCCGGCGGCTCGCCGGTTCGGACGGAGCGCCCGCGCCGGCGGGTTCCGCGGCCCGGGATCCGATGGAGCAGCGGAAGATCCGCATGGCCACGGGGTACGAGATGCACCCCTGGGCCGATTTGCGTCCCGCTGGTGAAGGACCCCCGGTGGGAAGGAAGTTGTGGCACCAGAGTCCGGGGAGTGCGGGATGACCATCCTCTGCGTACGTTTCCAGCCGTCTCCGACGAGCGAGGCCGATCTGCCCCGTCTGCTCGGGATGCTCGAGGAGTTCACCCCGGTCGTCCAGGCCCTGCCACCGGACGGGGCGCTGGCCGATCTGCGGGGTGCCGAGCGGTACTTCGGGCGGAACGCCGTCGAGCTGGCCTCGGTGATCCGGGTGCGCTCGCTCGCGCTGTACGGCGTCGACTGCGTGATCGGTGCCGGGCCCGGGCCGATGCTGGCCCGCGTGGCGCTGCGCTACGCCGTGCCCGGGGTGACGTGCGCGGTGCCCGAGGAGCCGGACGCCATCGCGGAGTTCCTCGCCGACAAGCCCGTCGCCGTGCTGCCCGGCGTGGGCGGCGCGACCTCCCGCACCCTGACCGACTACGGCCTCGACACCCTCGGCCGGGTCGCCGCCGCACCGCTGTCCACGCTGCAGCGGCTGATCGGCGCGAAGGCCGGCCGCGAGCTGCGCGAGAAGGCGAACGGCGTCGACCGCGGCCGGGTCGTACCGAACGCCGTCTCCCGGTCCCTCGCCACGGAACGCCCCTTCGGGCGCGACGAGCTGGATCCGGACCGGCACCGGCGGGCCCTGCTGTCCGCCGCCGAGGAGATCGGGGCCCGGCTGCGCGCCCTGGAGAAGGTCTGCCGCACGCTCAGTCTCACCGTGCGCTACGCCGACCGCTCCGCCACGACCCGCAGCCGCACGCTGAGCGAACCGACCGCGCACTCGCCGGACCTGACCAGGGTCGCGTACGGCATGTACGAGGCGCTCGGGCTGCAGCGGGCGCGGGTACGGGCGATCGCTCTGCGCGCCGAGGGACTCGACCCGGCCGACCAGGCCTCCCACCAGCTGACCTTCGACGCCGTGGACGAGAAGGTCCGCCGTATCGAGGAGGTCGCGGACCGCGCGCGGGCGAGGTTCGGGCCGCGGGCGGTGATGCCCGGGGGGCTAGCGGGGCGGGCGGCGTAGAGCCTTCCGCGTGACGTCAGTTGGCCCACGGCGGCACGATGCGGGTGCCGTCGGTGAGCCGTGCCTCCAGGCCGATCGAGGTGGTGACCCAGGAGTGCGCGGTCCGGTCGGTCGGGTTCCCGACGGTCAGGGTGGCGCCGGGGTTGATGATCACCGTGTCGCCCGCGGCGATCCGCTCGGTGCGGCCGTCGAGGGTGATCAGCAGTTCCCCGGCGAGCAGATGGAAGATCTCCTCCCGGCTGACCGTGTGCGCGGGCGCCTTGAGGCCGGGCGGGATCTCACCGCGCCAGGCGCACAACTCCTTGCTGCCGCTGCTCGGGGTGGCGTACGAGACGAAACGGGCGCCGTGGATCTCGTGGATGGCGGCTTCGGACGAGCGGACGACGGGCATGACGGCCTCCAAATGGTCAAGCTGCTTGACTGTATGGTCAAGCAGCTTGACCATCGCGTCAAGGGTGTTTCAATGCATGCGTGCACAACTCCGAGGCCATGGCCCTGTCCGCCGCCCTGCTCGCCGCTGCCGGCGGGCTCACGCAACGCATCCATGAGGGCGTGGTCGCTCGCGGCTTCGAGGGCCTGCGGCCCGCGCACGGCTTCGCCTTCGCCCGGCTCGCCCCGGACGGCGCGACGGTCACCGACCTGGCCGCTCACCTCGGAGTGACCAAGCAGGCCGCCAGTCAGCTCGTCGACGAGATGGTGCGCAAGGGATACGCCGAGCGGCGGCCGCACCCCGAGGACGCGCGGGCGCGGCTGGTGGTGCTGACCGGGCGGGGATGGGACTGTACCCGGGCGGCGGAGGAGGCGGCGGCGGAAGCCGTGCGGGAATGGGGGGACGTGCTGGGGGAGGGGGAAGTGCGGGTGTTGCGCGAGCAGTTGCTGCGGATCGCGCCTCGCGGGCCTGTGCGGCCTGCCTGGTGAGGGGGCACCAGGCAGGGGCGCCGGTGGCGGTTACCGCTGGAAGTTTTTACTGACGCGTAACTTCCCAGTTCGACTACCCGCTCGTAACTTGACGAGTGAACAGCATCCCGTGATCCGGATCACAGGCGTCGTGCCGTCGCACCTCCCTTGAGCCGCAAGGAGATCACTCGATGCTGCCCTGGAAACGAGTGCTCAGATCCCTGGCCGCGCTGCTGCTGACCGCCGCGGCCGTCACCGTCCCCGCCACCTCCGCCCAGGCCGCCGGTGCCCCGAGCTCCGGCTGGAACGACTACTCCTGCAAGCCGTCCGCCGCCCACCCCCGCCCCGTCGTCCTCGTCCACGGCACCCTCGGGAACTCCGTCGACAACTGGCTCGGCCTCGCCCCCTATCTGAAGGTCCGCGGCTACTGCGTCTTCTCCCTCGACTACGGACAGCTCGCGGGCGTCCCCTTCTTCCACGGCCTCGGCCCCGTCGAGAAGTCGGCCGGACAGCTCAAGGACTTCGTCGACAAGGTGCTCGCCGCCACCGGCGCCGAAGAGACCGACGTCGTCGGACACTCGCAGGGCGGCATGATGCCCCGCTACTACCTGCGCTTCCTCGGCGGAGCCGCCAAGGTGAACGCCCTGGTCGGCATCGCGCCCAGCAACCACGGCACCGACCTGAACGGCTTCACCAGCCTGCTGCCCTACTTCCCGGGCGCCGCCGACCTGTTGGCGAAGAGCACCCCCGCCCTCGCCGACCAGGTCACCGGCTCCGACTTCCTCAAGCGGCTCAACGCGGGCGGCGACACCGTGCCCGGCGTGCGCTACACCGTCATCGCCACCAAGTACGACCAGGTGGTCACACCGTGGCGCAGCCAGTACCTGAACGGGCCGGGCGTGCGCAACGTCCTGCTCCAGGACCTGTGCCCTGTCGACCTGTCCGAGCATGTGGCCGTCGGGCTGCTGGACCGGATCGTCTTCCACGAGGTGGCCAACGCCCTCGACCCGGGGCGCGCCCGGCCCACCACCTGTGCTTCGGCGTTCGACTGACACGTGTATTCGGCTGACACGTGTAGGGAGACGCTTCGGGGCCTGTCCGGCCTGAGCCGGCAAACAGGCCCCGAGTGGGCCGGATCCCCTGGGGGATCCGGCCCCAGCCCGTGAGAACCGTGAAGTCGCCTGCTGAGGACGGGTGAGGGAGATCCTCGCGGCCGCGTCAGGGGACTGCTCGGACTGCCATCAGGTGGGTACCGTCTCGGCATGGCAGACGAGGAGATCCGGCCGGCCGGTGCCGCCGACGTACCGGTCGTCAAAGACGTGATCGACGCGGCCTTCCGCCCCTACATCGAACGCATCGGGCGGGTGCCGCAGCCCATGGAGGAGGACCACGCGGCGAACGTGGCCGCGGGCAAGGTGTTCGTGACGGGCGATCCCGTGATCGGACTCGTCGTGGTCGAGGCGTTCGCGGACCATCTCTTCCTCGACATCATCGCCGTCCACCCCACCGCGCACGGCGGGGGAGCGGGGCGACGGCTGCTGCGGTTCGTGGAGGACCACGCGCGTGCGCTGGGGCTGCCCGAGATCAGGCTCTACACGAACGCGCTGATGTGGGAGAACCAGAAGATCTATCCGAAGTACGGCTATGAGCTGGTGGAGCGGCGACTGGACGGGCCATACGACCGCGTCCACTATCGCAAGCGGCTGCTCTGACGCGTGCGTCTCATGGTCGGCACCGGCCGCTCAGGCGTCCGGCCACCACGTGCGTGCGATGTCCTTGCGGACTTCCGGGCGTCCCGAGGGGCGCTCGTCGGCCTCCTCGCGGGCCCGGCGGACGTCCGTCTTCTTCAGGGGCTTCTGCACGGTCACACGGCGCATGGCTGCCTCCTTCGCGGTCTACCGGGTTCCGCGTTCTCGCGGAGGTAGACCTTTCGGGGGAGGGTTACTCATCGTTCCCGGTCTGTCAGTGGCGGCAGTCACGATGGGAGTGTCAGTGGCGGGTGTCACTCTTGGGCCATGACGACGAACGGCCTGAATCCGGTGACCTGCTCCGACGTGGACTGGGACGCGCGGGCGGCCTCCTTCGACGAGGAGCCGGACCACGGGCTGCGCGACCCCGAGGTGCGCCGCGCCTGGGCCGGGCGGTTGCGCGACTGGCTGCCCGGACGGGCCGGTGACGTCCTCGATCTCGGCTGCGGCACCGGCAGCCTGTCACTCCTCGCCTCCGAGCAGGGGCACCGCGTGACGGGCGTGGACCTCTCCGCGGCGATGGTGACCCTGGCGAGGGAGAAACTCGCCGGGCGCGACGCGGTGTTCCTCGTCGGCGACGCCGCGTCACCGCCCGTCGGGGAGCGGCGCTTCGACGCCGTGCTCGTCCGGCACGTCCTGTGGGCCCTGCCCGACCCCGGCCGGGCCCTCAGGCACTGGCAGAGGCTGCTGCGGCCGGGAGGGCGGCTCGTGCTGGTCGAAGGCGTGTGGGGGAGCGTCGCCCCGGTCGGCATACCGGCCGAGCGGCTCACCGGCCTGCTCGCCCCGATCGCCGGGCAGGTGCGCGTGGAGCGGCTCTCGGGCGATCCCCTGCTGTGGGGCAAGGAGGTGACGGACGAGCGCTACGCGGTGGTCGCGTCAGGCCAGCAAGGCGGTGAAGTCGCCGCCCCGGGCGAGTGACTCCAGTTCGTCGAGGGCGGCCAGGGCGGCTCGTGCTGCCTCCGGGTCCGTCTCGGTCAGGCCGCTCTCGGCGAACTCGTCCTCGTCCAGGCGTCGTACGTCTGTGCCGTCCGCGGAGCGCCACAGGTCCAGGTCGAGGTCCTCCACGACCAGCTCCGCACCGGAGCTGACGGCGGGGCGGGTGATGTCGCAGTACCAGCCCTTCAGTGCGCCCGTGGACGAGCGGACCTCCTTCACCGCGTACCAGCGGTCACGCCAGTAGTACTCCGTGAAGACGTCCCCGGGCTCGAAGCGGACGAACCCGAAGTCGCGGACGACGCTGCCCGCCCACGGGGCGCGGACCGCGACGCGGGTGCCGTCGTCCGCCAGGAGCTCTCCGGCGTAGCGGATCTTCGTACGGCCCGCCTTGACGAGCACGACGTCCAGCCGGCCGAACCGGTCAGCCGAGTTCGCGGACACAGCGCACTTCCTTCGCACAGATCTCGTAGCCGAACCACTTGTTGATGGCGATCATCGGCTCGTTGCCGGTGTCATTTCCGGTGAACGCCTCCGTGTACCCCGCGGCGCGGGCCCGGTGCAGGGAGTCGTTCTTGGCGAGCTTCGCCAGGCCCCGGCCGCGGAACGCCCGGGCGGTGCCGGTCATGGCGGTGCCGTAGCGGGTGCCGTCCGTGTGCGCCACGCTGAAGGCGGCGGGGCGGCCGTCGACGACCGCGACCGTGGTCAGGTCGCGGCTGAGGAGCGGATGCTTCCAGTTCTCCTCCAGCCAGGCCTCGTAGTCCCTGAACTCGGCCTCGATGTCGCTCGGTTCGTCCGACACCGTCTCGGCGTCCAGCTCGAACAACGGGCGCGGGTCGTCCGCGAAGTCGGCGGCCGTGCGCAGCTCGACGCCGGCCGGCGGGTCCTCGCGGGGCGGCAGCGTGCCGCCTGCCAGGTCCAGGCGCAGGAAGTAGGCGGAGCGGCTGGCCCGGAAGCCGTGCCGCTCGGCGAAGGCGAGATTCTCCGGCTCGTCCAGAACCCAGGCGAACAGCTTCCGCACGCCCAGACCCGCCAGACGCTCCTCGGCGGTGCGCAGCAGGAGCGAACCGGCGCCGCGATGTCTGCGGTCGGGGCGTACGTAGATGTTGGCCGAGCCCTGGCCGGGCTCCGGGCTTTCGTGGGCGACGCTTGTCTGGGCCGTGCCGATGATCTCGCCGTCCTCCTCGGCGACGAGCTGCCCGAAGTGGGCGTCCGGGCGGGCGCGGGTCAGGGTGTGCACCACGGACTCGGGCGTGGACAGCATGTAGGGCAGGGCGAGGCGACGGACCTGGGAGAACCCCACGGCGTCGGCTCGGACTTCGGGTCGCAGGTCGCGCACGATCACGGTCATGAAGGCGCACGCTACGCGGGGACGCACCCGGGGTGCCTCTCCTTTTCCGCCGGGTACGGGACAATCGGGCTGTGACGTTGCAGATCGACATCGATGACAGCGCTCCTCCGTACGAGCAGGTGCGGGCGCGGATCTCCGAGCAGGCCCGGTCGGGGGAGTTGCCGGTGGGGTACCGGCTGCCCACCGTGCGGGGGCTGGCCGAGTCGCTGGGGCTCGCCGCGAACACGGTCGCCAAGGCGTACCGGGCGCTGGAGGCGGACGGGGTGATCGAGACGCGCGGGCGTCACGGCACGTTCGTGGCCGCCGCCGGCTCGGCGGCGGACCGGGAGCTGGCGTCGGCCGCGCAGGCCTATGTGGAGCGGGCCAGGAGGCTCGGCCAGGGTGAGGACGTCGCGCTGGCCGCGGTACGGGACGCCCTGCGGGCGGCTTACGGGGAGTAGGAACACGTCCCTGTGGGTGGTCGCCGGGAGCAGGGCCTCGCGCGCGGCGGCCCGGCAGGGTCGGGCCGGCCGGCCGGGCCAGGCCCGGCGAGCGCCATCGCCGGAATGCGCCGTCGGGGCTGGTCGCCGTCGCGGTGGAGAAGGACGCCGTCACGTACGGACCAGGTGCTCCGGCGTCCGGGTGATCTCCAGGCCGGCCGACCTTCCCGCCCGGCCGAACGCCATCGCGTCCTCCACCGCCGCGCCGCCCGGATCGTTGTTGAAGTACGCGTAGACGTCCTCGCCGTCGGGCCAGGTCGTGGCGATGCGGTCGAGCCAGGTGGCGAGGCAACGGCGGCCGTAGCGGGGCCACGGCCGGGCGCGGCCCTGGTGAAAGCGGACATAGCCCCAGTCGGTGGTGCGCCACAGCGGTGTCGCGGGACGGGCCAGGATGTCGGCCCAGCACAGGGCGGCGCGCCGGGACTCGAGGACCGCGCGGACCTCCGGTGTCCACCAGGAGTCGTGGCGGGGCTCGACCGCGACCCGGGTCGAGGCGGGGAAGCAGGCGAGGCAGGCGTCCAGGAGGCCCGGGTCGGCGCGCAGGTTGGGCGGGAGCTGGAGCAGGACCGGGCCGAGGCGGTCGCCGAGACCCGCAGCGTGGCCCATCAGGCGGTGCACCGGCTCCTCGGGGTCCTTGAGCCGCTTGATGTGGGTCAGATAGCGGCTCGCCTTGACCGCGACCACGAAGTCCCCGGGCACCCGCCCCCGCCAGTCCTCGAAGGTCTCGCGGGCCGGCAACCGGTAGAAGGCGTTGTTGATCTCGACGGTGGCGAAGTGCCGCGCGTACTCCTCCAGCCAGAGCCGCATCGGCAGCCCGGACGGATACAGGACGTCCCGCCAGTCCTTGTACTGCCAGCCGGACGTGCCGACGAACAGGGTCATAGACCCATGAAAACACCGGCGCGCCCGGACCTCCTACAGATACAGCCCCGCGTCGGCGTCCCCACGCGGCTCCGGCAGGGCCGTCGGGGAGGTGCCCCGGCGCAGCGCGTACAGCTCCGCCAGCGTCGCGCCCTCGCGGCCGATGCCGTCCTCCCGGCCCAGCCAGCCGACCGCCTCCCGGCGGGTCAGCGGGCCCACCTCGATGCGGGCGAGGCAGCGGCCGGGGCGGACGACGGCGGGGTGCAGGCGTTCCAGGTCCTCGTTGGTGGTGACGCCGACGAGGACGTTGCGGCCCTGGCCGAGCAGTCCGTCGGTCAGGTTCAGCAGACGGGACAGCGCCTGGCCCGCCGTGTGCTTGGCCTCGCCGCGGATCAGTTCGTCGCAGTCCTCCAGGAGCAGCAGCCGCCAGCGGCCCTTGCCCGTCGAGTCGTCCTCGCCGATGGCGATGTCCATGAGGTAGCCGACGTCGGAGAAGAGCCGCTCGGGGTCCAGCACGCAGTCCACCTGGCACCAGTCGCGCCAGGAGCGGGCGAGGGTGCGCAGGGCGGACGTCTTGCCGGTGCCCGGCGGGCCGTGCAGCAGGAGGAGACGGCCCGCGATGTCCTCGGGGGTCGTCTTCATCAGGCGGTCCATGGCGTCCGCGACCGGCGCCGTGTAGTTGGGCCGGACCTCGTCCCAGGTGCCGGCCGCGATCTGGCGGGTGGTGCGGTGCGGGCCGCGGCGCGGGGAGACGTACCAGAAGCCCATCGTGACGTTCTCCGGCTGCGGTTCGGGTTCGTCGGCCGCGCCGTCCGTGGCCTGGTCGAGGATCCTCTCGGCCAGTTCCGCGCTGGTCGCCGTCACGGTGACGTCGGCGCCCCGGTTCCAGCGGGAGATCAGCAGCGTCCAGCCGTCGCCCTCCGCGAGGGTCGCGCTGCGGTCGTCGTCCCGGGCGACACGCAGGACCCGGGCGCCGGGCGGCATCAAAGTCGCGCCGGACCGTACGCGGTCGATGTTCGCCGCGTGGGAGTACGGCTGCTCGCCCGTCGCGAAGCGGCCGAGGAACAGCGCGTCGACGACATCGGACGGGGAGTCGGAGTCGTCGACGTTGAGCCGGATCGGCAGCGCCTCGTGCGGGTTTCCAGACATGCCGCCATGATCCGGCACGGGGCCGCCGCGTGCACCCGGTTTCCCGGTGCACGCGGCATGTCGCGCGTGCCGGGTCAGCCGGCGGAGCGGGTGACCAGCCGGACTGCCTGCCGTGCCCTGCGGACCCCCGCGTACCCCTTGGTGAGGGCACGGTCCTTGGCGAACGTGCGGGCGATCGCGCGCCCCTCGACCACCCGCTCGAACTCCTCGACGCCCGTGCCGCGGCGCACCGTCACGCGCCGCAGGGCGTACGGCCCCTGCGCGCGGCGCGCGAGGTCGTTGCCGACGGCGAGGGCCTGGGCGTACCCCGTCTCGCGCACGGCCTGCCGGACCCGGCGGCTGGAGTAGCCGTAGGGATACGCGAACGAGGCCGGCACGGCGCCCAGTTGGTCGCTGATGATCTCCCTGCAGTGGATCAGCTCGAACCGCAGTGCGGCGCCGGAGACCTGGTCGAGCTGCGGGTGGCTGTGGCTGTGCCCGCCGATCTCGACGCCCGCCGCGGCGAGTGCGCGGACCTGGTCCCAGTCCAGCATGGTGTCCAGGCCGCCCCCGGTGTCGTACGGCCCCCTCAGCCACCCGGTCGAGACGAACAGGGTGGCCGGGAAGCCGTGCTTGGCGAGGGCGGGCAGGGCGTGCCGGTGCACACCCTCGTAGCCGTCGTCGAAGGTGATGAGGACCGGCCGCTCGGGCAGCGGGCGGCCGGAGCGCCAGCACGTCGCCAGTTCGGCCGCCGTGACGGGCGTCAGGCCCCGGTCGGCGAGCACCGCCATCTGCTCGGCGAACGCCTCGGGGGTCACCGACAGCGCGCGGGTCGCGTCGTTCGGGTCGGTCGCGACCGCGTGGTACATGAGGATCGGTACGCGGGTGTCACTCACGGGCCGCCACCTCCACCGCGGGCACCGAGAACGTGGTGCCGCCGCGGCGGGTCCGGACGCTGCCGACGACGTATCCGCCCGCCGCCGTCAGCACCCCGGCCACGATCGCGCCCGCCCGCCCGGCACCGCCCGGCCGGGCCAGCAGGGCGTCCCGCAGGCCCCGGGCCACCCCGGCCGGCAGGACGCGGGTGGCGTAACGGCGTTCGGACTCCAGGCCCTTCTCGGTGCCCACGCTCCGGGCCACCAGGGCCTTGGACAAACCCTCGGCGTAGGTGCGCGTGCGGAAGTAGCGGAAGTGCTCGCGGGCCTCGGGCACCCGGTGGTGGATCACCGCCCGGTCGTCGATCAGAAGCACCGCGTCGGGCCGGGCGCGGCTGAGGCGGATGCACAGTTCCGTCTCCTCGCAGCCCAGCGGGCGTTTGTCGCCGTCCCTGCCGATGCCGGTGGCGAAGCCGCCCGCCGCGTCGAAGGCCCCGCGGCGGAACGAGGCGTTGCCGCCGAGCACGTTGCGCACCCGGATCAGGCCGCGCGGCAGGCCCCGGTACGTGCAGCCCACCACCCAGTCGAACTCCTCGGGGAACCAGTCCGGCCGTCGCCCCGACGCCCAGACCGGCACCGTGCGCCCGCCGACCGCCATCACCCGCGGGTCGGCGTACGCCTCGGCGAAGTACCGCAGCCAGTCGCGTTCGGCCACGGCGTCGTCGTCGAGGAAGGCCACGACCTCGCCGCGGGCGGCCGCGATGCCGGTGTTGCGGCCGGCGGACAGGCCGCGGGGGCCCGCGTTGGCGAGCACCCGCACCACAGGGCCGTCGGACTCCTTGTACTCCTTGGCCAGCCGTTCCCGGAGCGTCTCGTTGTGGTCGACGACCAGCAGCGTCTCCAGCGCCGGCCGTGACTGCGCCCGCACCGAGGAGACCGCCGCGAGGATGTCCTCCCAGCGGTCCTCGGTGTACGCGCAGATCACGACGGAGACGTCGGGACCGCTCAAGACACCTCTCCCCGCATCGCGTCCAGCATCGGCGACTGGGGCGAACGGCGGCGCAGCGCGCGACGGTTGGAGCGCTCCTGGAGGATCACCCTCAGCACGCGCAGCCCGTCCCGCACGGCCCGCAGATTGCTGGTGCCGTGGATGCGCAGGTACTCGTGGCTCGGGATCTCCTGCACCCTGAGCCCGGCCTTGACGACCCGGATGTTCATCAGCGTCTCGACCTCGAAGCCGGTGCAGTCGAGGTCGATCTTGTCGAGGCAGTGCCGCCAGAACGCGTTGTAGCCGTAGCACAGGTCGGTGTAGCGGGCGCCGAACTTGCGGTTGACGACCGTGCACAGCGCCCAGTTGCCGAGCTTGCGGATGAGGGTCATGTCGTCGGTGCCGCCGCCGTTGGCGAAGCGGGAGCCCTTGGCGAAGTCGGCGCCGGAGACCAGGGCTGAGACGTAACTGAGGATCTCACCGCCGTCGGCCGAGCCGTCCGCGTCGACCATCACGATGATGTCGCCGGTGCAGGCCTGGAACCCGGTGATCAGGGCGTCGCCCTTGCCCTTGCCGCGCTGCTCGACGACCTTGACCTCGGGCCACAGCTCGCGGGCCACCTCGACGGTGTTGTCGGTGGAGTTGCCGTCGACCAGGACCACTTCGTGGATCCAGTCGGGCAGGGTCTTGAAGACGTACGGAAGGTTCTCCGCCTCGTTCATGGCCGGGATGACCACGCTCACCGGCGGCGCGATGGCCAGGTGCGAGGAGACGGGCCGGTACTTCCCGGCGGTCGGCGGATACGGGTCCGTGGCGGCCGGCTGCAGAACTGAACTCATGAGTCTGGTCCCTCTCGTCCGGTGGACCGCCCCCCCAGGGCAGTCCGGATCCAGTCCGGTTCGAAAGGGGGGTTCTCACCCGTGGCACGCCGAGATGGAGCTTCGGGCACGCCGGGTGAGCTGGCAAAGCTGGCCGGCCCGCAAAACGGCAGCCGACCGCGCGGCACGGCCCGGAGACAGTTGCAGATCACCGAGCACGGCACCCCCCTACCGCGCCCCGCGCCGGTACGTCGCGGTCCTTGAGCCCTCCCCTAGAGCCGCGTACTGACGGACCGATGCGGGTGAGATGTCTGACGGTATTGACGATTGAACCCGTATGGCAAGACCTGGAACGGCCCCTCACGTTTTTGTTGGTTTGGTCGTTGCCGTACGCCTCTTGTGGGACGCAAGTTGCAAGATTCCAGTCGCATGGACGGCCGATCCCCGAAGACGATCAGGTCTCCGGGGAACGGGTGTTCAAGCGTTCGTACCTATGACGTCACTGGAGCCTCGCGTTCCGCTCCCGGCCGGAGTGGAGCGTGTGCCATCTACTGGCGTAGTACGAGAGAATTGAGCAGTCGTCACCAGGCTTGTCATGCACACGGAATAGTTGGAAAGGCGAGCGCGTGGCGGGAGGGGGGTGAACGCGCCATGTGCCCCTCGAAAGGCCGAAAGGCTTGGCATGAACACTTCCTGTCAACACGCGTAGCTGCTACCACGGTTGTGGCAGAGATCCTGCTAAAGGGAGGTTCCATGAGACGTTCCCGACTTGTCGTCCTCGTGAGCTCGCTCCTCCTCGCCGTCGGCACCGCCCTCACCGGGTCAGCCACGGCGCAGGCGTCCTCACTCGCCGCAACTGGCGGCTATGCAGCGCTCGGTGACTCCTACTCCTCCGGAGTCGGCGCCGGCAGCTACATCAGCTCAAGCGGCGAGTGCAAGCGCAGCACGAAGGCCTACCCCTACCTCTGGGCCGCCGCCCATTCACCCTCGACCTTCGCTTTCACGGCCTGTTCCGGCGCCCGAACGGGTGATGTTCTGTCCGGACAGCTCGGCCCGCTCGGCAGCGCCACCGCCCTCGTCTCCATCAGCGTCGGCGGCAACGACGCGGGCTTCGCCGACGTCATGACGACCTGTGTGACCCAGTCCGACAGCGCCTGCATCTCCCGCATCAACACCGCACGGGCGTACGTCGACTCCACGCTGCCCGGCAAGCTCGACAGCGTGTACTCGGCGATCCGCTCCAAGGCACCCAACGCCCACGTCGTCGTGCTCGGCTACCCCCGCTTCTACAAGCTCGGCACCACCTGTCTCGGCCTCTCCGAGGCCAAGCGCAAGGCCATCAACGACGCCTCCGACCACCTCAACACCGCCATCGCCAAGCGCGCCGCGAACCACGGCTTCACCTTCGGCGACGTGCGCGGCACCTTCACCGGCCACGAGATCTGCTCCGGCGCCGCCTGGCTGCACAGCGTCAACTGGCTGAACATCGGCGAGTCGTACCACCCGAAGGCAGCCGGCCAGTCGGGCGGCTATCTGCCCGTGCTCAACGCCAACGACTGACCGCTCGGCCGGAGTCGCGGCCGTAATCGTCAGCCGCAGTCGTCAACCGGAGTCCGTGTCCGGCTCCGTGTCCCCACCCGTGTCCGAAGGAGAAGGGGAGGCCCCGCCCGTCGGGGTCTCCGTCTCGCAGGTGATCGAGAACGGTACCGACTCGGACGCCGTGCGTACCGGCTCTTGCACCTCGACGCTGATCTCGTTCTCGAACGTCCCGGTCCGCGCGTCGGTCGTCACGGTCACCGCGTCCTGCTTCGTGCGGCCGCCTCCCTCCGGGAACGACAGCGTCTTCCAACCCCCGTCGAGCACCGAGCCGTCCTGCGTCACCCAGCGGTAACGCACCTCGGCCGGCAGTCGGCCCACCGTGAACGTCGCCGCGAACCTCGGCGCCCGAGCGCTCGGCGGCGGACACGGGCCCGAGTAGTCCGTGCGCGTGCCGTCCAGGCCGACCCGCACCGACTGCGGCGGCGGACTGCTCTGCTCGCTCTCGCTCTCGCTCGGCGTCGGGGAGGGACTGGACTTCCCGCTCCCGGTGTTCCGCGGCGGACCCTCGGTCTCGGCGGGCGTACTCGCCCCGGCGCCCCGGTCGCCGTTCCCGTCGTCGTCCCCGCCGTTCAGCAGCGCGTACGTGAGCCCGCCCACCGCGAGCGCCAGCGCGATCACGCCCACGACCAGCACCCGGCCGGCCCGGCGGTCACGGCCCTGACCTGTGGCCGTCGTCGTGCCACCCGACCCCGACGCCGCCGACCTGCCCGGGAAGGGCGTCGGGGGCGTGGGAGAGGGCTCGGGGTGGGCCGCCGCCGGCGGAAACGGTCCCGCCCGTACGGTGTCCGCGCGGGGCGAGCCGCCCGCGCCGATGACCCGCAGGTCCTGCTCGGCGCGCTCGGCCGGCAGCCGCTGCTCGGGGTCCTTGCGCAACAGCCCCTCGATGACCGGCGCGAGCGGACCGGCCCGGTACGGCGGCGGCAGTTCCTCGTCGACGATCGCGCGCAGCGTGCTCAGCGGGGTGTCATGACGGAACGGGGAGTGGCCCTCCACCGCCGCGTACAGCAGCACCCCCAGCGACCACAGGTCCGACTCCGGTCCCGGGGTGCGGCCGAGCGCCCGCTCCGGGGCGAGGAACTCGGGCGAGCCGATGACCTCACCCGTCATGGTCAGCGCGGAGCTGCCCTCGACCATGGCGATGCCGAAGTCGGTGAGCACGATCCGGCCGTCGTTCGCGATCAGCACGTTGGCCGGCTTCACGTCCCGGTGCAGCACCCCGGCCTCGTGCGCGGCCCGCAGCGCGGCCAGCACCTCGGCGCCGATGTGCGCGGCCCGCTGCGGCGGCATCGGGCCCTCGGCGTCCAGGACCTCGGCCAGGGAGAGACCGCGGACCAGCTCCATGACGACCCAGGGCCGGCCGTCGTCCGTCGCCACGTCGTACACCGTGACCACGTTCCGGTCGGCGACCCGGGCCGCCGCCCACGCCTCCCGCTCCAGCCGGGCGTACATCCGCTGCACGTCGTCGCCCGCCAACCCGGCCGGGGCGCGCACCTCCTTGACGGCGACCTCGCGGTGCAGTACTTCGTCGCGGGCGCGCCACACCGTCCCCATGCCGCCCTGGCCGAGCGGGGCCAGCAGCCGGTAGCGGCCCGCGATCACCCGCTCATGGCCCGGTTGTTCGGACACGGCGCCCCCATTCGCAGCCGGGCGGAATCTCCATGAGGTCTTTCTTCCCCACAACGTCGGATTTCCTCACGAACACAACTCAGCCCAGTGCGGATGCCGCCCCCTTGAACACCAGTCCGGCTCCGAGGACGACGACCGCGAAGGCCGAGCCGAGCGGGGCGGTCCTGCGCACCAGGGCGGCCATCGGGCCCGCCGTCCAGCGCGGGCGCCGGTCCATGAGCCGGGTCATGCCGCTGCCGGCCTTGACGACGGCGTACCCGGCGGCCGTGAGGGTGAGCGCGAGGCCGACGCCGTACGCGACCACCAGCAGCAGACCGAACCAGGCCTGCCCGAGGGCCGCGGCGCCGACGAGCACGACGACGGCGGACGGGCTGGGCACGAGTCCGCCGGCGAAGCCCATCAGGATCGTGCCGCGGAGGGTGGGGGTGACGGGGTGGGAGTGGGCGAACCCGCCGTGGGTGTGCTCGATCGCGTGGGGGTGGGAGTGGGGATGGCCGTGGTCGTGCGGGTGACTGTGGTCGTGGTCGTGGTCGTGGTGGTGGTCGTGCGCGTGGCTGGGGCTGTCGTGGTCGTGGCGGTGGCCGCCGTGACCGTGACCATGGCCGGTCCGGTGGGCGTGCGGGCGGTCGCGCAGGGCGCGGCGGACCAGGCTCGCGCCCGCGAGCGTCACCAGGAGTCCGCTGGCGACGCCGAGCCAGGCGATCACCGAGGGGGCAGCCGCCGAACCGGCCGTGACCAGCAGGCCCAGGGCCACCACGCCCAGGGTGTGGGTGACGGTCACCGAGGCGGCCATGGGCAGGACGTCCTTCATCCGGGCCCGGCCGCCCCGGGCCGCCGCGGTCGCCGCCATGATGGTCTTGCCGTGGCCCGGTGCGAGCGCGTGCATCGCTCCCAGGACGACGGCGATGAGGAGGGCCAGCGCGGCGAAGCCGGCGGTGAGGTCGTGCCGGGCGACCAGGTCGTCCAGGGCACGCGTCCAGCGGTCGGCGCCGCGCGGCAGCACCGAGGCCGCGGGGGCGTCCGACTCCTTTTCGGCCAGGGCCGGGCCGCCGGGGCGCACCCGCAGAGCCGCGGACGCGGTGTCGGCCGGGGAGGACAGCAATTCCTCGGGATAACGGGTCAGTTCGTCCGATATCGACTTCTCCGGTACGTCCGAAGCGGCGAGCGTCATACGGTCGCCCCGCGCCGTGATCTCCCGCCAGCCCGGCCCGGAGGAGGCACCGGCGCCGCGGAAGCCGAGGGACACGCTCCTCTTCTCCGACGGCAGGGGAGCGGTCAGCTCGCACTCCACGCGGAGGGTGTCGAGCCCCGCCTGTCCGGGCCGCACCCGCGCGTGGCTGCGCTCGGCGGTGAGGGCCGCGGTACGCCCGTCGACGGTGACCCCGCTGTCCGCGGCGGCCGTGGCGCACCGCTCGCGGGCCCACATCGTCATGCCGAGCCGCTCGATGTCCGGCTTCGCCTGGGTCGCCGGGATCTCGGCGAGGTCCTCGACGTGGTGGACGCGCAGTTCGCCGGGGGCGGCGACGAGGCCGTCGTAGCGGTTGACGGTGAAGTTGCCCAGCGGGTGGGCGCTCGCCGTGGTGGCGGGCAGCAGGGTGAGCGCGCAGGCGGCCGTGAGAACGGCGGCGCCGGACGCGAACAGCCGGCGCGGGGTCACCGGTTCGCCTCCAGGTCCTCGAGTGCGGTACGGGCCTCGCGCGCGCCGAGGGGCGAGAAGCCGGGGTTCAGGTCCAGTGCGGCCTTCAGGTGCGCGCGGGCCCCGCGCTCGTCGCCGGTGGCGCGTTCGATGATCCCGCGGTGGTAGAGGAAGGCGGCGCTGCGGTAGCCGGTGGCGGTCGCCCGGCGCGCGTACGGCAGGGCCTCCTCGTCACGACCGTTGACGTGCAGGGCCCAGGCGAGGGCGTCGGCGGTGTGCACACTGCGGCGGCGGTCCCACTCGGCGCGGGCCGCGCGCAGGGCCTCCTTCTCGTCGCCGTGGTCGGCGGCGGCCATGGCCGAGTCGAGGTCGGCGTTCACCCCGCCCGCGCGGGCGAGGGCCGTCCAGGCGTCGACGAGGGCGTACTGGTCGCCGGCCTTCGCCCGGTCGCCGTCGGCGCCGCGGTCCTCGTAGAGCTCGCCGAGGGCGACGAGCGGGCCGGGCAGCGGGTAGCGGGCGACGATCTGCTCCAGCCCCTGCACGGCGGACGCGCGGTCGCCGTTCGCGGCCTGGGCGCGGGCGCGGCCCTCAAGGGCGGGGAGGTACTCGTCGTCGGCGGCGAGGGCGCGGGCGTAGTGGCTGAGGGCCGCCTCGTACTCGCCCTGGTTCCAGGCGAGTTGGCCCTGGGCGGTGGCGACGTACGCGATGTCGGCGGGCGCGTCGGCGGAGTCCAGGGCGCGCTCCAGCACCTCGCGCGCCGTGCGGACGTCGCCGCGCAGTTCGTGCACGTACGCGTACCGGGTGAAGACCGGCACGCCGGGGCGCCTGTCGTCCGCGGTCCGGGCGGCCTCGGCGGCGTCGTCGTACCGGCCGAGCTCGACGAGAGCGTCGATACGGGTGCACAGGGCGCGTTCGTTGTAGGGGTTCTCCCGCAAAGCCCGGTCGGCGTGCTTCAGGGCGCCGGGGAAGTCGTGCCGGGCCGCGGCGAGGGCGGCCCGGCCGGCGAGGGCCTGGTCGTTGCCGGGCTTCAGTCCGAGGGACCGCTCGAGCGCGCGTTCGGCCTGCGGATACCGGGAGGGGTCGCCCTTCGTCCGGGCCTGCTCGACGTAGGCGACTCCGAGCGTGGCCCAGCCACCGAAGTCCCTCGGCTGGCCGCGGAGATGCCGCTGCAGGGACACGATCCCCGCGTCGAGATCCCCCCGGGCGAGATCGCCGGGCGACAACGCCCCGGCCGCGGAGACGGCGTCGACTCCGGTCCCGCGTTCCCGCGCACCTCCGAAGGCGATGGCCCCACCGGTCAGCGCCACCGCCAACAGCGCGGCGCACCCCGCCAGATGCGCCCTCCGCCACCGCCGCCCCCCGTCGGCGGCCCGGCGTATCGCGGTGACGCGCTGGTCGACGGCGCCGTGGCCGGAGGCAGGGTGGGGACGGGGCTCGCCCGCAGCCGGCGCATCCTCCTGCCGGGCGTCCTGCTCCCCGGCCACCGCCTCCGCAGCCGGACGCGCGTCCCGTCCCACGGGCTCCGGCCCGCCGGACCCGGGGTCCGGGACCGTCGGCGGGCCGTCACCGTCGCGCCTCTCCGGTGCGCTGTCGGTCGTACGCGGAGGCATGGGCTCTCCTCAATCGGCTGTGCTGGAGCGGAAATCGGCGACGCGGCCCGTGCCGTGGGGGACGGGGGAACGGGCCGCGCCGGTCGGTGGAGCGGAGCGGGTCAGTACGCCCGGTTCCGCATGCGGCGCCACCACAGCAGGGCCGCGCCGATCAGGACGATGCCGCCCGCCCCGGCCCCTGCGGACGCGGCGATCAGGCGCATGTCGTCCGAGCCCTGCGCGTTCGCCGGCTGGAGCGCGTCGCCCAGCTGGCTGCGGACGTCGTTGCCGCCCTCCACGCCCTTGGCGAGCGGGCCGCGCGAACCCTCCGTCGGCAGGGCCACGTACGGGAAGGACTTCTCGAAGTCCTTGTCGTTCTTGTCGACCGCGTCGCCCAGGTCGTTCTTCGCACCCAGCAGTTCACCCTCGACGACCTGCAGCGACGCGTCGATCACGTCGTCGGTGAGGCGACGGCCGTTGGGGAAGCCGGCGTTGTCACCGTCGAGGACACCCAGTCGCTTGGGCTCGGCGGCCGGTTTGATCGACGTGTTGAGACGCAGCTGCTCCGACGGCGTCACGTGCGGCGGCTGGTTGAGGTCCTTGACGCCCTTCAGGAACACGTCGACCAGATCGTTGCGCGGCTCGGCGGGCGCCGGGATCTTGTAGATCGCCTCGATGAGCTTGGGCAGCTCCGGGTTGGTGACGTTCTGCAGGAACTGGGCGTCGTCCCGCGGCGCGGACGCGTTGAACTTGTCCTTGTCCTTCAGCGGGTTGACGACCTCGTTGACCAGTGGGTTGCCGAGGCGCGAGACCTGCGCGAAGTAGCCCTGGGCGTTCTTGCGCTGGGTGGTGGACCAGATGCCGACGACCGGCTGGTCGTGCGACTCGGCGATGAAGCTGTTGGGGACCTGCAGGGCGATCGAGTTGACGTTGTAGCCCTTGAGGGTGTCGTTGCCGACCTCGGAGAGGTTCCCGCCGTACAGCAGGTCGAAGACCCGCAGGTCCAGGAAGAACGGGTCGTCGGCCTGCCCGGCGAACGTCTGGGCGCCCCCGGCGAGCTTGTGGACCGCCTGCTCGCGCAGGGTGCCGTAGTCCGGCATCGACGCCTTGCCGACGTTGGACGGCGCCACCGGCACGTCTTCGGCGACCTTGGTCTTCGACACCGCCTTCAGGTTGCGCAGCTTGATCAGCTCGAGGTCGTACGTCTGCGTGATGTTGAGGTCGGGGTCGTCGAGGCTCTCGACCGGACCGGTGTTGTACAGGAACGTCTTGTCGTTCTTCGTGTGCGTCCTGAACGTGTACCGGAAAACCAGGTCTTCCCGCGCGTCGCCGTCCCGGTCGATGCGCAGGTCGTACTGCGCGTCCTCGGCGAACGTGAAGAAGTTCGGCCCGCCGGCCGGTTCCTCGAACGGGATCCAGTTCGCGATGATGGTCGTCGTGTCCGGCTTGTCCGGGCTGACGAACGCGTACACATCGGTGTTGTCGTACTGCGGGGTCCCCGAGATCAGCGGGGCCTCGCGGTGGCTGGAGGCGGAGGCCGCCTCAGGTTCCAGCGCGGTCACACCGGCGGCCGCCAGCCCGCCGGCGGCCAGCGCGCCACAGACCGCGGTCGCGATGCTCCTGCGTCCCGCACCGTTCCTGGAGATAGGTGTCATGCCGTCCGTCCTCCGTGCCAACTTGCCTGACACACGCCATTCGGAGCGGTCGGCTAAGCGGATTGGTCGAATCTCAAACGTTCATACGGCGGGTCGGGGGAGTTGTTTCATCGCGCGTGACCCGCGTTTTCGCCGCGTCGATCCGTAACTCCGTCCGGAGGTGTGTGCGTTGCGAATGCCTCGTGTGAGGGGACAGGCCCGGTGCGGCCTCGGAGAGGGGGACCGAGTGGAGGCGGACGAGCTGCTGCGGCTCGTGGCAGGAGGGGACCAGACGGCCTTCGAAGAGCTGTACGGACTGGTGTCCGGCCCGGTGTTCGGACTCGTACGGCGTGTGGTGCGCGACCCCGCCCAGTCGGAGGAGGTGGCTCAGGAAGTGCTGCTCGACCTGTGGCGGTCCGCCGCCAGGTTCGACCCGGGACGGGGCAGCGCCATGTCCTGGGTCCTCACCCTCGCCCACCGCCGTGCCGTCGACCGGGTGCGCAGCGCCCGCGCGGCCGGGGAACGCGAGCAGCGCGAGGCGCTCCGCGCGAACCAGCCGGCCTTCGACCACGTCACCGAGGAGGTCGAGGCCGGCCTGGAACGCGAGTGGGTGCGCCGCTGCCTGGACCGGCTCACCGTCCTCCAGCGCCAGTCGGTCACCCTCGCCTACTACGAGGGCTACACCTACCGTGAGGTGGCCGAGCAGCTCTCCGTGCCGCTGGGCACGGTCAAGACCCGGATGCGCGACGGGCTGACCCGCATGCGCGAGTGCCTGGGAGGGGTGGCATGAGCCTGTTCCGCCGCGAGGACCGGCACTCGCTCGCCGCGCCCTACGCGCTCGACGCCCTGGAGCCCTTGGAGCGGGTCCGCTTCGAGAAGCACCTGAAGGGCTGCGACCGGTGCGCCGCTGAGGTGCGCGCCCTGTGCGAGGACGCCGTCCGGCTCGCCTGGTCCACGGCCGCCCCGGCCCCGGCCGCGATGCGCGACCGGGTCATGGCCGCCGTACGGGCCACTCCGCAGGACCCGCCACCGCGCGAGACGCGTGCGGCGGCCCCCCCGCGTGCGACGCGACTGCCGCCGCACGTGTGGGGCGCCCAGCCACCGCCGCGGCAGCGGGCGCGGCGCCGGATCCCGCTGTTCGTGCCCTTCGCCACGGCCACCGCCGCCGCGGCCCTCGTCGTCGCCTCGTTGTTCGCGGTGCAGGCGAACCGGACCCAGAACGAACTGACCGCCGAGCGGGACCGGTCACGTGAGATCGCCCACGTTCTGGCGGCTCCGGACGCCCGTGCGAGCAGCGGCCGGGACGCCCGGGGCCGCACCATCGGAGTGATCGCTTCCGCCACGGAGGGGAGCGCGGTGGTCACCCTCGGCGGATTCGGGACCCCGCCGGGCGGCCGCGTGCACCAGTTGTGGCTCATGCGCCCGGGCGCGCAACCACGCTCCCTGGGGCTCCTCAAGGGCGACACGCCCCTGGTCGCAACGGGTCTGGGCACCTCGGCGACATCACTGGCCGTAACCGTCGAGCCCGCCGGGGGATCGCCGCAGCCCTCTACCCCGCCTATAGTCCAACTCGCCCTGAAATCTGTCGGATTCGGAGAGTGATCGGAGATACATCGTCAACCCCCTTATGGGGAAGGTGAATCCTGTGAGCGCGATACACGTGTGCCCGGACGGGGCGATAGGGTTAACCTGCCCGGGCCGGGTGGACTCGTACGGGTGGGGAGTGACATGGAACAGATAACAGTGCGCAGCAGGGCCAGGGTCCCTGCGATCACCTGCGGGAGCAGCGCGACCAGTTCGCGCCTCGACCGCCACCTCTCGGTGCTGGCGGGGCCTGCCGTCCCGCAGCGGGAGACGGCCGAGGCGACCTCGCTCATGCGAGAACTGACCGCGCGTCAGCCGCAGGACCGCAGCGGCAGGGGTGCGCGCGTGCGTCGCGTCTCGCTCTTCGCGCCGCTGCGTCGGCTGCGCCGCTCCCTGTTCGGCAGCAGGTAGGGGCCCGCGCTCGGGCGGTCACACCGCCCCCGGCGTCCGCCGCGCACTCGTCGTCCGTCATCCCCGCGGCCGCAGCGGCGCCAGGTGTGTTCCCGAGCGCGGCACGCCCCCTGTCGGTGCCTCATCCCCGCCCGGCAGTGACTGGGGGCTGTGCCCGGCTCCGGTGTTCCGGCCGCCCGCTCACCGCTCCCCGCGCGCGTGCTGACGAACGGCCAGCGGCACGAACACCCCGAGCAGCACAGCGCACCACAGGATCGACCCCGTGACGGGGTGGGCCACCGGCCACGCCGCCCCGTCGGGCACCGGCGCGTTGCCGAAGAGGTCGCGCAGGGCCGTCGCCACCGCGCTGATCGGATTCCACTCGGCGACCGTCCGCAGCCAGCCCGGCAGCCCGCTCGTCGGTATGTAGGCACTGGACAGCAACGGCAGCAGGAACGTCGCCCCGCCGAGCTGACCGGCGGCCTCCTCGTTGCGGGTGAGCAGGCCGAGGTAGATGCCGGCCCAGGTGCAGGCGAAGCGGAACAGCAGCAACAGCCCGAGGGCCCCGGCCGCTTCGAACACGCTGCCGTCGACCCGCCAGCCCACCGCGAGGCCGACCAGCAGGAACGGCACCGTCCCGGCGGCCGTGACCACCACGTCCGCGGCGGCCTGCCCCAGCGGTACGGCCGCCCGGCTCATCGGCAGCGTCCGGAATCGGTCCGTCACGCCCCGGTGCGTGTCCTGGGCCGCCTGGAACATGCCGGTCATGATCCCGCCCCCGGCGGTCCCCACCAGCAAGCCCGGCACCAGGAACGACCGGGCCTCGCCCGGCATCGCCAGCGCGCTGCCGAAGACGTAGCCGAAGAACAGCAGCATGCTGACCGGCATCGTCTGGGTGAGGATCAGAAGTCCGGGGTTGTTCCGCGTCCGCAGCAGCTGGCGGCCCAGCATCGCGCTCGCGTCGTACGCCAGCATGCTCATGCGGCACGCTCCTTCTCGTCGGTCGTCCCGGTCGTGGCCTCCGTCAGGCGCAGGTACAGCGCACTACGTACGCTGTACGTAACTAGGATGGTGGCCGAGGTGATGATCGATGGCGGGCCGAGCGGCCGTACCCGAAGTGATCTGGGCGCGCCCCGAGCGCACCGGCCGTGGGCCGAAACCGGCGTTCACCCGCGCCGACATCGCGGCGGCGGCGGTGCGGATCGCCGACGCCGAAGGGCTGGACGCGGTGTCCATGCGGCATGTCGCGGCGGAACTGGGCTGCGGCACGATGTCGCTGTACAACTACGTCCCCCGCAAGGAGGACCTGTACGAACTGATGGTGGACGCCGTCGGTGCCGAGCACGAGTTGTTCGAGCCCACGGGCGATTGGCGTGCCGACATGCTCCGCAACGCGGAGGAGACGCGCGCCATCATGTACCGCCACACCTGGGTGCCGCGTCTGATGTCAGGGGTGTTCGGCTTCAGCCCCAACACCCTGCGCTACCTGGAGCACTGCCTGGCCTGCCTCGAACCGCTCGATCTGCCGTTCAGCGCGAAGACGGAACTGATCGCGCTGCTCAACGGCGTCGTCACGACGTACACGGGCAACGACATCGCGACCGTCGAGCGCACCCGCTCCGTGCCGTGGTCGGTGGAGGAGGAGAACGCGGTCCGCATGGCCTACCTGGGCAGCCAGGTGGCCACCGGAGCGTATCCGCGGCTGGCCGCGGCCTTCATGGAGCAGAGCGGGCCGGTCGACCTGGAGGCGGTGTTCAGGCGGGCGCTGGACCGCGTGCTGGACGCCTTCGACCCCGGCCTGCGCTAAGGGCTCGCAGAGAATTAACTTGTGGGTTCTGCGACTTGACTCCGCAGGTCAGCGCTTCACTCGCCCGCATGTTGTTCTTCTGCGAGCCCTAAGGGGTCCTTGCACCATGAGCGTCCGATCAGGTCGCGTGGTCCGGTGCCGCCGCGCTACCCGGGCGGGCATAGCGCAAGGGCCCCTAAAGCAGCGCGAGTTGGCCCTCCGGGCCCTCCTCGGGGCCGTCCAGGACCGAGGCCGGGCGCCGGGCGGCAGCCGGCACCGGGAGGACACCGGCCTCGGTGAGCTCCGCCGTGGTGACCGGGTCGGGGATCGTCGGCTCCTTCAGGGGGCGCAGTTCGGCGAGCAGCGCCAGGACCGTGATCAGCTCCAGCAGTTCCGAGGTCCAGGTCTGCGGCCAGACGGTCGGGCGGATCGCCTCCAGGGTGCCCGGCTCGGGCTCCGCGACGCGCGCCGCGAACCACCGCTCCAGGACGCGGACTCCGCCCGCCTCGAAGTCCCAGGCATCCGGTGGCACCGGGGAGATGCGTCCCTCGTCCAGGAGCAGCGCCTCCTCGTCCCGGTCGTAGCGCAAGGTCAGGGGGCGGGACGGCAGCGGGGCGCGGACGTAAGGGCGGCGGCCGCCGGGCAGTTTCGGGCGTTCCCCGTCGCGGCGCAGCAGCCACAGCAACCGGTGGCCGAACTCCAGGCCCCGCTCCCACTCGTCGGCGTCCCCGGTGAGCGGGACGGTGAGGTCCGGACGGGCCGTGGCCGTGATCCAGGCAAGGACGTCGAGCGGTGCGGGGGTGCTGCCCAGGCGGCTGCCCAGGTGCTCCAGCAGGCCGGGGGCCAGGTTCGGTTCCAGGCCGCCCGGGCGCCGGAACAGCGGGCGGACGCGGCCGGGGCGCAGCAGCGGGAGCAGCGAGGTGACGAGGACGGGAAAGGCGAGGCTCATGGGGGCCTCCACCACGAAGATCTGCCGCTCGTCCGCCACCCGCCACAGCTCCGGGCGGGCCGCGTCGATCAGCCGCTGGTCGGGGATGAGCCACTGCTCGTCGAAGGGGGCGGACAGCACGCGCACCGGCTCCGGGCAGGGCCCCGAGGCACGGGCCAGCTTCTGCGTGCCGCTGCCGCTGCCGGTCCGGCCGGGCAACTGGCCGACCGCCGTGTGCAGTGTGCGCGAGCGGCTCGGCTCGAACAGGGCCTCGCGGTCGGGCCCCTCGGCCTTCACCAAAGCGTCCCAGCGGGCCCTCAGGGACGCCGCGTCGGGGCCCGCCGGCCAGCCCCGGCCGAGCCGCGGCGGTGCGACGGACCACGGCATGAGGTCCGCCAGCAGCGGAGCGTCGTCGTGCGTCACGCCCCGCATCGTACGACGTGTCCAGCGCCCCTCAAGGGCGCGGGGAACGGCGCGACCGGCCCCCACCGGCCCGCGCGGTGCTCACGTGGCGTCCAGCGTCACGGTGAAGGAGAACCGGTCGCCCCGATAGTGAATGACGGCCACATCCAGGGGCCGCCCCTCGGCGTCGTACGTGACGCCGGTGTAATGCAGGATCGGGCTCAACAAGGGAACGTGCAGCAGCCGCGCCGTCTCCGGGTCGGCCAGCCGCGCCTCCACCGTGTCCGTGATACGGCTGATGTCCGCCCCCACGACATCCCTCAGCACCTTGGTCATCGGCCACCGCACGAGGTCCTCCAGGTCGATCCGCGCGGCCAGTTCGGGACGGACGTAATTTCGCGCGTGGTTCGTCGGCTCACCCGTCTTCTCGTCGCTGCGCAGCCGGTGGTACGTCGACACCTCCGCCACGTCCGGGAAGAACTCGGCGAGTTCACCCGGTACGGGGACCGTGCCGTGGGCCAGCAGCTCCGTCGTCATCCCGGACTGCTGGGCCACGATCGCGTCCACCGAGCCGAGCAGCCGCACGGGGGAACCCCTGCGCGCGTCCGGCTCGATGAACGTGCCCCGCCGGCGGTGGCGCGAGATCAGTCCCTCTTCCTCCAGTTCCTTCAGCGCCTGCCGCATGGTCAGCACGCTCACCCCGTAGTGCCCGGCCAACTGCTCCTCGGTGGGCAGGCGCAGCGGGTCCTGGGGCGAGCGGCCGAGGATCGAGGCGCGCAGCGACTGCGACACCTGATACCAGAGCGGCAGCTTGCGGCTCAGGACGATCGAGTCCGGGGCGAAAGAGGTCACGGGCCATCCGTACCGGTAGGAAATGATCAGTGCAAGGGGCGGAAGTGCCGCTCCAAGCCCTGCCAGACGTCGTCGTAGTGCCGCTGGAGGTGTTCCGCCCGAGCCGCGTGCGGGGTCAGGGTCAGGGGCCAGCGCGTCTCGAACATGAAGGCCAGGCCGTCGTCGATCTTCTGCGGCTTCAGCTCGGCGGCGCTCGCCCGGTCGAAGGTCTCACGGTCCGGGCCGTGCGCCGACATCATGTTGTGCAGCGAGCCGCCGCCCGGCACGAAACCCTCCGCCTTGGCGTCGTAGGCGCCTTCGATCAGGCCCATGTACTCGGTCATCACGTTCCGGTGGAAGTACGGCGGCCGGAACGTGTCCTCGCCCACCAGCCAGCGTGGCGCGAACACCACGAAGTCGACGCCGGCCAGGCCCGGGGTGTCCGACGGAGACGTGAGCACCGTGAAGATCGACGGGTCCGGGTGGTCGTAGGTGATGGTGCCGAGCACATTGAACCGGCGCAGGTCGTAGACGTACGGCACATGGTTGCCGTGCCAGGCGACGACATCGAGCGGGGAGTGGTCGTAAGTGGCCGTCCACAGGTTTCCGCAGAACTTGTTCACCACCTCCACCGGGCCCTCGACGTCCTCGTAGGCGGCGACCGGGGCGCAGAAGTCCCGTGGGTTGGCCAGGCCGTTGGCGCCGATAGGGCCCAGGTCCGGGAGGCGGAAGGGCGCGCCGTAGTTCTCGCACACATAGCCGCGGGCGGACCCGTCCAGCAACTCCACACGGAAGCGGACCCCCCGGGGGATGAGCGCCACGTGGCCCGGCTCCACATGGAGGAGTCCGAACTCCGTGCGCAGCAGCAGCCCGCCGCGCTCCGGGACGATCAGCAGTTCGCCGTCGGCGTCGCTGAACACCCGGTCCATGGAGGCGTTGGCGGTGTAGAGGTGCACGGCGATGCCGGTGCGCTGGGTGGCGTCGCCGTTGCCGCCCAGGGTCCACAGGCCCGCCAGGAAGTCGGTTTCGGGCCCCGGGTCGGGCAGTGGATTCCAGCGCAGGCGGTTGGGGTCGGGCACGGTCTGGGTGAAGGGGGCGGTGCGGATCGAGCCGTTGTGGGTCCGGGTGAACGCCGGGTGCGCGGCCGACGGGCGGATCCGGTACAGCCAGGAGCGGCGGTTGTGGGACCGCGGCTCGGTGAAGGCCGTCCCGCTCAGCTGCTCCGCGTACAGCCCGAGCGGCGCCCGCTGAGGCGAGTTGCGGCCCTCGGGCAGTGCGCCCGGGACGGCCTCGGAGCTGTGCTCGTTGCCGAAGCCGGAGAGGTAGGTCAGCCCTTCGGCGGTCTTCCGCGCGTCCGCGCCCATGTGTGCCGCTCCCTTGCGATTCGATTCCTATGTAGCACCGTAGGATTGCGATTTCCCCGGCGCAAGAGGGACACGAGCCCTCCTCTCGGCGGATGACTTGAACCCGACTTGAGGACGATCCGCCGGTCCGGATGTGTGTTCTACGCTCGCCGGCATGTCGTGGACACGGGGACCTCTCGCCGTGCTCGCGGTCTGTGTCCTCGTCGGGGCCGGATCCGTGGGCTGCGGCTCCAGTGATGCCCGGGAAAGCGGGGTGTCGCCCACGCCGGTGGGCAAGCTCCTGGAGGACCGGGATCCGGAGGGGCGGCCCTATCGGGAGGTGGCGCAGAAGGGCGCCCCTGACGTCGGTGTCGAGGTGCAGCCCGGCGCGGGCGGCGCGTGGGGCGTACGCCTGACCGTCCGGAACTTCCGCTTCTCGCCGGCCGGTGCGGTGGCGCGGGCGGCGACCGGGCGCGGCCTCGCGCACCTCTACGTCGACGGCCGCCTCGTCGCCCGGCTCCGCGCCCCCGAGTACCGGCTGGCCGCGGATCTCGTCCCGCGCGGCACCCACCACGTCACGGCCCGCCTCTACGCCGACGACGGCACCGTGTGGGTCGTGGACGGCGAACCGGTGGAGAGCACGGCCGACATCACCGCGTCGCAGCCCGGCCCGGGCGCGCCCCCGGACGGGACGGCCGGGAAGGACCCGTCGCAGGACACGACCGCCGAGCAGGACCCGACCGCCGGGTACGACGCGACCGGCGAGCAGGAACCGACCGCCGGGCAGGACCCGACCGCCGAGAACGAGGTGACCAGGGGGAAGGGCCCGGCCGACGGGCAGACGGCGCGGTCGCGGACGACGGCCCCCCGGTCGCCGACCGGGGGCCGAGGTTCACCGGATCGCGCCGGAGGGGCATCATGAAGCCCGTGCCCCACGCGACATCGCTCCGTCGTGCGCCCGTGCAGCGGCGCAGCGTCGAACGCCTGACCAGGATCCTCGACGCCTGCGCCGACCTTCTCGACGAGGTCGGCTACGACGCCTTGAGCACCCGCTCCGTCGCCCAGCTGGCCGGCGTCCCCATCGGCTCGGTCTACCGCTTCTTCGGCAACAAACGCCAGATGGTCGACGCGCTGGCGCAGCGCAACCTCGAGCGGTACTCCGTGCGCGTCGTCCAGCGCCTCGAGGGTGCCGGTGAGGACGGGGACTGGCGTACGGCCATGGACGCCGTGCTCGACGAGTACCTGGAGATGAAGCGGACCGCGCCCGGCTTCTCCCTGGTCGACTTCGGCAACCAGATCCCGGTCGGCGCCCGCCGGGGCGAACCCAACCACCGCGTCGCCGACCGCCTCACCGAGCTGCTCTCCGGCTATCTCCGCCGCGAGCCGGACGAGGATCTGCGCCGGGTGTTCCTCATCGCCGTCGAAACCGCCGACACCCTCGTGCACCTGGCGTTCCGGGTTACGCCGGAGGGCGATCCGAAGATCATCGAGGAGGCCCGGAAGATGCTGCGGGCCTATCTCGCCCGCGTACTCGACTGACCTCACCGCGAGATGACCCTCCCCGCCCGGCATACCGGTCGGTATGCTCGGGTGCGTCCGCGCGTCACCGTAGCCGCCGCCCCGGGAGGACCCGTGTCCCGCACCGCCCTGCGTATCTGCCCCCTGTGCGAAGCCACCTGCGGCCTGACCCTCACCATCGAGGGAACGCGCGTCACCCGCGCCCGCGGCGACCACGACGACGTGTTCAGCCAGGGGTTCATCTGCCCCAAGGGCGCCTCCTTCGGAGCCGTCGACTCCGACCCCGACCGGCTGCGCACTCCGCTCGTGCGCAGGGACGGCGAGCTGCGCGAGGCCACCTGGGAGGAGGCCTTCGACGCGGTCGCCGCCGGTATCCGCCCGATCGTGGAGCGCCACGGCCCGAACGCGGTCGGCGTCGTCCTGGGCAACCCCAACGTGCACACCATGGCCGGCGCCCTCTACCCGCCCGTGCTGCTCGCGGCGCTCGGCACCCGCAGCGTCTTCACCGCATCGACGGTCGACCAGATGCCCAAGCACGTCTCCAGCGGACTGCTCTACGGCGACGCCAACGCCATCCCCGTACCCGACCTGGACCGCACCGGCCATCTGCTCCTCATCGGCGCCAACCCGCTGGAGTCCAACGGCAGTCTGTGCACCGCCCCCGACTTCCCGGGCAAGCTCAAGGCGCTCAAGGCCCGCGGCGGCACCCTCGTGGTGATCGACCCCCGGCGCACGCGCACCGCCGAGCTCGCCGACCGGCACATCGCGGTGCGGCCCGGCACCGACGCGCTGCTGCTGGCGGCGATGGTCCAGGTGCTCTTCGCCGAGGGGCTCGTCGAGCCGACCCCGCATGTGCAGGGCGTCGAGGAACTGTCCGCCGCCCTGCGGGAGTTCACCCCCGAGGCCGTCGCCGAGGCCTGTGACGTCGAGGCCGGCGTCATCCGTGCCCTGGCCCGTGACCTCGCCGCCGCCCCCACCGCCGCCGTCTACGGCCGTATCGGCAGCTGCACCGTCCCGCACGGCACGCTCGCCAGCTGGCTTGTCGACGTGCTGAACATCCTCACCGGCAACCTCGACCGCCCCGGCGGCGCGCTCTTCCCGCAGGCCGCCACCGACAGGACCCCGCGCCCCGCCGGACCCGGCCGGGGCTTCGCCCTCGGGCGCTGGCACTCCCGGGTGAGCCGGCATCCCGAGGCGAAGGGTGAGCTGCCCCTCTCCGCCCTCGCCGAGGAGATCGACACCGCCACCGAAGAAGGCGAACCGGTGCGCGCGCTCCTCGCCGTCGCCGCCAACCCCGTCCTCTCCGCGCCCGACGGCGACCGGCTCGACAAGGCCCTCGACTCGCTCGACTTCATGGTCAGCGTCGACCCGTACCTCAACGAGACCTCGCGCCACGCCCACGTGGTCCTGCCCCCGCCCCCGCCCTCCCAGAGCCCCCACCACGACTTCGCCTTCAACACCCTCGCCGTACGCAACCAGGTCCGCTACACCCGCCCCGCGATCCCGCTGGAGCCGGGCCGCATGGCGGAGACGGAGATCCTGGCCCGGCTGATCCTCGCCGTCACGGATCCAGCTCTCCCCTGGTCGAGCGAGGCCGCACGCTCGGGGAAGCAGGGGGCCGACCCCGCCGCCGTCGACCAGATGGTCATCGGCCAGACACTCGGCAAGGCCGTCAAGGAACCGCACTCCCCGGTGTACGACCGCGACCCCCGCGAGCTCGCCGCGCAACTCACCGGCGACACCGGCCCCGAGCGGCGGCTGGACATGATGCTGCGCCTCGGTCCCTACGGCGACGGCTTCGGCGTACGACCGGACGGGCTGACCCTGGAGAAGTTGCTCGCGCATCCGCACGGCATCGACCTCGGCCCGCTCAGGCCCCGCCTGCCCCAGACGCTGAAGACCCGGAGCGGCAATGTGGAGCTGCTGCCCGGGCCGATCGCCGACGACCTGCCCCGCCTGCGCGCGGCCCTGGCCGAACGCCCCGAGGGGCTCGTCCTGGTCGGCCGCCGGCACCTCCGCTCGAACAACAGCTGGATGCACAACGTGCCCGCCCTCACCGGCGGTTCCAACCGCTGCACCCTGCAGATCCACCCCGCGGACGCCGAACGGCTGGGCGTCGAGGACGGGGCGGCCGTGCGCGTGAAGGGCGCCGGGGGAGAGGTCACCGCGCCGGCCGAGGTCACCGACGCGGTCCGCCGGGGAGTGGTGAGCCTGCCGCACGGCTGGGGCCACGACCGCCCCGGTACCCGCCTCAGCCACGCCTCCACCGACCCCGGCGTCAACGTCAACCAGCTCCTCGACGGCCGTCTGCTCGACCCTCTGTCGGGCAACGCGGTCCTCAACGGTGTGCCCGTGGACGTCGCCCCGCGACTGCCCCAGGATCGGACTCCGTGACCGAAAAGCTCACCACGCTGACCTGAGCAAAGCCGTGACCAGCAGTTTCGCGCTTATTGCTCGCACGTCAACGTCTTGTTAACGCTGCTTGACGGGACCTAACGTCTCGGACACCGCCGGCCCTGGTGGGATGTTCAAGGGCGAACGTTAGGTATCCACTCATGCTGACCATCCTCGGCTTCGCCATGATCGCGACCTTCCTGGTCCTGATCATGATGAAGAAGATGTCGCCGATCGCGGCGCTCGTGTTGATTCCCGCGCTGTTCTGCGTGTTCGTCGGCAAGGGCGCCAAGCTCGGCGACTACGTCATCGACGGCGTGACGAGCCTCGCCCCCACCGCGGCGATGCTCATGTTCGCGATCGTCTACTTCGGTGTGATGATCGACGTCGGTCTCTTCGACCCGATCGTCCGCGGGATCCTCAAATTCTGCAAAGCCGACCCGATGCGGATCGTCGTCGGCACCGCCGTGCTCGCCGCGATCGTGTCGCTGGACGGCGACGGCTCCACCACCTTCATGATCACCGTCTCGGCGATGTACCCGCTGTACAAGCGCCTGAAGATGAGCCTGGTCGTGATGACCGGTGTCGCCGCCATGGCCAACGGCGTGATGAACACCCTCCCCTGGGGCGGCCCGACCGCCCGTGCCGCGACCGCGCTGAAGCTGGACGCCAGCGACATCTTCGTCCCGATGATCCCGGCACTCCTGGTCGGTCTGCTCTTCGTCTTCGTCCTGTCCTACGTGCTCGGTGTGCGCGAGCGCCGGCGGCTGGGCGTGCTGACGCTGGACGAGGTGCTGGAGGAGGAGAAGGAGACCGAGACGGTCCTGGTGGGTGCCGGCGGCTCCGGCGACGGCAAGGTCGACATGCGCAAGCGCCTCCCGGCCGGCGGTGGCTCCACCGGCGGCGCCGGCTCCGGCACGGACGCCTCCGAGGACGCCGGGGACCTTGGGGACGACGACGGCTTCCAGGGCCTCGACCCGAACCGGCCCACCCTGCGCCCCAAGCTCTACTGGTTCAACGCGCTGCTCACGGTGGGCCTGCTCACCGCCATGATCATGGAGTGGCTGCCGATCCCGGTGCTGTTCCTGCTCGGTGCCGCGCTCGTCCTCTCCGTGAACTTCCCGCACATCCCCGACCAGAAGGCCCGGATCGCCGCCCACGCCGACAACGTCCTGAACGTCTCCGGCATGGTCTTCGCCGCCGCCGTCTTCACCGGCGTCCTCCAGGGCACCGGCATGGTCGACCACATGGCCAAGTGGATGGTGGACGTCATCCCCGGCAGCATGGGCCCGCACATGGCCCTCGTCACCGGCATCCTGAGCCTGCCGCTCACCTACTTCATGTCGAACGACGGCTTCTACTTCGGCGTCCTGCCGGTCCTCGCCGAGGCGGGTGCCGCGCACGGTGTCTCCCCGCTGGAGATGGCCCGCGCCTCCCTGGTCGGCCAGCCGCTGCACATGTCCAGCCCGCTCGTCCCGGCCGTGTACGTCCTGGTCGGCATGGCCAAGGTGGAGTTCGGCGACCACACCAAGTTCGTCGTGAAGTGGGCCGCCCTCACCTGCCTGGTCATCCTGGGGGCGGGCATGCTGTTCGGCATCATCTGACCGCTCGTCCGGCTCACTCCATGGAGGACACCGTGAGGCCCGGTGGGAACCGCGGCTGGCTGCTCCGCCTCGTCATCGCCTTCAGCTTCGCGCAGGGGGCGGTGTCGATGGCCCGGCCCGCCGTCTCCTACCGGGCCCTCGCGCTGGGCGCGGACGAACGGGCCGTCGGTGTGATCGCCGGTGTGTACGCGCTCCTGCCCCTGTTCGCGGCCGTGCCCCTGGGTCGCCGTACCGACCACGGCCGGTGCGCGCCTCTGCTGCCCTTCGGCGTGGTCCTCATCTCCGGCGGCTGCACGCTCAGCGGCGTCGCGAACTCCCTGTGGACGATGGCGCTGTGGAGCGGGGTGATGGGCCTCGGGCATCTCTGCTTCGTCATCGGCGCCCAGTCCCTCGTCGCCCGCCAGTCCGAGCCGCACGAACAGGACCGCAACTTCGGCCACTTCACCATCGGCGCGGCGCTCGGCCAGCTGGTCGGCCCCGTCGCCGCGGGCGCCCTGATCGGCCGCGCGGACATGGCGGGCACCAGCGCCGTCGCCCTGATCGCGGCGGGCGCCACCGCGGCCGTCGCATTCACCTCGCTGTGGCGCATCGAGCACCGCCGTACGACGTCCCCCTCCCACGCGGACAAGGGTGACCGGGTCCCGGTCCGGCGCATCCTGCGCACCCGGGGGGTGCCGGCGGGCATCCTCATCAGCCTCGCCGTGCTGTCCGCGACCGACATCCTCACCGCCTACCTGCCGGTGGTGGGCGAGCAACGGGGCATCGCGCCCTCCGTGATCGGCGTCCTGCTCAGTCTGCGAGCGGCGGCCACGATCGCCTGCCGCCTGGTGCTGACGCCCCTGCTGCGGCTGCTCGGCCGGACCCTGCTGCTCACCGTGACGTGCCTGCTGGCGGCCGTGCTGTGCGCGGGCATCGCCCTGCCCTTGCCGGTGTGGGCGCTCGGCCTGCTGCTGGTCGCGCTCGGCTTCTGCCTCGGTGTCGGCCAGCCGCTGTCCATGACGACGGTCGTCCAGGCCGCCCCCGACGACGCCCGCTCCACCGCCCTCGCGCTGCGCCTGACCGGCAACCGGCTCGGGCAGGTCGCCGCGCCCGCCGCGGCCGGACTCGTCGCCGGAGTCGCGGGCGTCGCGGCGCCGTTCGTGATGCTCGGGGGGCTGTTGCTGCTGTCCTGCGGGGCGGCTGTGCGGTCGCCGCGGGAACCGGAGGGGGCGGGCGAAGAAGGCCGGGAGGCGCGAAGGGCCCGCCGGCGCGGGGTGCCGCTGCGCCGCAAGAGCGATATCTGACACGGCGTAGGGCGGGGCGGGCAAGTCATCGTCCGCACCACTCCCGGCCTCGCCCTCCGCCACGGAATGCGGGTGCCGCTCCTCGTCGACCCCGCCCACCTCTTCGTCTTCGACCAGCCCGGCGACCGCATCTGCCCGCACCCGTCGCGCCTGCCCGGCCTGGAGGAGTGAGGAGCCGCACACCCGGACGGGCCCCCGGCCGTGCTGTGATGGCCCGGACCCCGGGACGTCTGGCGCCGGAAAACTATCGTCGCTAGTTTATGTTCCGGACGACGACGCCCCGCCCCGGAGGAAGCGCGATGAAGGCATACGACGGCATGTACATCGGGGGCGCCTGGCGCCCGGCCGCCGGCCAGGACGTGATCGAGGTCGTGAACCCGGTCGACGAGCAGGTCATCGGCACGGTGCCGGCCGGCACCGCCGAGGACGTCGACGCCGCCGTACGGGCCGCCCGTGCCGCCCTCCCGGAGTGGGCCGCGACCCCGCCCGCCGAGCGCGCGGCGCGCCTGTCCGCCCTCCGGGACGGGCTCGTGGCCCGGGCGGACGAGATCGCCGAGACCGTCACGGCCGAACTCGGCTCGCCCCTGAAGTTCTCGCAGGCCGTCCACGCGGCCGTGCCGATCGCGGTCGCGGGCTCCTACGCCGAGCTGGCGGCGACGTACGCCTTCGAGGAGAAGATCGGCAACTCCGTCGTGCATCACGAGCCGGTCGGTGTCGTGGCCGCGATCACGCCCTGGAACTACCCGCTGCACCAGATCGTCGCCAAGGTCGCCCCGGCCCTCGCGGCGGGCTGTACGGTCGTCGTGAAGCCCGCCGAGGACACCCCGCTGGTCGCACGCCTGTTCGCGGATGCCGTGCACGAGGCCGGCATCCCGGCGGGCGTCTTCAACCTGGTCACCGGCCTCGGCCCGGTCGCCGGCCAGGCCCTCGCCGAGCACCCCGGCATCGACCTGGTCTCCTTCACCGGCTCCACCGCCGTCGGCCGTCGGATCGCCGCGATCGCCGCCGGGCAGATCAAGAAGGTCGCCCTCGAACTCGGCGGCAAGTCCGCCAACGTCATCCTCCCGACCGCCGACCTCGCCAAGGCGGTCAACGTCGGCGTCGCCAACGTCATGTCCAACTCCGGTCAGACGTGCAGCGCCTGGACGCGGATGCTGGTGCACCGCGACCAGTACGACGAGGCGGTCGGGCTCGCCGCCACCGCCGCCGCCAAGTACGGCGAGCGCATCGGCCCCGTCGTCAACGCCAAGCAGCAGGCGCGGGTGCGCGGCTACATCGAGAAGGGCGTCGCGGAAGGCGCCCGCCTCGTCGCCGGCGGCCCCGAAGCCCCGCGCGAGAAGGGCTACTTCGTCAGCCCGACCGTCTTCGCCGACGTCACCCCGGACATGACCATCGCGCAGGAGGAGATCTTCGGCCCGGTCCTGTCGATCCTCCGGTACGAGGACGAGGAGGACGCCCTGCGGATCGCCAACGGCACGGTCTACGGCCTGGCCGGCGCCGTCTGGGCCGGGGGCGAGGCCGAGGCGGTGGCGTTCGCCCGCCGGATGGAGACCGGCCAGGTCGACATCAACGGCGGCCGCTTCAACCCCCTCGCCCCCTTCGGCGGCTACAAGCAGTCGGGCGTGGGCCGCGAACTCGGCGTGCACGGCCTCGCCGAGTACCTCCAGACCAAGTCCCTCCAGTTCTAGCCCCAGGGGAGTCCCTTCCGTCATGGCTGTCCGCGCCGCCGTCCTGCCCGCCGTCGGCTCCCCGCTGGAGATCACCGGCATCGACCTGCCCGACCCAGGGCCCGGCCAGGTCCGCGTCCGGCTCGCCGCCGCCGGGGTCTGCCACTCCGACCTGTCCCTGTCCAACGGCACCATGCGCGTGCCCGTCCCCGCCGTCCTCGGTCACGAGGGCGCCGGCACGGTCGTCGCCGTGGGCGAGGGCGTCACCCACGTCGCGCCCGGCGACGGGGTCGTCCTCAACTGGGCCCCGTCCTGCGGCTCCTGCCACGCCTGCTCGCTCGGCGAGGTCTGGCTGTGTGCCAACGCCCTCAGCGGCGCCGCCGACGTCTACGCCCGCACCACCGAGGGCACCGGCCTCCACCCCGGCCTGAACGTCGCCGCGTTCGCCGAGGAGACGGTCGTCTCCGCGTCCTGCGTCCTGCCCGCCCCGGACGGCGTCCCGCTCACCGACGCTGCCCTCCTCGGCTGCGCCGTCCTCACCGGCTACGGCGCCGTCCACCACTCGGCCCGCGTCCGGCAGGGCGAGACGGTGGCGGTGTTCGGCGTCGGGGGAGTGGGACTCGCGGCCCTCCAGGCGGCTCGGATCGCGGGCGCCTCGAAGATCATCGCCGTGGACGTCTCCCCGGAGAAGGAGGGACTCGCCCGGACGGCCGGAGCCACCGACTACCTCGTCGCCTCCGACACCACCTCCCGCGAGATCCGCGGACTGACCGGCAGGCAGGGTGTCGACGTCGCCGTCGAGTGCGCCGGCCGCGCGGTGACCATCCGCACGGCCTGGGACTCCACCCGGCGCGGCGGCCGCACCACGGTCGTCGGCATCGGCGGCAAGGACCAGCAGGTCACCTTCAACGCCCTGGAGATCTTCCACTGGGGCCGCACCCTCTCAGGCTGCGTCTACGGCAACTCCGAACCAGCTGTGGACCTTCCGGTCCTGGCCGAGCACGTCCGGGCGGGCCGCCTCGACCTGAGCGCCCTGGTGACGGAACGCATCTCCCTCGACGGCATCCCGGCGGCCTTCGAGAACATGCTGGCCGGCAAGGGCGGCCGCGCACTGGTCGTCTTCTAGCCCGTCCCCGCCCCGCCCTCTCCACCCCGGCCTCCCCGCGAGGCCGGGGCCGCGGGCATGCCCGCCCGCCCACTGAGTGCCCCGTACAGGCAAAAGTCCTGGTGCGCGACCTGTTGACGGTCATACCGTCCGGTCAGTATGTTCCCCGGAACTCGCGCCACCCCCCGTTCCGCCCCCGCACCCACCGGAGCGTGCACCGCATGGACACGGCACCTTCCGCTCAGCCCGCCACCACCACGCCCGCCCTCGGCAACCGCCGCAGGGTGGCCACCGCGGCGGCGCTCGCCTCGGCCGTCGAGTGGTACGACTACTTCGTCTTCGGCATCGCCGCCGCTCTCGTCCTCGGCGACCTCTACTTCCCCGCCGGCAGTTCCACCGCCGGCGTCCTGGCCTCCTTCGCCACCTTCGCCGTCGGCTTCCTCGCCCGTCCCCTCGGCGGCATCGTCGCCGGGCACCTCGGTGACAAACGCGGCCGCAAGCCGATGCTGGTCCTCGCGCTCGCCCTGATGGGCGTGGCCACCACCGGCATCGGCCTGCTCCCGACGTACGAGACGATCGGTGTGGCCGCCCCGATCCTGCTCGTCCTGCTCCGCGTGGCCCAGGGCGTCGCCGTCGGCGCCCAGTGGGGCGGCGCGATGCTGCTGGCCACCGAGTACGCCCCGGAGGGCAAGCGCGGCGTCTACGGCAGCGTCGTCCAGCTCGGCGTCCCCATCGGCGTGGTCACCGCCAACACCGTCTTCCTGCTGGCCGGCGCGCTCACCACCGACTCGGCGTTCGCCGCCTGGGGCTGGCGCGTGCCGTTCCTGGTCGGTCTGCTGGTCCTCGCCCTCGCCTGGTACATCCACACCCGAGTCGAGGAGACCCCGGCCTTCCGGGAGGCCGAACGGGCGCTCGCCGAGAAGGAGAAGTCCGAGGAGAGCTCGCCGCTGCGCACCATCCTGCGCGGACACCTCGGCACGGTCCTCCTGGCCGGCGGCTCCTTCGCCGTGAACACCGCGACCTTCTACATCCTCATCACCGGCGTCCTCGACTACACGACCCGCGAGCTGGACATGGCCAAGGGCCCGGTGCTCACCGTCTCGCTCTGCGTCAGCCTCACCCAGCTCGTGCTGATCCCGGCCGCCGCCGCGCTCTCCGACCGCATCGGCCGTATCCGGATCTACGCCTTCGGAGCGGCCGGCATCGCCCTGTGGGCCGTGCCGCTCTTCCTGCTGATCGACACCGGCTCGCTGCTGTGGCTCGCGGTCGGCACGTTCGTCGCCAGCTGCTTCCTGAGCATCATGTACGGCCCTCAGGCCGCCCTGTTCGCCGAGCTGTTCACCCCCGAGATGCGCTACACCGGCGCCTCGCTCGGCTACCAGATCGCGGCCGTCGCCGGCGGCGGACTCGCGCCCTTCGTCATGGTGCTGCTGCTGGAGGCGACCGGCACGTCGATGGCGGTGTCCGGCTACATCATCGCGCTCTCGGTGATCGCCCTGCTCTCGATCAAGGTCCTTGCGAACCGGGCGCGTTCGGTGGGATCGAAGGCCGCACCCGAGGTCGGGGCGGAGGCCGAGTCAGCGGGCTGAGTCCGAAGTCCGCTCGGGCCGGGGCTCCGCGACCGCTCCCGGAGCGCCGGCCGGAGCCGCAGCCCGCGACCGCGACCGGGACACCGCCACGCCGGCCAGGCACAGCACACCGCCGACCAGCGTGAGCAGTCCCGGCACCTCGCCGAGGAACAGCCAGGACATCAGGACGACCAGCGCCGGGGCCGCGTACGTCGTCGCGCCCATCCGGCTCGCGGTCGTCCGGGACAGCGCGTACGCCCACGTGGTGAAGGCGAGGGCGGTCGGGAAGACGCCCAGGTACACCATGTTGAGCGTCGCGGAAGCCGGCGCGTCGGCGGCCTCCTGGACGAGCTGCCCGGCGAACGGCAGGCACACCACCGCGCCGACCAGGCAGCCGAACGTCGTCACCTGCAGCGGGCTCGCCGTGCCAAGCGCCGGCTTCTGCGCCACGACACCACCGGCGTACGCGACCGCCGCCAGCAGGCACAGCACCACGCCGAGCACCGAGGCGCCACCCTCGCCGGACATCGACAGGCCCACGGTCACCGCACCGGCGAACGACACCGCCATCCCCGCCAGCAGCCTCGGCGGCATCGGGTCACCGAGCAGCCGGGCCCCGAGCAGCGCGATGAGGATCGGCCCGGTGTTCACGATCAGGGCCGCCGTCCCCGCGTCGACCTGCTGCTCGCCCCAGTTGAGGGCGACCATGTAGAAGCCGAACCACAGCAGGCCCGATATCGCGATCCCGCGCCAGGCCGAGCGCGGCGGCCAGGTCTCCCGCCGCAGCAGGCAGATCACCCCCAGCGTCAGCACCCCCGCCAGCAGCCGCCCGAGCGCCAGCGCGCCCGGCGAGTACGCGTCCCCCGCGCTGCGGATCGAGACGAAGGCGGAAGCCCACAACACGACGGTGACCGCGGCCGCACCGGCGGCCAGCAGCTCGGCTCGACGGGCGGGGCGGGACGGGGAGTCGTTCATCATGCTCCTGAGGCTAGGCGGTGACAGGCCGGCAAGCTCGCGGATTTCGGACGGGGCCGTGAGCCCTGGGGGGAGTCAGCGCAGCGCCGCCGACTCGACGCCCAGCAGGTCGAAGAGGGCCCGTTCACCGGTCTCCGTCACCTTCACGGCCCGCTCGGAGCCGATGCGCACGCACCACCCCGTGACCAGGGCGTGCCGGCACAGGGCCGCGCCCGCGACGCCCGCGAGATGGGGACGGCGTTCGGTCCAGTCGAGACAGGCCCGGGCCAGGGGACGCCGGCCGCGCGGTTCGAGTCCGATCCCGGCCGACGCGAACCACGCCAGCCCCGCGTCGGTGAGCGCGAACCCGGTCTCCCGCAGCAACAGCCCGCGCGCCGTCAGCGCGTCGGTGACGGCGATGCCGAGCCGCCCGGCGAGATGGTCGTAGCAGGTGCGACCCCGGGCCATCGCCGAACCGGCGCTCGACTCCCGCAGGCTCCGCGGCCGCACGGCCGTGCCCGGGGAAACCTGCGCCGCCAGGTCCTCCACCAGCTGCGCGACCCGCGCGTCGGCCAGCCGGACGTACCGGTGCCGGCCCTGCCGCTCCTCGGCGAGCAGCCCGCCCGCGACGAGCCTTCCGAGGTGCTCACTCAGCGTCGACGCGGCGACCCCCGCGTGCCGCGCCAGCTCGCTCGCGGTCCACGCCCGCCCGTCGAGCAGCGCGAGCAGGCACGCGGCCCGGGTCCCGTCCGCGAACAGCGCGGCGAGCCGGGCCAGGGCCGTGGCCTGCGGGTCTCTCGGCGTCATGCCCCCAGCATGGAGCACGGACACTTCGGTCGTCGCCGAAGTGTCCCGCCGAGGTGCTCCTACGCGCTCCGCCGTACGCGTTCGTACTGCCCGGCCAGCCCGTCCAGCAGAGCCGTCAGCCCGGTCTCGAAGGCGCGCTCGTCGATCTTCTCCTGCTTCTCCGCGAGCAGGTGGGCCTGCTGGAGATACGGGTAGTCGGCCGGGTCGTAGGCGCTCGCGTCGTCCACGAAGCCCCCGGCGAAGGAGCCGAGCGCGGAGCCCATCACGAAGTACCGCATGAGCGCGCCGATGGACGTGGCCTGCGCCGGCGGCCAGCCCGCCTCGACCATCGCGCCGTAGACGGCGTCCGCGAGGCGCAGGCCGGCCGGGCGGCGGCCCGGCCCGCGGGCCAGCACCGGGACGATGTTCGGGTGGTCGCGCAGCGCGGCCCGGTAGGAGACGGCCCAGTCGTGCAGCGCCGTCCGCCAGTCCCGGCCGTCCTGGAACATCGACAGGTCCACCTGTCCGCTCACCGAGTCGGCGACCGCCTCCAGGATCTCGTCCTTGGTGCGGAAGTGGTTGTACAGCGAGGGCCCGCTGACCCCCAGTTCGGCGGCGAGCCGTCGCGTGGAGACGGCGGCGAGGCCCTCCGCGTCCACGAGCGCGCGGGCCGTCTCGACGATCCGGTCGGTGCTGAGCAGGGGCTTGCGCGGTCGGGCCATGGCGCACATAGTAGGGCTGGACCCAAAACTAGCAGCGCTAATTTAAATGTACGGTTTTCAAGTGGGGTGACTCGTGGTGAACCTGGAGCTCAGCGAGGAGCAGAGCGCCGTCCGGCAGCTCGCGCGGGACTTCGTGGAGCGGGAGATCACCCCGAACGCCGTCGGCTGGGACCGCGCCGAGGAGGTCGACCGCGCGATCGTCAAGAAGCTGGGCGAGGTCGGGTTCCTGGGGTTGACGATCGACGAGGAGTACGGCGGCTGCGGCGGCGACCACCTCGCGTACTGCCTGGTCACGGAGGAGCTCGGCCGGGGCGACTCGTCCGTGCGCGGCATCGTCTCCGTCTCGCTGGGGCTGGTCGCCAAGACCGTCGCCGCCTGGGGGAACGAGGAGCAGAAGCGGCGCTGGCTGCCCGGGCTGACATCCGGTGAGTCGGTCGGCTGCTTCGGCCTGACCGAGCCCGGAACCGGCTCGGACGCGGGCAACCTCGCGACCCGGGCCGTACGGGACGGCGCCGACTACGTCGTCAACGGCACCAAGATCTTCATCACCAACGGCACCTGGGCCGATGTCGTCCTGCTCTTCGCCCGCTCCACGGACGCCCCCGGCCACAAGGGCGTCTCCGCCTTCCTCGTCCCTACGGACACGCCCGGCCTGACCCGCCGCACGATCCATGGCAAGCTGGGGCTGCGCGGCCAGGCCACCGCCGAGATCGTCCTGGAGGACGTGCGCGTGCCGGCTTCCGCGATGCTGGGGGAGGAGGGCAAGGGTTTCTCCGTCGCGATGTCGGCCCTCGCCAAGGGCCGGATGTCCGTTGCGGCGGGGTGCGTGGGCATAGCCCAGGCGGCTCTGGACGCGGCCGTGCGGTACGCGGGTGAGCGTGAGCAGTTCGGGAAGACCATCGCCCGCCATCAGCTGGTCCAGGAGCTGCTCAGCGACATCGCCGTGGACGTCGACGCCGCCCGGCTGCTGACCTGGCGGGTCGCCGACCTGATAGACCGGGGGCAGTCGTTCGCCGTCGAGTCGTCCAAGGCCAAGCTGTTCGCCTCGGAGGCGGCCGTCCGCGCCGCGAACAACGCGCTGCAGGTTTTCGGCGGGTACGGCTACATCGACGAGTACCCGGCGGGCAAGCTGCTGCGCGACGCCCGCGTGATGACCCTCTACGAGGGCACGAGCCAGATCCAGAAGCTGGTCATCGGGCGGGCGCTGACGGGGGTCTCGGCGTTCTGAGTACGCCCCTGAGTACTTCGGCGGATGTGGCGCGGGCCACCTCGGCCGAAGCTGGCCCCATGAGTGACACACCGGGCAGCAAGCCGCAGAACACGGCCGCCTTCTACGGTCAGGCCGTCGCCTCCTTCGCCGTCGCCATGGCGGCCACCGCGATCGGCATCTACCAGCTGAGCGCCGACGCCTGGGTGCGGGCCTTCCTCGCCATCGCCGTGCTGTACCTGGTCACCTCCTCCTTCACCCTCGCCAAGGTGATCCGGGACCGGCAGGAGGGGGCGGCGTCCTCGTACACCTCTTTCGACAAGCACTGAGCTGCCGCACTAAGCGCCCGCTCACCTTCGGCGGTATGGTGGTGCCCCTGTCGGTGGAGAGGGGCGAGTGATGAGTACGGCGGAGGAGACGGCCGGCGGCGAGGCGCAGGCGTGGGGCGAGGTCACGCCCGACGCGGCGCGGCGGCTGCTGATCGCCGCGGTGGAGGCCTTCGCCGAGCGCGGCTACCACGCCACGACGACCCGGGACATCGCGGGTCGTGCCGGGATGAGCCCGGCCGCGCTCTACATCCACTACAAGACCAAGGAAGAACTGCTGCACCGCATCAGCAGGATCGGGCACGAGAAGGCCCTGGAGATCCTGCGCACCGCGTCTCGCCGCGAGGGCAGCGCGACAGATCGGCTCGCCGATGCGGTGAGCTCCTTCGTGCGCTGGCACGCGGGCGGGCGGACCACCGCGCGGGTCGTGCAGTACGAACTCGACTCGCTCGGGCCCGACGCCCGCGCCGAGATCCTCGCGCTGCGGCGTCTGGTCGACGCGGAGGTGCGCGGGATCATCGAGGAGGGCGTGCGCTCGGGCGAGTTCGAGGTCATCGACGTGCACGGGACGACGCTGGCCGTGCTGTCGCTCTGCATCGACGTGGCACGGTGGTTCAACGTCGACGGGCCCCGGACGCCGGAGGAGGTCGGTGAGTTGTACGCCGACCTCGTGCTGCGGATGGTGGGCGCGGCGGCCTCGGGGGCCGTGCGTCAGAGGTAGTAGCGCGAGACGGACTCGGCGACGCACACGGGCTTGTCGCCGCCCTCGCGTTCCACGGTGAAGGCGATCGTCACCTGGACGCCGCCCGGTACGTCGTCGACGCCCGTGATCGTCGCGGTGGCGCGCAGACGGGAGCCGACGGGGACGGGGGCCGGGAATCGGACCTTGTTCGTGCCGTAGTTGACGCCCATCCTCACCCCCTCGACCGTGATCAGCTGCGGGCCGAAGAGGGGGAGCAGCGACAGGGTCAGGTAACCGTGCGCGATGGTGGTGCCGAAGGGGCCCGTGGCGGCCTTCTCGGGATCGACGTGGATCCACTGGTGGTCGCCGGTGGCCTCCGCGAAGAGGTCGATCCGCTTCTGGTCGATCTCCAGCCAGTCGGTGTACCCCAGGTGTTCGCCCACCGCCGACTTCAGGTCGTCGACGGACGTGAAGATCCTCGGCTCTGCCATGTCGTCCAGGCCTCTCGTGTGCGGGAGTCTGCGCGTGCGCATCGCGTCTCTAAGCGACTGCTTAGCATGGTCGGCCGCGGGGGGCTCTGTCAACGGACTGGGTAAGGTTCGAGGGGTGCCCCGGATTTCAGAGCAGATCCACGAACTCACGGTCGGCCAGCTGTCGGCGCGCAGCGGGGCCGCGGTGTCCGCCCTGCACTTCTACGAGTCCAAGGGCCTGATCAGCAGTCGCCGGACGTCGGGCAATCAGCGCCGGTACTCGCGTGACACGCTGCGGCGGGTCGCGTTCATCCGCGCCGCGCAGCGCGTCGGCATCCCGCTGGCGACGATTCGCGAGGCGCTGGCGCAACTTCCCGAGGAGCGGACGCCCACGCGGGAGGACTGGGCGCAGCTGTCCGAGACGTGGCGTTCGGAGCTGGACGAGCGCATCAAGCAGCTGAACCGTCTGCGGGACCACCTCACCGACTGCATCGGCTGCGGCTGTCTCTCCCTGGACACATGCGTCCTGTCCAACCCGGGCGACGCCTTCGGCGAACGCCGGGCGGGCTCCCGCCTGATGGTCGAACGCAACGGTGGCGTGTAGCGGGCGGTCACCGTGTGCCCGCGGTCGCCCGCGGCGGCCTGCGGCGACGTGGGTGGGGGTGCGCGTTGCGCCTGACGCCGGGTGGGGTCCGGGGCCGCGCCGGGGGTGTCCCTCCTGGGAACGGCGCGATGGGCTCGGGCAACCGACTCACCCCCGTCGACGCGCCGACCGCCGCGGGCGGACACCCCCGACACGTCCTCTTCCGCGGTACGGCAGTACGGCAGTACGGCGGGCGCGGGCGCGTCGTGGCCGGCGCCGCAACTGCGCTTGTGTCGCCGGCTGCCGGCGATCGTGCCGCTGGGGCGGTACGGGCGGGTGTGGGGATCCCCGATCCCCCCTGCTGCGGCGAAGCCGAGAGCGCGGGGGAGGCACCCCGTTCCGGCGGGCTGCGGAACCCCCGGCCTCAGCGACATCGCCGAGCACCTATCCAGCCCCGTACTCCGCCATCGCCGCCGCGACCAACTCCGCGTTGGACCCGGCCAGTCGTCCATCCGGCAGACGCAGCACATCCTCCAGTCCGACCCGCGTGGCCAAGCCCAGCCCGCCCGCGAGGCGCAGCACCGGCCAGGCACCCCCGTCCTCCCCGTGCAGCAGCACGGGACGCCCGTGCGCGGGCCCGAGGTCGGACAACAAGGCCCGGGCGGACGCCGCGGCGCTCGAAGGGACCGTGTCCGTCACCTCGGCCAGGACCCTCAGCACCCTCGGCCCGAGCGGTGAGGACGCGAACCGCTGCGCCCCGTCGGTGCCGGACCAGATGCCGGCCTCCACTCCCACCCCGAGGTCCATGAGCAGGGCGGCGACCTTCTCCGCCCCCGGCTCATGCCAGTTGACCGAGGCGTGGTCGGGCAGGACGGTCCAGCCGCGGATCCGCTCCAGCCGGGCCTCGGGGTCCGGCTCGGCCCACGCCCCGGTGGTCACGCCCACCGGCACCGGCACGCGCGCGCGAATCGCCGACAGCGTCTCGGCGAGCACCCTCGGCGACAACGTGTCCCTTCCGCACGGTGTCTTGGGGTGGACGTGGATGTCCGTGGCCCCGGCCGCGACGGCATCGGCGGCGGAGTCGGCCATGGACTCGGGCGTCAGCGGCACGGCCACACCGTCGGCGGCCGCCCGCGAACCGTTCAGACACACCTGCACCATGTCGACGATGGTGCCGGCCACCACTGACAGTGGGGGTGCGGCATCCCCGGCGCACCCCCCGCGCACCCGCATCCGTCAAGCCGACACCAGCAACCTCGCCCGCCTGGCGTCCGCCAGGGCTTCGGACGTGAGCACGGGACGCGGCACCAGGATTCCGCAGTCCGCGCAGACCGGTCCCGCCGAGGGCTCGTGGTCCAGGCCGTACTTCCAGGCGAGCTGCCGCCCGTCACACACCGGGCATTCCGAGCCCGGCTCGCGCTCCAGCGCGGCGATCAGCCGGCGCAGTACCTCGGCCAGCGGTTCACGGGGGTGGACCGCCGGATCGTCGCACCACGCCACGCCGAAACCGCCCCAGGTCAGCCGGTGCCAGTCGTCCACACTGCCCGGCCTGCGCAGTCCGTCGTGCTTCTCCTTCTTGCGGCGTTCGGCGAACTCGACCTCGTAGGCCAGCCAGACCGCCCGTGCCTCCTCCAGTTCGTCCAGCGCGGCCACGAGCCGCACCGGGTCGGGGGAGCGGTCCTCGGGACCGAACCCCGCCCGGGAGCACAAATGGTCCCAGGTGGCCCTGTGCCCGTAAGGGGCGAACCTCTCAAGGCACTTGCGCAGCGAGTACCGCCGCAAGGCCAGATCGCACCGCGGATCACGGACCTGTCTCGCCAGACTCCGGAAACCGGCCATCGTCCTGCACCTCCGTCACACCTGCACCTGTAATCGGCCACTTCGGCGTCGTCGTACGGACGTCGCCGAATAGACGTATCGACAAGCGAATCGGCTCCATCCGATTTCAAATGGCCTCCATAAGCCGTCCGAAGAGGCCCGTGAGTCGACTGCCGTGGTCCGTGTGCCTGTTGTGCTGACTCCAAAAAGTGACGCTTGTTCATCTTCAATCGCGGGGATACCGGCGGTAACATCCCGCCCACCCCTCGGGAGGAGCCCCCCATGCCCCGGCGTACCCCACGCACCGTTGTCGACAGAACGAGAACTCCCAGCGGAATCCCCGGGTTCCTGAAGACCGCTTCGGTATGCGCCCTGATCGCAGGTCTTTTGTCACCGCTTGCCCCGGCGGCGGCCTCGGAAACGGAAGCCGCGCAGGTCACGGCCGCCGCGAACGACCACTGCGGCAACCAGTGTTCGGACATCCTTCCGCCCGGTCAGAACGGCAACGCCACCCTCGCCCAGATCCTCCTGAACCAGGCCTTCGGCACCCAGCCCCCGCATGCCGAGGACCAGCTCGGGCCCTATGCCGGCCTCGCCAAGGGCTACACCGGCCTCACCAATGACAAGATCAACAACTTTTTCAACGACGCGTCCTTCGGGGTCCCCGCCGATCAGGTCGCCTCCAGCGTCAAGCCCGCCGGGCGCAGTGACGTGACGATCGTCCGGGACAAGAAGACCGGTGTGCCGCACATCACCGGTACCACTCGATACGGCACGGAGTTCGGTGCGGGCTACGCGGCCGCCCAGGACCGGCTGTGGCTGATGGACGTGTTCCGGCACGTCGGGCGCGGACAGCTGACCTCCTTCGCGGGCGGCGCGCCCTCCAACCAGGGCCTGGAACAGCAGTTCTGGCGGCACGCGCCCTACACCGAGGCCGACCTCCAAGCGCAGATCGACAACGCCATCGCCACCAACGGCGAGCGCGGCAAGCTGGCCCTCGCCGACGCCAAGGCCTACCTCGACGGCATCAACGCCTACATCGATGCCTCCGACAGCGGCCGGTACTTCCCCGGCGAGTACGTCCTCACCGGGCACAAGGACTCGGTCACCAACGCCGGGAAGATCGAGCACTTCAAGATCACCGACCTGGTCGCGCTGGCCTCCGTCGTCGGCGCCCTGTTCGGCTCCGGCGGGGGCGGCGAGGTGAGCAACGCCCTGTCGCTGCTGGCCGCCCAGGAGAAGTACGGCGTCGCCGAGGGCACCAAGGTCTGGGAGTCCTTCCGGATGCGCAACGACCCGGAGGCCGTCCTCACCCAGCACGACGGCAGCTTCCCCTACGGGACCAAGCCGGACGACCCGCAGGGCGCGGCCCTGCCCGACGCCGGCTCGGTGGAACCGGAGCCGCTCGTGTACGACCGCACCGGCAGCGCCACCACGGCCAGTGCGACCGGCGCCTCCGGGCAGGCCGCTAAGGCGGCCCTGTCGTCCGCCAAGCGTGGCATGTCCAACGCCCTGGTGGTCAGCGGCGAGCACACCGCCAGCGGTCACCCCGTCGCCGTGTTCGGCCCGCAGACCGGCTACTTCGCCCCGCAACTGCTGCTGCTCCAGGAGATCCAGGGCCCGGGCATCAGCGCCCGGGGTGCCTCCTTCGCCGGCCTGAGCTTCTACGTCGAGCTCGGCCGCGGCCAGGACTACGCGTGGAGCGCCACGACCTCCGGCCAGGACATCATCGACACGTACGCCGTCGAGCTGTGCCAGGACGACTACCACTACCTGTACCGCGGCACCTGCACGCCGATGGAGAAGGTCGAGCAGAAGAACGCCTGGAAGCCGACCGTCGCCGACGGCACCGCGGCCGGTTCTTACACCATGCGCGCGTGGCGCACGAAGTACGGCCCCGTCGAGTACCGCGCCACGGTCGGCGGCAAGAAGGTCGCCTACACCACCCTGCGCTCGTCCTTCATGCACGAGGCCGACTCCATCATCGGCTTCCAGATGCTGAACGACCCGGGCTACGTCAAGGGCCCGGAGTCGTTCCAGAAGGCGGTGCAGCACATCAACTACACGTTCAACTGGTTCTACGCGGACTCCGAGCACACGGCGTACTACAACAGCGGCGACAACCCGGTGCGCGCGAACGGCGTCGACGCCGAGTTCCCGGTGTGGGCGCGGCCCGCCCACGAGTGGCGGGGCTGGAACCCGGCGACCAACACGGCCGACTACACCCCGCCCTCCGCCCACCCCCACTCCATCGACCAGGACTACTACATCTCCTGGAACAACAAGCAGGCCAAGGACTACACGACCGCGCCCTGGGGCAACGGCTCCGTGCACCGCGGCAACCTCCTCGAGAACCGGGTGAAGAAGCTGGTCCAGCAGGGCGGGGTGACCCGGGCCTCACTGGTCAAGGCCATGGCGGATGCCGGGGTCACCGATCTGCGGGCGGAGGACGTCCTGCCCGAGCTGCTGAAGGTCGTCAACAGCGCGCCGGTCACCGACCCCACCGCCGCCGCGGCCGCGAGCAAGCTCCAGGCCTGGGTCGCGGCCGGCGGCAAGCGTACGGAGACCTCGGCCGGCTCCAAGCAGTACGCCGACGCCGACGCGATCCGCATCCTGGACGCCTGGTGGCCGCTGCTGGTCAAGGCCGAATTCGAACCGGGCCTCGGCAGCGAGCTCTACGCGGCCATGACCGCCAACCTGCCCATCGACGAGTCCCCCTCGGCCGCACACGGCCCGACCGGCTCACACGCCGGAAGCTCCTTCCAGTACGGCTGGTGGAGCTACGTCGACAAGGACCTCCGGGCCGTGCTCGGTGAGCAGGTGAAGGGGCCCCTGGCCCGGAAGTACTGCGGCGACGGCAGCCTCGGCGCCTGCCGGGACACCCTCGTCAGCACCCTGAAGGAGGCGGCCGGCAAGACCGCGGCCCAGGTCTACCCCGGCGACGACGTGTGCGCGGCGGGCGACCAGTGGTGTGCCGACTCGATCAACCACCGCACGCTCGGCGGCATCAAGCACGGCAAGATCAGCTGGCAGAACCGGCCGACCTACCAGCAGGTCGTGGAGTTCACCTCCCACCGCTGACCCGAGGCGGGCGGCGGGTCAGCGGACGCGGCCCGCCACCTGCACCAGCCGGACCAGCTCCTCGTGCAGGATGTCGCTGTGCGCGCCGGCCGGCGGCCCGCCGCGTCTGACCACCGCCGCCGCGTCGACGTTCACGCACCCCGAGACGGGCAATGGCGTCCGCAGGGCCTCGGCGAGGGTGTACGCGTGCGTGCCCGGCACCGCCCGCACCCCGCCGTAGCCCATCGCGCCCCACTCGGCGCCCAGGACCCGCCCCAGGCCGAGGCCCGCGGCCGACCGGCTGTCGCCCGCGACGCGCGAGGCAAGCGGGTACATCGTGCCCAGCGCCGCGTCGTGCCGGGAGTGACAGCACACCAGGGGACCGTCGACGCGGTTCTGCTGCCCCTGGAGCACCCCTCCCGCGCGGGCGTCGTGCGGCAGCCGGGCCGCGAACGCGTAGTGCGAGAACGCCCCTTGGAGCAGCGTCACCGACTTCACCGTGCGCACGCCCTCGGGGAGCCCCCGCAGCGCGAACGACACGAGCCGCGCGCCGAAGCTGTGCCCCACGAGGTGGACCCGCACGCCAGGCGCCGCCGCCGCGAGTTGCCCGACGACCCGTCCGAGACCGCGCTCCCCGACGGTTCCCGCGCGCCGTTTCATCGCGTAGTACGTCGCCTGCCGCAGCAGTTCGTGCGCCCCGTCCCAGGGGTTCGGCAGCCTGAACCGCTGCTGTCCGCCGGAGACTTCGGGCTCCGCCAGCGCCCGCGCGAACTGCTCGCAGGCCGCCGCCGAGGACCCGGCGAACATCTCCGGCTCGCTCTGCGGCACACCCTCCGCCACCGTGTCCGCCGCGAACAGCGCCTGCGGCCCGGGCGCCACCACCTCCACCAGCAGCCGCACCAGCCGCCCGAACTCCTCCAGCTCGGCCTCCTCCGGCGGCTGCTGCTCCAGCAGCCGGGCGATCTGGTCGACCAGGATCGCCCGGCCCGGGAAGGTCTCCAGCAGCGCGTGCCGCGTGTCCTCGTCCAGCACCGGCCGTCCGGGTGCGTCGGCCGGCACGGCCCGAGGGAAGTCGGGGATCGGTTCGTCGGAGAACCGCATCGCCGGCCACAGCACCCCCACGTAGCCGATCCGGGCCGCCGGGGCGATCCGTGGGAGGGGCGCGAGGAAGCGGTCGTAGAGGCGGGTCGCGCTCGAACGGTCGTTGTTCCAGCCGTGCGCGAAGACGACCAGGTCGCGCACCCTGTGTTCGGTCACCCCGGCGAGCAGCCGGTCGCGCCGGCCGCCCGCCGGGTCCCCGTCCGCGTCGAAGACCAGCTCCCAGTAGGGAGCCACGCTCATCGCCGGATCCGCCATGACAGGCCCCCTTGTCCCCCGGGTGACGCCGCGCCGTGGGCGTATCGTCCTGCCAACGGGCGGGATTGGCCATACGTCACGGGCGCATCCAGCGCTCGGCGGCCGTGCTCAGCGGTAGAGGAGGTACCTCCGCCGCACCGCCCGGAAGGCGGCCAGTTCCTCCTGCCAACCCGCCACGACCTCGTCGGTGTCCGCGCCCGCGTCGATCATCTTGCGCACGCGGGTGGAGCCGGTGAGCTTGTCGATCCAGTTGTCCGGGCGCCAGGCGAAACCGCTCCACACCCGCTTGGCGGTCACCAGCAGCGCGATCCCCGTCCGCACCGGATCGAAGGCGGCCCGGTCCCGCACATGGACCTGCACACCGCCGATCGTCTTCCCCTGGAACTTCGAGAAGGTGGGCGCGAAGTACGCCTCCCTGAAGCGCACCCCCGGCAGGCCGAGTCCGTTCGCCTCGGCGGCCCAGCTCCCGTCGACGCCTTCCGCGCCCAGCAGTTCGAACGGCCGGGTCGTGCCGCGCCCCTCCGACAGGTTCGTCCCCTCGAACAGGCACGTCCCCGAGTACACCAGGGCCGTCGCCGGGGTCGGCATGTTCGGGCTCGGCGGCACCCAGGGCAGCCCCGAGGCGTCGTAGAACTCCGAGCGCTTCCAGCCCGACATCGTCACGGTCTCCAGCGGTACGGGCTGGTTGAGGAACTCGCCGTTGAACAGCCGCGCCAGCTCCGCGACGGTCATGCCGTGGGCCTGGGCGACGGGCTGCCGCCCGACGAACGTGGCGAACTCCTTGTGCAGCACGGGCCCCAGGGCGGCCCGGCCGGTCACCGGGTTCGGCCGGTCCAGGACCACGAACCGCTTGCCGGCGAGCTGCGCGGCCTCCATGCAGTCGTACAGGGTCCAGATGTACGTGTAGAAGCGGGCGCCGACGTCCTGGATGTCGAAGACGACCGTGTCCACCCCCGACGCGGTGAAGACGTCGGCGAGCGGACGGCCGCTCTTGAGGTACGTGTCGTAGACGGGCAGGCCGGTCGCCGGATCGTCGTAGCGGCCCTCGGAGCCGCCGGCCTGGGCGGTGCCGCGGAATCCGTGCTCGGGGCCGAAGACGGCGGTGAGGCCGACCCGGTCGTCCGCGTGCATGACGTCGACGATGTGGCGGGCATCGCGGGTGATGCCGGTGGGGTTGGTGACGATCCCGGCCTTCTGGCCGTCGAGCAGGGTGTAGCCGTCCGCCGCGAGGCGTTCGAAGCCGGTGCGCGGCTGCCCGTGGTGGCGGGCTGCGGCGGCGGTGGGCGCGGCCGACACGGCTGCCGCCGTGGCCGCCGTGAGTACGGCTCGTCTTGAGGGGCGCATGCGGTGACCTCCTTGAGCGGGGACGGCCGGCAGGGGCACGGTATGCGCTCCGTCGGGCAGTGGGGAGGCTGCGGACCGCCTGTGGCTCCTCGCGCCCCCGTGGTCCCGCCGGCCCGCGCCCGTCGGGGCGCTGCCGGTACCCCTTCCCTGGTGCATACCGACCGGTTAGTCTGGCGGCATTGCCGAGCCGCGTCCAAGGAGACCGATGGTGGGAGCCTTTCGAGGGGCTGGAGTCGTTGTCACGGGGGCCGGTGGCGGGATCGGAGCCGCGCTCGCCCGGCGCTTCGCCGCCGAGGGGGCCCGGGTCGTCGTCAACGACCTGGACGCCGAGCGGGCCGAGCACGTCGCGGACGAGGTGGGAGGCATCGCCGTGCCCGGCGACGCCTCCGCGGTCGTCGGTGACGCCCGGGACGCGCTCGGCGGTGCGGTCGACGTCTACTGCGCCAACGCCGGTGTCGCCTTCGAAGGCGGCGACGCCGACGGGCCGTTGGACGAGACGGCCTGGGCCGCCTCCTGGGAGGTCAACGTCATGGCGCACGTCCGGGCCGCACACGCGCTGCTGCCCGCCTGGCTGGAGCGCGGGAGCGGGCGGTTCGTGTCCACCGTGTCCGCCGCCGGACTGCTCACGATGATCGGGGCCGCGCCCTACGCCGTCACCAAGCACGGGGCGCTCGCCTTCGCCGAGTGGCTGTCGCTGACGTACCGGCACCGGGGCGTGAAGGTGCACGCGATCTGCCCGCAGGGCGTGCGCACCGACATGCTGGCCGCCACCGGCAGCGCGGGCGACCTGGTGCTGCGGCCGACCGCGATCGAGCCGGAGGCCGTGGCGGACGCCCTGCTCAAGGGCATCGAGGAGGACCGGTTCCTGATCCTGCCGCACCCCGAGGTCGCCGCGTACCACCAGGCCCGGGCCGGTGACCCCGACCGGTGGCTGTCCGGCATGAACCGCATCCAGCGGCAGTGGGAGGGGACCCGGTGACCGAGTCCCGTTACGCGGCCAAGCCCTGGCTCGACCTGCTCAGCGAGGCGCAGAAGGGCCCGATCAGCCCCGCCGAATCCCTCGTGCACGCCCTGCGCCGGGTCGTCGCCGAGACGCCCGAGAGCGACTTCCTGGCCTACTTCGACGGCCGTCTCACCTACCGGGAGGCCGACGAGCTCAGCGACTCCGTCGCCGGTCACCTCGCGGCGCGCGGCCTGGAGCGCGGTGACCGGGTCGCGGTGCTGCTGCAGAACTCCCCGCACTTCGTGCTCGCCGTGCTCGGGGCGTGGAAGGCGGGTGCGGTCGTCGTGCCCGTCAACCCGATGTACAAGTCGGGCGAGGTGGCCCACGTCCTGCGGGACGGCGAGGTGGCCGCCCTGATCTGCTCGGACCGGGCCTGGGAGTCGTACCTGCGCGAGACGGCGGCCGACTCGCCCGTGCGGATCGTGCTCACCGGATGCGAACTCGACTTCCAGGCACGCGGCGACGGGCGTGTGCTGGCCTTCGAGCGCCTGGCGCAGGCCCCGGACGCCGACGACCTGGTGACCGTGGCGCGGGCCGGGCACAAGGCGCCCGGGGACCGCGACCCCGGACCCTGTGACATCGCGCTGATCAGTTACACCTCGGGCACGAGCGGCACACCCAAGGGTGCCACCAACACGCACGGCAACATCATGCACAACGCCGAGCGGCAGCGGACCGGCCTGGGGCTGCCCGAGCGGCCCGTGTACTTCGCGCTGGCGCCGCTGTTCCACATCACCGGCATGGTCTGCCAGTTCGGTGCCTGCCTGAACAGCGGGGGCACGCTCGTGCTGGCCTACCGCTTCGAGGCGGGCGTGGTGCTCGACGCGTTCGCCGAGCACCGCCCGCACTACACCGTCGGCCCGTCCACGGCCTTCATGGCGCTGGCCGCCCACCCGTCCGTCACCCCCGGCCACTTCTCCTCCTTCCGGGTGATCTCCTCCGGCGGCGCCCCGTTGCCGCCCGCGCTGGTGGAGAAGTTCCGGGCCGGCTTCGGGCCCTACATCCGCAACGGCTACGGGCTGACCGAGTGCACCGCGCCCTGCGCCTCGGTGCCCCCCGGCCTGGAGGCGCCCGTCGACCCGGTCTCCGGGACCCTCGCCGTGGGTCTGCCCGGCCCCGACACGGTCGTGCGGATCGTCGGCGAGGCCGGCGAAGAAGTCCCCTTCGGCGAGCAGGGCGAGATCGTCGTCCGGGGCCCCCAGGTCGTGCCCGGCTACTGGCGGCGCCCCGACGCCACCGCTGAGACCTTCCCCGGCGCCGAACTGCGCACCGGCGACATCGGCTTCATGGACGAGCGGGGCTGGCTGTACGTCGTCGACCGCAAGAAGGACATGATCAACGCGTCCGGCTTCAAGGTGTGGCCGCGCGAGGTCGAGGACGTGCTGTACACGCATCCGGCGGTGCGCGAGGCCGCCGTCGTGGGCGTGCCCGACGGGTATCGCGGGGAGACCGTCAAGGCGTACATCAGCCTGCGCCCGGATGCCGAGACGGACCCTGACGCGCTCGCCGCCTACTGCAAGGAGAGACTGGCCGCCTACAAATACCCGCGCCAGGTGGAGATCCTGCCCGACTTGCCGAAGACGGCCAGTGGGAAGATCCTCCGTCGGGAACTGCGTTCCCGGACGCAAGGCAACTGACAGCAGGACGGAAAGGCAGGTGGCGGCAGTGCCCAGGACCACGGACTCGGACGGCACCCCCGTGCCTCAGCGGCTCCTGGCCGCCGCCACCCGGCTCTTCGCCGAGCAGGGCTATGACCGCACCTCGGTGCAGGAGATCGTCGAGGCGGCCGGCGTCACCAAGGGGGCGCTCTACCACTACTTCGGCTCCAAGGACGACCTGCTGCACGAGGTGTACGCGCGCGTGCTGCGCATCCAGCAGGAGCGGCTGGACGCCGTCGCGGGCGCCGACGAGCCGGTCGAGAAGCGACTGCGGGCCGCGGCGGCGGACGTGGTCGTGACGACCATCGACAACCTCGACGACGCGATGATCTTCTGGCGGTCGATGCACCATCTGAGCCCCGAGAAGGACAAGCAGGTCCGCGCGGAACGCCGCCGCTACCACGAGCGTTTCCGTGCGCTCGTCGAGGAGGGCCAGGAGTCGGGCGTCTTCTCCAGGGCGACCCCGGCGGACCTCGTCGTCGACTACCACTTCGGCTCGGTCCACCACCTGTCGACGTGGTACCGCCCTGAGGGTCCGCTGAGCCCGCAGCAGGTGGCCGACCACCTGGCTGACCTGCTGCTACGAGCTCTGCGCCCGTAACGGCTCGAAATGCGGGGCTGAGCCGTATCCAGCCCGTCCGGCGTTCGAGGACGAGGCCGTTCGGGGCGAACAGGGCTCCAGGGGCGGAGCACCCTGCGGGGCCGATGGGCGGAGCCCCTGCAGAGGGGAAGGGCAGGGGCGGCGGGGGCGAAAACCCTCCGCCGCCCGGCTGCGTCACACGTACCGCTTCAGCTCCCGACGCGCCAGCGAGCGCTGATGCACCTCGTCCGGCCCGTCCGCGATCATCAGCGTCCGCGCCCCGGCGTACAGCTCGGCCAGCGGGAAGTCCTGGCTCACCCCACCCGCGCCGTGCAGCTGGATCGCCCGGTCGAGGATGTCGACGACCGCCCGCGGCGTGGCGATCTTGATGGCCTGGATCTCCGTGTGGGCGCCCCGGTTGCCGACCGTGTCCATCAGCCAGGCCGTCTTCAGCACCAGCAGCCGCAACTGCTCGACGGTGACCCGCGCGTCCGCGATCCAGTTGTGGACCACGCCCTGCTGGGCCAGCGCCTTGCCGAAGGCCGTACGGGACGCCGCCCGCTCGCACATCAGCTCGATCGCCCGCTCCGCCATGCCGATCAGCCGCATGCAGTGGTGGATCCGGCCGGGACCGAGCCGGGCCTGGGCGATGGCGAAACCGCCGCCCTCCTCGCCCACCAGGTTCGACACCGGCACGCGCGCGTGGTCGAAGATCACCTCGGCGTGGCCGCCGTGGTAGTGGTCCTCGTAGCCGAAGACCCGCATGGCGCGCTTGATCGTGACACCCGGGGTGTCCCGGGGGACCAGCACCATGGACTGCTGGCGGCGGATGTCCGGCCCCTCCGGGTCGGTCTTGCCCATGACGATGAAGATCTTGCAGTCGGGGTGCATCGCCCCGGAGATGTACCACTTGCGGCCGGTGATGACGTACTCGTCGCCGTCCCGCTCGATGAGCGTCGTGATGTTCGTGGCGTCCGAGGAGGCCACCTCCGGCTCGGTCATCGCGAACGCCGAGCGGATCTCGCCGGCCAGCAGCGGCTCCAGCCACTGCTTGCGCTGCCGCTCGTCGCCGAACTGGGTCAGCACCTCCATGTTGCCGGTGTCCGGCGCCGCACAGTTCGTCACCGTCGGCGCCAGCTGCGGGGAGCGGCCCATGATCTCGGCGAGCGGCGCGTACTGGAGGTTGGTGAGCCCGGCCCCGTACTCGGAGTCCGGCAGGAACAGGTTCCACAGGCCCTGCCTGCGGGCCTCGGCCTTCAGTTCCTCCACCACGGGCACGGTCTCCCACGGCGAGGCCAGCCCGGCGCGCTGCTCGTGGGCGACGGCCTCGGCCGGATAGACGTACTCGTCCATGAAGGCGAGGAGTGTGGCGCGCAGCTCTTCGGTGCGCGCGTCGAAAGCGAAGTCCATACGGATCAGCCCTCCTGGAGGCCTTCGTTGAGCGTGGTCAGTCCGTGCCGGACGAAGACGGGCACGAGGTCGCCGATGCGGTCGAAACCGCGCCCGACCGTCTGGCCGAGCGTGTAGCGGTAGTGGATGCCCTCCAGGATCACGGCGAGCTTGAACCAGGCGAACGCCGTGTACCAGGAGACCGCGCAGACGTCGCGCCCCGAGCGCGCGGCGTACCGCTCGATGAGTTCGGACGGCGCCGGATGCCCGGGCGCCTCGGCGGTGGTGGAGACGGGGGACTCGGGCATGCCGAGCGGCATGCTGTACATCACCAGCAGGCCGAGGTCGGTGAGCGGGTCGCCCAACGTGGACATCTCCCAGTCGAGGATCGCCCGGATCGAGTCGTCCTCGCCGATCAGCACGTTGTCGAGCCGGTAGTCGCCGTGCACGACGGCCGGGGCGGGGGAGCGGGGCAGCTCGCGCCCGAGCGCGGCGTGCAACTCGTCGATGCCGTCCAGGTCCCGGTTGCGGGAGGCGTCCAGCTGCTTGCCCCAGCGCCGCAGCTGCCGGTCCAGGAAACCCTCGGGCCTGCCGAAGTCCCCGAGACCCACCTCGCCCGGGTCGACCGCGTGCAGCTCGACCAGCGCGTCGACCAGGTTCAGCACCGCGCCCCGGGTCCGCTCCGGTCCTAGCGGGACGAGCTGGTCGGCGGTGCGGTACGGGGTGCCCTCCACGTACTCCATGACGTAGAACGGCGCCCCGAGCACCTCCTCGTCCTCGCACAGCAGCACCGGGCGCGGCACCGGCACGGCGGTCGGGTGCAGCGCGCTGATCACCCGGTGCTCGCGCTTCATGTCGTGCGCGGTGGCCAGGACGTGGCCGAGCGGGGGCCGTCGTACGACCCACTGCGCGGTGCCGTCGGAGACCGCGTAGGTGAGGTTCGACCGTCCGCCCTCGATCAGCCGGCCGGACAACGGGCCGTTCACCAGGCCGGGCCGCTCGCGGCCGAGCAGGCCGCGCAACCGGTCGAGATCGAGTCCGGGCGGGTGATCGGGGCTCATGCGTCGCTCCTACGGGCAGGCAGGTGAACGGTTCCCGACTCATGATGCCGACCGGTCGGTATGTCGTCCAGAGCAGGGCCGAAACGTGATCGGAGCCACGATAGGCCGACGCGCCCCGCCGCGGGGCGCCGGGGAGGTTCCGGCCGGTTCGTTCAGGCCATCCGGCTTGCGTGCCGCCCGGGGAGCCCGGAAGGTCGGACCCATGAAGGCCATCAGCTACTCACGGTACGGCGGACCCGAGGTGCTGGCGTTCGGGGAGGTGCGCGATCCCGAGGTCGGTCCGGACGCGGTGCTGGTGAAGGTACGGGCGGCGGCCGTGAACCCCGTCGACTGGAAGGCGCGCGAGGGCCACCTCGACGGCCTTATCGCCCCCGTCTTCCCCGTGGTGCCCGGCTGGGACGTCTCGGGCGTCGTCGTGCGGCCCGGCGTGGCCGTCTCGGAGTTCGACGTCGGGGACGAGGTCATCGGATACGTGCGCGAGGACTTCCTCTCCCGCGGCACCCTCGCCGAGTACGTGGCCGCACCCCTGCGCACACTCGCCCGCAAGCCGCGCAACCTCTCCTTCGAGGAGGCGGCCGGACTGCCCCTGGTCGGACTCACCGCCTACCAGGTGCTGCGCAAGGTGCTCGAGGTGAAGAGGGGCGAGACCGTCCTGGTGCACGCCGCGGCCGGCGGCGTCGGCTCCCTCGCCGTGCAATTCGGCAGCCACCTCGGCGCCCGGGTGATCGGCACGGCGAGCGAGTCCAACCACGACTTCGTCCGGAGCCTCGGCGGGGAGCCGGTGACGTACGGCGAGGGCCTGGGCGAGCGGGTGCGGGGGCTGGCGCCCGAGGGCGTGGACGCGGTGTTCGACACCGTCGGCGGGGACGCGCTGAAGGTCTCGGCGAACCTGCTGGCCCCCGAGGGCCGTCTGGTGTCGATCGCCGACCACGAAGTCGTGAACTACGGCGGCCGCTACTACTTCGTCCGCCCGGACGCCGAGGACCTCCAGCGGCTGTCCGAACTGGCCGAGCAGGGCGTGGTGAGCGTGCACGTCGACGCGACGTTCCCGCTGGAGCGGGCGGCGGACGCGTATCGGCTGAACCAGGAGGGCCGCACGCGCGGCAAGATCGTCGTGACGGTGGACTGGGAGCGCGACGGCCCATGAGGACCTAGAGCACGAGTGCCGCCCCGCACACCGCCATCGCCACCGTGCACAGCGCCGCCGCCGTGGCGTACCGGGGCGCGAACGCCGCGGGGCTGGGGGTGGCCGCGAGGGTGCGGATCCTGCGGTGGGCGACGCCGAGGAAGCCCAGCCAGAGCATACAGCACAGGGCGCAGGCGAGAATCCCGGGGGTCGATGCCCCGCCGTGCAGCACGGTCTTCACGGCGAGCACGGCGGCGACCGTGCCGGACAGCGTCGTACGGCGCCACGCGAGCCGGGTCCGCTCCGGCTGCAGTCCGGGATCGCGGTCGGGGTCCCGTGGCGGGGCCGTCGGCATGCTCACCCCTCCCACCCCACGAGCACCACGAGCACCATGGCGACGGCCACCACCGCGACGACGAGGCCGAGCAGCGCCGGGAACCGGGAAACCGGCAGGTCCTCACCCCGCCGCATGGCCCGCTCGCAGCGCACCCAGTGGTTGACCGCCCGCAGCGAGCACAGCACGCCCGCGGCCAGCAGCGCGAGCGCCAGCCCGACCCGCCAGCCCCAGCGCAGGTCCGGCAGGAACTGGTCCACGGCGAAGCCCCCGCCGATCAGCGCGAGCGCGGTGCGCAGCCAGGCCAGGAAGGTGCGCTCGTTGGCCAGCGAGAACCGGTAGTCGGGCGTCTCCCCGTCCTGCCGGACTTCCGCGGGTGCGAACCACAACCGGACGTTCCGTACGAACTCGATCACGTGCGCGACCCTACCCGTGAGCCGCTCGCCGGCGTCGACAGTCCCCCCGGCCACGGTTTCCGGGCATGGAGGTCCCCTCGTCACCGGCCGGGTGAGCAGGGCCCGGCCACGGCATCGCCCCGGCCGAGCACCAGCCGGACCTGCCCGGGTTCTGGCCGGCGTACTTCGGCGCGCTCCGGGACCCGTGCGCACGGGAGCCCGGGCTCTTCGGTGCGACCCGGAGGTCGTCGACGCGGCCGTCGAGACGCTGCACGAGTCCGCGGCAGGGAGCGCCCCCTCCGCGACACCCTGCTCAGCCCCCCGACCGGAACGCCTTGAGCCGCTCGTACGCCGCCAGCCCGTCCGGCACCCACTCCCAGTCGTCCAGGCGCCGCTCCACCTCGTCCTCGCGCAGGAAGTCGTACCAGGCCACCTCCTCGGCCTGCGGCTGTACGGGCAGCTCGCAGCGGACCTCGTACACCGCCGACCACCAGCTCCGGCCGGCGCCGTCGTCGTAGAGGAACTTGAAGAGGTGACGCGGGCTCGGCAGGCCGCTCACCCCCAGTTCCTCCTCGGCCTCGCGCAGCGCCGCCGTGTCGTAGGACTCGCCCGCGCCGACGACTCCGCCGACGAACATGTCGTGGAGGGAGGGGAAGACCAGCTTGGTGGGCGTCCGCCGGTGCACGAAGATCCGGCCCTCGGCGTCCCGGGCCTGGATGAACACGCAGCGGTGCCGCAGCCCCGCGGCGTAGGCCTCGCCCCGTGGGGACTGCCCGATGATCTGGTCGTTCTCGTCGACGATGTCGAGGATCTCGTCAGCAGCGCTCATGGCCTCATCCAAGCAGGACCCGGGGCGCGGTGGGGGCTCTGCCCGTCAGGGTGACGCCCGGCTCACCGCCGGGGAGCCCACCCGTGGTCGCGGTATCGCCGGACGCGGTGGGGGGCTCTGCCCGTCAGGGTGACGCCGGGCTCACCGCGGCGGAACCGGGCCGTGCCCGCTCGGTCGCCGTCCCGGTCGGCATCGCCGGGTGCAGGCCCAGCAGCACGATCCCGACGACCACGGCCAGCAGGCCACCGGCCTCCCAGCCGAGCGCCACCGCGTCGGTGCGCAGCCGGTCGCCCAGGAAGCCGACGCCGCAGATGATCCCCGCCAGCGGCTGGGCCGCCGTCAGGGCGGGCAGCGACTTGCGCAGGGACGCGGTCTCGAAGGCGCTCTGCACGAGGACGAGCCCCGTGACGCCCAAGGCGAGGACCGCGTACGGCTGCCAGCCGGTCATCAACTCGGCGAAGCCGCCCTCGGTGAACTTCTGTCCGCTCACCCGGGTCAGGGCGTCCTGCACTCCGTACAGCAGCCCGGCGGCCAGCGCCAGCAGGACCGGACCGGAGCTCAGCCGGGACCGCTTGCCGTGAGTCGTGAGCAGCAGGGCGAGCCCGATCATCGCTCCGATGATCAGCCACTGCCGTACCGGGTCGGCCGTCGCGGCGCCGCCCTGCGGCCGGCCCGCCACGATGAACGCCGTCACCCCGCCCGCCAGCAGCAGCAGGCCCGCCCAGCCCTGGCGGCCCAGTGGCTGCCGGGTCTGCCTTCGGGACAGTGCGAGCGCGAACAGCAGGTTCGTCGCCAGCAGCGGTTCCACCAGCGACAGCTCACCCTGCCCCAGCGCGGCGGCGCCCAGGGCCATGCCGACCACCATCAGCGCGATGCCGCCGAGCCAGCGAGGCACCTTCACGAGGTCGATCAGCAGCCGGAAGGAGAGGAAGTCGCTCAGCGGGGCCCGCTGGGCCGCGTTCTGCTGCAGGACGAAGCCGAAGCCCAGACAGCAGGCTGCGCTCAGAGCGAGCGCCAGGACTGGAACCGACACGCGGTGTACCTCGATGATCAGGTCGGGTCACGGTTGCGTGAGGGCCGACTGTACCGGCCTGCTCCGCCCGGCGCGCCCACACGTCCTGCCATCGTCGGGGGCGGTCCCGGGCCGCGCCATGACGCACGTCACAAAGGGGTGAAACGGATAAATCGGATCGCGCTGGCCGGGTTCTCGGAGCCACCGTCCGGTCACGAGACCCTCACGAATAACACCAGTTGACGCGTGTAACGCGCCGGCGGCCCTTGACGCCAACCGTTGGCGGGGGGTTGGCTTTCCGTGATCGGTTCATGTCAGTGCGCAACGCGCGCCCCATCGACCGCCGTGAGTCGAAACACAAGAAGAGCGCGTGAGGAAGTTCCCGCGGTGCCCCCACCCCCGCCTCCCCTCGGCCGCGGCCGCAGACGCCCGGCGCAGGCCTTCGACGAGGCCCTCGACGACGCCGAGCTCGCGGCCGCCCGCTCCGCGCTGGCGCAGGGCCGCTGGCAGAACGCCCGCTCCCTGCTGCTCCACACGGGCGACGACTGGGACCGGCGCGGCCACCGGGTCTCGGTCCTCGCGCGGGATTCCTACAGCGCCGCCTGGGCGCGGGAGTGGCTGCTCGCCGAGCCGGAATCCGCCGACGCCTCGGTCCTCCTCGCCCTCGCCCGGGTCCGGCGCGTGCTGCAGGGCAAGGGCAAGCCGGTCCGCGCCCGCGAGGCCTGCCAGGACGCCGCCGCCCTGGCCCCCGCCGACCCCACGCCCTGGCTCGGCCTGCTCATGCTGGAGTGCGCGGTCGGAACCGACGCGGACGCGGTGCGGACCTTCGAGCAGGTCCGCGTCCGGTACGCCGACCACCACCACGCCCACCATCTGATGGTCACCCGGCTCGCCGGACGCCGCACGGAGGCCGGCCCCGACCCGCTGCACGAGGTCTACGACTTCGCCAACTGGGCCGCCGAACAGGCACCCGCCGACTCCCCGCTCGCGATCCTGCCCGTCATCGCCCACGCCGAGCGCTACCGCGTGCTGGCCGCCGCCGGGCACCAACCGGCCGACCCGGCCGCCTCGGGCCACTGGACCGGCCGCCGCGCCCGGCAGGTGATGAAGGCCGCCTTCGACTGGTGGCTGGAGTGGGAGCTGGAGGGACACCCGCGGCGGCTGATCGACCTGAACTACCTCGCGCACGCCAAGTTCTGCGAGGGGCGGGGTGCCGAGGCCGCCGCCCTGTTCCACCGGATCGGCCGCCACGCCACCCCGGCGCCCTGGTCGTACCCGGACCGCGACCCGCACACCGCCTTCGCCGCCGCCCGCGCCGGCGCGCTCGGCACGGCCTGACCCCTACGGATTCCAGAAGTGAGGACGCTCTCCCGATGACCACGGACAGTTCGAGCACGAGCACATCCGCCGCCGGCGGCATCAGTACGTTCAAGGGGCGGGAGCGCGCGCTGCGCGCCGACCGGCTCGGCACTGGCGGCCTGCTGCTCTCCGTCCTCGCCGCGACCGCCCCGCTCATGGTCGTCGCGGGTGTCATGCCCACGACATTCGCGGTGATGGGCATCGTCGGCCAGCCGTTGCTCTTCGTCGTCCTCGGCGTCGTTCTGGTCCTGTTCAGCATCGGTTACGCCGAGATGAGCCGCCACGTCCACAACGCGGGCGCCTTCTACGCGTACATCTCCCGCGGCCTGGGCGGCACCGCCGGCGCGGGCGCCGCCCTGGTCGCCCTCGTCGCCTACAACGCGCTCCAGGCCGGCATCTACGGCATCTTCGGCTTCGAGGTCTCCGGGCTCCTCGCCACCTACGCCGAGATCGAGGTCGCCTGGTGGATACCGGCCCTCGTGGCCGCGTTCGCCGTCGGCCTGCTGGGCTGGCTGAAGATCGACGTCAACGCGCGCGTGCTCGGCGTGCTGCTGGTCATCGAGGTGCTCCTCGTCGTGATCTTCGACATCGCCGCCCTCGCCGACCCGGGCAAGGAGGGCCTGTCGCTGCACGCGTTCAACCCCGACACCCTGACCGGCGCGGGCGTCGGTACCGCCCTGTGCTTCTGCGTCGCCGCGTTCCTCGGCTTCGAGCAGGCCCCCGTCTACGCGGAGGAGACCAGCCGCCCGCACGTCCTGGTGCCGCGCGTGATGTTCCTCGCCGTCGGCGGGGTCGCCGTCTTCTTCGCGCTGAGCAGCTGGGCCCTCACCGTCGCCACCGGTCCCACGGCCGTCGTCGGCACGGCCCAGCAGCAGAGCGCCGGACTGCTGTTCTTCCTCACCGAGTCCCGCCTCGGCGGCACGTTCACCGACGTCCTGCACGTCCTGTTCGTCACCGGCATGTTCGCCGCGCTCCTCAGCTTCCACAACGTCGTCGCCCGCTACGCATTCGCCATGGGCCGCGAGGGCCTGCTGCCCGCCGCCTTCGGGCGCACCAGCGGCGGCAGCGGCGCCCCCGGTACCGGATCGCTGCTCCAGACCGCGGTGGCCGTGGTGGTCGTGATCGCCTTCGCGATCGCCGACGACAAGCCGGTCGGCGACCCGACCGCGCCCGTCCTGCACCTGTTCACCTGGCTCGGCAACATCGGCGCCCTCGGCGTGATCGTCCTGATGGCGGCGGCCTCCCTGTCGGTCGTCGTCTTCTTCGTCCGCCGCGGCGCCGCGGGCGCCCAGGCCTGGCGTCTGGTCACCTCCGCGCTCGCGGGGATCGCGCTGCTCGTGATCGCCGGCTACACGGTGAAGGACTTCGAGGTGCTGGTCGGCGTCGGCCCCGGCTCCTCGCTGAGCTGGGTGCTGCCCGGCATCATCGGCCTCGCCCTGGTCGCCGGCCTGGTCCTCGGCCTGGTGCTGCGCGCCCGCGCGCCCGAGAAGCACGCCCGGATCGGGCAGGGCAACGAGGCGTTCCAGCTCGACAAGGCGGCGTCGTCCTGACCCCGCCCACGTAAGAAGTGGTTACGGAACTCTGACGAGCACCCGCGATCCCTGTCCTGAACGGGCCGCGGGTGTTCGAATGAGTACGTGAACGAGGACGTACACAGGGGTGTGAGCGAAGACCACCCGGAGGAACGGGGCACCCCGGTCGGCCGCCGCGTCTTCCTCGGCACCCTCGCGCTGGGCGCCGTCGGCATCGTCGCCGCGCCCCCTCTGCAACGCGGCCTGGAGGGCTTCCTCGGCAGCGCCGCCGACAAGGACCCGACGGGCCTGACCGGCCTGCTCCCGAACGGCGGCGGCTTCCGCTACTACTCGGTCGCCTCGTCCGTCCCCCGCAAGGACGCCGACACCTACCGCCTCACGATCGACGGCCTGGTCGACCGCCCCACCACCTACACCCTGGCCGCCCTCAAGGCCCTCCCGCAGACCCGTTTGGTCCGCGACGTCCAGTGCGTCACCGGCTGGCGCGTCCCCGACACCCCCTTCGAGGGCGTACGCCTGTCCCGGCTCCTGGACGCGGCCGGGGTCCGCCGCACGGCCCGGGCGATCCGCTTCACCTGCTTCGACGGCACCTACACCGAGAGCCTCACCCTCGACCAGGCCCGCCGCGCGGACGTCCTGGTCGCCCTGCGCATGCAGGACAAAGACCTCGGCCACTCCCACGGCGGCCCGGTCCGCCTCTACGTGGCACCCATGTACTTCTACAAGTCCGCCAAGTGGCTCTCCGGCATCACCGTCACCGACGAGGTCCGGCCGGGCTACTGGGAGGAACGCGGCTACGACATCGACGCCTGGGTGGGCCGCTCGAACGGACGGGACGATGAGCCTACGAGCTGACACGCCGTCAATGACGGTCGGGATCCGGCGCTTCAGCAGGGTGCAGCGCTGGGTCCACCGCACCACGGCCGCGCTCATGGGCGTCTGCGTCGTCACGGCGGCCTGCCTCTACGTCCCCCAGCTCGCCGAACTCGTGGGGCGCCGCGCCCTGATCGTCACCCTGCACCAGTGGTCGGGACTGGCTCTGCCCGTTCCCGTCCTGGCGGGCCTCGCGTCCCGCGTCTTCCGTGCCGACCTCGGCCACCTCAACCGCTTCCACCCGCACGACCGCACCTGGCTGCGCGCCGCCCTGCGCCGCGACAAGCGCCCCGCGTCCCGCCCCGCGGGCAAGTTCAACGCGGGCCAGAAGCTCTACGCCTCCTGGATCGCCGGAGCCACCCTCGTCATGCTCGGCACCGGCCTGATGATGTGGTTCACCCACCTCACCCCGCTCCTCTGGCGCACCAGCGCGACCTTCGTCCACGACTGGCTGGCCCTCACCATCGGCATCGTCCTGGCGGGCCACATCGGCATGGCCCTGGCGGACCCGGAGTCCAGGAGAGGCATGCGCACGGGCAGGGTGAGCCGGGACTGGGCGGACCGAGAGCACCCGCTGTGGCGCCCGTAGGTGCACGCCCTCGGGGGCGCGGGGAACCGCGCGACCAGCCACCACGCACCCGCACCCGCCCGCGACCGACAACCCCTACGGCGCCGGGGCGAAATCCAACAGCACCTTGCACGACCGGCTCCGATCAGCGGCCAGAGCAAAGGCGGCCTCGGCCTCCGCCACGGGAACCACCGCACTGATCAGCCCGTCCAACCCCGGCTCCACCGCCAGCAGAGCCAGCGCCTGGTCGAACTCCCCGTCGAACCGGAACGCCCCGCGCACCTCCAGTTCCCGGCTCACCACCAAGTTCCCCGCGAACGGACTGTGCCCGGCCGGCAGCATGCCCAACTGCACGACGACCCCACCCCGCCGCACCCGCCGGAGACACGCGTCGAGCCCCGCAGCCACCCCGGACGCCTCGATCGCCACGTCCACTTCGGCCGGCCAGCCGCGGTCGTCGGGATCGTCCGCCCGCACGACCGCCCCGGCCCCGGCGATCCGCCCGTACTCCAGCGGCTCGGGCAGCAGATCCGTGACCGTCACCCGCGCGGCCCCGGCCGCCTTCGCCGCCGCGACGACCAGGCACCCGATGGGCCCGGCGCCGGTCACCAGGACATGCCGGCCGGCCACCTCCCCGGCCCGGCGCACCGCGTGCAACGCGACGGACAGCGGCTCGGCCAGCGCGGCCCGCCGCAGCCCGAGCCCCTCCGGCAGGGCCCGCAGCTGCTCGCACGGCACGACCATCCGAGCCGCGAAACCTCCCTGCACATGCGGAAAGCGCGCCGCACTGCCGAGGTACCGCGTGTCCCGGCAGACGTTCCGCCGCCCGTCCGAGCACTGCGGGCACACCCCGCACGGGCTCGCCGGATGCACCGCGACGGCGGCACCCGGCGCGGGCCCGGACGCGCCGGCACCGTACCCGAGCACGGTCCCGACGACCTCGTGTCCCAGCACCATCGGCTCGCGGAGCCGGAAGTCGCCGACCCCGCCGTGCCGCCAGTAGTGCAGATCGGACCCGCACACCCCGCCGTACCGCACGGCGACCAGCACCTGCCCCGGCCCGGGCTCCGGAACCGGCAACGTGGCCACCCGCAGGTCGCCCTGACCATGGATCACGCAACCCAGCATCACAGCCTCCGCGGTGGTCACAGCACGCTCGTCATACCGCCGTCGACGTACAGCACCTGCCCGCTGACGAAGTCCGCGGCGGGGGAGGCGAGGAACAGCACCCCGCCCACCAGGTCCTGCGTACGCCCCCAGCGCCCGGCCGGCGTACGCCCGCGCACCCAGGCGCTGAACTCCTCGTCCTCGACCAGGGGCCGGGTCAGCTCCGTCTCGATGTAACCCGGGCCCAGCCCGTTGACCTGCACCCCGTACGGCCCCCAGTCCGCGCACATGCCCTTGGTGAGCATCTTCAGCGCGCCCTTGGTGGCTGCGTACGGCGCGATCCCGGGCCGTACCACCTCGCTCTGCAGCGAACAGATATTGATGATCTTCCCGTGGCCGCGTTCCGTCATCCCTCGCGCGACCTCCCGTCCGACCAGGAAGGCACTGGTCAGGTTGGTGCCCAGGATCCGGTGCCAGTCGGAGTCGGTGAACTCCAGCAGCGGGGCGCGCAGTTGCATGCCCGCGTTGTTGACGAGGATGTCGAGCGGGCCCACCCGCTCCTCGACCTCGGCGACCCCCGAGGCCACCGAGGCTCCGTCGGTCACGTCGAACGCCGCCGTGTGCACCCGGTCGCCCGGCAGACCGGCGGCCGCCTCGGCGAGCCGGTCATCGGCGCGTCCGTTCAGGACGACCGTGCAGCCGGCCTCCGCCAGACCGCGCGCCAGGGCGAGTCCGATGCCCCGGCTGGAGCCGGTGACCAGGGCCGTACGGCCGCCGATGTCGAAGAGAGGGTGAGCCGTCATCGCAGCGACACTCCTAGATCACGAGGGACAGCAGCAGGACGATGCCGCCGGCGACCACCGAGATGATCGTCTCCATGACCGACCAGCTCTTGATGTTCTGACCGACGCTCAGCCCGAAGTACTCCTTCACCATCCAGAACCCGGCGTCGTTGACATGGCTGAAGAACAGCGAGCCGGCACCGATGGCGAGGACCAGCAGGGCCGCGTGCGTGGTCGACATGTCGGCCGCGAGCGGGGCGACCAGACCGGCGGCCGAGACCGTCGCCACCGTCGCCGAACCGGTCGCCAGCCGGATCGCCACCGCGATCAGCCAGGCGAGCAGCAGTGCGGGGACCGCCCAGTCCCTGGAGATGTCCAGGACCATCTGCCCCACCCCGGTGTCGATCAGCGTCTGCTTGAAGCCGCCGCCCGCGCCGACGATCAGCAGGATGCCCGCGATCGGCCCGAGGCTCTTCTCGACGAGCGGCGAGATGCGCTCCTTGGAGAACCCGGCCGGCCGCAGCAGCGTGAAGATGCCGACCAGCACCGAGGCGAGCAGGGCGATCATCGGCGCGCCGACGACGTCGAAGACGCGCTGGATCAGGTTCTCGGGGTCGTCCACGACGATGTCGACCAGCGCCTTGGCCAGCATCAGGATCACCGGGAGCAGGACCGTGAACAGCGTGGCGCCGAAGCCGGGCCGCTTGTCGAGCTCCTCCGAGGCGCGCTGCGGAATCATCCGGTCCGGGGCGGGGACGTCCACCCAGCGGGCCGCGTACTTGGAGAACACCGGCCCGGCGATGATCACCGTGGGTATGGCGACGAGGACACCGAGGGCCAGCGTCACCCCGAGGTCGGCCTTGACCGCGTCGATCGCGACCAGCGGACCGGGGTGCGGCGGCACGAGGCCGTGCATCACGGACAGGCCCGCGAGCGCCGGGATGCCGATGCGCATCAGCGAGTAGTTGCCGCGCTTGGCGACCATCAGAACCACCGGGATCAGCAGCACGATGCCGACCTCGAAGAACAGCGGCAGCCCGATCACCGAGGCGATGAGCACCATCGCCCACGGCATGGACCGCCCGCCGGCCTTCGCGAGGACGGTGTCGACGATCTGGTCGGCGCCCCCGGAGTCGGCGAGCATCTTGCCCAGGATCGCTCCGAGGGCGATCAGCACGCCGACGCCGGCGACCGTGGTGCCGAGGCCGGCGCTGAAGCTGGTGAGGACCTTGTCCAGAGGCGCCCCGGCGATCGCGCCGAGCGCCAGCGACCCGATGGTCAACGCCAGGAAGGCGTGCAGCTTGAACTTGGTGATGAGCAGGACGATGACGGCGATGCCCGCCAGGACGGCGATGCCCAGCTGAGCGTGGCCGGCCGAGGTGATCGGCTCGGGTGCGTCCGCTGCCAGCATCTCGACGCTGAGTCTGGTCACGGTGGGTTCCCTTGTGTCGAGGGGAGAGGGGGGAGACGGGGCCGGCAGGGGCTACAGGACGGGCTCGGGGAGGTGCTCCAGGGCGTGCGCCGCCCGCTCGGTGATCTCCTCCGGGCTGCCCGCGACATCCACACCGACCCCGGCCTCGTCCGCCTCCAGCGGCTGGAGCGTGGCGAACTGGGAGTCGAGCAGCGCCGTGGGCATGAAGTGCCCCTGCCGGTGCGACATCCGGTCCTCGATCAGCGCGCGGTCGCCCGTGAGGTGCACGAAGACCACGCCGGGTGCGGCGATCCGCAGCCGGTCGCGGTACGACCGCTTCAGCGCCGAGCAGCTGACCACCCCGCCGATCCCGGCCCGCCCGTGCGCCCAGTCACCGATGGCGTCCAGCCAGGGCAGGCGGTCCTCGTCGGTGAGCGGCGTACCGGCCGACATCTTGACGATGTTGGCCGGCGGGTGGAAGTCGTCGCCCTCGGCGTACGGAACGCCGAGCCGGGCCGCGAGCAGGGGACCGATGGTCGTCTTGCCGGTGCCGGCGACGCCCATGACCACGACGACGTGGGGGGTGTTCATCGCTGCCTCACTGTCTGCTGTCTTCGTCGACACGTGATGTCGACGCAACTGAAACCCATTAGGTAGGACTAATTCAAGAGCCTGTGGCGATTAAGTCTGACTTTTCGTCTCCGTGATCTACCCCGTACGCTGAGTGCATGAGCACACCGGGCCGGGGGCTGCACGGCCGTGTACTGGACACCCTCGGCCCCGCGATCACCGCGGGGGAGTACCCGCCGGGCAGCGTCCTGCGCACGGACGAGCTCGCCCAGCGTTTCGACGTGTCACGCTCCGTGATGCGCGAGGCGGTCCGCGTTCTGGAGTCCATGCACCTGGTGGAGTCCCGCCGTCGCGTCGGCGTCACGGTTCGCCCGAAGTCCGAGTGGAACGTCTACGACCCGCAGGTCATCCGCTGGCGCCTGGCCGGTGCCGATCGCCCGCAGCAACTGCGCTCCCTCACGGTGCTGCGCTCGGCGATCGAACCGGTCGCGGCCGGCCTCGCCGCCCGGCACGCCACGTCCGAGCAGTGCGCCGCTCTCACCGAGTGCGCCCTCGGCATGGTCGCCCACTCGCGCGGCCACAAGCTGGAGGGCTACCTCGTCCACGACATGGCCTTCCACCGCGTCATCCTCGACGCCTCCGGCAACGAGATGTTCGCCCGCCTCGGCGATGTCGTCGCCGAGGTCCTGGCCGGCCGCACGCATCACGACGTGATGTTCGAGGATCCCGATCCGGCCGCCGTCACCCTGCATGTCCAGGTCGCGGAGGCGGTACGCGCCGGTGACGCGACCCGCGCCGAGGAACTGACCCGCGAGATCACGGTCGGCGCCCTCCAGGAACTGGACATCCTGGCGCCATAGCTACGGCAGGAACTCCCCGTCGACGTACACCCAGGCCCCGTCGACCCGCTCGAACCGGCTCCGCTCGTGCAGCGATCCGCCCCGGTACGAGGCGCGGAACTCCACGGTTCCGAGGGAGTGGAAGGCGGACCCCTCACTGGTGCCCAGGATCTCCAGCCCGGTCCACCGCGTCCCCGGATCCAGCTCCAGCGTCCCGGGCCGCGTCCGCGGATGCCACGTCCGCAGCAGGTACTCGGGGTCCCCCTTCACGAAGGCGCAGTACCGCGACCGCATCAGGGCCTCGGCGGTCGGTGCGGCGGCGGACCCGGAGTGGTAGCGGCCGCAACATGCCTCGTAGGCCGCGGGGAGTCCGCAGAGGCAGGAACGCCTGGTCATGGTCACCTTTCCACGGCAACGCCTGAGGGCCGTGACCTCGCGGTCACGGCCCTCAGCTTCATGTGTCCGAGGGGGGACTTGAACCCCCACGCCCGATAAAGGGCACTAGCACCTCAAGCTAGCGCGTCTGCCATTCCGCCACCCGGACAAGGTGTCTGTCGCGTGGGTTCTCCCCGCGGCGACGACGTAAACATTACCAGGCTTTCCGGGGTGGCCGATCACCCCCCGCCGACACCCCGGCAGGGCGTGAACGCCGGGTGACGGGCCGGGAGCGCTCTTGGGGAGCGGGCCGGGGAGAGGGAGGATGAGGGGGACCCACCAGCAGTGACACCGGGAGGAAGCACGTGAGCGAGACGGACACGGCCAGGAGCGTCACCGGCGAGGACGAGGTCGTGGACCTCTGCCGCGAGCTGATCCAGATCGACACCAGCAACTACGGCGACCACTCGGGTCCGGGCGAGCGCAAGGCGGCCGAGTACGTCGCCGAGAAGCTCGCCGAGGTCGGGCTCGAACCGCGGATCTTCGAGTCCCACCCGGGCCGCGCCTCGACCGTGGCCCGGATCGAGGGCGAGGACCCCTCCCGGCCCGCGCTCCTCATCCACGGCCACACCGACGTCGTACCGGCCAACGCGGACGACTGGACCCACCACCCCTTCTCCGGCGAGATCGCCGACGGATGCGTGTGGGGCCGCGGGGCCGTCGACATGAAGGACATGGACGCGATGACCCTCGCGGTCGTACGCGACCGGCTGCGCAGCGGACGCAAGCCCCCGCGCGACATCGTCCTCGCGTTCCTCGCCGACGAGGAGGCGGGCGGCACGTACGGGGCCCGCCACCTCGTCGACAACCACCGGGACCTCTTCGAGGGTGTCACCGAGGCGATCAGCGAGGTGGGCGGATTCTCGTTCACCGTGAGCGAGGAGCGGCGGCTGTACCTGATCCAGACGGCCGAGAAGGGCATGCACTGGATGAAGCTCACCGTGGCCGGCACGGCCGGGCACGGGTCGATGATCCACCGGGACAACGCGATCACCGAGCTGTCGGAGGCCGTCGCGAGGCTGGGCCGGCACAAGTTCCCGGTACGGGTCACCAAGACCACCCGCGCCTTCCTCGACGAGCTCGGTGACGCGTTCGGCACGGAGCTCGACCCTGAGGACATGGAGTCGACCCTGGCCAAGCTCGGCGGCATCGCCAAGCTCATCGGCGCGACCCTGAGCAACACGGCCAATCCCACGCAGCTCGGTGCCGGCTACAAGGTCAACGTCATCCCGGGCGAGGCGACCGCCCACGTCGACGGCCGGTTCCTGCCCGGGTTCGAGGACGAGTTCCTCGCCGATCTCGACCGCATCCTCGGCCCCAAGGTGCGGCGCGAGGACGTCCACGCCGACAAGGCCGTCGAGACCACCTTCGACGGGGCGCTCGTGGAGGCGATGCAGTCCTCGCTGCTGGCCGAGGACCCGACCGCCAAGGCGATCCCCTACATGCTCTCCGGCGGGACGGACGCGAAGTCCTTCGACGACCTGGGCATCCGGGGCTTCGGCTTCGCGCCGCTGAAGCTGCCCCCGGAGCTGGACTTCGCCGGCATGTTCCACGGCGTGGACGAGCGGGTTCCGGTGGAGGGCCTGAAGTTCGGCGTGCGGGTGCTCGACCGGTTCATCGACGCGTCCTGAAACCATCCGCCCCGAATCACCAGCATTCGGTCACGCGTGCGAGATCGACTGAGAAGAGTGAATGCGACGATAAGCTCGTAGCCTCATTACTCCCTCCTCGTTACAGGTAATGCGATCGCAAGATGGGTCGCTTTGCCAACTAGGAGGAATAATGATCAAGAAGGTCGTCGCTGCTGCGGCTGCCACCGGTGGGCTGGTCCTCGCGGGCGCGGGCATGGCCGTCGCCGACTCGGGTGCCCATGGTGTCGCCGCGCACTCCCCGGGTGTCGTGTCCGGCAACGTCATTCAGGTGCCCGTTCACGTCCCGGTGAACGCCTGCGGCAACACGGTCTCCGTGATCGGGCTGCTGAACCCCGCCTTCGGCAACACCTGCGTCAACAAGTGACGCTCCCCTCTCTGTAAGAGGGAGTTCAAAGCCACCGGTCCCGGAGCGCGTGCCATGCGCTCCGGGACCGAACGCTTCTTTCGGGGAATTCGAGAAGAATTCGAAACAGGGTCGAAGGCAGGTATTCAAGAATGCGACAAGTCACCCGCAAGGGTCTCATGACCGTGGCGGCCGCGACCGGCGTGATCGCCGCCGCGGGCGGCTCCGCGCACGCCGACTCGGGCGCACAGGGTTCCGCTTCGCGATCGCCCGGCGTGCTGTCCGGGAACTCGGTGCAGGCGCCGGTGCACGCGCCGGTCAACGTCTGCGGGAACACGGTCAACGTCATCGGCGTGCTCAACCCCTCGATGGGCAACTCCTGCGCCAACCAGGGCGGTGGATCGTCGCCGGGGGGGTCCGGCGGTTCAGGCGGCCACGGCGGCTCGCACGCGGGCGGCCACGCCGCCGACTCGCCCGGCGTCGGATCGGGCAACCACATCCAGGCCCCGATCCACGCCCCGGTGAACGTCTGCGGCAACAGCGTCGACATCATCGGCATCGGCAACCCCAGCACCGGCAACGACTGCGGTAACGGCGGCTCCGGCGGTCACCCCACGAACCCGCCCGGCGGCGGCGAGACGCCCGGGCAGCCGGGCAACCCGGGCAACCCGGGCAACCCGGGCGGTCCGGGCGGTCCGGGTGGTCCCGGTAACCCCGGTAACCCGGGGGATCCCGGCAACCCCGGCAACCCCGGTAACCCGGGGGATCCCGGTAACCCGGGCGATCCCGGCAACCCGGAGGGGCCTGGCCGTCCGGGTACCCCGGGCACGCCGCCCGGCGCGCACGTCGACCCGCCGGGCGGCTCCTCGCACGGCAACCAGCCGGGCGCCAACTTCATCACCGAGACCAAGGGCGACGCCCAGCTCGCGAGCACGGGCAGCGAGCTGCCGCTCGGCCTCGCCATCCCGGCCGGTGCGGGCGCTCTGCTGGCGGGCGCGATTCTGTACCGCAAGGCGCGCGCCTCGGCCTGACACCGCCGGCCATACGAGCCCGAGGTGCACGGAGCGGGCCCCGTCGACGCGGGGCCCGCTCCCGTATGTGCCTTCTCCGGTGCGCCGTCTCAGCTCACCACGTGGCCCGCACCTGGCGGATGATCCGTCGGCGCAACCGCACCTTGCGGCTGCCGTCGCGCAGCAGGCTCAGACGGTGCAACTCCCAGTGTCCGTACTCCGCATGGTCCGTCAGCAGACGTGCCGTCTCCTTGCGGGAGACCCCGCGAGGTACGTACACGTCGACAAATTCGTATTCCGGCATCGCATCTATTGTGCGGGCTGGGGCCTGGTACGGATAGCGTCTGCACTATGTCTGATGCTGCGCAGCCCACCGCTGCCGAGGTACGCGCCGCCGCCGAGGCGGTCAAGACCGCGCTCGACCGCCACCTGGCCGCGGTCGAACGCAGGTCGGGGGAGGACGACCCGGCCGTCTACGAGGCGTTCAACCAGCTGGCCGCGGCCGCAGAGGTGTACGACGAACTGCTCTACGACCGTTATGACGAGGTCACGCCCTTCGAGATCCCCGGTACAGAGGACGCGTTGCCCCCGTACAAGGGCCCCGAGGAACCGAACGCACTGAGCGTACTGATCCGCCGCGACTACGCCGTCGCCGAACCGCAGCGGCTGCTGGCGCAGGCACAGCGGATCGAGGCGGCCGACGGCGACGAAGGCTCCCCGGCCTCCGGGACGGTCCACGGCGCGCTCGGCCTGCTCTTCGGCGAGTTCGAGCCCGACGAGATCGCTTCCCGGCACAAGGAGTTCGGGCTGGAGGAGGGCGATTCCACGCTCTGGGTGACGGCGGCGGACGAACCGGCCGAGCCCGGCGAGTGGCTGGAGGCGCCGTTCGAGCAGGTCGATCCGCAGCAGGTGGTCTGCCGCTTCGACGTCAGTGCCGTCTTCGACGACCTCGAAGACGACGATGACGACGAGGGGGAGGACCTGGAGGACGAGCTCGACACCGACCTGGACGAGGACGAGGATCTGGAGCCGCTGGACGGGGACCGCCGCTGAGGCACGCACGGTGGCGGCCAAGAGGGGCGGTGGTCACGGGCCCGGGCCCGATCGAGGCGTCGCCCGAGGTCCGCGAGAAGGTCTTCGCGGACTTCAAGCAGGGCGCCAAGGAGTCGGCGCTCGGCCGCCGC